>NZ_BBPI01000030.1 GCF_000787715.1 Sphingomonas parapaucimobilis NBRC 15100
GTGAATACGCGCTCAGCATCGTCGCCAGCGTGGGAAAGAGACCGTCGAGAGCACCTTTGGAGGCCGCGCTGACGATCTCCCATCCGTCGGGCTCCCGTCCGATGGCAGATCTCAGCGCCTCCTTGGCCGCCCTCACCTCTTGCCAGATGTCATACAGGGCGACTTGTTGGCCACCGATCGCCTCGTTGGCGTAGAGCAGGCGGAGGAGTTGCTGGGGCGACGGCGCACCCGCGGCATGAAAGTCGATCCCGAGATCGCCGCCGATCGCATCCAGCGTATCGGGGCGGCGGGGGTCAAGCGCGCGCCAATGCTCATGGTGCGCGCAGGCCTGATGGGCCGCTTCGACCAACTGGTCTTCAGCGGCATTGGGGCAAGTGTCGGCGAAGCCGCTCATGAATTCGCCAAACGCTCCATGTGCCTGCTCGATGAACGTCCTGGTCGTGCCGTCACCGCCGACGCCATTCTCGGCGATCGTGATCACGTCCTCCGAGCGGCTGCCGAACTGCACCGGTAGCTTCACATGCGCGACCACGCGCCGCTCTTCGCCGCGGCCGTGCAGCACAAGGCTTTGGCGAAGGCGCACGGCCAAACTGTGGACCAACTGGCTGCGCAGAAATGCACGAAGATGGTCGTCGGATTTCTGCGCTTCCATGACATGGCGGAGCAATTCGTTGAAGCGGGTGCCGGCTAGCGTGCCTATGAGTCGGTCGATCCGGCGCTCGCTCAGCAGCGGATGGCTCGAGAGAGCTTCATGGTAAGTGCGCTTGAAGAGGTTGCTAAGCGCCGTGTCGCTCCACATCTTGAGCAGCTTCGCGAGGTCGCCGCGCAAGGTGGGACTATCGGCCGCAGTAACCACCAGTTCGGCGACGCGTCTGGCTTCGTAGCCATTGATCCCGGCGTTTCGAGCCCGCCGCTGCACGATGTAGCGCAGCATCTGATTGCGATGCCATCGCTGGTCGGCGGAATCGCCCGCAAGCCTGGCCATTTCCGCATCGAGAAACGCATCGATGCGGTCTGAGCGAAGGGCGAAGCGGACACCTTCGCTCTCCATCGTATAGCCTATGAACTGCGATGTCTCGCCGGCCGCGTCCGTGAAGGTCTGGGAGACTCCGATCGGGTCGGCCTGTTCGACAATCCTGACTTCAGCGTCCGCTCCCCAATAGAAGCGCGACAGGTGGAGGCCGGGGCCGTTGGTCGCGCTGCCCACATAGGTTTCGAACCCGGAAAGGATCGGCCGCAATTGGCCAACATCGGCAGGCGTGCCGTCCCTGTCGAATCGCAGGGTTGGAAAGCCGCGGAGCGAACCCGTGCTGCGCATGTCGAGCGCCGCCGCCGGATCGACATTGTCCGGGATCGGCTTGGCAACCCAGTTCTGGGCATCCCACTCGACCAGCGGCGTCCAGCCGCCACCGCGAACCAGGCCGATAAGGTCGGTGCCCAAGGTTGTGGGCCGCAGGATCGTCGGCGAGATTGGAGCATCCCCGAGATCTTCGCGCGCGTCGATGGGCAAGTTGGCTAGGAGTTCAGCCGCGCTGCCGAGGTCGATCTGTTCGGCCGAAGCCTCTTCCTGGGCGTTGAGATAGGGCGCGCGGCCAAGCTTGGGCGCCCGCCAATGAACCTCAATGCTGCCCCACCGACGTGTCGCATTGCCCGGCGCCGCCGCGCCAAGGCCCAGCGCGATATCCTCGCTCTTGATGATCGGCTCGCCGCCATGAGTAGGGACGCGGATGTCCACACTCGGCAGGTCTGCAGCCCCGAACAGGGTCCGTGGCACCCACTCGATCCGGGCACGTCTGCTCCTCGCATGCTCATCGGCGGGAAAGGTGCCGAATTTGGACGTGATGTCTCGGATGAACGCCTCGGCATTCGCATAGCCTAGCCGAGCAAAGGGATCGTCATCGACCAGGCGTGAACAGGCGTCGCCGAACTCCGAAACGATCTCGCTCGAAGGCTGGCCTCCACTCCCAATTGCAGGCAGGCGCAAGGTCTCCCGCCGTGCGATCAGATCCAGGAGCAGCGTTGCCAGTTGGCCGCGCGCCACGATCGGGTTCGAGAGGTTCAAGGGAACTTCGAAACCGCGGCTGTCCAGGAGTGCGGTTGGGCGGCGATAGTACCAGGAGTCCCGAGCAGAGTAGATCGAAAGCGTGATGCCCGTGACCGGACGATCATCATTGCCGCGACCGCCCCGGCCTTTGCGCTGAACGAAGCTGGCGAGGTTCGAGGGAGCATAATGCTGGTAGACGAACGCCATGTCGGGATCGTCATACCCGACCTCGAGCGACGCGGTCGAAAAAACCAGATCGCTCCGCTGGATTTCTGTTTCGATGCGGGCGCTACTCCCCGAGTAGACGGGAAAGCGGGCGACGCTGAGCGGATTGCCCGGGATGTATGGGCCACGCGCCGTCCATTGCCTCTTGTCGGTGGCCGCGAACGTCCAGCACTCGCCATCACGGAACAGGTCGCATCCGAGCGGATCACCGCAGCAGGCGCGCCGTGGAAGTCCGGTCGCGGGGTGGTCCGGGTAGATTCTGGTGCGGAGGCTGGCGAGGCTCTGACCTTCTTCGGCATCCATGTAATTGCCATGGAGCCGCTTCAGCTTGTCGATCGAGTCGACAAAGACGATGCCGCGGAACCCGCCCTCGCTGCCATGCCGGCGATGCATGTTGTGCGCGAGCGCCATGGCGGACTGGATCGTTGTCGATGCGCCCGCGACGTCACGATTGCGCGATTCAACCTCGGGTTGGACGAAGTAGAAATATTCCCGCCCCTTGGGATTTGGCTTTCGTTCGGCAGGAAGCGGTTCGATCAGCAGGGGCTCCGAGCCGCCGACGAGCTGATGCCACACATGAGCGGGCCGCCCCAGCGTCGCGCTCATGCCGACTGCGATTGGCGCATCGCCGTTCAATGCGCATCGGCCAAGGAGACGGCGCAGGCCATAACCGATCTGCGCGCCTTGAATATGCGTGTAGAGGTGGATCTCGTCGGCGAGGATGCAGCGCGGTCCCGCCCCGACATCGCCAAAGAGGGCGCCATAGCGGCTATCGTTTAGCCACTGATGAAGTGACTCGGTCGTGGGCAGGAACAAGGTCGGCGGTGTCGCTCGCAGGGCTTGCTTGGTCCCGATCCAGCCATCGAACTCCCAGCCGCATCCCTTGCAGTGGAGCGTGTCAGGCGCACCGTTTGTCCCAGCGGCGATGGCGAGCGGAGCGCCGCAGGCGGGCTCGGGGCACATGAAGAAGGGAAATTGATATTCGCCGGTGCGGCCAGTCGGTTCCCACGTTTCCGGGTCCGCGTATTGCCAACTTTCCGGAACGGCACCGTTTTGCAAACCTAATGTGAGCCTGGGTGCCCCATCGACTTTGCCGAGAGCCGCCAAATAGCGGGCGAGCCGCTGAGCTTGGTTGGCGGCGAGCCTGACGCGCGGATAAACGAGGATCGCCCGCGTGCCGCCGATGGAGCGAAGCCGGTCTAGTGTCGCGCCAGCGATGATGGGCAGACAGGCTGCCTCGGTCTTCCCCGAGCCTGTCTCGGCCGCGATTACGAAGCGTTCGTCGCCAGGCCCGACCCAGGCGTCGAATATCGCGGTGAACGCCCGATCCTGGAAGCCGGCAAGGTTCGGTGACGGTGCGTTCCAAGCACGCCGGAGCATCTCGGCCACCATTCGGAACGCTTCCGCAGGCTCGCTGCCTTCTCCATGCTTCGCTTCAACGGCGGCAACGGCATCACGGAGCGGACTGTCATAGGCCGGCTTTTCTCGATTGCGCAGTTCAACCTTGAGGCCGCGGACGAGATACGGCCGATCCCCGGCATCGTCTTTGCGGAAGCGCTGCTTCGAATAGCGGACGGCGCGCGCCATTTCCGCCATTCGGCTGCGAACACGCCCTTCTTCCGCAATGAGAATGTGCCCGTGGAGGCTCAGGAGGCGAAGCGACTCCGCGACCTCGGAGAGGTTGGCGCCAAGCCCACGCGCGAGATCCATCGGCGCGTGCCACTCTTCGAAGACGCCGAAATTGATCCGTCGGGCCTCGTGGTCCTCGAGGTGATTGAGGAGGATATAGTCTGCCGGCTGAAGATCTTCTCCGAGGGGCTCGGCCAGGTCGCGGGCGTCCGCCGGCTCGGCGTGAACCCGTGAGACATAGAGCCGGTTGTTGACCATCTCATATTGGACGATCTTGTCCGCCTCCAGACCATCAAGCACCGGCTTGAACTGGTCTTCGCCGTCTGCACCTAGCCAGTCGAAAGCGTCGCGAACCCGAGCATACAGGGCGCCTCGCCGGCCGGTCCCGGCGAGCATGATCGCTTCCTCGACGCGGTCGACCAACTCGTCCGCGTCGAGCGAATAGAGCGCACGCTGGTTAGTGAGCGGCTTAATGCTCCAAAAGGGCGGCGTGCCGGGAACGCGCTCCAGTGCGATGTGGCCGTGTCGCTGCAGGAGCCGCAGATCAGGAAAGATCTTCTTGGCGTCACTGCGCATTGCCCGGGCGAGCGTGTAGTCGGGAACAGTGCCCCACTTGTTGACCCCGGCCATCTTGCGGACTTCTTCAAGGATCCGCAGGTGCCCGGGCGTGAGGTCAGCAAGGTCGTCCCGCACTGGCCGCGCGGCCGCGGCGATCTGCGGCAGCGGCGCCTCGTCGCTGAATGGAAGGACGCAGACATCGACGTTGACCTGGCCGTGATCGGGCGCGGACAGCTTGATGCTGTCTGCATATTTGGCGCGAAAGATGAATTCGCGCAGGGTCTCAGCCTTGTCGACCAACTCCTCGTCGGACGGCACGGCCTCGAGCAATCGCCGCGAAATGATCAAGATGAGCTTGCCGCGTGCGCGTGTCACGGTGACATTGAGACGCTCTGGACTGAAGATGAACTCCGCTTCGGCCAGTGCGAACTCGGGGTCGGCGACGGTGTAGCTCACGACCATTGCATCGCGCTCGCGGCCCTGGATGCGGTCGACGGTCTCAACGACTGCGCCCGCGCCTTCCGGCCCTTGGGCAAGCATGTTGCGGATCAGCGCGTTCTGCGCGCGATGTGGGCTGACAATCGCGAGGCGATGCTGCCATTTCTCGCTATCGTCCGCGCCATCCTTGGTCGGCGGCAGCCGGCGGAACAACAGGCGCCCGAGTCTGGCCGCGACCGTCGCTTCGAACGGGTTGGATGATCCGGTTGGCGGACCGTCATGGATCAGAACGCAGATCGGATACTCAGGATCGAGCGCCACGCGCTCCCAATCATCGAGCCCCTGTTCCCAGCCTTCGATCAGGGGGAGCCGCCGCTCCGGGACGACGCTCTGGTAGCGATTCTCGTAGAAGCGATCGCGGGGAAAGCGCGTGAGCGGTTCGTTCAGCCGGAACGTTTCGTCGAACGGGAACTCGGGAACTCCGGCAGCCTGGAGAAAGGCGTAGAGCGAAGATCCGAGTCGGCGGCCATCGACATCATGATCATGTTCGACCCGGATCGGGGGAAGCTGCTTGTTGTCGCCGGCAACCAGGATGCGGCCATTTTCGGCCATGCCGGCGATCGCCATCAGGCCATGGCTTAACACCATCTGCGACGCTTCATCGACGCAGGTCAGGTGGAAGAAGGCGCCGGTAAATCCGCCCTGCGCATCGATGAGCCGATTGAGGCCCCAAACCGTCATCCCAGCGACGGCATAGTCTTCGGTGAGAAGATCGGCGGTGTCATCGACGTCGAGATGCTCGACGCCCGGCCCGAGCGGGCTGGATGGCTCGCGACCAACGAAGGCAATTCGGGGCGGCACGTCCAGTTGCTGGCACCGCTCAGCGATGGCCTCGATGAGATTGATGATGGCGTTGCGCGTGAAGGCGGAGACGAGGATCCGGCACGGTAAGCCGGCGCGCCGCCGCGCTTCAAGATAACCCGCGGCCATCCAGGCGAGGGCGTGAGTCTTGCCCGTGCCTGGGGGGCCGAGGATCAGGCCGGCGCGAGCGTCGGCAAGTCCATGCCACGCATCGATCTGCGCCCGGCGCAATGGTATGTTTGCGGCTTCGGTGAGGGGCTGTGCAACGTCGCGCAGGCCGGTCTCCCAAATGTCTGCATCGACCGGATCACCCGCGAAATCGAGCGGATCGCGCAGGAAGCGCAAGATTTCGGGAGCGCTCATGGCTGTCCTCCGAGTTGCAGGAGGAAGTTCTGGACCCGGGGACCATTGATATCCCGGTGGGTCTTGTCGATGCACCATCCCTTCGGTCCGGTCTGTCGGCGAAGGCTGGCCATGATCGCTGAATCATATTGGCGCGCCGACATGTTCACGAAGAGCGACCCATGGTCCCCATAGTTGAAGCGGATCTCCAGTGGGCGCCAGTTTGCAGGATTGAGGCGCAGATCGGGATTGTCGTCGGTGAGGATCAGATCGATGTCGTCCGGCGAGATTTCGGCATCGCGGCTTTCCGGGGGGATCGAGAAGCGAAGCCAGCGGCGTCCATTGGAATGCCTTCCTTGGCTCTCGAGCGTCAGACCAGCGAGGCACTCTCCGCGCTGCTGGCGCACCCTTGCCGGTTGCGCCAGGCGGACAAGCGTTTCCAGCAAGGCGCTGCGTGAGTCCAGCAACTCGTAAGCATACAGAAGATCAAGATCGCCGGCGTTCAGTGGGTTGAGGGTGGACTGGAAGCGGAAGGGCTGCTTCTCGAGGCGCAAGAAGGGTGGCTGCGCCGTAGCGTTCTGGCTGGTCAGCCACTCGACGAGCCGGGCCGCGGTCTCCAGCCTTGCCCTGACATCCGCTTCCACTTGGGCGACGGTGACGCCATCGCGCAGGCCTTCGCGAAGCGAACGAATGGCCTCCATCGCGAGCAATGACGAGAAGTCCCGTCGAAAGGTGCCGACCGGCGCATAAGCAGCATCGATCTGCCCGGCTGCGTGAAGTGCCTCGGAGACCTGCCGGAGGTCGTAGGACACCATCGTCGGCAAGGCGTAAAGCTGCTCGATGACGGATCGGATCGCCGTGGCCGGAAGGTGGTGCGCCCCCTTGAACTCGGGCTCGGGTACGACATCCTCCGGCGGAAACAACCGAACGGCGTGAAGCAATCCGGTTCGGATCTGAGGATCGTCGAGGTGACGACCGATCGCCGCCTGGATCGCGCGCGCTTCGGCCGGTTCATAGATGAAGATGTGGGCCTGGAGTTGCTGATCAGGATCAGCCGCTGCATTGTGGGCGTCGACTTCGCCGAGATCGGCGATGAGCGCGGTGAACACGTCGAGCAGTGCCTGCCGCTCCGTGTCCGGGCTGCTCTTGTCGATGACGCGGATGACCGATCGAGGCGTTCCGCCGCGGCGCATAAAGGCGATTGTGACGAGATTATCTTCGACCGCGTCATGATCGGCGAGAAGGTAGAAGGCACGGTCGATGCGCGGTGGCATCAAATAGCTCATCACGTCCGGGAGGCGGCGCACCTCATTCGCCGTGATCGCGCCCGCGCGGGCGATGATGGTATCGCTCCGGCGTTGCAAGGACCAACTCGTCGGCCCAGTCGCGCCGATCCCTGCCGATCCTGCTAGCAGCCCCGCCGTCTTCAGGCCGCGCGCTTGCAGCGCGAGCTTGCCCTCGTGCGAAACTCCGGGAACCGCGGACACGTCATTGTCAGCGGGGTCTGGGTGCTCGATCGCTTTCCGGCAATGGGCGAGATAATCGCACTGCTCACACTTGAAGTAGATGTGGAAGAACGTCTCATCGAAATTGGCGAGGACCTTCCGCTTCGCGATGCGCGGCGCATCGCGCTTCAAGAACTCCTCGACCAATCTCAGATAGGGTTTGAGCGGGAAGGTCGCCGGCTCGACAAGTCCCTCCGCCACGCGGGTTCCTGCCCGGATGTGCCAAACGGCGCCGGTCGCATCGACACTTGCGTCGATCCCGAGGTCGGCGAGCATGCCCCGCAGCAGCAGCGCGTAGAATGCGACCTGGGCCTTGTGGAAGGGCGTAGAACTGCGTGTCGCCTTGATGTCGACGATCCGAAAGAGGGTGCCGTCGGGCGTCGTCTCCCGAAACACGATGTCGGTGTAGGATCGATTGATCTGGAGATGGTCGGGCAGGCCAAGCGCCGCGCGGAACGACGGTCCTTGTTCGAGGCCCAGTTGGGTGGCGGCCTTTTGCTTGGTCTGGCCGCGGAGAAAGGCGATCGTCTCGGCCTGGCCGAGCCGGTCTTCGTTCGGACCAGGCCTAAGCAAAGGCTCATTTTCGTGCAGCCTGGCGAGCACACGCTCCTCGAACTTGTTTCCTTCGAGTGCCCAGGCTGCGCCGCTCTCTTCCTTGACAATGGTGGCGCTGTCGCGCTCCACGCGGGACATCATATCGTACCGCGTTTTGCGTTCGCAGCGATATTGGAACCACGATTTGACGGTGGACGCACTCAGACCCGACGCCATCATTCTCCCCCACGCCGGCCCCTCGGCGTCTTGATCTGCTCTGTTATCGAGTCACGCGTTGTGGCGCGATGCGTCGAACCCTTCCCATCCTTTAATCCGCAATTCGCATGAAGGGCAGGTGCCGCAGCCATATCCCCAATCATGCAGCCGATCGTGAACGCCGAGATAGCAAGTGTGCGTCGACGTCCGGATCAGCGTGACCAGCGGATCACCGCCAAGTCGCTCGGCCATGGCCCAGGTCTGCGCCTTGTCGAGCCACATGAGCGGCGTATGCAGGACGGATCGAGTGCCCATTCCGAGGTTGAGGGTCACCTGGAGCGACTTTAGCGTGTCGTCGCGGCAATCCGGATAGCCGGAGAAGTCGGTCTCGCACATGCCACCGACTAGATGACGCAGTTCGCGCCGTGACGCCAAGGCCGCTGCAAGCGTGAAGAAGATCAGGTTACGGCCCGGAACGAAGGTGTTGGGGAGCCCGTCCGTTCGCAAAGCGATCTCGGCATCTCGTGTCAGGGCCGTTTCGCTTACCTGCCCGAGGATGGAAAGATCGAGCATATGGTCGGGGCCGAGGCGTGCGCCCCATGCGTCATTGCTGGTGATCACGCCCTGTCGAAAGGCCTCGCGGCATTCAAGCTCGACCCTGTGGCGCTGACCATAATCGAAGCCAAGCGTTTCCACCCAGCCGAACGTCTCGAGCGCCCAGGCAAGACAGGTGGCGGAGTCCTGGCCGCCCGAGAAAAGCACGAGGGCGCGTTCGTCCGTCATCACGCGGCGACCTCCTCGCCCCAATAGGAACAAGTCTCGCCGCTGCTGTCGCGATGGACGCTCACGCGCGACAGGTTCGAGATGGTTGGCCTGAGACGATCCCAGATCCAGCGGCAAAGATTCTCCATCGTTGCCGGCCCAAGGTCATTGATCTCATCGAGGAAACGGTGGTCGAGCGCATCGCGTGCATCTTCCATCTCGCGCTCAAGGATGCCCAGATCGACGATCATGCCCGTCACTGGATCAGGCCTGCCGCGCACGGTAACTTCGGCGCGGTAGCTGTGACCGTGGATCCGCCGGCTGGACTCGGTATCGATGACCCGCTCGAGCGTGTGGGCCGCATCAAAACGAAACTGCTTGCTGAGTTCGAACATCAGCGAATTCCGATCATCTTGTGTGACTGGAGGGACAGGCGCCAGCGCGGGTTTTGGGTACAATAAGCGATTGCGGCAGCCAGGTTGTCGTCCGCTGCTGGGGCATCCATTGGCTGCAGAAAGAAATGGTCAAAGGAAAGGTGCTCGAAGCGCTCCGGCCGAGCATCAGCCTGAGGATAGACGAGCTTGAGTTCGTTGCCTGTCTCAAGGACAAGGGGAGCGCCCGCCTTGGGGCTGACGCAGATCCAGTCGAGCCCTGCTGGAGCGGGCTGCGTCCCGTTGGTCTCGACGCCGATCTCGAAACCATGGGCGTGGAGCGCGTCGATCAGCGCCTGATCGACCTGGAGGAGAGGCTCGCCGCCGGTGAGCACGGCATAGCGACCCGCCAGCCCGGTGCCCCATTCAGCGGCGATGGCGTCGGCCAGCGCATCGGCATCAGCGAACCGACCGCCGCCCGTTCCATTGAGACCGACGAAATCGGTATCGCAGAAGGTGCAGACTGAGGTGGCACGGTCGGTTTCGCGCCCCGACCAGAGATTACAGCCGGCAAAGCGACAGAAAACGGCCGCGCGGCCACTGTGCGCGCCTTCTCCCTGGAGGGTCTTGAAGATCTCCTTGACCGCGTAGCTCATCTGGCGCCCCCAGCTTGCTCGAGCAGCGGTGCCGGGGCTGCCCTGCGCTTGGAGCGCAGGTCAGCTTTCACGATGCCGACCAGATAGTGCTTCAGCAGTGCGATATCGCGATTGACGTTCTGGAGCGCATTCCAGCGGCGGACCTCGTCGCCGAAATCCCATGTGCCCTCGATCCAGGCCACCTTGCCCTTAAGGCATTCCATGCCGGCCCGGAATTCCTGTGCGGTTCGGGCATCGGCGCGCTGCGCAAGCACCTCCATGACGTCGCCCACCGCCTGAATGCCCGCGCCATGGAGAAGCCGGGAGGTAGCCGGCTTCTGGCCATGCCAGGCTTCCGGGAAGGTCTGCTTCAACCCGTCGAAGAATTCCGAAACCAGCCGCACGCAACGATCCTTGCCGCGCGGTGTCCTGATCATCTCTCGCATGATGCCGTTCGAAAGCGACTCCATGATGATCTTCTGCATCACGGTGTCGGCGATGATGCCCTCAGGGCAGGTGTGCTGCTTGATATAGCCCTTCAGCGAGGTGTTCTCGAAATTGAGGCGTGCCGTGATCTCAGCAGCCTTCGAGCGTCGGCTGAGACGCGGCGGCAGATCATCAACGGTCGGGAGAAGCTCGTAGATCAGCGACTTGGGAAGTGGGCGCGTGTTGTTGATCAGCACGAACTGACGCCGCAACTCGGCATCGTTGCGGCAGATGAGAGCCGAGACGAAGACCTGGAAATTCCGATCGACCTCGCCGAGGGCGGTGAGGCGCTGCTGACCGTCCACGACGAGCCCTGGGGGGCCATCCTCGAGATCGATCGTCAGCATCGCCGAGCCGTCGCCATTTGGCTCGACGGTGACATTGTCGGTGAAGGCGACAACGATTGGATTGGGCAGAACCGCGTTCGGCTTCTCGAGATAATCGCGAATTTCCCGGATATGGGCTGCGACCTGCGGACGCTGGAAGCCCGATAGTTCTCCCTGTGCGTCGCGCCCGATGCGCTCGATCGAGGCGAAACGCAGGACATCTGCGGCTTTGGCGGCGAAGCTGAGCACGACATGCTCATCGCTCTGCTGCGCACAGATCGAAAGGTAGCGGATGGGATCGTTTGACGGCACGTTTGATATCCAGTCGTTCAATATGGTCTTGATAGACGGCGAGGTTGTGGATCCCGCGCCGCTTGTTGCGATTGCTTCCACGAAAAATGATCACATCGACGGATGCGGCAGTGCAGATCGCGCAGCCGCATTGCTTCCAGGGCTTTTCCTTGAGCGTGGTCCGATAGCGGTCGGCGAGCTTCAGAAGCGCCGGGCTGTCCGAGCAATCGGCGTAGGGCTTTTCCTCGACAAATGCCGCGCTGTAGACGAGCACATTGTGGAGGGTGTCCTCGAGACCCGCTCCGCCCCGGTCATAAGCGCGCAGTGAGTCCAGCGCCGCCGCCTCCAACCGGACCAGCTCCTCCGCGCGAAAGGTTCCACGCCGGACGGCACGCTGGAGCTTTGGATTTTCGATCGCCTGCGGCACCCGGATTGAGGTGTAATAGCGAAGACCCAGCCCTTCGCCGGGCAGATAGTAATTCTGCTTCGCGTCCTTGAAGGCGCGGATGAGCGGCGAGGTCGTATCGAAGCTGGCGATGTCATAGCTGTGAAAGCTGTCGATATCGTCGGCCTTGGCGAACCCGAGGATGTGAATCCTTGTCGACCAAGGCACGGCGTCGCGGAGTGCCTCGAGGCAGAGCTTGATCTCGGGCGATTTGAGCGGGACCATGCCACCCAAGGCGAGGTAATCGTAACCCATGGCGACAAGCCGCCGGGCGGCCTCTGCCATGCTGCCGGGGGACCAGCCTTGGACCACGCCGAGAGGCGTGAAGCCGGCATCGATCGCCAGCGCCTCGCGCCGGAACGCGTCGGCATTCTCGAGAGTGATATCGAAGCGGGACTTCGCGTCGGCAGAGCCGCCGCTAAGGCCCGCCAGCCGCGCATCGAAGTCGAAAATGATGTGGTCGACCGAGCAGCCATGGGTGAATCCGCACTCGTCGTAGAATTCGACCATCTCTGCGGCCGAATAGGGCGGCTTCTCTTCGCTCACGTAGGTGAAGGCTCCGCAATCGCCGAAGATGTCGAGATGCGCGAATTGCGGCTTGTCCAGCCGAAGGAACTTGCGCGCGCCAACCAGCCCGAAACGCCGCGCCTGGCTGCCGGTATATTTGCCCTTCACGCGGTGATCGCCGACGATCCCCCGGGACACGAGCACGCCGTCATAGGGCGCATAGCCCATAATCTCGTGCGGATAGGCGTCATCCCAATAGGGCTGTCGCTCGGCCGCGCTCCGATCGGCAAGGAAGTCGAACGCTGGGTCCACATAATCAAGGCTGTCGGCGAAGATGAACTTCATGGCGCGGCCTTTGCGAGGTCGCGCTCAAGATGGAGGAGATGGTCGCTGAGCTTCGAGATGTGCTGAGAGGTCGACTGGATCGCGTTCCAGGCGAGCCCCAGATCCTCCCAATTGCCTCCTGTCCAGCGGCAATGCGGCGCCAGGCGCTTCAGGACCGTGCGGACCGTTGCTGCGCGGTCCGAACTGGAGTCCGCTCGCAAGATGATCGGATCCATCAGCGATCCCATGGCCCGGATGCCGGCGCTGTGCATGAGACGGCTTTCGGTCGGGGGCTTCCCCCAAGCCTCAGGGAAAGTGTCGCGAACCGCCGACCAGAAGATCAGCAGCGTTTCGAACATGGCCTCGGTGTCGTTGCCGTCGCCGTTGCGGCGATATTGCCCCAGCGCGCCCATCGGCGACTTGAGGCTGGCCTTCATGGTTTCGATCAGGGCGTTGTCGGTGACGATCCCTGCCTTGCTCTTGTCGTCGGATTCTCTCCGGATCAGGCCATGAAAAGGCGAGGAAGGATCGGTATTGAGCGCCTCGCACAAGGCGCTCGGAAGCTGGCGGGCGAGAAGGTCGCGAGGCAAGAGGACGCTGACCTCGGGCAGCAGTTCGTTGATCAACCGGGTGGGCAACGGCTTTGCCTTGTTAACCAGGATGAACTGCTCGCGCTGCGTTTCGAGATCGTTGGACACGAAGCCGATCACCGGCACCGCGATCGAACGCGCGCGAGTTTGGGCGAGCGCGAGCGACCGTTGCTGGCCATCGACGATCCAGGCAGCACGTCGACCTTCCGGATATATCGGGATCTTGAGCGTTCCACCCTCGCTGACCGTGCACAGGGTGGCAGGCTTGGGTCCCCGCGATAGGGTGAACTCGACCTCTGGCGAGAGCGCCAGTATGATCGCATTGGGAAACAGGACCGGTCCGCTGTCCAAAAATTCGGTGATCGCGTTGACGTGCGCGCGGATCTCTCCGCGCTGAAAACCTTTCAACTCCTTGTCGTCCCGCCGCAGGCGACTGATGTCTGCTATGCGCGTAATGTCCGACCCTTCGAGGAAGAATGCGTAGACGCTGGTCTTGGCACCCTGTTCGGCCCGGATGGCCTTGATCGAGAGATACTCGCGGCGGCTCACGCCCGGGCACTCCGCACTTCGCGGACAAGCGACGCGAAGCGGCCCTGCTCGCACGCGATGTTGAGTTCACGGCGGAAGAAGGGGAGCAGCTTGGAAGTACTCCCCCCCAGTGCCTCCCAATGTTCGGCAATCAGTGTGCGAAGCGTCGGGTCATCGTGCCGCACCCGCTCATGCCGCTCGGGAAGCGACCAATCCGCGATCGCGGCCGCGACGGCAGCGGCATGCCCGGCGGCATCCCGATCATCTGGCTGAGTAAGGATATAATCCGCGAAATGGCGCAGAGCGCGGCCCGCAAAATCGCTTCGCGTACCGCGAACCGGACTGTCGGGACCGTCTAGACGGTCGTCATAGGGCATGACGAAGGGCCGCAATCGGTCGGAAATCCGGTGCAGCGGCGCGCGCGTGAAAAGGCGCAGACGCTGCCGCGCCGACGCAGGCAAGGCCTCCACCTCGGCGGCGATCAGATCGACATAGGCGTCCGAAAGAGCGGCCAACACTAACCCATCGCTGGCGTCGAAAGCCGTCTCAACCCGGCAAGAAGCTGGCGAACCGGCGCTGATCGCCCGCCACCAATCGGCGAGGGAACTGCCGTCGGTAAGGCGTTCCGCGATGCTGTCGTTGGCCGCCGCAATCACGGTGCACGCATAGGACGGAACGGCAGTCTCGGACCGGACCAGCCCAAGCCCGGCCGACACGATCAATAGGGGCGCGCCGAGCCTTCCCGCAACGACGTTTGCTTCCTGAAAGCCCCGGCCGCCGTAAAGGTCGGTGGCAGGGTAGCGCGCTTCGGTAGCCCCAATCCGTGCACACCAGTCACCTGCGACGTCGCGCAGATTACCCTTAGGAAGAGAGGACGCGTGGAGGCCATCGGCGACGGGTTTGCGTTTGCGATTCGTACAAGTGGTGATCACAACTGCCACAATTTACTACCCCCGCTCGCTCCTTTTTGGCGCAGTTATTCCTACCCTAAGTCAGTACCTGTGGCCACAGTTAATGTCGAAATGTTTGCGCAGCGGTGGCGCAATTAGCTGTCGCAACCGCCTCGGCTGCGCTCAGCTGACTGTGGGGCCGGATCGACGCCGACCGAACTGCCAACTGATGGCGTCCGCCCGCATGATGCCGGACGCGGCCTTGCCAATGTTGCGTTCGAGCGCATCGCGCCACGGTACCAGCGTGAAATCCCGCGACCGTTCGACCAGCGCGTAGCTACCACCTTCGAGATCGATGCGGCGGGCGATCACGCCCTCAACGCGTTCGCCGATGCGGGCGGGCTCAAAATGCTTGTCGAGCTGCTCGGAAAGCCGGCCGCTCGCGCTCTCCAGTTCGCGTTGCCGTAGGTTCTCCAGAGCAGTGGCGCGTAGCCGAAAACTTTGCCCGTCGCCGTCGGCGAGTTGCTGCTCGATCAGCCACTGTCGGCGTGCTGCCAGTGCGCTACGAATCTCGCGTCCGAATCCGGCATCGCGCGCTGCACCGGGTGCGCCCGAGGCGAGCTCGCGATCGAGCCAAGTCGGAGCCTCGATCGCGACCAAATCATCGACTTGCCGCGAAGAGAGAATCGACAGTGCGATCGGACGGTCGCGCTGCTGCCGCTGGGCGAAGTCTTCCGCGCGGGCGAGATGGTCGCTCGGGATGGTCCAGCTGCCGTCCGCCTGCCGCTCCGGGCCGGCGCCCGCCCGTCGCATCGCTTCCAGCCGTCGGATATGGCTCGTGGCATAGCCCTCGCTGGCCTGGGGATCGTGGCGCAGATGCAGGTCGACCGAATAGCGACCGCCATTGGCGTGGGCGACTTCATCAACCGTCCGGTCGGCGGTCGTCGCCTCGGCCTTGGTCGCTTCGAGCCGGACCGTCGCGCCCTCTTGCACCGACGGGGTCGCACCGCCCCGGCCGATATCGACATAATGAACTCGGCCATCGACACCATCGACCATCATGTAGTGGCGGTCGCGATGCTCGTCAGAAAAGCCGCGGTGGATCACCCGTCCAACGAGGGGTTCGCGCAACTCCGTGGTGACCACCTGCTCGACCCCGGCGCGATCGAGCCGGCGGGCGGTCAGCTCGCGCTGCATGAGCCGGATGATGTCGCCGCGCTCGCCCATGCGGCGCAGCGTGTCCTCAAGCCCTTCCGCCAGCCGGTAACGGCCAACACCCAGATCCTCGGCCAGGTTCATCGCCTTGAGCTTGCGCAACCGCCCCGCCGCGATCGACTGCTGGAAGGGGTCATTGTCCGCCGGCGACACCGTGCGATCGGGAGACATCCGCCGCAGCAGTCGCCGGTCGATCGCGGTCAGCCGCTCCTGGTCGACATCGCGGCGGAGGCGATCCTCGATCTCGCGATCGGTGCGCGGCCCCAGATCGAGCGTCACCAGTTCGGATGCGCGCTCGCGCAGGCCACGAGAGATATACTCGCGCGCGATGATGAGGTTCTCGCCTCGATCATCGACACCGCGCAGCACGATGTGGGTGTGCGGGCGCTCGGTGTTGAAGTGGTCGACCGCGACCCATTCGAGCTTCGTGCCGAGGTCCTGCTCGACCTGCGTCATCAGGCGGCGGACATAGGGCTTGAGGTCGGGATATTCGGCGCCGTCCTCGGCCGACACGATGAAGCGGAACTGATGCCGGTCGCCGGCGGTGCGCCTGAGGAAATCGTCGCCGTCGGCGCGGTCGGTCTCCGGACCATAGAGCTCGCCCGGCAACCCCTCGCGCGTGACGCCATCGCGCTGGATGTAGCGCATGTGCGCGCGGGCGGCCTGGCCGCCTTTCCCGCGAAGCCGGATCAGACTCGCCTTCACCACTGCCCGGCGCGCGCGCATGCCTGTAAATCGATCGCGGCTCGAAAGCAGCCGGCCGACGCTCGCGCCGCGCCCGATCCGGCTGCCATCAAAGCGTCGCGCCTTCACGCCGGTCTTGTTGCCGGCGAGCCGCGCCGCAGCGAGGATGCGCCCGCCATATGTCGTCGCGTGCTTGCCGTCCCTGCTCCGGCTCCTGCCCAACTTCGGCTTGAAATCGTCGTCAGGCATCGAAATGCTCCGAAGTCTCGCGGATTCCGGGCGGAAATGACGGATTTTCGCCGTTCCTTGCAGAACTGTCTCGCAGCCGCAGGCTGCCATCTCCCGAGAAAAGGATGTGCAGACAATCACTTACGCAGGGTCGCGAGACACTGCCTTTATCTTGTTTACTCTTCCTCCCTTCCTCCGCATCCCCCAGGCTCGAAAATGTGGCAGAGCCGACGCCGAGTTGCTGCCGCCTATCCCGGCAAGAAAGCTCGCGATGCGTGCGCCTCGAGCGTGGTATCAAGCGCCTGGGCCGGCGTTTCTTGCCGCGTGTATTCCAGCGGAATGCTACTTCCCCGGCCGCCAGAAACCAGTGCGCCAAAGTCGCGCCGGCACCGCGTCCGGACGGCCATTCCACCCAGGCGCTTGATGCGTCCGTCTCGCGATCCGACGCCGCACCCGCGCCCTCGATCATGTTCTTGACGACCTTCAGCGTGGTCGTCCTCGTCATCGGGAACTGCGTCGTAAGGGTAGTCGAGCAGCTATGACGATGGCGGCGCAATAGCCCGCCGCGGAGCGAATACGGGAGACTCATCGCGCTCAATCCGCCTTCGACAGCGCGACAAAAATCGACGATTCGACAGTCAATTTTTCAATCCCCGGATCGACCGGGCGCACATTCCTGCGCACCGCGAACAGCGATGGCGCTACGCGTCGGCACCGCAACCCGGCCGGACGGCGGCGGCGCGACCCTGGCGAGATAGGCCGCCGTCTCGGCCGGCAGGCGAGCGTGCCCCGCGAGATAGTCGGCATAGCGCCCCGGGCCGGCATTATAGGCGGCGAACAGGCCGGGATAGCCGAACCGATCGTACATCAGCCGCAGGTAGAGCGTGCCGGCGAGGATGTTGTCGCGCGGGTCGTCGGGATTGTCGCCGAGGCCGAGCCGGGCGCGCATGTCGGCCCATGTGCCGGGCATCAACTGCATCAGGCCCATGGCACCCGCCGAGGAGCGGATCGGACGCTGGTCGAGCATTGTGCGCCCACCACTCTCGGCCTGCATGACGCGCTCGATCCACGAGGTCGGCACGCCGAAACGGCTCGAGGCCTCGACGATATAGGGACGCCAGTCGGCGACAGTTTCCGCCTGCACCGGCCCGGCGTGGAAGGCCGACGCGGCCGCGATCCAGAGCCTCACCGCGCCCATAGCAGCCGCGCCTTGCCGATAATATCGACGCCCTCGGTCACCCCGAAATAGCGTCCGTCGAACGATGCGGGCGCGTCCATCAGAAGGAAGCGCTGGTCTCCGCGCAGTCGGCGGCACCCCGACCAATGCGGCAACGGACGCCCCGCGCGATCGACGTCCAAGCGCTTGGCGACCGGCCGCCCGTTGACGAAGATCAGAGGCCCCAGCGCGCAGACGTCGTCGCCGGGCGCAGCCGCGACCCGCTTCACCAGCGGCACGTTCAGCGGCAAGTAGCGGCGCGTGGCAGCGAGCCGCCGATAGGGCTCGGGCAGCCGGGCGACCACCATGTCGCCGGGCTGTGCCGCGATGCCTGGGGCAACCGCATAGAGGCCGATCGGCGCGCTGGCGCTCGCGTTCCAGACGAGGCGGGGCGCGGGCGGCAGCGCGACGGTCGACAGCAGGACGGCGATCCCGACTGCGCCGATACCGATCCGCCGGACGCGCCGCCGATGCCTTGTCTTGGCGGCGCGCAGCGTATCGCCCCAGTCGAGCAGCGGTGTGCCGCCGATGCCGGTTCGACCCGCGCTCATCGTTCGAAATCCCGCCCGGCATGGTCGCGGCTCCAGCCGTCGAGATCGTCGATATGATATTGGACGAAGCGGCTGTGGCGGCGATAGACCGGCCCCTTGCCGGCGCGGCGCAGGCGCTTCAACTGCCGGCTCGACAGCTTGAGATAGGCGGCGGCCTGGTCGGTGTTGAGGAAGGGCGAACCACGCCTGGCGCGGTTCGCTCGGGTGATCTCGTCGTCGAACTCCATGCTTCCAGTGTCCCTGCAAATCGGCGGCCGGGGATCGGCCGCCTGGGACCCCAGGACTGCGGAATTGGGCCTCGCGGCGGGAGTGTCGGAAACCGCACGGGCGGTCTTCGACACCCCCTGGGCCGGTCAGCGGGACCAGATGAGCTTCCACTCCGCACCGTCGCCCCGCACCAGCTGTGCGTAGATGGGTGCGGGCAGCGAGGGATCGTCGATCTTGAGGCTGAGATACTCGGTGCCGCTCTCGCGTGCGGCCTTGGTCCAGGCCGCGCCGATCTCGATCGCGCCAGCGTAAATGCGGTGGTCGGGCGCTCGGTCGTTGTCGCGTTCGCAGGGGCGGATCGTCGCCTTGGTGTTGAGCATCAGGGTGCGGATGGTGCCCGCGAAGACGCCGTTATCGTCGCGGACGAAGCTGCCGATCTGTGCCATGTCACTGTCTCCTTGCTCGCGAGCGCCGCCCTCTTGCGGCCTCGACAGGCGGTCGACCGGCAGGCGCGCGACGACGCGCACCGGAGGCCGAAACGGACGTGGAGGACGGCGCAGCCGTTGCGCGGGAACAGGAGCGGGCCTGCCAGACCCGCCGTCGGAGAGGCCGTCCGAGGGCGGCGTTTGCGAGCAAGGATCAGACACCAAACAGGTCGGCAGCGTCGTGATGATCGACGCCGGACTCGCCAGTCGGCCAGTTCCCCATGGGCGTGATCCAAGCCCTTGACCGGGCCGCCGAGAGACCGATCGCGAGGCTTGTCCACCCCTCTCGTCGACACCGGTTCAACGGCTGGACGATGGCAGGACAAAGGTCACGAGCAGAGCGACCGCCTACCATCTCGATCGACCCGCATGGGCCGCAATCCGTTCGTTCAGCGCTGTCCGGGCCGGCGAAGGGGATCAGTTGTTGTCACGTCAGCGCCGGGGAATGGCGCGGGTTGCCCCCGTGCCACCATCCGCCGTTGCCATGTTTGCCGCGCGCGTCACCATTGCCGCTCGCAAGGCAGCACTTCTTCCTCCGCGTCGATAAACGGTCTCTCCGTCGATGGAGGGCATCGCGACCACGGGCGATTCCTTCATTTTCGACTGCGCGTCGCCGCCCCCGCAGCGGGGCGGCGACGCGCGAATTTTTCCGGGAATAACCCGGTGCGACCATGCCACGCGCTTTCGCGCCGTAACAGGGAGCCGGTGCGACGGCGACCGGCTCCCCTTCGCCCGCGTTATCCGCCCTCCGGTTCGGTGGGCGGCTTGCGCCGCAACAGAACCTCCGCCCAGATGATCGACCCGGCGCTTCGCGCGGTCGCCGCCCAGACCGAGAGCGGGGCGAGGTCTTCGAAGCCGATGTCGCGCTCGATGCCGAGCCCATAGGGCAAGCGAAGCGAGGCGAGTTCGCGCAGCGAGAAGGCGCCGAGTTCGGGACAGCCGAAGCCGAGGTCGGCGAGGCCGAACAGCGTGTCGCCATCCTCCCAGAGCTCGGTGGCCAGCCATGTTCCGGCACCCAACGGGTTGAACAGCTTCACCACCGGCATGGGATCCGGCTCGGCCTGGCCGGCACGCGCGGCGGCGCGGCGGGCCAGGTCGTTGGTGCGCAGGGCGAAGCGCAGGTCGGGGGTCAGCAGGGTCATGCCGCCACCCCCCGGGCTTGCGCCTCGGCATGCCGGGCGAGCAGCCAGTCGGCGGCGCGCGACGCAGCCCCGGCCGCACGGAAGATGGCACGGTTGTCCTCGCGCAGGACGGCGAGCCACGCGGCGATATAGTCGGCATGGCGGACGGTCGGCACGATGCCGAGCGCGGCGCAGAGGAAGGCGGAGCCCATCTCGGCGACCAGTTCCTCGCGGGCATAGCCGGGTGTCCCGAAGGCGCGGGACAGGTCACGACCCAGGCGCGCGGGATGACCGGTGGCATGGGTCAGTTCATGTAGGCAGGTCCGGTAGTAATTGACCTGGTCGAAGAAGGCCGGTTGCGGCGGCACGACGACGACATCCTGCGACGGCGCATAATAGGCCTTGTCGCCACCGACCCGGAACGCGACGCCGGAGGCCGCGATGACCTCCTCTGCGACCGGCACGACCTCGCGCTCGGGCAAGGGCGCCGGATCCGCGGCGAGATCGGCGGGCAGCCCCTCGCATTGCGCGGCGTTGAAGACGGTGAAGCGCTTGAGTAACGGCACTGCGCGGGCGTCGCCGCCCTCGGCAAGTGCGCGTTCCTTCTCCGCCTCGGGTATGAAGCGATCGGCATAGACGACGGTCGTGCCGACCTCGCCCTTGCGGACATAGCCACCGGCCGCCAACGCCTGCCGGAAGGTCAGCCAGCCCTGCGATGGATAGCCCCTGGCGATGACCTCGCCCCACAGGATCAGGATATTGATCCCCGAATAGGGCCGGCCGGTCAGCGCATTGCGCGGCAGGCCGGGACCGACACTCGATCCGTCGGTTCCCCATGGCTGGACCCAGGGCAATTGCCCCGCCTCCAAGTCGACGATGATCCGCCCCGTCACCTCGTCGTAAAGCGATGCGCGATCCGCGCGCGCCTTCCCGTGCTCTCCCGAAACACGACGTTCCTTGGTGTTCCTGTGCATGATCCAATCTCCTTTCCCCGCCCAGCATGGCTCCCCGGACAGCGGGGGGTGGGCGGCGACGAGCGACCGGAAGGCCCGGTTCGAGTGGGCGGCGGCACCGAAGGGCGAAAGGCACTGGAGCACCCGCAAGGATTGCGGGTTGCCGCCGGCCGCGCCGGGCCTAGGAGGGCGCGCCGGCCACTCCCGCTGACCGGGGAGGCCCCGACCCACGACACCGCCGCGCCAGCGGCGACCGCACCCCTGCGCCAGTGATCGACGCCGAATGGCCGAGACGCAGCTGCGGCTCGGCGGCGTGCCGCGAGAGCACGACCGGGTGCGCCAGCGCCCGGGGCGCCAGTTCCTCTTTCTATCTGGAGATCAGGCGATCAGCCCGAGGCGAGCCGTGCCTCGCAGGCGTGCTTGACCAGCTGCTGGAGCAGCGCCACGCGCTCGGCGAGCCATTCGAGCCCGGCGCGCGTCACCTTGTAGTGGGGCGAATAGCGGGCGTTGACATAGGCCTGGCGGAGCAGCTCGAAGCAGCGTTGCGCGAACTTGGTATCGCGCGGCCAGACGGCAATGAGATCATGCACGAGCGGCTCGGCCTGGCTGCGCAGGAAGTTCAGCTTGTGCGACTTGGGGCTGTACAGAGTCAGGGTCAGCAACAGGCAGTGGTAGAAGCGTTCGGTGGCTTGGTGCAGATCGAACGCCGCATCGTTCAAATAGCCCTGCTCGATATCGAACTTTGCAATGTGCAGGCGTTTCGCTCCTGCTGGAAACCACTGGTCGAAGTGCTTGCGCGCCTCTGCCAACGCCGCTTTTGGCTCAAGCGGCTTGGGCGTGACGAAGGGATAGTCCTCGACCTCGTAGAGCGCGATGCCCTGGTTGATCGCGTCGATGAAGAAGGGGCGGCCCTGGGTCAGCTGGTTGTTCACATCGGCCAGGCTGTGGACGATGAAGGTGACAGGTGCCGAGATACGCTTCGAGATCGTCACCTCGCGGACGAACTGGTCGTCGGCCTTGGCCCAGAACTCGCCCGGCTCGGTCAGTCGCTCGTCGCTGACCACGACGAGGATGTCATAGTCCGACTGGTAGCCGCCGACCGGATCATCGACCCAGTCGCCGCGCGCATAGGATCCGTAGAGGATGACTTTCAGGATGCGGCCTTGCCGCCGCCATTTCTGGGTCGACAGCGATGTCGCCTGCTCGAACTCGGCGAACAGCACTTCGACGATCCGGTCGAGATCGCGGCGCTTCTTGTCCGGCAGGTGTTCGAGGTCGCTTCGCATCGCGGGACAACCTAGCCGGAGTGGCGCCGCAAGGAAACCGGTCCACCCGGTCGGGTCACGCGTCCGGCGCACTGGTGCCGCGCTCGCGCCGTCGCAGCAGGTCGCGATAGCCCCCGGCGGCCATGGCACGCGCACCGGCGACGAGCCGGCGGACCTGCGAATGGAGCGACCGGCCCGGTGCATGCCAGTCTCGCCGGGTGCGGGCCTCGCCGAACAGGGTGCATGCGATGTCCTGGTAGCTGGCGCCGCTCGCCCGGGCGTCGGCGACCCGCAGGAATTCGATCCAGCGCGGCATGCGCCGATCGGGCGGATAGAGCGTCGCGGCAAAGCGGCCGGCGCGGCACAGGGTGACGAGCCGCCTGAGCGGCAGCAGCCGGGACTCGGCGGAGCATAGCCCGCGCAACCGGTACGCCAGGATGACGGTGCCGCCCGCCCGAAGCGTGCCGGCCTCGACATCGACCCGGATGCGGCGCCAGCCGTCGGACAGGACGGCATGCTCGCGCGCGTCCCGGCCCTCGATGACGGTCAGCCACGGTGCGAGCCGGTCGAGGTCGACCGCGTCAGGACCCGGACCGGAGACCGGCGTGACGGTGACGGACAGCGTGCCGGGATCGAGCGCTTCATGCCACAGGATCCGTGCGGCGGGCGCGCCGATCCCCGGATCCTCGGCGAAAGTGCAACCCCCAGCGCTGGAGCGCGCCGGCGGGCAACTTCGCGCCGCGGGTGGCGGTGCTGGCCCGGGTGTACCAGGCGACATAGGCAGGGTCGCGGCGCAGCCATTCCCACATTAGGCCGGCGCGATCGGTGCGGGCGAGCCGCCGGTAGGGCGCGGGATCGCGCCAGTCGATCGGATGCGGCCATTCAGTCACGCCGTTGCCAAGCGGGGGTGTCCGCTTGGTGGCGGGGCAACGCCGTTCCGGACGGGTATTTCGTTTCGCCAGGGTTATGGCTGTGATAGCCTCCGTTGCTCGGGCAGCAGCCGCGCGGCCGGGGTGAGAAGCCGGAGAGGCGCGCAAGGGGGAAGAAAAGGACGGCCGGGGGATCGCCGGTGGCTTGAAACGCCGCCCTGGGCCGGGGTGCCGCGCGATGCAGATGCGTGCGATGGCGTTCGAGCTGATGGACCTGGTGGACGCCGCGCGCGACGCCGACGACCTGGCTGGCGCGATGAGGCGGATCACCCGCCATCTCGGCTTCGACCATTTCGCGCTGGCGCATCATGTCGACCTGCGCGCGGCACAGGGCGAGGCGATCCTCCTGCACGACTATCCGCCGGAATGGGTCGACTATTACGAGGCGAACCGGCTGGGCGTCTCGGACCCGGTCCACAGAGCCAGCCATGTGACCAGCGTCGGCTTCCAGTGGTCGCGCATACCGGCGATGATCCCGCTGACCGCCGCCGATCGCCGGACGCTTGCATTGGGCCGCGAGCAGGGAATCGGCGATGGCTTCACCGTGCCCGCGAACGTCCCGGGCGAGGCGCATGGCTCGTGCTCGTTCGCGCGCTGCGCCGGCCAGTCGATCGCGCCCGAGGCGCTGCCGCTTGCCCAGCTGGCCGGGGCGTTCGCCTTCGAGGCGGCGCGGCGGTTGTGGATGGCGCGGGGCGCGCGAACCGAGCCTTCGCCCAGCCTGACCGATCGGCAGCGCGACTGCGTGCTGTGGATCGCGCGGGGCAAGACCGACTGGGAGACGAGCCGGATCCTTGGGATCAGCGAGGAAACGATCACCTGCCATGTCCGGCAGGCCTGCGAGCGGTACGAGGTGAGCAAGCGGACATCGCTGGTGATCCGGACGCTGTTCGACGGGACAATCAGCTTCCGCGACGTGCTTCGCCCCGGCCATCCCCCTTTTCCGGGATAGGCGAGCGGCAGTCCTGCCCCTGATCATGGCGGCGGCACAGCAAGGGGAGCCGCCATGATACAGCTGATCCGCAACGTCCCACGACCGCTGGAGCATCCTGTCCTCCGGCGCATGTTCGCGGCCCGCAAGGCCGTGTTCGTCGACCTGCTCGGATGGGAGGTGACGGTGGTCGACGGCCGGTTCGAGGTCGACCAGTTCGACGATGGCGACGCGCGCTATCTCGTCGTGACCGATGCGGCGGGGGCGCATCGTGCCTCGGCACGGCTGCTGCCGACGACCCGCCCGCATCTACTCGGTACACTCTTTCCCGGCTTGTGCGCCGATGCGCCGCCGACGGGGCCGGCGATATTCGAGATCACGCGCTTCTGCCTCGACCGGTCGCTGGACGCCCGCGCCCGCCGAACAGCACGCGACGCGCTGGTAGTCGCGCTCGTCGACCATGGCCTGACCCACGGCATCGCGCGCTACACCGCGATGGCCGGGCTCGGCTGGGCCCGGCAAATCCTGGCCTTTGGGTGGCGCTCCCGCCCGCTCGGGCCCGCGAAGGCGATCGGCGGCGAACAGGTCATGGCACTCGAGATCGCGATCGAGGCGGACACGCGCGCGAAGCTCGCCGCGACCGGCATCATCGGGGCGGAAGTGACCGTGGCGGTCGCGGCATGAGCGGGTTTGCGGTCCCCGCGCGGCCCGACAAGGATGCCGAGGCTTGGCGCACGCAACTGCTGCGCGATGGCTATTGCATCATCCCCGCCCTGTTGCCGTTCGAGACGCTGGCCCGGCTGGACGAGGATCTCGCACCTGCTTTCGCAGCGACGCCGTTCGGCCGCGGCGGCTTCTACGGCGAGACGACCAGGCGGTTCGGCCGCCTGTTGGCGCGATCGCAGCATGCCGAGGCGCTGGTCATGCATCCGCTGGTGCGCGAGGTGGTGGAGGGTTTGCTCGCGCCATGGTGCGACACGATCCAACTCAATGTCGCACAGGCCATCGCCGTCCATCCGGGCGCGCCGCAGCAGGTGCCGCACCGCGACCAGGACATGTGGCGGGTCGAGCCCGGCGCGACCGAGTATCTCGTCAACGTGATCTGGCCGCTGACGCCGTTCGAGGCCGACAATGGCGCAACGCTGATTTGGCCGCGCAGCCATGGCGGGTACGCCGCGAGCCATGATCCCGAAGAGGCGCCGTGCGCGGCGGTGATGGCGCCCGGCTCGGCGCTCCTGTTCCTCGGTTCGACGCTGCACGGCGCGGGGCCAAACCGGAGCGATGCAGTACGGCGGGGCGTGGTGGTCGGCTATGCGCTGGGATGGCTGAAGCCCTATGAGAACCAGTGGCTTGCCTATCCACCGGCGGTGGCGCGGAGCTTCACGCCCGAACTGGCGGCGCTGGTCGGCTATCGCCAGCATCGCCCCAATCTCGGCAATTACGAGGGCCAATGCCCGTCGATCCTGCTCGGCGACGACATCGACGCGGCGATTGGCGCGGTCGACGCGCTCCGGCCCGACCAGGCCGAGATGGTTGCGGCCTACGTCGCCGGGCAACGGTCGGGCGGATGAACGCCGGGGCGACGACCGAGCGAGTCCATGACGCGGTCCGGCGAATGATCCTGACGCGCGGCCTGCGACCCGGCGCGCGGCTCGACCCGGCCGTACTGGCGGATGGCCTTGCCACGAGCGCGACGCCGGTGCGCGAGGCGTTGAACCAGCTATGTGGCGCAGGGCTGGTCGATGCCCGTCCCGGCGGTGGCTTCCACGTCCCGATGATCGACGCTCCCGCGCTCGCCGACCTCTATCGCTGGAACGAGGAGGTCATCGGGATCATCCTGCGATCGGCGGGTGGCAGACTTGCCGTCGACACGCGCGAACAGGAGCATGCCGGCGATATCGCGGGCGCGACGGCCGCGTTCGCCGAGCGGCTCGCCCGCGCGTCGGGCAACGAGGAGCATCTGCGGGCCATGCGCGACATCAATGCCCGCCTGCATGCGGTCCGCCTCGTCGAGGGCAGCCTGATCGCCGATACCGACCAGGAACTCGCGCGGCTCGCGTCGGCGGCCGGGCGCGGCGAAGTCGCCGCGCTGCGCATCGGCTGGCGTCGCTATCACCGGCGTCGCCAGCGGCTTGCCCCCGAGATCGTCCGCGCACTCCTGCGCGATTAGGCGCAGGGTCGGTCCTATAGCCGCTGTTCCTTTGAGGCCTGCGCTCTCTTCGGCAGGAGGCGGCGGAGGCGGGGCCGAAGCGTTCTCGCCGGAATTCTGCCCGATGACGGTCCGACGCCACCGAGCCGTCATCCCGACCATGTTATCTTGCCTGTGATCTGCAAGGAGCATGGCCCCGATGACCGCTCGTGATGGCTGCGGCCGCGACGAACTCTAT
The DNA here is from genome assembly GCF_000787715.1 of Sphingomonas parapaucimobilis NBRC 15100. Lineage (GTDB taxonomy): Bacteria > Pseudomonadota > Alphaproteobacteria > Sphingomonadales > Sphingomonadaceae > Sphingomonas > Sphingomonas parapaucimobilis. The sequence continues at coordinate 26,677 of NZ_BBPI01000030.1, forward strand.
GACATCGTCTGGACCGAGCCGATGATGCATGCCGCCAAGCGCTTCGGCGTATCCGGCAGCTATCTCGCTCGCGTCTGTGGCATGCTCAATGTGCCGAGGCCGCCGCAGGGCTATTGGGCCAAGCTTGCGGTCGGCAAGTCTCCACCGCCTCCGTGCTTGCCGGAAGCGCAGCCCGGTGATCAGCTTACTTGGTCTCGCCATATGCAATGGCCAACGGCTGAAGCTGCGGCGGCCCGGCCCCGTACGCCAGCTGCGCCAACAGCAAAGCGGCGCGTGCGGATCGCGGCAGGGACTATCCACCGCATGATCAGCGGGGCACGGCATCATTTCGAAAGCGGCCGACTAGTCGACAAGAATTCCCATCTCAAACCGCACAAGCGCCTGCTCGTTGACGTGAATGCCTCGGCATCCGGCCTCGAAAGGGCGCTCGCCTTTGCCAATGACCTCTTCAATGCCTTCGAATCCAAAGGGCCCCGGGTGGCCATGGCACCGCCAGGCGAGGAGCTCTGGGGCATATCGGCTGATGAGCGCGAAGCTGTCGGCCAGCCCAAGGACCGCTGGAGCGCAAGACGCCTTTGGTCTCCCCAGCGTCCGACGGTCGTCTATATCGGGTCGGTGGCGATCGGTCTCGCGATCGTCGAGATGTCCGAGAACATCACCGTGCGATACATCGATGACGGTTACATTCCTGAACGCGATTATGTGGCGCCCAAGCGAGGGGAGAACCGCTACAGTTTCACCACCACGAAAGACATGCCGTCAGGCCGCCTGCGGCTCATCGCCTATTCACCCTACCACAACGTCTTCTGGACCAACCAGTGGCAGGACGCCGGCTCAGCCAGCCTGGCATCCAAGATACCCGGCCTCGTTCGCGCTGTCGAAGACATGGCCCCCGAACTGGTGGCCCGTATCGAGGCGGCTCGGCTCCGCGCCGAGATCGCGCACAAGAAATGGCTGGCCGAGCTGGAAGCCCGCGATCGGGCTGAGGACAAGAAGCGGATCGAACAATCCAAGGTCGACAGCGCCGCGCAGCTCGACAAGGTCATCGAGCACTGGACCAGAGCGATGAGCATTCGACGCTTCTTCGATGCCGTGGAAACGCAGCTTGCTGGCCTCCTTGAAAGCGATGCTCAGTCTGCAAGACAACGGCTAGAAAGCGGCCGTGCCCTATTGAGAGGGCAAGATCCTGTCGAGGCGCTCCTTACCTGGCGAACCCCTGGCGAAATCTACACGCCGCGCTTTGACGGCACGGGGGATTGATGATCGCCCCGGCTTCGTGGATTGCCATGTGGCAGTCCTGGCAATCTCCAAAACCAATCGCGTTGGTCGTTCGCGCATCGCTACAATGTCGGCCTGTGGGACGAAGCGGCCGTTCTCAGCTTCTCGCTTGAATGACGGCTTACGGTGGGAGAGACGTTCCAGCCATGCACGGGAGCGATCGTCGATTGCCGGATGTTGGTCGATCGGGCACGCCAGCCTACTGCTTTGTAGGGCTAGAAAGCTGCGTCGCCTTCCAGTTTGGCGGGTCGCTGCAAAGGCATGTTTCTGCCGTTCCTTTAGCGTCGCAAAAATGGGCGAGCGCGCCTAGGGATAGTCGCAATGACCTTTCCCTGACCGGCATCATAGGGTCAGCTAAACGCGAGTCCGATCGCCGCCGCCCCTCATACGAGGAGGACGTCGACAAGCTCATCAGTTATCGAGCTTTCGCGTGGAACAAGGCGCGGCGAGATATGGTGTTTACATTTGATATGGGGCATCTTGCTGGGGCTCGATGGCTTTCGGGGAGCTGCTGCAGTTGAAGCGTATAACATCATTCGTAGGCCCCAATGGATGCGGGAAGTCTCAGCGGTTAGTCGAACTATTCGATAACACGAACGATGTAAAATCGATCGGAGTAATCGTTAATACTCCATTTTCAAGGTTCTCTAGAAGCAGAAAAAATCGCGATATTCTCCGCATTGCGCCTTATGGAATAAAGAGAACTGTCAACAAGAATCTTGTCAATTTCTTTGATGCCGAAGGGAGGGACACCTTTGATATCGCGGACCTACTGGATGAGATAGATTTTAATCCTACGGTGGAACTTGAATTAGAAATAGGCGAAATATCGAAGTTTGACCCTTACACGGTGACAGATAATCTATTTGAGATAGATGCCCTTAAATCAGCTGTGTCCTACCTTTCTGAATTCCAGAGATTTTCAGTCATAGTTTCCCAAAGCTCTGATTATCTAGAAAGGAGTCTCCGCGGCAGAAACAGAATAATATTTAAATATGTATCTAAACTAGCGGAGCAAGGCATAATTGCCCGGTATGAACTTGTTTTCCACCATCGAAAAAGAGGAAGGCAGCGTTTTTCGACTTTAAGTTCAGGTGAGCAAACACTCATTTCAACGTATTTATTCATACGCTCTCATCTACCTAGTCTAAATATACTTCTCATAGACGAACCTGAAAATAGCCTTCATCCTTACTGGCAACGTAAGTATCTAGAATTTTTGCATATGGCTTTAGGCTACAGTGAAGTGAAAGTTTATCTTGCCACTCACTCCCCTGTTCTCGTCTCCGGCGCACTCGCAAGCTATGGGGATTCTGTTGAGGTTGTGCAGGTAGATGATAAGCATTCAAAATATTTGCTTCAGGGTCCCAATCATGATTCCGACAGTGTCGAAGAAATTCTATATTCTGCATTTGGCACGATCACACCCTCCAACAGCTACCTTTCGGAACTAATATCTGAACTTACTTGGAGTGTTCAGGACGGAGAGTTGTCAAAAGGTGAGGCTATAACAAGAATATACGAATTTTATAAAAAATCTTATAGCAAAGGACAGATCGATTTTATTCATGCGTGTATTGAAATGATCCAGAACATTTGAAATGAAATTCCGCATAAATTCCACAGAAAGGCGCGCAATTCGCTGGGCCTTGACAAAAAAATCACCTTGGACGGTAGATGGACGCCAAAGTTCCTTTAGGGGACATGCCAACGCAAAAATTATAAAATCTTTAAAAGATAGATTGAAATTACACCACATGCGAGTTCAGGATAGCGCGTGCTGCTACTGCAAGGTCTCGCTTCATAATCGTAATATTGAGACTGATAGAGAACACATCATTCCAAGATCAGTGATGCCGGGCTTGACTTTTGCCGCATTTAACCTGTCGGTGGCCTGTAAGTCCTGCAATATGTCAGTGAAATTAGTTAACAAAAACCATATCCGAAATTGGCGTAGAAAAAATAGGCTGTTTAGCAAAAATATATCGGATCAAAGAAATTACAATATAGTTCATCCCAATATTCATCATTGGCATGACCATATTGAGTTGTATGCGGCCGAAGTAGGGGCTTCAAAGGTGAGAATTTATTACCCTATTACCTACCGAGGCAAATTCACCTATAAATTCTTCCAACTCAAAAATTACGAAATATACGATAATACTTTGGCTCAAAAGGCGGTAAGATCGAACAGGAAGCCGCTTCATCCGGGGGTTGTAGCGGCGGCTGCTAAGTATCATCAAATATGACCGTCGAACAAAGAATATCAGGCATATATCACGTTATCGGCGTTGGGGGGGGTGACAGTCCGCTCACTTGGGGTGCAGAAACCTCTTACGTCCCCTTGCCCGTGATGATCAACTTCGTGCTTGAGAGCGGGAAGTTCAACGGCGAGCGGTCGTGCTGTGGAACGATTAGAATGGGAGCGGAGCCCACCAGCAGCTGTTAAAGTCGCAAGTGACCGGTTCCGTCTAAAGCCGACATCCCTGCTGCAGCATAGGAATGGCGATACTTGGTTGAGATCTGCATTAGCCTCAAACGATTTGGAGTGAAACAGCGCCGTCGGTAAGACGGTACCGCTGAACGCATCAGCGCATTGCAATTGCGCTTCTAATTTGTGATTTGTCCGATGGGGGAGAGAGCATGCCAAACAACATCAGACATTTGGCCGTGCACGACATCCGCAGGACTGAACAAGGTCTTCAGATCGTACGCGGCAACGACGCCCTCGCCGTCTCGCCCACGACCCAGCGCATCGTCGACGAGCTAGACGATCTTTACAACCGCCGATCCTCCAAAGTGCACGGTCAATTCTCGCCCGACGAAATCAACTATCCTGCCGCGGGCCACTTCTCCGACTATCTGGCGGAGGACGGAAGCGATTTTTCCGCCCTCACCCGGAGCCTGATGGACACTCTGCTCGCGAAGGCACGCACCGTTCCGAACGCTGGTGCCGGTCACGTCTTCTTCGCACATTTCGAGCAGGATGGCCGCGAACTGATGCTGATCGCAATCGTGACGGAGAAGCTCGGAGCCACACTCACCCAAGCGTTCGTTGCGCGGGACGTGACCCATCTGGATCTGGATGGGTTTCGCTACGCGGGGCGGATCGACCTGACGGCTTGGCAGGCCGACGATGGACGCTACCTTGGCTTCCTCCGGGGCAAGGGCGCGGTGGCGGAATACTTCAAAGAGTTCCTGGGCTGCGTCTCGCCCAGCGACGACAAGAAGAGCACCCGAGAGCTCACGGCAGCGCTTATCGGCTTTGCTGACTACCAAGGACTGGAGGGCGATGCGCGGAACGACTTTCTGGTGAGGGCAAACAGTATCCTCGACAGAGGCTCAAGGGAAGATCGACGTATCGACTTTCAGGCTTTCGCGAACGAACTCACCCCGGCCGATCCCGCCCCGCTGACCGAATATCTCGGCAGTCCGGCCCTACAGCTCGGCGACGACTTCGTGCCGGACCGTCGGCTCATCGGTCCCCTCCTGAGAATTTCCTACCGTGCCGCCAACTGGTCCGTGGACATCGATCGCCGCGCGCTGACGCGGGGCGAAGTCGGCTTCGATCCGGAGAGCAATACTCTCACCATCCGAAACCTGCCGCAAGCGCTGGTCGCGCAGCTTCGCGCAGAGACGGTGGACAATGGCGAGGCTTAAGTTCGCCGACCTTCTGCCGCTCTATCGCAGCACCGCGTTCGGTTCGACGGTAGAAGACGATGCGGAAGTAACCGTCGCTACACAAGAGATTGTCGATCTCCTGAAGAAGATCGACTCCGATGACGATTCCGCCTCGGACGCAGGCATCGCGCTAATCGACGACGTCTCCGACGTGGCCGTGGGCGCGAAGGTGAAGGCCCGCATCGACTTGCCGCGGATTGCCCTCGGCCTGCTCGCGTGGAACATCGGCGATCTGATCGCCGGCAGCGGGCCACGGATCGAGGAGCCCGGGCACTACTTCCTCGTGGACGCAGGCTACGCTCCTGGCGACGACCAGGTACCGGATGCCGTGACCCGATACCGCAAGGTGCTGGAGGTTGTTGCTCTACTGGCAAAGTCCGCGTCGTTCCTCGATCGGACTCGAGCGGAACTCATCTTCGTGAAGGACGGAAAGATTGTCCTCCCGGTAAATTTCGGCACGGCCGAACTGAACGCCCTGGACTTGGCGGCGGCACATAGGCTCCTTGGCCACTTTGCCGACGACCTCCATCGCGAGCAGAAGCTGTCGATCCTTTTCGAGACAATCGTCGACTTGTGCCGATCACATCAACTGGAAGGCCGCTTCGCCTTCGTGCTGCGCAATCTCGGCGAAATCGCCGACAAGCTTGCTGCCGGCTACCGGATGTTCGCGTCGAGTTTCTCCTACGCGAAGATCAAGGGCGAACTCGAGGATGCTCGGATCGACTATACCCAGAAGATCCACAAGACGATTGTCGACATCCAAAATCAGCTGCTAGGCATCCCGGTCGCGACGATCGTCGTCGCGTCGCAGCTCAAGGCGCCCACCGCCTGCGGCCCAGAGCTTTGGGTCAACTTCGCGGTGCTCGTCGGCGCATGGATCTTCGTCATCCTGCTGATGGTCGCGATCACTAACCAGTGGCTCACATTGGACGTGATTGGCGATGAAATCGCTCGGCAGCAGACCAGGTTGCAGGAGGAGTTCACCACCGTTAGCGATGACTTTGCGGACACGTTCGCCAAGCTGAAAGGGCGGATCAAGTGGCATCGCTGGGTCCTTGCGGTGGTCGCGCTGATCGGGATCGCCGGTGGCATTGTCGCAACATGCTACAAGAACAGCGTGTCTGCCCTCCCGCTCCTGCCGTGCGCCAGCGCGCCGAAGCTGGACGCGGATTCTGGAAATGGGGTCGGCGCTTCGGACGCGGGAAACGAAACGGAGCCCCAAGCGGCGAATCTCCCAGCCGCCGGCAACGCGCTGGCCGCCCCCGAGCCATCCGCGGCTGCGGACAATGGGGCTCAGTCCGTGGTCGGGAACGTGCTCAACGAAGGGGACTAGCACCTAAATGACCGATTCTGCCGTAAGCCGACACTCCCGCACGCATATCGGGACGGCGTGAACTGGTCGATAGTGTCCGGTTGGCTCTTCTTTAAAAGGAAGGCCCGGAGCCGGTTTTGAACGGAACACTCTTTGCCAGCCAACCAATCGGCTCGCTTCTCCTAAGATATGCTACCAAATGCATTTCCCGAAACGATCGATTGATTTGGAAAAATGGAAAGACGGGGGTGGGGGGATAACGGCCCCGGTCGCGACACAAGATTGGCCGAAATCAAGCCTAGGGCAATGGCACATGCCGTGAACCGCAATTTTCTTGAGCTAGTTACGGGCGATCAAATTGCTGACATTCGAAATATCAACTCCGTATAAAATTCGTATATCCATCCGGCCGGCACATTCTCCCAAGGTCGCGAATGATCGCGGCATACCAAGGAGAACGTCATGGAACGCGATAACGACAAGGCACCCACGCTGGTCGATCTGGGCGATGCCCGTGTCCTGACCCAGGGGCCGGCCGGTACCCCGATCGACGAGGTCCAGGGGTTCCTCGGCGCCGGCTTGGCCGACGACTGAAAGGGTGGCGGGGTGTTCCCGGGAACACCCCGCCGCTTCGCGATGAGGTTCTTCCTACCCCCGCTTGTCGGCTTCTGCTCAATCGGCGAGAGCGTGATCTTCCTCGATGCCCGCTCGGACCGCTACTGGATGCTTCCAGCCGTAATGAGCCAAGCCCTCAACCGGCTATGCGCCGGTGCAGAACTTGCGGGCGATGAGGCGGCACCGCTCCTCGCGCTCGTCCGGGCCGGACTACTTGACAGCACCAAGGGCGAACCTCTCGTGCCTTGCCAACTCCCGCGCGCGCGGACCAGTCGCCTTGAGGTAATTGACACCACGCCCAGGTCCTCGACGATGATTGCCGGACTGTGCTTCGCGGCGAGCACTTGGCGCATACGCAGGCGCGGCCTAGGATGTGAACTTGCACGACTTCAGCGTCGGCAAGAGCAGCAGGCCGGAACTGCCCGCGATGTCGATCGCCATGCGGGCGCCTTTGCGCGACTGCGCCTGCTGGTCAGTCCGGCGGGAAACTGTCTTCCCCTGTCGCTGGCGCTGGCCCGGCGATGTGCTTCTGCCGATGCCCGGCTTGTCTTCGGCGTGCAGCTGGACCCGTTCGCGGCACATGCCTGGGTCCAGCGCGACACCGAAGTGCTCAACGACGAGTTGCATGTCGTGCACGCGTTCACGCCGATTCTCGTGATATGATCCGGCCGGCGTTCGCTGCATGGCTGGCCAGGTCCAAGCCCTTCGGCGCAGGGGAGCAAGCCCTCTTTTCCGAGGCAGCCGGCCGGGCGGGCCTTGGGCTATGCCACGTCGACGATCGGATGATGATCGCCGCGTCGCATACGATTGTCACGCCGGAAGGCTGTATCGTCGGATCGGTGTTCCGGCGCGGAGAAACCACGTCGCTGACGGAAGCGAATCTTCGCGCCTCGTCTGGAACCGTAAGCGCGGCAAGTGAACTGACGCGTGATCATTGGGGCGATTATGTTGCCTTCGGCACCTCGCGTGACGGCCGCTACGCCTTGCGCGCGCCGTTCGGCAGCCTGCCATGCTATTGGCAGGAGGCGCCCGACCATGTCGTTCTGGCCTCTTCAGTCAGGCTATTGGGCGCATTCGGCGGTTCGGCTCCAGCTGTCGACTGGCATGCCCTGGGCCATTTCCTCGCGGCCACCGACTTGCGCAATGGGCGCACCTGCCTGCGCGGCGTCGAGGAACTTGGCGGCGGGCAGGCAATCGAGGTCTCCGACCGCGGCATTCATCTCGAGCGGCACTGGTCTCCCTGGTCATGGGCCGACCGGTCGCAGGCTTTCGATACTCGTGATGCGGCGGCGGAAGCATTGGCCCGGGCAATCGACATTGCGGTCGTATCACGCCTCCCGGTCGGTGTGCCGGCGATCCTGCTCCTGTCCGGCGGGCTGGATTCTTCGGTCGTGGCGGCCGCGCTGGCGTCCACTGGGCGCCGCTTCACGTGCCTTACAATGGTGGTCGCAGACGCGCAGGGCGACGAACGCGATCATGCCCGGGCCGTGGCGCACCATCTGGACGTCCCGTTGGTCGAGGTCGTTCGCGATCCTCGTCAAGTCGATCTCACGCGTCCCCTCGCGCGTCGCTTGCCGCGACCGACCGGTGCGCAGTTCCGCCAAGCGACATTTGCGGCTGCGGATGACCTAGCGAGAGAAACCGGTTCGGCACTGGTCATCGATGGCGGTGGCGGCGACAACGTGTTCTGCTCGCTGCAAAGCGTCGCCCCGGTGGTCGATGCCCTGCTCGGAATGGGCAGGGAGTCTCGACCAATCGCAACGGCGGCCTCGATCGCACGGATGGCCCAGGTCAGCCTTGCGGCTGTCCTGGCACGCGCCGGCGTGCGCCTGGTGACGCGTCGTGCGGCCTATCGCTGGCCGGTCGACCACAGTCTCCTCGATCCCGGGGTGATCGATGGCGTTGATCCTTCCCATCCATGGTTCGAGGTGCCGCGAGGCACGCCGCCGGGCAAGGCAGCCCAGGTCGGCCTTCTCCTTGCCGCCATGGCGGTCGCGGATGGTCTCGACCCGGACCGACACCCGGCGCTCCTGTCGCCCCTCGTCTCGCAGCCCGTGGCAGAGGCCGCGCTACGCGTGCCGAGCTGGATGTGGTTCGAGGAGGGACGTAATCGCGTGCTGGTCCGACGGGCCTATGCAGCCCGCCTGCCCGCTTCGGTGGTGGGGCGGCGATCCAAGGGCACGCCGACCGGCTTCCTCGCGCGACTGATCGAAAAAGAGGCCGACATGTTGCGGCCTTTCCTGCTCGACGGATGCCTGGCCATCCATGGCGTCATCGACCGGGCGGCGGTGGAGGCCGCGCTGGCGCCGGGACCCGCCCGCGACCTGCGCTTTGCTCGCCTTCTGCAACTCGCCGACGCCGAGGCCTGGGCGCGGTCATGGGGCTGATGCCAGGAGTCGAGTCACGGCCGAATGGTCACGCCAATTCCGCCACCGCCGATACTGCTCGCGCTTGGCGGGATCGGGGTCCTCCTCTCCCCTGAGCCAGAAGCGGAACCAGTCGAGATTGCGAGCATAGACTACAGCCCGGTGCGCCGGCTGCCATTTGATGTGATGCTCGTCGGGGAAAATGCGCAGTTCGACGGGGACGTCGTTCTCGCGCAAGGCCGCGAACGTCTCGAGCGCGAACAGGCCTTCCTCGTCGGCCAGCTGGAAGAGGATCGGAGTGCGCAGCCGATGGGCCGCCTGGGGCAAGGATATTGGCGCCCAAAATGCGGGATCGTCGGCGGTGACCTTGGGAAAGCCCATCGCACGCATCTCGTCGGCAAGGACAGTGCCCCCGTAGATGAGGTCGCTTCGCAGGTAGCGGCAGCATGTGCTGAGCGACGCGGCGCGGAACGGCTTGCCGGCGACCAGGGCATAGCGCGCCGTGGTCGATCCGTCGCTCAGCCCGGTGATGCCCATCCGGTCGCGGTCGATGTCGCCGCGCGCGGCAAGCTTGGCCAATCCCGCTTCGAGCGACGCATGGGTGCTGCGCCGCTCGTCCCAATTGCGCAAGACCGCGGCGACGGCCTGGGCGCTCGAGAGGTTGGGCTGGGCCTGCACGACAAGCGGTGGGCGCTGGAAGCTTAGCACCGCGATCCCATTCGCCGCCAGCGGCAGGATCGGATATTCGTCGCCCGTGCCGCCGCGCAGGAAGCCGCGGCTGGTGTACTGGACGATGACGAGCGGCCAGCCGCTGGCGGGCGGTCGTCCTGCAGGCAGGACGAGATCGCCCCAGGCGGGAAGGCCCGCAGGGTTCGTCCAGCGCAGGCGCTCGACATGGGGCTTGGCTAGTGACGCGAACTCTGGGTTCGGGTCGAGGACGGTTCGTGCGGTACCGCTGGCCAGGTCGATTCCCACGATGCGGCGTGGTGCCAGCGATGCTTCGCGCAGGCACAGCAGCTCCTGGGGCGCCATGGTGCAGCCGACCAGCGCATCCTCGGTAGTCAGGATGCGACGGACTACAGCCTCGCCCGGCGTCCAGCGAAAGAGCGACGTACGCTCGTTGTTCGGGCCCTCATAGCGGAGGAAGAGAAGGCTGCGGCCATCGGAGCCCCACCACATCCCGCGCATCGAGCCATGGCATTCGGAGGCGATACAGGCCAGCCGGCTGCCGTTCCCGTCGGCCCAGATCCGGCGGCCGGCAAAGGGGGACGGGCCGTCCACCTTGGCGCCCGCCTTCCGCCCATCCGATGTCACGGCATTCAGGGGAGAGGGCTCGCTCAATACCGGTTCACCACCCAGGCGTGCGATGTCCTGGCGATCGGCACGCGCAACCGGTCCGCCCTCCCGGGGAACCGACCAAACCACTCTCTCCAGATCGCCCGGCAACTGCGGCGCAAAGCCGTTGGGCGGGATGACGCGATGGTCGAACAGGAACCCGGTGCGGCCCTCGGCGCGCACCGCGTCAGCGAAGGTCGTTCGCCCGGGTCGCGTCGCAAAGACGAGCCTTGACCCATCCTCGCTCCACGCGACGGCCTCGACATCGACCGGCGCGTCGGTGATCCGGACGGCGGCACCGTCGTCGACAGAGACGCGCCAAGCCTGTGTCCGCCCGCCGACGCGCTTGAGATAGGCCAGGTATCGTCCGTCGGGCGACCATGCCGGGACGATGGTCGCAGGCAGGCCGCTGCCGGTCCGGGACCCGCGCACGACGTTTTCCGCGCGGATCGCCTCGCCGCCTTCATCGACGATCCGGGGCCGGGCCTGCGGGTCGAGGCCGAGCACGACCAAGGCCTGACAGACGCGATTGGCCAAGGGGTCGGCACGCGAGATGACGAAGGCGATCCGGCGACCATCGGGCGAGACGGCGAGCGGGCTCGGTCCCCCGACCGAGGGGTCCGGCTGGCCGATGTCGCGCAAGGCCAGCAGGTCGTCGAGCGAGACCGGTCGATCCGTTGCCCCGGCTGGGGCAATCGTCGGCACCATACCGGTGCATGGCGGGGGTGCGGCATCGATATCGGCGACAGCGAGGCCCGCGGCCAGCAACAGCGCGCTTACCATGACTTGCTCGCCAAAATCGCGAGGACCCGCCCGAAGGGCGAATAGTTGGTCGAATCATAGGGCGTGTCGTACGGCAGGGTCGTCGCGATCGGACTGGGCTTGGCATTCAGGATGTTCTGGGCGGTCACGGCAAGGTCGACACCGTGCCACCATGTTGGTCCTGGGCCGGTGCGATAGCGAAGCGTGAGGTCGGCCTGCGTCATGCCCCCGACACGGCGTGCCGGCGAGGTCCGTCGGTCCTCGACCCCGCCAATCCGGCTCACCGCGCCGGTGAGAGTCAAGCCGCTCTGGGTCCAGCCGAGGGTGGCTCGTCCCCGAAAATGGGGAGGATTGAAGATCGTGCCGGCCAGATCGACGACGGGTTGTGCCGGCGTCAGTTGCTGGTCGCTTTGTAGGTAGGCGCCGGAAAGCGTGGCGTTGATCTGCCCGGCGCCGAGGTTGCGATCGAGGCGGGCCAGCATGTCGAGGCCCCGTACGCGCTGCCGGCCGGCATTGCGGTTGGCGTTGTCGATGACCGCGACCACGCTCCTGGGGTCATAGGTGCGACCCGTGGCGTTGAGGAACTGCCCCGCCCCGAGACGCAGGCTCTCGAGGGTCGCAAGGCTGGGGGAGCGCAGCACCTGGTCGGCATAGGCGGGATCGGCGAGCGCACGGGCGATGAAGGTGACCGGTGCCACGATGCGATCCCGATAGAGCGTTTCGAAATAGCTGATCTCGATGCTCAGCCCGTCGACCGCGCGGGGATGCAGTGCCAGCGTCATCGACCAGCTTCGGGCACGCTCGGGCTGCAGGGTATCGCGTCCCCCGGACAAGAGCAGGGCCGTGGCCCCCGATGGCAGGCCGGTCCCGCCAAATACGGTGGCCGGAAGTGCGGCGACCACCAGTGGCTGGTATCGCTGGAGGAGGGTCGGTGCACGGAAGGACAGGCCCCAGCTCGCCTTCAACGAGACGTCGGGCGACGGTGCGTAGACCAGGCCGAGCTTGGGCGTGGTGACCGCATCGATGCCGGGATAGTCTTCATGGCGAAGGGCCAGGCTGGCATCGAGGCGATGGACAAGCGGGACGGCTTGGGCGGGGCCGATGAGCGGCAGGCTGGCCTCGGCATAGGCGTAGCGACTGTCCTGATGCGCATCGACGTTTTGTGCGCTGTTGTCGCCGCGCTGGCTGACCAGCCGGTTATCACGATAGCCGACGCCCAGCGCAATCTTGGCAGGACCGCCGGGCAAGGCGAAGAGCGGGCCATCGGCCGCGAGCTCGACGCTATGGGCATCGTTGCAATAGCAGCCGAAGGTCCGGCTGGTCAGCTGCGTGCCGGTGAACTGGTTGGTCGCATAATGGACCCGGTCCCGGCCTGCGCTCCCCGCGAGTTCGAAGCGCCACGCGCCCGGAGACCAGCGCAGCGCCGGCGCGATCGCAGCCGAGTCGCTTTCGGAGGGCTGCTCGGCGTGTCGAAACGGCGTCACCCCGGCGGCGCTCAACGGAAATTGGGAGAAACTGCGGCGATTATTGTAGAGCAGGTCGAGCGACAGCTCGAGAGTGTCGGCGAGCTGTTGGTGGCCGCTCAGCACCACGCTGTGCCGCCGGAGCGATGGGTAGAGATCGAGCCCGGTTACTCGGTCGCGGGCATAGTCGCGGTCGCCGGCGCGGATGGCGGTGCTGTGCCCGAATTCATAGGCCAAGAGCATGCCGCCGCCCGACCATCGCTTTCCCGCGACGACGCCATAAACCTGCTCGACATTGCCGCCGTCGGTGGACGCGCCAAGGCGCGCGCTCGTGGTCAGCCCCTGGGCGTCGCGTCGCAGCCGGATATTGGCAACGCCGGCGATCGCATCCGAGCCGTACAGCGCGGAGGCACCGTCCGCGACGATCTCGATCCGCTCGACCGCGTTCACCGGGATCGCGGAGACGTCGACGCTCTGCCGCGAGGCGCTGTAGGCCAGTCGCCGGCCGTTGAGCAGCGTGAGCGTCGCGTCGCTGCCCAGGCCGCGCAGGTTGAGCGACGATCCGCTCCCGACATTGACACCGCTTGCCGCCGGCACATTGGCACCGATGCCGGGGTTCTGGCCGCCGCCGAAATTCTGCGGGATGGTCCGGATGACGTCGGCGAGCGTCGCCTGGCCTTCGTTGCGGATGGTGTCGGCGGTGCGGACGATCAGCGTCGAGGCAACCGGTGCGCCGCGAATGCGGCTCCCAGTGACCACGATGTCCGTATCCAAGGACCGCTCGGCCTCGGCTCCGACTTGCGGCCGAACCACGAACCCCCGGTTGATCGGCTCGGCCCGCAGGCCCGACCCGGCGAGCACGCGTGCCAGCGCGCCCACAGCATTGAAGCGCCCCTTGAGCGGTGGCGCGCGGCGGCCGGCGACGAGGGCCGCATCGACCATGACGGCCTGCCCGGTCGTCCGGGCGATCGCCCTCAGCGCCGATCCCAGCGGCTGGGCTGGCAGGTCATAGGCGTGTTCGTCGCGTGCCTGGCCATTGGCCGGTGCGACAACGGCCAGGCAGGCAAGGCCGGCACCCCCGAGATAGAAGCGATTCATCGTCGTTCCCCCTGCGGCATGATCGCCGCTCCACGGGGTTCAACGACACGCGCTCGATCCACCCCCCTTGTGGCGGAGCTGGGGTGCCGGCGGTCGGCAGGAGCAGGATGGCACCATCCGCTCGCGCCTCGACGCGCAAGCCGAACATGCTGGCAAGGCTGGCTGCCAGGTCTTCGGGCTTGTCGGCCGGGAATGCTCCGGTGACCCGCAGCCGGGCGAGCATGGGATCGGCAAGGACCAGCTTGGTTGACGTGTAGCTGTTCGCTTCGGCAACGACGCGATCGAGCGGCGCGGAATCGAAGCCGAGCATTCCGCTCGTCCAGCCTGTCGCGCCCGCTGGCACCGTCCTAGGCGCGGAGAGACGGGTCATATCCGCGGTGGCGGTGACCTGCTTGCCGGCCGTCAGCCGGACGCGTTGCTCCGGCGACTTTGCCGATCGGGCGATGACCTCGACGATGCCCTGGATCAGCGTCACGCTCGCCCCGCTCGCTCGCGTGTCGACATCGAAGACCGTGCCATGTGCAACGACGGTCATCGCACCTGCCGTCACGATGAACGGGCGACGCGGATCATGGGCCACAGTGAATCGCGCGCGGCCCTGCTCGAGCATGAGTTGTCGGACCTGGGCCGAGTAATGGATCGCCAGCGTGCTGTCGGTGTCGAGCGTGACGCGTGAGCCATCGGGAAGGCGGATGGTACGAAGCTGGCCGATGGCGCTGGCGACGCGCTCCGGCGCTATGCGCGGCGCATCCGAAACGCTCCATGCCCCGACGACAAGGGCCATGGCGGCGGCGCAGCCGAAGGCGAGGCGGCCGGGCGTGGACGCACCGACATGCCACCAGGGCCTTGTCAGCGGTGCGCCGTAGCGCAGGCTGCTCCGCGCCAGGATGGTGCTGTCCTGCCAGTGCCGTTCGACCCTGGCGAAGGCGGCGGCATGGGCGGGGTCCGCGTTGCGCCATGCCTCGAAGCGGGCACGATCGCGTTCGCCATCGGGCGCCTGGAGACGCGCGAGCCATGCCGCGGCCTCGCACTGCAGCCGTCGATCGTCAGCCATTGTCGGCCTGATCCAGTTCATGGGCGAGAATGGCGATCGCCCGGCTCATCTGCTTCTCGACCCCTTTCACGCCAATCCCGCAGGCCTGCGCGATCTCGGCATAGCTCATGCCGTCGACGCGGTGCGCGAGAAAGATGGCACGGGTGCGAGGCCGCATGGCCTGGACGGCGCGCTCGATGCGCCGCAGTTCATCGCGCGCCTCGAGCTGTCGCTCGACATCGGGGGCAACGAGTTCGACGCCGTCGAGCGGGACGTGCATGTCCGACGCGCGGCGAAGGTCGCGCTTGGCCTGGTCGAGGCCAACCGATGTTGCGATCCTCCAGAGATACGCCACCGGTCTCTCCTGCGCCAGGGAGCGCAGCCGGTCCGGTCCGAGGCCGAGCAGTCGGACGAATGCGTCATGGACGAGGTCGAAGGCATCGTGGCGATCGGACCGCCTTGCACGCGATCGCGCTAGGCGAGGCGCCTCGACCGCGTACAACGTCTCGACGAGCGCATCATCGTCCTTGGCGCGACGTGCGCGAGGGAGTGCCGATCCACTGCTCATGGCGAGCAGCGGACACGCGCCCGCGCGGCGCGCGCGGCAGCTTCTCCGGAAGACATGGGACGCCTCCAGCGCCGAGGCGAGCCGGCCGGGCCAGCGATCGGGTCACTCGCGCAGGGGACGTCGCGGGCGTTTTTAGCCGACGAGCGCGGCCTGGACATCTACGCCAGCAGCCCGGAACGATCGTTCGTCCCGGCCAAAATATCCCAGGCAAGCTCCTCAAGCCTCGATGCGGACCGGGGCCCGCACGCTTCCAGCTTATCGCGTCCGATGCCCAATGCAAGGCGGCCAAGCGGTGGATATGCTCCGTGGACGGCAAGGCAATGCCGCCGAACCGGGCCCTGAGACATGCTTGAACATGCGCCGGCGCCTTTAGCCGCAAGGCCTGGACATACGCGCCAGCGACCCGGTCGATGCCCTTTTCGGCATGAACGGCGACTAATTTACGCATATTCGCGATAGCGACCAAGTGTTCGATGCACCGTCGGCATCGACAAAATAGCGTATCGCTGCCCGGCGGCACCGAATGCAGGCATTCAAGAACGGCCACCGGATCTTCAAGGATCGATGGGACTGCTATTGGCGATGGTCTCGTACCGGTCCTCCGGTGCCTGCATCGCTTGCATCAGGCCTTTTGCCCAATGCTTCGACTTTGCGTGCGTGACCACGCTGGTTCACTCGCTGGATACGGTGGACGTCGCATCAATGTCCCCCGACACGTCCGTGCCGGCTCCAGCGAGGGTCTGATCGTGCGGCGGCGATGATGCGATCGTGGAGGCGGCCCGGAGGACAGGATGTCCGGTCCCGGGCTGGAGACGCTCGTGACACCGACCAAGTTGCTTATCGGACAGATCCTCGTGGTGCTCGCGATCATCGTCGCGAGTATCTGGATCGCGACGCAATGGGCCGCTGCTCGGCTCGCCTACCAGCCGCAGCTCGGCCCGCCCTGGTTCATCGCATTCGATCGTCCGATCTACCATCCGTGGTCGATCTTTCCATGGTGGTTCTCGTTCGACGCCTATGCGCCGGTCATCTTCGACGAGGCCGGTGCGATCGCTGCGGCCGGCGGCTTCCTGGGTTGCGGCGCCGCGGTCTTTGGATCGATCTGGCGGGCGCGACAATCGAACAACCTCACGACCTATGGCTCGGCTCGCTGGGCGGCCCGCAAGGATGTCGCGGCGGCCCGACTGCTCGGCGATCGCGGCGTCGTCCTCGGCCGGTTTGGCGGTGACGATCTTCGCCACGACGGCCCCGAGCATGTCATGGCGTTCGCACCGACCCGTTCTGGCAAGGGGGTGGGCCTGGTCGTGCCGACGCTGCTCAGCTGGACCAGCTCGACGATCATCCACGACATCAAGGGCGAGAATTGGCAACTGACCGCCGGCTGGCGCGCACGCTTCTCGCACTGCCTGTTGTTCAATCCAACCGACGCGCGCTCGGCGCGCTACAATCCGCTGATCGAGGTGCGGCGCGGCGTAAACGAGGTCCGCGATGTCCAGAATATTGCCGATATCCTCGTCGACCCGGAAGGTGCGCTGGAGCGGCGCAACCATTGGGAAAAGACCAGCCATGCGCTGTTAGTCGGTGCAATCTTGCACGTCCTTTATGCCGAGGAAGAGAAGACACTCGCCCGCGTCGCGACCGTCCTGTCCGATCCGCAGCGCAGCTTCGCTGAGACGCTGCGCCATATGATGGAGACCAACCATCTCGGCACCGATGATGCGCCCAGTGTTCATCCCGTCGTCGCCTCGGCTGCCCGCGAACTGCTCAACAAGAGCGATAGCGAACGCTCGGGCGTGCTGTCGACGGCGATGTCCTTTCTCAGCCTCTATCGCGATCCAACCGTCGCGGCCGTCACAGCCGCGTCGGACTGGCGGATCGTCGACCTCGTGGAGGCGGCGCATCCCGTTTCCCTCTACCTCGTCGTACCGCCGTCCGACATCAGCCGCACCAAGCCGCTCGTGCGGCTGATCCTCAACCAGATCGGCCGCCGATTGACCGAGGAGCTCCATGGCCTTGGCAAAGACGGCAAAACCGGTGCCGCAGGTTCCGGAAGCCGCCTCGGCAGCAGGCGGACGCTCTTGATGATGCTCGATGAGTTCCCGGCGCTCGGGCGACTCGATTTCTTCGAGACAAGCCTCGCCTTCCTGGCAGGCTATGGCGTGCGCGCCTTCTTGATCGCACAGAGCCTCAACCAGATCGAGAAGGCTTACGGCGAGCACAACGCCATCCTCGACAATTGCCATGTCCGCATCGCCTTCGCGACCAACGACGAGCGGACGGCGAGGCGGATATCTGATGCGCTCGGCACCGCGACCGAGCAGCGCGCGATGCGCAACTATGCCGGTCACCGGCTCGCGCCTTGGCTGGCGCATGTCATGGTCAGCCGGCAGGAGACCGCACGCGCCCTGTTGACGCCCGGCGAGGTGATGCAGCTCCCGCCGACCGAGGAGCTCCTGCTGATCTCGGGCCATCCGCCGATCCGGGCTAGGAAGCTGCGCTACTATGAGGACCGGCGCTACACTGCGCGCGTCCTTCCGCCGCCGACGCTCGATGCAGGCGGATATCGCGACGTGCCCGCCGCCCGCCCCGACGACTGGGCCGGCCGGGTATGCGGGGCCGACCTGCGGCTCGCGGTTAGCACCGACGTTAGCAAAGACACAGAGGACGGCGGTCTCGAACAGGCCCGGCATCCTGCCCACGAGGTCGAGCCGGCCATCATGGTCGAGCCGGAGATCGCCGACCCACTCGGCCTGGGCGATGACGATGGCGATCAGGCGGCCGAGCGACGCGCGATGGACCTTGCCCAGCAGGTCGGCACCGCTCGCACGGTCTATGGCCTCGATGCCGCCTCGGGCCGCCCCGACGATCTGCAGCTGGGGATTTGAGCGATGGACAAGACGAGCGACAAGGTGCGCCATCAACTCTTTCTCCCGAGACCGCTGTCCGACCGGCTGGAGGCACTCGCGGCCAAACCCGGCGCGACCAAGTCGGCAATCCTCGTCGATGCGGTCACCGCCTGGCTCAACCGGCGCGGGGCGTCCGAGCTGGAGGACCGATTCGCGATACGGCTCGACCGGCTGACGCACGCAATCGGGCGGGTCGACCGGGACACCTATGTCATCCTCGAGACGCTGGCGCTGTTCATCCGGTTCGAGCTCTCGATCCAGACACCGCTCGCCGAGAACGATGCCGCCGGTCGCGCGCTCGGCGCCAAGCGCTTCGAGGCTTTCGTGACGCAGGTCGGGCGACAGGTCTCGACCGGACGCCGCTCGCTCGGCGGATCGCCGCAGGAAGCCGATACGATTCCTTCTAAGCGGGGAGGCGACCGATGAGCGCCCTGCTGTCCGCGGAGCGTCGCCGCCGGATGCTGATCACGGCGCTGGGGACCGACATCGCCGTGGCGATGCGGGATCCGCTGGTGGTCGAGATCATGGTCAATCCCGATGGTGCGCTGCGGCTCGACCGTCTCGGCGAGGGCCGGAGCGACACCGGGGTGCGGATGGCACCCGACCAAGTCGAGCGCATCGTCCGGCTGGTCGCCTCGCACGCCCGCGCCGAGGTCCATGCGGAGCACCCGATCATCTCTGCCGAGCTGCCGCCGCATGTCGAAGGCCATGCCGGCGAGCGGTTCGAGGGCGTGCTGCCGCCGGTGGCGCCAGCGCCCTGCTTCGCGATCCGTAAGGCCGCCACCAAGCTCCACACGCTCGACGACTATGTCGCCGATGGGCTGATGTCCGCGATTCAGGCCGAGGCGCTGCGTGGCGCGGTTACCCGGCGCGACAATATCCTTGTCGCCGGCGGCACCAGCTCGGGCAAGACGACGCTCGCCAACGCGCTCCTGGCCGAGATGGCCGAGGAACGCTCGGGGCAGGACGCGCGTGTCATCCTGATCGAAGATACGCGCGAGCTACAATGCCCGCTACCCGATACGGTGGCGCTGCGCACGCGCCCGCCGCAGGTGTCGATGACCCAGCTGGTGCGCTCGACGATGCGGCTGCGCCCCGACCGGATCATCGTCGGCGAAGTCCGCAGCCCCGAGGCGCTCGACATGCTCAAGGCCTGGAACACCGGGCACCCAGGCGGGGTCGCGACGGTCCACGCCAACAGCGGACAAGCCGCGCTCTATCGGATCGAGCAGCTCTGCCAGGAAGCGGTCGTCACCGTGCCGCGCCAGCTCATCGCCGAGGCGATCGACCTCGTCGTCTTCATCGCCGGGCGCGGTGTCGACCGTCGCGTCTCGACCATCGCGCGTGTCGCCGGGCTCGACCCCGATACCGGCGCCTACACGCTCGCCGACCTGTCCCCGTTCAACCCGAAGGAGACCCGACCATGACCCGTCTTTCCATCACGCGCCCGACCGCTCGGCGGAATCTCATCGCCGGTGCAGCGATCGGCCTCGCCCTGACCTTCGCGACCCAGGTCCAGGCGGCCGGCTCGGGCATGCCGTGGGAGGAACCGCTGCAACAGGTGCTCGAGTCCGTGCAGGGGCCGGTCGCCAAGATCGTCGCGGTGATCATCATCATAACGACGGGGCTGACGCTGGCGTTCGGCGAAACCGCAGGTGGGTTCCGGCGCCTCATCCAGATCGTCTTCGGCCTGTCGATCGCGTTCGCCGCGTCGAGCTTCTTCCTGTCCTTCTTCAGCTTCGGCGGCGGGGCGCTGGTCGCATGACCGCCCCGGCGACCGATACCGGTCGGCACCTCGATGGCTTCGAGGTGCCGATCCATCATTCGCTCGGCGCGCCGCTGCTACTCGGCGGCGCGCCCCGCGGGCTCGCGATTATCAACGGGACACTGGCCGCCGCGGTCGGCCTCGGCCTCCAGCAATGGGTGGCCGGGGTGCTGCTCTGGGCCGTCGGCCACAGCGCCGCGGTGATGGCGGCGCGGCGCGATCCCGACTTCGCGCCGGTCCTGCTCCGTCACATCCGCCAGAAGGGATATCTCGCATGCTGAGCCAGATGGCATGATGTACCTCGGCGAATATCGCGACCGTGCCGAGCGGCTCGCCGATCACCTGCCTTGGGCGGCGCTGGTCGCCCCGGGCGTGGTGCTGAACAAGGACGGCAGCTTCCTGCGGGTGCTCGCCTTCCGCGGCCCCGATCTCGAATCCGCCACCGAGGCCGAGCTGGTCGGCGCCTGCGCACGGGCGAACAACGCGCTCAAGCGGCTGGGCAGCGGCTGGGCCTTGTTCTTCGACGCCGAGCGGCGCGAGGCCCTGGCCTATCCCGACAGCGACTTTCCCGACCCGGCGAGCTGGCTCGTCGATCGTGAGCGCCGGGCGGCGTTCGAGGCTGCGGGCACGCATTTCGAGAGCCGCTATCACTTGGCGCTGACCTTGCTGCCACCGGCGGACACGACCGACCGTGCCGGGCGAAGCCTTGTCGAGCGCCCCGACGGCGACCAACAACGCGACTGGCGAGGGACGCTCGCTTCGTTCGTCGCCGAGACCGACCGCGTGCTCGACCTGCTGTCGGGCTTCATGGCGTCGGTGCGCCCGCTCGACGACGGCGAGACGCTGACCTTCCTCCATGGCACCATCTCCGACCGGCGCCACCCCGTCGCCGTCCCCGAGACGCCGATGTATCTCGACGGCATCCTCGCCGACACGCCGCTGGTCGGCGGGCTGGAGCCCATGCTCGGGCAGCTGCATGTGCGCACGCTGACGGTGCTGGGCTTTCCGAACCTCAGTCGCCCCGGCATCCTCGACACGCTCAATCATCAGGATTTCGGCTATCGCTGGGTCACGCGCTTCATCCCGCTCGACAAGACCCAGGCGACGAGGACGCTCACTTCGCTTCGGCGCCAATGGTTCAACAAGCGCAAGTCGGTTACCGCGCTGCTGCGCGAGGTCATGTACAATTCCCCGGCGCAGCTGCTCGACAGCGATGCTGACAACAAGGTCGCCGATGCCGATCAGGCGCTCCAAGTGCTCGGCGGCGACCATGTCGCCTTCGGCTATCTGACGACGACGATCACGGTCAGCGACCGCAGCCGCACAGCGGTCGAGGACAAGGTGCGCGCGGTCGAGCGGATCGTCAACGGCCTCGGCTTCACCGCCAAGCGCGAGACCGTGAATGCGGTCGAGGCCTGGCTTTCGTCCCTGCCGGGCCACTCCTATGCCAATGTCCGCCAGCCGCTGGTGCATACGCTCAACCTCGCGCATTTGATGCCGCTTTCCTCGGTCTGGGCCGGCCCGGCAGGCAACGACCATCTCGCCGCGGTCATGGGCCAGGAAGCGCCGCCGCTGCTCGTCGCCAAGACCGCCGGATCGACGCCGTTTCGGTTGTCGACCCATGTGGGCGATGTCGGGCACATGATGGTGGTCGGGCCGACCGGCGCAGGCAAGTCGGTGCTCTTGAACCTGATCGCGCTCCAGTTCCGCCGCTACCGTCAAGCCCAGGTCTATATCTTCGACAAGGGCAACAGCGCGCGGGCGGCGGTGCTGGCGATGGGCGGCGCGCACCATGCACTGGGCGCGGCGGAGGCGGACGGCACGACGCTCGCCTTTCAGCCGCTCGTCGATATCGACGATGCCGTCGAGCGGGGCTGGGCCGCCGAATGGATCGCGGCGCTGCTGGCGCACGAGGGCGTGCCGGTCACCCCGGAGGTGAAGGACGCGATGTGGACCGCGCTCGGCAGCCTCGCCTCCGCCCCGCGCGACGAGCGGACCATGACCGGTCTCGCGCTGTTGCTCCAGTCCAATGCGCTGCGCCTCGCGCTCCAGCCCTACACGCTCGAGGGACCGCACGGCCGCTTGCTCGACGCGGCCGAGCAGCAGCTCGACCTTGCCGATGTCCAATGCTTCGAGACCGAGGCGCTGATGGGACAGGCCAGCGCGGTCGCGCCGGTGCTGGCCTATCTCTTCCATCGTCTGGAGGCGCGGTTCGACGGTCGCCCGACGCTGCTGGTCCTCGACGAGGCGTGGATCTTCCTCGACCATCCGCTCTTCGCCGCGCGTATCCGCGAATGGCTAAAGGTGCTGCGCAAGAAGAATGTCGCGGTCGTCTTCGCAACGCAGAGCCTCGCCGACATCGCGGGCTCGGCGATCGCCCCCGCGATCATCGAAAGCTGCCCGCAGCGGATCCTGCTGCCCAACGACCGGGCGGTCGAGCCGCAGGGCCATGACATCTACGCGCGCTTCGGCCTCAACGACCGGCAGGTCGAGCTGATCGCGCGGGCGACGCCGAAGCGCCATTACTATCTCCAGTCGGCGCGCGGGAACCGGCTGTTCGAACTGGGGCTTGGCCCGATCGCGCTGGCGCTGTGCGGCGCGTCGGACACGGCGACGCAGAAGCGGATCGCGGCCATGCTCGCCGAACATGGCCGCGATGGCTTCGCCAAAGCCTTCCTGCGCGATGCCGGTCTTGGTTGGGCGGCCGACCTCATGGTGAATGCCCCTCAGCGGGAACTTGTCGGAGCATCACTCTAGCGATGCAGGATCACGCGACGCCTGCTGCGGTCACAGCCAGATTGCCTCGGTCCGAAATTATGGTGCATCTCAGATGCGCGATAATTGCAAAAATCGATCGCCCCGGACCTACTTGCCGGTAACGGACGAACAGTCAACGACAGGATGTCTTGGTGGATGGGTGCATCAATAACGACGCTAATGATCGATGCATACAGCATGTCCGTTGACAACTTGCATTCGAGGATGCATGTGCTGGATGCATCCGGCGTAAAGCCGCTTGATGCTGGTTGGGTGCCACAGATGCCTGCTTCAAAGAAGCGCAGTTATGCGCGTTATACGATGGCAGCGGTAGAGCTCCTCGGCATGCTGGTGCAGCTCGAGCGCAAGGCGCGCAGGATGACCGCGCAAGACATGGCGGACCGGCTCGGTGTCGACCGCAGCACCTTGCATCGGCTGGAAAAGGGTGATCCGAAAGTCGAGCTGGGACTTGCCTTCGAGGCTTGTGCCATCCTCGGCATCCCGCTGTTCGAAGAGGATGCACAGGGGGTGTCGATGCGGCTTGACGAAGCGGGCAAGCGCCTCGCACTGCTTCCTCGCCGCGTGCGGCCGAAGCCATTGAGCATCAGCGATGACTTCTAGGCTGCCACATCCGCGCGAGGCCTTTGTCTGGATCTGGCTGCCCGAAGCCACGACGCCGGTCGTTGCCGGCCGGCTGGTATCCGATGGCGAGCGCATTCAGTTCATCTATGGCCGTTCGTACCGCGAACGGACCGACGCCATCCCGCTCTATCTGCCGGAACTCCCGCTCGTGGGCGAACCCATCGCGCCCCTCGGCACTCTCGCGATGGCGAGCGCGATCCGCGACGGCGCCCCTGACGCGTGGGGACGGCGTGTCATTCTCAACAGGACCTTCGGGATCAAGGGCGACGACCTTGATGGGATCGAGCTGGACGAACTGGTCTTCCTGCTCGAATCCGGATCGGACCGGGTCGGCGCACTGGATTTCCAGATGTCTGCGACCGTCTATGCTCCACGCGGCGGCAGGCACGCGACCGTCGAGGAACTGCTCGCCTCTGCGGAGAAGGTCGAGAAGAACCTGCCGCTCACGCCGGAGCTCGACCAGGCCCTTCATCATGGCAGTTCGATCGGCGGTGCCCGTCCCAAGGCGCTGCTCACGGACGGATCGCGGAAATACGTCGCCAAATTCTCCAGCAGCGGCGATACCTATTCGGTCGTGAAGGGTGAATATATCGCGATGCGCCTGGCCGCGCTCGCCGGGCTATCGGTCGCGCCGGTCCGGCTGATCCATGCTGCGGGCAAGGACGTGCTTCTAGTCGAGCGGTTCGATCGCGTGCCGACCGAAAATGACTGGCATCGGCGGGCGATGGTCTCGGCCCTTACCATCCTCGAGCTCGACGAGATGCAGGCGCGCTATGCGAGCTATCAGGACCTTGCCGAGAAGATACGCTTCCGCTTCATCGATCCGACCGCGACCCTGCACGAGTTGTTCGCGCGACTGACGTTCAACATCCTGGTCGGCAATGTCGACGATCATGCGCGCAACCACGCCGCGTTCTGGGACGGTTCGCAGCTCGCCCTCACGCCCGCCTACGACATTTGCCCACAGGCGCGCGCCGGCCAGGAAGCCAGCCAAGCGATGCTGATCGTGGGCCGGCGCCGCTCGAGCCAGATTGCCACCTGCCTGGCCGCCGCCGGCGACTTCCATCTGACATCCGACCAGGCCATCGCGATCGTGTCCAGGCAGATCGAGACCATTGGCGCGCAATGGCTCTCGCTGTGCGAAGAGGCGGGCTTGGGACAAGTGGACAGGGCGCTGTTCTGGGGACGGCAATTTCTCAATCCCTTTGCGTTCTACGAGCTTGAAGGGCCGGCGGCCGTACTCGCGGAGCGCGCCGCCACGATCCGCGGCTAGTCTGAACCGATCGCGCTTGGTCGCTCGATGCCGCTCGGCTAAACTGCAACGAAGACGAGACGGGTTGCGGCAACGGTCAGGGCAGTCAGCATGACCTTGGTCCTGTCAGTTCATCTGGCCGCGGAGGAAGGCGATCAGCTTTGGATCGCTGCCGGTGCGTTCGAAGATGGGCAGGATGACCCGCCATCCGTTGTCGCTGTTGGTCAGGATCACGATGCCGTCGCCGCTCGCACGATCGATCGCGGCGAAGGTGAAGGCCCCGGCATCCTTGCCGGTGTGGAGCATGGTCGTACCGCCAGGAAAGCCGAGAAGCTGCCAGCCGAGGCCAAAGCCGGTCCGGCGCGGACAAGTGGCGGCTTTCGATCCGGCACATATTCCGGGCGTCAGGTCGGCCTGCGATCTGCTGCGCTCAGCTGCGACGGAAGCGGCCAGGCTCCGGTCGTTGCGGACATCGATGAGGAAGCGCGCATAATCACGCGCTGTCGCGTGCGCGAGATCGGCAGCGTTGTAGCGCGTCACCCGCTCGACGGAGAGCGGCTTGCCGGCGTCGTCACAGGGCACCGCGATCGGCGCCGTCTCGCCTTGCGCCGACACATACCCGGAGGCGCGCATGTGGGCGGGTGCGAACAGCCAGCGGCCAGTCAGCGTCTCGAACGACTGCCCGGTGCGACGCTCGGCGTAGCGCGCGGCATATTGATACCCCTCGCCCGAATAGCCGGTGGTCGTGCCGGGATCATGATCGAAGGCCAGTCCCTTCGCGTCGCGCCAGTTCGGCAACCCGGTGCGATGGCTCAGCGCCATGCGGACGGTGAGCTTCATCCGCCGGGGATCGCGCGACAGGTCGGGATCGCTCCAGTAGCGATCCATCGGCTCGTCGAGCGACAGCCAGCCGGCTGACACCAGGCGCAGGATGACTTCCGCCGTCAGCGGCTTCGTCAGCGAGGCGAGATTATAGGGCGTGGCGACGGTCGCCGCCCGGTTCGGCCCTGCCATGCCCCAGGCGCCCGTCGAGACAATCCGTCCGTTGCGGATCACGGCGACCGAAGCGCTCTCCACGTTCAGTTCTCGGAGAGCCGGGGTCATATCCGGCAAAGTGGTTTTGGCTCCGGCGTCCGCCATCGAGGCGCAAGCCAGCAGCGCGATCAAGCCTGCGTGAACTGTCCGCTTTAGAAGATCGACTGTGTTACTCATGCACAACACGTAGCGGCGTCGAAGTCTGGCCACAACACCTGCCGGGTCTTTGGGGAAGGTTTCGTGATTGTCCTCACAAGGACCCGTGCTGACCCCAACCGGTATCTGACGCCGCGGCGCCGAGAAGCCGACACTCCATGCCGAACCCGACCGCGATCGACGCGGGTACGGGTGCCAAAGCACTGGAGATCGTCATGCCGTTCCTCGACCGCCGCCGCGTCATCGCCGCCATGCTCGCCGCCGCTGCCAGGGGCAGTTTCATCATGGGGGTCATGTCGGCGGCGACGCCGGCCCATGCGCAGTTCGGCGGGATCGTGTTCGATCCGCGAAACTATGCGCAGAACATCCTGACCGCCGCGCGCACGCTGCAGAGCGTCAACCAGCAGATCCGGCAGCTCCAGAACGAGGCGCAGATGCTCGTCGCCATGGGCAAGAATCTGAGCCGGATCGACTTCCCGCAGCTCGACGTCCTCAAGCAGAAGCTTGCCGAGATCGACCGGCTGATGGGCCGAGCGCAGGCGATCGACTTCCGGGTCGGCCAGCTCGACAACCAGTTCAAATCGCTGTTTCCCGCCGACTTCTCCTCGGCGCTCCGCACCGACACCCGCGTGCGGGATGCCCGCGCGCGGCTCGATGCCAGCATGGGTGCCTTCCGCCAGACGATGACGGTGCAGGCGCAGGTCGTCGAGAACGTCCGGGCCGACACACAGGCGCTCGCCGACATCGTCGCGCGCAGCCAAGGCGCGGAAGGTTCCCTCCAGGCACAGCAGGCCACCAACCAGCTCCTTGCCCTGACTGCCAAACAGCAGTTCCAGCTCCAGCAGATGATGGCCGCGCAGTTCCGTAGCGAGGCGATCGAGCAGGCACGGCGCGCGACGCAGGCACAGGAAGCACGCGCGGCGACCAGGAAGTTCCTCGGCTCCGGATCAGCCTACACGTCCCAATAGGCCCACGGCGTAGACAGGCTCGATCCGGCCAGCGGCCGGTGATGCCCCGATCATCGGTCGCCGTCGCGGGGCGCGGTCCCGCTCCCCACCGCGCCCCGCGACATTCTCGCCACTTTGCCAGGAAGAGGATCCCATGAACGACCTCAATGTCATCGACCGCTTCCTGCAGGCGTTCATTACTTACATCGATAGCGGCTTCGGGCTGCTCGGTCCTGACGTCGGCTTCCTGACCGCAACGCTGATCGGCATCGACATCACGCTTGCCGGCCTGTTCTGGGCGATGGGCGGCGAGGACAATGTCATCGGACGCTTCCTCAGGAAGATCCTCTATGTCGGCGCCTTCGCGTTCATCCTCAACAGCTTCTCTCGCCTTGCCGACATCATCTTCCGCTCGTTCGCGCAGGCCGGACTGACCGCCGGCGGTGGCACGCTGTCCGCGGACGACCTGCTGAAACCCGGGCGGCTCGCTGGTACCGGCTTCTCGGCGGCGTGGCCGCTGCTCGACCAGGCGAGCGAGATGGTCGGGTTCACGACCTTCTTCGACAATTTCCTGACGATCATTATCCTGCTGTTCGCCTGGGCGCTGGTGATCGTCGCCTTCTTCATCCTCGCGGTGCAGATGTTCGTCTGCATCCTCGAGTTCAAGCTGACGAGCCTGGCGGGCTTCATCCTCGTGCCGTTCGCGCTGTGGAACCGCACCAGCTTCCTCGCCGAGCGCGTGCTGGGCAATGTCGTCTCGTCCGGCGTGAAGGTGATGGTGCTGGCGGTCATCGTCGGGATCGGCTCCAACTTCTTCGCCGAGTTCACGCAAGCGCTGCGGGGTCAGGAGCCCGACATCGGCCAGGCGATGAGCCTCGTCCTTGCCAGCCTGTCGCTGTTCGGCCTCGGCATCTTCGGGCCGTCGATCGCCTCGGGACTTGTGTCAGGCGCGCCGCAACTCGGCGCCGGCGCGGCGCTGGGGAGTGCGGTCGGCGCCGGCGGCATCGCGATGCTGGCGGGCGGCGCGGCGGCAGGCGGCGCGCGCGCCCTGGCCGGCGCTGCGCTGGGGGCGGTGCGTGCCGGCACCGCGATGGGATCGGCTGCCTCGACCGCCGCGCAGCTCGGTCGCGAGACGGGCGGCTCTGCAGTCGACGGCATGGCCGCTGCCGCCAAGGGTGCGACGGCCCAAAAGATCGAAAGCACCTTCGGGCTTGGCGCTGCCGCGGAGCGAGGTCGCAACGCCGCTTGGTCGGCGCTCCATCGAACCTCCGACGCTTCGCCGGGCACGAACGACGCCGAGGGCGGCACGCCCGCCTGGGCGCGGGCGATGCGCGACCAGCAGACGAGCCGCCATCGCCGCCAGGTCGCGATCCACGCGCTCAGCCAAGGCGACCGTGGCGGCGGCTCCGCCATTCCCGACATCAAGGAAAGGAACGACTGAACCATGGTCTTCAAGCGAAGCGTGCAGCGCTACGGTCGAACGCCGTCGCCCGAGACACCCTACCTGCGTGCCGGGCAGCTGTGGGACGAGCGGATCGGCTCAGCGCGCGTGCAGGCGCGCAACTGGCGGCTGATGGCGTTCGGTTGCCTGGCCCTGACCGCGGGAACGTCGGCAGCCCTTGCCTGGCAATCGGTGCAGAGCCGCGTCACGCCCTATGTCGTCGAGGTCGACAAGCTCGGCGAGGCCCGTGCAGTAAAGCCGGCCGACGTCGCATACCGGCCGACCGACCCGCAGGTGGCGTGGCACCTGTCGCGGTTCATCACCAACATCCGTTCGGTGTCGCTCGACCCGGTGCTGATGCGCCGCGACTGGCTCGAGGCCTATGACTTCGCGACCCAGCGCGGTGCCCAGTTCCTGGGGGAATATGCCCGGTCGGCAGCGCCCTTTGCCCAGGTCGGCGACCGGACGGTGTCGGTGCAGGTCACCAGCGTCGTTCGCGCGTCCGACACGTCGTTCCAGGTCAAATGGACCGAGACCATGTTCGAGCGCGGCAGCCAGGCCGGCGTCCAGCGCTGGACGGCGATCCTCACCATCGTCATGCGCGCGCCGACATCGGCCGATGTGCTGCGCAAGAACCCGCTCGGCATCTATGTCGACGCGATCGACTGGAGCCGCGAACTGGACATCGCGCCATCGTCGCCATCCCCACGCCCCGCCACCCGGTCGCCGGCGAACCTTCCATTCGGATCACCGCTCGATCCTTCACTCGGCGCCCGATCCGGCGCGGTGAGCCTGTCCAACTCACAGGAGAAGAACCCATGAAATCCGTCATCTTGCCGGCCATCGCCACCATGGTCCTGGCCGGCCCCGCGTGGGCGCAGGATCGCACCGCGGCACCGCTCAAGACGGTGCGGTCCGCGACACGGAACGCCACGGTCGAGCCGGCAGCGAACGGGTTCGTCAGCGGCGCGCAGGTCTATCCGTTCAGCGACGGCACGATCTATCAAGTCTATACCGCGCCGGAGCTGGTAACGGACATTGCGCTCCAGCCCGGCGAGACCCTCGTGGCGGTCGCGAGCGGCGATACCGCCCGCTGGGTGATCGGCGATACGACGAGCGGTTCGGGCGACGGCAAGCAGACGCACGTGCTGGTCAAGCCGGTCTCCGCAGGCCTGCTCACCAACCTGGTCATCACGACCGACCGGCGCGCCTATCATCTCAGGCTCGCCAGCACCCCGGCAACGGCGCTGTCCTCGCTGCGCTGGACCTATCCACAGGACGAGCTGCTGGCCGTGCGACGCAAGGCGGAAGCCGCGCAGGCTGCGCCACCGGGGGCGACGGGGCTGGCGGTCGAGCAGTTGCATTTCAACTACGTGATCAGCGGCGACCGCCCGCCATGGCGGCCGCTGCGCGTGTTCGACGACGGGACGAGGACCTATGTCGAGTTTGCGGCTTCGCTGGCCAATGGTGATGCACCGCCCCTTTTCGTCGTCGGCCCAGATGGGAAGGTGGAACTGGTCAATTACCGGCTGCGCGACCGCTTCTATGTCGTCGACCGTATCTTCGACGCGGCCGAACTCCGGCTCGGCTTGAAGAAGCAGCAGGTCGTCCGCATCGACAGGATCGGGCCATCCGCTCAGCGGAGGGGGGCATGACCGAGATTGCCGAACCTTCGTCAGACGCACCTTCGCCCGCCGAAGCCATGCTCGACGCGCCCGCACCCGAGGCGCCCGCCCAGCCGCCGAAGGTCGACCCGGAGACATTGGCCATCCGTTCCCGTCCGGCACGCGCGATCCGCTTCCGCAAGGGTGCGATCATCGGCCTCGCCGCACTGGGCTCGGCCAGCCTGATGGGTATCGCCTGGATGGCGTTGAAGCCGCAGGTCTTCCGGCACGTCGCGCAGGACAGCGAATTGTCTCAGCCGATGGCAAAGCCCGCCGCCGACGCACTCTCTGGCCTCCCGGCCAGCTATGGCGATGCGCCCAGGCTCGGCCCACCGCTTCCCGGCGACCTTGGCCGGCCAATCCTTCGCGCACAGGAACGGGCCGAAGCGACCGTTGCCCCTCCGTCCGTCGATACGGTCGCGGCAGCACGGCAGCAGCGGATGGCCGACCTCAAGGCGGCGCGAGAATCGGGCCTGATGGCGCAGGTCACGACCGGCCATAGCGTGGTCACCCCTGCTTCCTCCGTCGGCCCCGAAGACCCTGATGCCATCCCTGCGACGGCGACGGGGACGCGCAAGGAGCAGTTCGCCGCGGCCAGAGACACGGGCGGCGATCTCAACGTCGGCGCCCTCGTCACTCCTGCTTCGCCCAACAGCCTGCTGGCGGGCAGCGTGATCGCGGCAAGCCTCATCACCGGCCTGAGTTCCGACCTGCCCGGCATGGTCACCGCGCAGGTCACCCAGAACGTGTTCGATACCGTCACGGGGACGATCCTGCTCGTACCACAGGGTGCCCGGCTGATCGGCAAGTATGACAGCGTCGTCGCGTTCGGGCAGCGCCGTGCGCTGGTGATCTGGCAAAGGCTGATCCTGCCCGACGGCAGCTCGGTGCGGCTCGACAACATGCCTGCCACCGACCCGGAAGGCTATGCCGGGCTTGCCGACTGGGTCGATTTCCACACATGGACGCTGCTCAAGGGTGTCGCGATCGCGACCATGCTCGGCGTCGGTTCCGAGCTGTCGATCTCCGGCGGAAGCGACCTCGTGCAGGCGATCCGCCAGTCCGCCCAGATGAACGTCGCGCGGGCCGGCGACCAGATCACCCAGCGCAACCTCGACGTCCAGCCGACGGTCACGATCCGTCCCGGCGCGCCGGTCCGCTTGCTGGTGACCCACGATCTCATCCTCGCCCCTTATCCGAGAAGGACAAGCTGACATGGCCGATCTCAAGCTCGGCAAGCTGCCCGACCGCACGCCGGTCAAGCTGGCCATCACCATCACGCCGGACCTCCAGTCGTCGTTGCAGGCCTATGCTGCGGCCTATGCCTCGACCTATGGCATCGAGGAGCCGGTCACCGAATTGATCCCCGCGATGTTGTCGGCCTTCCTGGAGAGCGATCGGGCGTTCGTGCGCGAGCGCGACGCGCGAGTACGGGGGCAGAAATGATCGAGCGGGCATGGGAAAGGAAGATCAAGCCGCTGACGGTCCGCGTGGCAACGGCGGTTTGCATCACCGGCCTCAGCCGCTCGCGGATCTACGAGCTCATCTAGTCGGGCGACCTCGAGACGACGAAGGTCGGCCGTGCCACGCTGGTCCAGTATCGCAGCCTCAAGCGGTTTACCGACAATGAGGGTGGCGGAGAGGGGCATGCCGGGCATGTTTTGCAACGCGACTAGCTTAGCTCCGTAAACGCCGTGTCGAGACGTGCCAGACGATCGGCGATCGCTCGGCTTACGCTGGCATGGACGTCGTCGGCGAAGTCGTCCGGCATTGCTTCCCGCGCGACGTCCGCGGCCGTGACGGCTTTTTTGCGAATGTCGGTGATGACCTTGTCGATAATGGTCGGGCCGATACCCGCGGCTCTCGCGGTCTGGACGAAGTGCCGGCCCAGGACTTCCTCGATCCGGTAATGGCGGCTGGTGCCCGCCGACATTGCCAACCGGAAACTCTTCTGTGCCAACTGTCCGCGATCGACAGCATCCTGGACGCTCAGGACATCGTAGAAGGGCGTCAGCTTGAAGCCGCCGCCTGGACGCAGGTAGAGGCTGAAGTTTTTCGCATGTCCGTCGGTCGCGCCGATGAGCCAGAATATAATCTGGCTCGACAGGAATGTCGCCTGATCCTCGGTCGGATCGTCGCTGCCGCCGAGCAGTCTTATGATGTCCGCCGCGGCGGGACCACCTTCGCTTTGGTATTTCTGGGAGGATGGCACGCCGAGTGCCTGGCAGCAGTCTTCCTGCGGAACGCGCAGCAGCCGGCCATCGGCGAGCCATCGGCGATCGAACCGCTCTACGACCAGCGCGCGCCGCGCTCCGAAGGTGACGATCTCGGTTTTCGCGACCGGCAAGCCGAAGGCGCCCAGCAGCGCCAGGCAGTAATGCTCGTTGTCGACACTGGCGGTCATGTCGACCGTGCCGGTTGAGGTCGGAATCTCGCCGAGCTGAGGCTTTAGGATATGCGTTGTCGGAGTCGTTCCGATTGGACGCAGCCACTGGCCGTCGTGGCGCCGCAGCGCGGTCTTCTCCTGCGCACCCGCGATCGAGATTCGGAATTCCTGGCCAGGATCGATCCCGAGCGGCGCACCTTTGAGATTGTCGAGGAGGTGTTCGATATCCTCGTCGCTCAAAGCTTCGCCCCGTATATCGCCTATGGCGTCGATGGCCTCACCGTCGGGCAGGAACTGCATCGCACCGACACAATCCCGGCCGATGCGGGCCAAGAGACTGTACGGATCGGTACCTTCGGCACCCGTGCGCTCCGCCACGCGGCGTCGGATATCGGCGCTGTCGGGAAGCAGGTTGTCGAAAACGGCGAGTACCGGCGCGCCGCGATAGGTGGTTGCACGAAGCGGCAGTGACAGCGAGGCCGCAAATGCGTGCTCCCACTCGAGCCAGCTCTGATCATAGCGGAACGATACGGCGCCGCTCGTTTCCTTCTCGAGGCGGCCGACGAGGCGATTATTGATCAGCACGTTCAGGGGAACGTGGGTCTTGCGGCGTGCCATTGTCAGAAGATTTCGCTCAGGTCAGCGCTGCCCTTGCTGCGCGGTGCGATTTGCATGTCGAGGTCGAGCGCTGCCAGGATACCGAACAGGGTGTCGAGCTTCGTACCCGTCTGCCCGCTTTCGATGCGGGAGATCGTCTTCTGCCCGGTGCCAACCAAGGCCGCCAGAGCCTGCTGGGTGAGGTTGCGCTTGGTCCGCGCGTTATGGATGAGCGCACCGAGCTGTTTGGGAGAGCGAGCAATATGGGCCACGGGAGACGCCTTTCAGTGACGGCATACCCTATAAGGGATAAACTAGCGATATACCTTGAAGGGTATATTGTGTATTTATACCCTGCAGGGAGTAAATGCAATTTATACCCTGTGGGGCATTATCAACGTTAAGGACGCTGGGCCATATCGGGCGTCCGCGAGGGTAGCGGCCAGAGGCGGGGAAGAGCTATTCTCGTCAGCATGGTTGGACGACGACATGTAACGCACGCGATTCCAACGTTTGCCAGCCTTGCCTTCACGCCCTTGCGCAGATTTGGGTGGGGCGCCGTCGATATCCACCAAGCATTGCGACACTCGCGCTCTTTGCCTCGGGTCACAAAACAGAATGGATCCAGACGGAGCAGCTTGGCACCACGCCAGCGGCGTCGATGCCGTTCCTGCAGCATCGCGAGAGACGGTAGCGAATGTCCCTCGCGAGCACCCCGGAGGACCCAGAGAGGCTCTACTCCACTTAGCGGGGAAACAGGACCTTAGCGGTTCCCAACCGCAAAAACCGAAAGGTGGTACCCATGTCCGCTAATCCTGACCGCTTTCTCCGTCTGAACGCCGTCCTGGCGCAGACAGGACTTTGCCGTTCCACCCTATATCGCAAGATGGCCGACGGCACCTTTCCAAGGAGCACTCAGCTCAGCACCCGCTGCATAGGTTGGCGTGCATCGGCCATCGACGAGTGGATGCGCAATCCCGCTTCCTACGATCCTGCGAAATGACGCCATCATCGCATGGCAGGCGTAGCAAGTCCTACGCTCGCTTGCGAAACTTGCCCTTGATGACGGCACCGCCGATCCGGAGTTGGTCGAGATAATCCGACCACCACTGCGCCATGCGCACCCGTTCCGCCCAGTGCGCGCCGCGATGATAGGCGGCGCGCACCTTGTCCTTCTCGCCATGGGCCAGCGCGCGCTCGATGGCGTCGGGATGCCACAGCCCTGACTCGTTGAGGAGCGTGCTGGCCATGGCGCGGAAGCCGTGGCTGGTCATCTCGTCGTTCTCGAACCCCAGGCGGCGCAGCGCGACGTTCAGCGTATTGTCCGAGATGCAGCGCTTGGTAGTATGAAGCGCTGGGAAGAGGAATTCGCTGTCCCGCGCCAGCGACCGCAGATCCTGCAACAGGAACAGCACCTGCCGCGACAAGGGTACGGCATGCGGCTGCTTCATCTTCATGCGCTCGGCCGGCACGCGCCAGACTTTTTCGGCGAAGTCGATCTCGCTCCATTTCGCCTGCCGCAGTTCACCCGGGCGCAGGAAGACATGCGGCGCGATCCTGAGTGCATGCAGGGTCTCGGGACGGCCCGTGTACCCGTCGATTGCGCGCAGCAGGTCGCCGACCTTTTTGGGCTCGACGATCGCGGCATGATGCTTGACGCGCGGAACAGTAAGGGCGCCGCGCAGGATGTCGGCTGGATTGCGCTCGGTGCGCAGGGTCGCGAAACCATAGCGAAAGACACGACCGGCAAAGGAGCGTAGCCGAAGCGCCGTCTCATGATGCCCGCGACGCTCGACCCGCTTCAGCACGTCGAGAAGCTCATGCGGGGTGATCGCTGCAATCGGACGCTTGGCGATGCCGTCGAGGAGTTCCAGGAACCAGCGCGCCTTCTTGATGGTGGCGGGGGAACGTCCCTCCCGCTCCATCTTCTGGATATATTCCTCCGCCACCAGGGCGAAAGTTGTCTGCGCGGCGAGTTCGGCCTTCAATCGCCGTTGGCGCTTTTCCTCGACCGGATCGATCCCGTCATCGAGTTCGGCCTTCGCCTCGTCGCGCTTCCTGCGCGCCTGAACCAAGGTTACATCGGGGAAACTGCCCAGCGACAATTTGCGCTCGATGCCGCAGCATCGATAGCGAAAGCGCCAGAGCAGGGCGCCGGATGGCTGCACCAGTAGATACAGGCCGTCCGAATCGGCCACCTTGTAGGGACGCTCTGCCGGTTTCAGCGCCCGAATCTGCACAACCGTAAGCATGGGGCCACGCCTCCTGCAACGTTCGTGGCCCCATGATTCGTGGCCCCTTTTGAGTGGGCCACGGCGGAACATAATGAGATTTCACGGGACCGCCGGGAGGCAGTTTACCGCAGATTTCTGCGGTTTTCCAGGTTTGTTCCGGGGACGTGATGGTGCCGCTTACAGGACTCGAACCTGTGACCCCCGCATTACGAATGCGATGCTCTACCAGCTGAGCTAAAGCGGCCCGTCTCGTGAACCGGCTGGTGTCCGGTCAGGTGGGGGCGCTTAACAGGTCGGTGGGGGGCTGGCAAGCGGCTTGTGTGCGGGTGGAGCGATCTTCACCTGTGGTTAACGATGTCAGAGCATGACGGGAGCATGACCAGGAAGACCGTCATGGACCACGAACCGAAAAACCCCCGGGATCCTGTTCCGCCCAGCCCGACGGGCGAGCAAATGGGGGCTGGTGGGATTGCAGGCGAAATCGCGGGCGGGGCGGAGGATGCGCTGTCGCGGCTGGGCGCGGTGGAGCGGCGGCTTCATGCACGGGCCTATCACCATTGGGTCTCGCTGTCGGGGGAGGCGCGGTTCCCCTCGATCCGTGCGCTGGATACCGAGGCGATCGGCGATTTCGCCGCCAATTCGGTACTGCTGGATTTTCGCGGCGACCGGATCGACCCGGCCATCGCCTATATCGGCCAGGCGCTGCGCGAGGAATGCGGCACGGCGGCGCGACCGGCGCGGATCGGGGAATTGCCCGGAGAGTCGCTGCTGACCCGGCTGACCCGGCATTTCGACCATGTGCTGGCCGATCAGGCTCCGGCCGGGTTCGAGGCCGAGTTTGTCAACGCGCGCGGGCGCATGACGCTGTATCGTGGCATATTGCTGCCCTATTCGTCCGACGGGTTGATGATCGACTTCATCCACGGCGTCCTCAGCTGGAAGGAACTGGCCGATCCGCTGTTGCAGGCGGCGCTCGATTCGGAGCTGATGGATTCCGCCGCGGGGGAGATCAAGGCGCCGCCGCCGGGTTCGGCCGCCGCGCTGTGGAACGCGCCGCCGTCCTCCAGCGGGGAGGAGGCCAGGACTATCGCTACCATATCATGGCCAACCGATGCGCAGCCGGGGACCCCCGTGGTGATGGTCGGACGCGTGGCGGAGGATGGTAGCGTTTCTATCAGCGGGACGGTAGTCGGCGACGCACGCCTGGCCGAAAGGGTATTGCGCGCTTCGCAATGAAAATTGCGCTGCGGCGCAACATCTTTTCTCTCGGTGCAGAGGGTTGAGCGGCGCGAAAGCCCGGCCTAGGACTTACCGCCATGGCACCGAATATGTCGCATCCGATGGCCGACGCGATTGCCGCGCGGCTGACCCAGGGCGCCCTTCCGGCGGAGTTGCAGGGGTTCGGCCCCGCGGAGGTGGCTGCTGCGGCGGCCTTCGTCGCGGAGGTGGCCCAGCAGCGCTCGCCCAGCGCGCCGTCGATCGCGCTGGAGCCCATGTCGGGCGACGACACGCACCGCCGGATGCGGCTGGCGATCGTCAATGACGATATGCCCTTCCTGGTCGATTCGATCGCGGCGATGGTCGGCGCGGACGGTATCGCAATCGACCGGGTGATCCACCCCGTCCTGCCCGTCACCCGCGATGCCGAGGGACAGCTTCAGGCGATCGGCACGGGCGGAAAGTCCGAATCCTTCATCTATCTGGAAATGGAACGCGCCGATGCGCGCGACCGGCGCGGGCTGGTCGACGATCTGCGCGCCGTGCTGACCGATGTTCGCGCGGCGGTGGCAGACTGGTCGGGATTGCAGGATGCACTGGCCGCCGATGCGACGACGCTGGGCGAGAAGAATGGCGAGGGCGCGGCGCTGCTCCTGTGGTTCCTGGGCGGCAAGCTGACGCTGCTGGGCCATGAGAAGTGGTTCGAGGACGGCCGCGACGCCCCCGCGCTCGGAGTCGCGCGCACCCCGCACAAGGTGCCGCTGCTCGCCGAGACGTCGCGCCAGCGCGCGCTGGACTATTTCGTCAAGGGCGGTGCGGCGCCGCTGCTGCTCAAGTCCAATGCGATCTCGACCGTGCACCGTTCGGTGCCGCTCGACCTGGTGCTGGTGCCGGTGATCGAGGGCGGGCGCGTCGTCGGCCTGTCGATCCATGCCGGGCTGTGGACCAGCGCCGCGCTGGGCAGTCCGCCGCATGAGGTGCCGGTGCTGCGCACGCGCCTCGCCGCGCTGCAGGCCAAGTTCGGGTTCGATCCGCGCGGCCATACCGGCAAGGCGCTGACCCATGCGCTGACCGCGCTGCCGCATGATCTGGTCACGGCGTTTCCGGGCGAGGCGCTGGAACAGCTGGCGCTGACCGCCATGTCGCTGGCCGATCGTCCGCGGCCCGAGCTGGTGCTGATCCGCTCGGTGTTGCAGCGGCATCTGTTCGCCTTCGTCTGGCTGCCGCGCGACGAACTGACCACCGCGCGGCGTGTCGCCATCGGCGACATGCTGGGTGAGGCGGCGAACGGCTCGCTGCTCAACTGGTCGATCGCGCTGGAGGACGGCGTCGTCGCGCTGATCCGCTATACGATCGACCTGCGCCAGGACGGCCGCCTGCCCGACACGGCGGCGCTGTCGGAGCGGCTGCGCAAGATGGTGCGCGGCTGGATGCCCGATGTCGAGGCCGCGCTGGCCGAGCAGGTGCCCGCGCCCCGCGCGGCCCGCCTGGCGCTGCGCTGGGCCAATGGCTTCCCGACCAATTACCGCAATGTCAGCGATGCCTCGGAAGCGGCCGCCGACATTCTGCGGCTGGCATCGCTGGAGAATGAGTCGAGCCGTTCGGTCCGCCTGTTCCCGGTCCAGCCGGGCCAGGATCGCCAGCTGAAGATCTACAAGCTGAACGGCGCGCTGCCCTTGTCGGACGCGGTGCCGGTGATGGAGAATTTCGGCTTCCGCGTGATCGGCGAGTTGCCGACACGACTGCGCGACGATGCCGATCCGTTCGTCCACGACTTCATCGTCGAGACCGAGGCGACGACCGAGCCCAAGGGCGCGGCGGTGCTGGAGGGCGCGATCGCCGCCGTGCTGGAGGGCAAGGCGGAAAATGACGCCTTCAACCGCCTGATCGTCGATGTAGGTCTCAGCCCGCAGGCGGTGGTGCTGTTCCGCGCCTGGTTCCGCTACCTGCGCCAGGCGGGTCTGCCATACGGCCTGACCACGGTGGTCGATGCGTTGCGCCGCGCGCCCAGGCTGGCGACGGCGCTGATCGAGCGGTTCACGGCGGCGCACGACCCGAAGGCGACCGGCGATATCGCCGCTGCGGATGCCGCGATTGCGGCGGGCCTCGATGCGGTGTCGGCGATCGACGACGACCGCATCCTGCGCAGCTTCCGCGACATGATCGCGGCCACGCTGCGCACCAACGCCTTTGCCGAGGCGGGCAAGGAAGCGCTGGCGTTCAAGCTGGACAGCCATCAGATTCCGGGGCTCCCGGCGCCGCTGCCGTGGCGCGAAATCTGGGTCTACAGCCCCCGCGTCGAGGGCATCCACTTGCGCGCCGGACCGGTGGCGCGTGGCGGCCTGCGCTGGTCGGATCGCCGCGACGACTTCCGCACCGAAATCCTGGGCCTGATGAAGGCGCAGCGGGTGAAGAACGCGGTCATCGTGCCGACCGGCGCCAAGGGCGGCTTCTACCCGAAGCAGCTGCCGTCGCCCGTCACCGACCGCGACGGCTGGGCCGCCGAGGGCAAGGAAAGCTACCGCGTGTTCATCCGCGCCTTGCTGTCGATCACCGACAATATCGTCGAGGGCGCGGTGGTGCACCCGGACGGCGTGCGCGTGCTCGACGGTGAGGACCCCTATTTCGTGGTCGCCGCCGACAAGGGCACCGCGACCTTCTCCGACGTCGCGAATGCGCTGGCGCTGGAGCGCGGCTTCTGGCTGGGCGATGCCTTCGCCTCCGGAGGCAGCCAAGGCTATGACCACAAGGCGATGGGCATCACCGCCAAGGGCGCGTGGGTGTCGGTCCAGCGCCACTTCGCCGAGCGGGGCGTCGACGTGCAGAGCCAGCCCATCCGCGTTGTCGGCTGCGGCGACATGTCGGGCGACGTGTTCGGCAACGGGATGCTCTTGTCCAAGGCGATCAAGCTGGTCGCGGCGTTCGACCATCGCCACATCTTCCTCGATCCGAACCCCGATCCCGCGACGAGCTGGGACGAGCGGGCGCGGATGTTCGCTTTGCCCCGGTCGAGCTGGGCGGATTACGACACCAGCCTGATCTCGCCCGGCGGCGGCGTCTTCCCGCGTTCGGCCAAGACCATCCCGCTGTCGGACGAAATCCGTGAGGCGCTGGGCATCACCGCCACCTCGCTGGAGCCGGCGGCGTTGATCTCGGCGATCCTGAAGGCGCCTGCCGATCTGCTCTGGTTCGGCGGCATCGGGACGTACATCAAGGCGGCGGCCGAGAATAACGTCCAGGTCGGCGATCCGGCCAATGACCGCCTGCGCGTCGATGCCGAGGATCTGCGTGTCACCGCCATTGGCGAGGGCGCGAACCTGGGCGTCACCCAGGCCGCGCGCATCGCCTTTGCCGAGCGCGGCGGGCGGATCAACACCGACTTCATCGACAATTCGGCGGGCGTCGACTGCTCGGACAACGAGGTCAACATCAAGATCGCGCTCAACCGCGAGATGATCGAGGGCCGCCTGGCGGAGGACGACCGCAACACGCTGCTCGCCTCGATGACCGAAGACGTCGCGCATATCGTGCTGGAGGATAACCGCCTCCAGACCTTGGGCCTGTCGATCGCCGAGGCGGACGGCGCGGGCGCGATGCCCAGCTATGTCCGCGTCATCGAAATCTTCGAGAGCGCCGGGCGGCTCGACCGCGCGGTCGAGGGGCTGGGCAGCAACGATGTGCTGCTGCGGCGCGGGCAGGACGGCATCG
This sequence comes from Sphingomonas parapaucimobilis NBRC 15100, assembly GCF_000787715.1. GTDB lineage: Bacteria > Pseudomonadota > Alphaproteobacteria > Sphingomonadales > Sphingomonadaceae > Sphingomonas > Sphingomonas parapaucimobilis. The sequence continues at coordinate 66,896 of NZ_BBPI01000030.1, forward strand.
CGCTGACCCGGCCCGAACTGGCAGTGCTGCTGGCAACCGCCAAGCTGACGCTCCAGGACGCGATCGAAACCAGTCCGCTGGCGCTCGACGACGAACTGCGCGCCGATCTGCACGCGGCCTTTCCGCCCGCGATGCGCGAGCAATTTGGCGAGGCCATCGACCAGCATCGCCTGCGCGGCGAGATCGTCGCGACCAAGCTCGCCAACCGGATCGTCAACCGGATGGGCATCCTCCACCCGTTCGAGCTGGCGGAGGAAGAGGGCGCGGCCATGGCCGACATCGCGGCGATGTTCGTCGTGGTCGAGCGGCTGTTCGACCTGAACGGTCTGTGGACCGCGATCGAGACGGCGGCGATGCCCGAGGCGGCGCGCATCGCGCTGTTCGACGAAGTGGCACGCGCCACCCGTTCGCAGATCGCCGACCTGCTGCGGTCCATGCCTGCGGGCACATCACCCGGCGCGGCGCTGGAGCGGTTGCAGCCGGGTATCGAACGGCTGGCGGCGGAAACGCCCGCCCTGCTGCGCGACGAGGCCAAGGCGCAGAGCGCGCGGGTCGTCGCCGCGCTGGAGGAGGCGGGTGCGCCCGCCGATCTCGCGGCACAGGTGGTGCGCGTGTCGGAACTCGACGGCGCGGTCGGCTTGGCCGATCTGGGCCAGCGCCTGTCGCTCGATGAGACGCGGTTGACCCATGCCTTTACCCGTCTGGGTCAGGCGCTGGGCCTCGACTGGGCGCAGGGGCAGGCGGCGCGGATCAGCCCGAGCGATCCGTGGGAACGGCTGCTGATCGCAGGGCTGGCGCGCGACTTCCAGCAGCAGCGGCTCGACTTCCTGGGCCGTGCGGGCGCGACCGACCCCGAAGCGGCGGTCGAGGCATGGCTGGAGCGCAATGCGGCGCGTGTCGGCCAGTTCAAGGCGGTGATCGACCGGGCGCGCCTGGCCGCCCAACCGAACGCCGCGATGCTGGCCCAGATCGCTGGCCAGGCACGGGTGCTGCTCGGGCGATAAAGGAAAGACCTGTTCCCCGGCGAAGGCCGGGGTCCAGTTCCTGTGTCGCTGGAGGCGCGCAAAACGCCGCGTGGGAGTTCCCTCCTGCGCGGCGTTTTTGTTCACGCGAAGCCGCGATGACGCGAAGATTGATTTCACGCGGAGACGCGGAGACGCGGAGAATAGGGTTTGTTCGCGCAGAGGCGCAGAGAGTTAGACTGTGACGACGTGACCTTGAGCCTGGTCGAGCCCTT
>NZ_BBPI01000029.1 GCF_000787715.1 Sphingomonas parapaucimobilis NBRC 15100
TCGCGGCGATCCCCCTCCACCACCGCTTCGCGGCGGTCCCCCTCCCCATACTGGGGAGGATTCAGCTCAGCCGATCGATCGCCTCGGGCGTCAGCGACCCCGGGATCATCATCACCGGCACCGGCAGGGCGCCTGCGTCAGTGCCGGAAAAGTGGCTGACCAGCTTGCCCGGCGCGCCGCTGGCCGCAGCCCCCAGCACCAAAGCGGCGATGTCGGGATTGGCCGCGATGATCTCGCGGATCACCTTCGGCCCGTCGCCCTCGCGCACCGTGATCGAGGGACGCAGGCCCGATTCGTCCAGGATCGTCCCCGCCGCGCTGGCGAGCAGCGCCTCGGCCTGTTGCCGGGCTTCATCCTCGATCGTCGCCTGCACGCCACCGAACGCGATGAACTCCTGCGGCGGCAGCAGCGTCAGGATTTCAACGCCGCCGCCGGTCTTCACCGCACGCCGGGCGGCGAAGCGCAGGGCGATTTTCGATTCCGGACTGTCGTCGATCACGACCAGATAGATACGCATGGCGGCCCCCAAATTCCCGTCAAGGGATGCCGTTACATAGTATTTCATGCAAGGCCATGACTTGACCGAGCGCAATTCGGGCGCAAGAGACGGGCCGCTACGGAATTGGTTTGCCCCGAGAGGACCTCCATGTCGATCGAGATCAAGATGCCCGCGCTGTCGCCGACCATGGAGGAAGGCACGCTGGCCAAATGGCTGGTGAAGGAAGGGGACACGGTGAAGTCCGGCGATATCATGGCCGAGATTGAAACCGACAAGGCCACCATGGAATTCGAGGCGGTGGACGAAGGCGTCATCGCCAAGATCCTCGTCTCCGAAGGCTCCGACAACGTAAAGGTCGGCACCGTCATCGCGATCCTGGCCGAAGAGGGCGAGGATGCCGCGTCGGTCCAGGCGCCCACGAAGTCGGAAACCCCAGCTCCGGCCAAGCCGATGCCGACCGACCCGACCGATCCCAACAATACGGGCAGCGAAGCCAAGCCCGCCGAGCGCACCGTCGAGCAGGCCGAGGATCACGGCAAGCCCGCCGATTCGGGCAAGCCGGCTGGCAATGGTGGCCGCGCGATCGCCAGCCCGCTGGCCCGCCGCATCGCCTCGCAAAAGGGCCTCGACCTGTCCGCGCTGACTGGCTCGGGTCCGAACGGCCGCATCGTCAAGGCGGACGTCGAGAATGCGCAGCCGGGTCAGGCCAAGGTCGCTCCCGCTGCCGCTGCTTCGTCGTCCGAGGCCGCTTCGGTCCCTGCGCCCGCGCCCAAGCCCGCGCAGGTGCCGGGCATCCCGCACGAAGCGTCGAAGCTGTCCAACATGCGCAAGACGATCGCGCGTCGCCTGACCGAATCGAAGCAGCAGGTGCCGCACATCTACCTGACGGTGGACATCCGCCTCGACGCGCTGCTCAAGCTGCGTGGCGAGCTGAACGCCGGTCTCGAATCGCGCGGCGTGAAGCTGTCGGTCAACGACATGCTCATCAAGGCGCTGGGCGTGTCGCTGATGGCGGTGCCGAAGTGCAACGTCATGTTCACGCCCGACCAGCTGATCAGCTTCAAGCGCGCCGACATCTCGGTCGCGGTGTCGACCCCGGCGGGCCTGATCACCCCGATCGTGTCGGAGGCCGATACGCGTTCGCTGTCGTCCATCTCGACCACGATGAAGGACCTGGCCAGCCGCGCCCGCGACAACAAGCTGCAGCCGCATGAATTCCAGGGCGGCACGGCCTCGATCTCGAACATGGGCATGTTCGGCATCAAGCAGTTCGAGGCGGTCATCAACCCGCCCCAGGGCATGATCCTGGCGATCGGCGCGGGCGAGAAGCGTCCGTACATCGTCGACGACCAGCTGGGCGTGGCGACCGTCATGTCGGCGACCGGCAGCTTCGACCACCGCGCCATCGACGGGGCCGACGGTGCCGAACTGATGAAGGTGTTCAAGGAACTGGTCGAGCGTCCGCTGGCGATGCTGGCCTGATCGCGTCGGGGGCGGGGTCATGCGGGTTCGGACGGAGCTGTTCTATATCGGCCTGGGGCTGGTGGCGGCGCTTGTCATGACCTGGGCCGCCGCCTGGGCCTATCCGCTCGCCCGCACCGAAATCTGGTGGTGCGGCACGGGGGCGGCGCTGGCGACGGTGGCGATGGGCATCGGCCCGCTCCACCGCGCGCGCATCGCCGACCGCATGGCACGCAGGCATAGCGAACAATGAGCACGCTTCCCGATCAGCACCCCACCATCCGCGTCACCGCCATGCCGTCGGACGCCAATCCTTACGGCGATATCTTCGGCGGCTGGCTGATGGGCCAGATGGACCTGGCGGCGGGTTCGGTGGCCTCGCGCCATTCCGGCGGCCGCGCGGTCACGATCGCGGCGGAGGGGATGAAGTTCCACGCCCCCGTGCTCGTCGGTGACGAAGTGTCGGTCTATGCCACCCTGGTCCATGTCGGCAACACGTCGATGACCATCGAGGTCGAGGCCTGGCGCCGCGCCCGCCATATGGAGGATGCGACCAAGGTGACCCAGGCGCGCTTCGTGTTCGTCGCGACCGACAAGGACCGCAAGCCGCGCACCGTTCCGCCGATGGACCCGGCGAAAAACTGACATTTACTCGGGGGTTGCACCCCCACGCACCGCCAAGGCGCGCGTTCAGAAGGAAGATCAAAGTGGCTGACACTTACGACCTTATCGTCCTCGGCTCGGGTCCCGGCGGCTATGTCGCGGCGATCCGCGCGAGCCAGCTTGGCCTGAAGGTCGCGATCGTCGAGCGCGAGCGGCTGGGCGGCATCTGCCTCAACTGGGGCTGTATCCCGACCAAGGCGCTGCTTCGCTCGGCCGAGGTCTATCACTACATGACCCATGCCGCGCAGTACGGCCTGTCGGTCGAGAAGCCCTCGTTCAGCCTCGACAAGGTGGTCGATCGCAGCCGGAAGGTCGCGGGCCAGCTGAATGCGGGCGTCAAGGGCCTGATGAAGAAGAACAAGGTCGCCGTCCATGAGGGCGTCGGCACGATCACCGGCAAGGGCAAGCTGTCGGTCGTCCAGGGCGACAAGACCACCGAGCTGACCGCCAAGCACATCATCGTCGCCACCGGCGCGCGCGCCCGCGACCTGCCCTTCGCCAAGGCGGACGGCGAGCGCATCTGGACCTATCGCCACGCGATGGTGCCGCCCGCCATGCCGACCAAGCTGCTGGTCATCGGATCGGGCGCGATCGGCGTCGAGTTCGCCAGCTTCTACAACGACATGGGCGCCGAAGTGACCATCGTCGAGATGCTCGACCGGATCATGCCGGTCGAGGATGCCGAAGTCAGCGAGTTCATGACCAAGCAGCTGACCAAGTTCGGCATGACCATCAAGACCAAGACCGGCCTCGAAAAGCTGGAAGCCACGGCATCGGGCGTGAAGGCCGCGATGAAAGGTCCGGACGGCAAGGTCGAGACCGCCGAGTTCAGCCACGCGATCGTCGCCATCGGCATCGTGCCCAACACCGAGAATATCGGTCTGGAGAAGCTGGGGGTCACCACCGATCGCGGTCACATCAAGACCGACGGCTATGGCCGCACGAACGTCGACGGCATCTGGGCGATCGGCGACGTGACGGGCGCACCGTGGCTGGCGCACAAGGCGAGCCATGAGGGCGTGATCGCCGCCGAGGCCATCGCGCAGGCGCTGGGCAACAAGGATGTCCACCCGCACGCGATGGACAAGGGCAACATCCCGGGCTGCACCTATTCGCGTCCGCAGGTCGCCAGCGTCGGCTTCACCGAGGCGAAGGCCAAGGAAGCCGGTTATCAGGTGAAGGTCGGCAAGTTCCCCTTCATCGGCAACGGCAAGGCGATCGCGCTCGGCGAGGCGGAAGGCTTCGTGAAGACCGTGTTCGACGCCAAGACCGGCGAATTGCTGGGCGCACACATGGTCGGCGCGGAAGTGACCGAGATGATCCAGGGCTATGTCGTCGCCCGCCAGCTGGAGACGACCGAGGCCGAGCTGATGGAAACGGTGTTCGCGCACCCGACCATCTCGGAATCGATGCACGAGTCGGTGCTGGCCGCCTATGGGCGTGCGCTGCACATCTGATTTCTGGGCTTGGAATTATGGGGAAGGGGCTCGCTGCGGCGGG
>NZ_BBPI01000028.1 GCF_000787715.1 Sphingomonas parapaucimobilis NBRC 15100
TGCGCCCTGCCACCTCCCCTTGCAGGGGAGGAATGGGAGAGCATCGATCCCTGGTCAGGTTTCCCCGGCCTCGATCGCGGTTTCGACCGGCGGCGGCGCGATGGGGGCAGGGCTGTCGCCGGTGAAGGGCGCCCAGCCGCGCACGGTCAGCGCCTCCAGCGGCTGATAACGGGTCTTGTATGCCATGCGCGGCGACCCCTTCACCCAATAGCCGAGATAGACATAGGGCAGCTCGGCCGCACGGGCGCGCAGGATATGATCCATGATGATGAAGTTGCCCAGGCCGGGGCGGCTGTCATCCTGCGTCTCGAAAAAGCTGTAGATCATCGACAAGCCATCGCCCTGCCGGTCGGTCAGGCAGCAGCCGACCAGCCGCCCGCGCGACCCGTCGGGACCGGTCGGCTCGCGATATTCGACCAACACCGACTGGACGGGCGACAGCTCGACCATGTCGGCATAGTCGCTCTCGTCCATCGCCGCCATGCCGCCGCCGGGATGCCGCTCGCCCAGATAGCGGCGCAGCAGCGCGAACTGCTCGGCGGTCGCCCAGGGCTGGCAGGCGGTGACCTCCAGATCGGCGTGACGGCGCAGCAGCTTGCGTTGTGTGCCATTGGGGCGAAAGCCGCCCGCGACGACGCGCACCGACACGCAGGCGCTGCACCCCGCGCAGGAGGGGCGATAGGCCACTCCCTGGCTGCGGCGAAAGCCGATGCGGCTCAGCGCTTCGTTCAGCTCATCGGCATGATCGCCGCTCAGCTCGGTGAACACCTTTCGCTCGTCGCGCCCCGGCAAATAGGGGCAGGGAGCGGGGCTGGTGACGAAGAAGCGCGGGAAACGAAAAGGCGCGGTCACCGCCGGGCAGTTCCTTCGAGTGGAGGACAATAACCTTCTTTAACGATCTTCCCGTCCGAAGCGATGGGGCAGCATCGTTCGGAAACGGGACGAATCGCAAGAAAAGTGGCGCCGTGGTCCGGAGGTCAGGCGAGTTCGACCTGGGTCGTCTCGTACCCCGCCGCGCGCAGCGCCTCGATCAACCGGTGAAGGTGCAGCGCGTCGCGCGTCTCGCACTCGATATCGGTGATCAGCCCCTTGGCGGGCAGGGTGGTAAAGACGCGCTGGTGATAGACCTCGATGATGTTCACCCGCTCCCGGTCGAAGATGCGCGCGACGTTGAACAGCGCACCCGGCTGGTCCTGCAACCGGATGCGCAGGCGCGCCAGGCGACCCGAGCGGGCAAGGTCGCGCAGCAGGACGTTGGCGAGCAGGCGCGTGTCGATATTGCCGCCGCACAGCACGATGCCGACCGTCTTGCCCCGGAAACGCTCCGGGTGCGACATCAGCGCGGCGAGGCCCGCCGCGCCCGCGCCCTCGACCACGGTCTTTTCGATCTGGAGCAGTGCGCTGACCGATTCCTCCAGATGGCGCTCATCCACCAGCACGATCTCGCGCACCAGCTGCGCCACCATCTGCGAGGTCAGGCCGCCGGGCACCTTGACCGCGATACCCTCGGCCAGCGTATCGCCCGCGCAAGGCAGGTCGGTGCCGTTCAGCTTGTTGTACATGGAGGGGAACAGTTCGGCCTGGACGCCGACGACCTCGACCGGCTTGTCCGCCGCCGCCGCGACCGTGGCGATGCCCGAGATCAGGCCGCCGCCGCCGATCGGCACGATCAGCGTGTCGATATCGGGCGCGTCCTCCAGCATTTCCAGTGCCACCGTGCCTTGCCCTGCGATCACCCGCGCATCGTCGAAGGGATGGACGAAGGTATAGCCGCGCTCCGCCTCCAGCTCGCGGGCATGGGCATAGGCGGCGTCGAAATTGTCGCCCTCCAGCACCACGGTCGCACCATGCCCTTCGGTCTGGACGACCTTCACGATCGGCGTGGTGCGCGGCATCACGATGGTCGCGGGGATGCCCAGCCGGTTGGCGTGATAGGCCAGCCCCTGCGCATGATTGCCCGCCGACGCGGCGATGACACCCTTCGCCCGGGCGGCGTCGGAGAGTTGCAGCAGGGTGTTGAGTGCGCCGCGTTCCTTATAGGCGGCGGTGAATTGCAGGTTCTCGAACTTCAGATAGACGGTCGCCCCGGTCAGCTGCGACAGCGTCCGGCTGATGAGCGTCGGAGTACGGATGATCCGGTCCGAAATACGCGCATGGGCGGCGCGGACATCGTCGATGGTGACGATCGGGGACGGGATTTCCGAAGCGGCCTGAGCGGCGGTGCGACTAACCATGGTCGTGCCGTAGCCGATCGGAGGCGGGAGGTGAACCGTTTCGGGTGGTACTACTTATCTCCCCTCTCGCAGGCGGGAGGGGCCGGGGGAGGGCAACGGGTCTTACCGAGCCTGTCCTACGTGGCTTTCCCTCCCCCATCCCCTCCCGCCTGCGGGAGGGGCGTGCTTTTGGGGGCGGACCGTCGCAAGACTCTCCCCTCCCGCAGGCGGGAGGGGTTGGGGGAGGGCAAAGGGGTCTCACGGAGACCGGCGTCCGAAGCGCGCCTTTCCACTGTTGCATTGCGGCATCGCCCGCCCGCCGAAATCGTGCAGTGATGCAACAAGCCTTCGACCCCTGCGTTGCTGGCCTTTTGGGGCCATGCTAGGGCGGCGCGATGATCACAGGGTTGCCACGGATGTCGCCGATGATCCTTTCCATCACCGGCACGATCCCCCAGTCATGAGCGTCTCGCCCACCGGGATCGCCACCACCGCGAACAAGGATATCTATCCCCACCCGCCGCAGGGCATGGCGCGCCTGGCGCTGGGCGCGATCGGTGTCGTGTTCGGGGATATCGGCACCAGTCCGATCTATGCGTTCCGCGAAACCTTCGCCAACCCGCACCATCCCCTGCCGCTCGACAATGCGCATATCCTGGGCGTTATCAGCCTGATCTTCTGGTCGATGATGATCGTCGTTTCGGTCAAATATGTCGCGATCATCATGCGTGCCGACAACAAGGGCGAGGGGGGCAGCCTGGCGTTGCTGGCGCTCGTCTCCGGGCAGACCAAGACGCGGCGCTGGTCGCGCGGGATCATATTGCTCGGCGTCTTCGCCACCGCGCTGTTCTATGGCGACAGCATGATCACCCCCGCCGTCACCGTGCTGGGCGCGGTCGAGGGGCTGGCGGTGGCCGCGCCCGCATTCGGCGGCTTCGTGCTGCCGATCGCCATCACCATCCTGATCGTGCTGTTCAAGATCCAGCGTTCGGGCACCGAGCGGGTCGGCCTGTTCTTCGGCCCCGTGATGCTCGTCTATTTCGCCGTGATCGCGGTGCTGGGCATCATGAGCTTCGTCCAGACGCCGGAGGTGCTGCAGGCGCTGTCGCCGCACCATGCCGTCCGCTTCTTCTTCATCGATCCGCTGCGGGGGTTCCTGGCGCTGGGTTCGGTCGTGCTGGCGGTGACCGGTGCGGAGGCGCTCTATGCCGATATGGGCCATTTCGGGCGGCGGCCGATCGGCCTTTCCTGGCTGGTCTTCGTGCTGCCTGCCCTGATGCTGAACTATATGGGGCAGGGTGCGCTGCTGTTCCGCGAAGGGGCCGCCGCGCTGGAAAGCCCCTTCTACATGCTGGCGCCGGAGGGGTTGCAGCTGCCGCTGGTGATCCTGGCGACCGCCGCTGCCGTCATCGCCAGCCAGGCGGTCATCACCGGCGCGTTCTCGGTGACGCAGCAGGCCATCCAGCTGGGCTTCATGCCGCGCCTGCGGATCGAGCATACGTCGGCGGTGACCGCCGGGCAGATCTACATCCCGCTCATCAACTGGATGTTGATGGTGATGGTGATCCTGCTGGTCCTGTTCTTCCGCTCGTCGTCCAATCTGACCTCGGCCTATGGGATCGCGGTGACGGGGGCGATGCTGATCGACACCTGCCTGCTGGGGGTGGCGCTGACCCGGCTCTGGAAATGGCCGACCTACGCCGCCTTGCCCTTGCTGGGATTGTTCTTCCTGGTCGACGGGGCCTATTTCCTCGCCAACCTGACCAAGGTGCCCTCGGGCGGCTGGGTGCCGTTGCTGATCGGTTTCATCATCTTCACCTTCCTGACCACCTGGTCGACGGGCCGCAAGCTGATGATCCAGCGGCTGCGCGAAGGCACGATGCCGATCCACATCTTCATCGATTCGGCGGCGGGCGCGGCGAGCCGGGTGTCGGGCACCGCGATCTTCATGACCTCCTCGCCCGAGGGGGTGCCGCACGCGCTGCTCCACAATCTGAAGCACAACAAGGTGCTGCACGAGCGGATCATCCTGCTGACCGTCAAGATCATGAGCCAGCCCTATTGGCCCGAGGACGACCGCGCGAAGCGCGACGATCTGGGCCATGGTTTCCATCGCCTGGTATTGCGATTCGGCTTCATGGAAGAGGCGGACGTGCCCGCCGCGCTGAAGCGGGTCGAGATGGAGGGCGGCGCGTTCAAGATGATGGACACCAGCTTCTTCCTGTCGCGCCAGACCCTGCTCGCCGCCGAGCGGCCGGGCATGTCGATGTGGCGCGAAAAGCTGTTCTCCTGGATGCTGCGCAACGCCGAGAGCGCGATGGAATTTTTCCGCCTGCCGACCAACCGCGTGGTCGAGCTGGGCAGTCAGGTGGAAATCTGAACCAGCCGTTGGCCCCGATCATCGTCACCGCCCTATTCGGCCGCGCCGATCAGGGCGCGTTCGACGCCTTGCGCCGCCAGCATTTCCCGCCCGAGCGCAATGTCCTCGACGCGCATTGTACGCTGTTCCACCATTTGCCGCCCTCGGCCGAGGCGGAGCTGAAGCATCGCCTGAACGGCCTGACGCGCGGGGTGCGAGCCCCCGACGCAAGGGCGAGCGGGCTGATGTCGCTGGGCCGGGGCGTGGCGATTCGGATCGATTCGCCCGGCCTCGTCGCGATCCGCCATGAACTGGTCGACGCCTTTGCCGGAATGCTGACCCCGCAGGATGCGGGCGGATGGCGCGCGCATGTGACCATCCAGAACAAGGTGACGCCCGCCACGGCCAAGCTGCTTCTCCAGCAGATGGAACGCGATTTCCGCCCGCGTGCCGTGGAACTGATCGGTCTGGGCACCTGGTGGTATCGCGGCGGCCCATGGGAAATGCTTTCCCGTCATTTGTTCGCTTGACGCCCGAAAACAGCCTGTCTATAGGCGCGCCTCCACCGGGTGGAACGCCTGGCATGGCGAAGTAGCTCAGCTGGTTAGAGCAGCGGAATCATAATCCGCGTGTCGGGGGTTCAAGTCCCTCCTTCGCTACCACCCGGTGTATTTCCTTCAGCATTCACGACGATGACCACGCCCCTTGGCGCCTGCCGTCGTACCCCGTCACAGGCGTGTCGACGCTTGCCATCCGATGTGGCGTCGTCGGCGGTCGCGGGCACCAATGATGCTTATGTCCGAAACAGCGGAGCCGGATCGGGGAATTCGGCGGATTTGCAGCCTGTCCGGCATGGCATATCGACCCCGATTGTTATATCGTGCCCGGCATCCGGAGAGGACGGGGGCTGAGGGCCGGGTGCTTTCGTGCGCCTTAACCTCTCCTTTTCCTCTGTCAAATAGGTCTGCGTCACGATGTCCTCCAGGAGCCTCGGATCTTAGGTCGTGAATGCCGCCGTCTATGCCTTGATAGCCAATAGCTGCATGGCGGCGCTTTTCGTCGTGACCTACGGCGTGATCGCGCTGTCCTATTCGCGGCAGCGGGCGGCGGCCTGCTTCATGGTCAGCTATCTGCTCGGCTTCTTCACGCCCATCTGCCATCTGCTGGTGCTCTATACCGATCACGTCGCGCTGTTCTCGGTCGTCGGTTACGGCGTGTTCCTTGGCGGTATCCTGGTGATGGCGGTGGGCATACAGGCCTTTGTCGGGCGTCGCCCGCCATGGCGGCTGATCCTGTTGCTATGGGGTGCCGGACTGGCGCTGCGGCTGGCGATAGCAGACGGGCCACGCAACACCTTGCCCTATGAGCTGATGTTCCAGCTTCCCTTCGCCATCGCGTCGTTCGTCGTCATGCTGACGGCGCGCCGGATCGCGCAGGGTGGACCGATCCGGGCCATGTTGATCGGTATCTTCGGGGTGATCGGCGTGCATTTCCTGCTGAAGCCGTGGCTCGTGCTCACGCTCGGCTCGGGGCCTACGCCGAAATCCTATCTGAGCAGCGTCTATGCGGTGGTCTCGCAGATCTCGACCGGCGTGCTGCTGGTCGCAGCGGGGCTGTGCCTGATGCTGCTGGTGATCCAGAAGGCGCTGGAGGAGACGATCCTCGATGCCGAGACCGATCCGCTGACCGGGCTGACGAACCGGCGCGGGCTTTACCGCGCCGGCCCCCGCATGCTGGCGGAAGCGGCGATGCACGGGGAGGGGCTTCATGCCCTTGTTCTCGACCTCGATCATTTCAAGGCGATCAACGACCGCCATGGCCATGCGACCGGCGACACGGTGCTGGTCGCCTTTGCGCAGGCGGTGCAGGCGCTGACCGCGCCGGACATGCTGGCGGTGCGCATGGGGGGCGAGGAATTTGCCGTCCTGATCCCCGATGCCGATAGCGACGCGCAGGATAACCGGGCGACGCGGCTGGGCGACGCGATTCGCGACGCCTTGAAGCCCTTCGCGACGCAAGGGCTACCCGGGTTGACGGTCAGTGGTGGGATCGTCCGGCATCAGGCGGGCGAGACGCTCGATGAGCTGATTGGGCGTGCCGATCAGCTGGCTTACCGCGCCAAGCGGGCCGGGCGTGACCGGATCTTGCAGGATCCTTCCGATCTCGCGTCCAGGTCTGACCAGCCCGACTGGGTGGAGCGGCGGAGGCTTGCGGCAGGCTGATCGGTCAGGCGAAGCAGTCGTGCGGATCGTGCGCGACCAGCATCGCATCGGACCGGGCCAGCGCGATCAGGGTCAGGCCATGCTGACGGGCATGATCGATCGCCAGGCTGGTCGGCGCGGAGATTCCGACCAGCAGGCCGACCCCGGCCACCAGCGCCTTGTCGACCATCTCATAGCTGATCCGCGAGGTTACGAGGATGAAGTCGGGGCTGAGCACCGTCCCGCGTGCCAATGTCCCGACCAGCTTGTCGAGGGCATTGTGCCGCCCGACATCCTCCGCGGCGGCCAGCACCATGCCCCCCGCGTCACAGGCAATGGCGGCATGGACCGCGCCTGTTTGCCCGTTGAGCGGCTGGTGCCTCCGGACGGTGGCAAGTGTGGCGAACAGTGTTTCCACATCCACCTGGGGCGCGGGAGGACGTCCGGTGACGGGGCGGGCGATCTGCTCGAGGCCTGAAAGCCCGCACAGCCCACAACTGGTATCGCTCGTCCGGTGGCGGACCCGGTCCTGCATCCGCCCGCGCAGATGCTCGGCCAGCGTCACCCGGACGATCCAGCCGCTTTCGGCCGCAAAGGGCTCGATGTCGAGAATGTCGCCGGGCGCGTCGACCAGCCTTTCGGTCAGGAGAAAGCCGGTGGCGAAATCCTCCAGCCGCTCGGGCGTCATCATCATTACCGCATAGCCGAACCCGTCCACCTCGATCGCGACCGGGCATTCGACCGCGATGTCGCGGTCGATGGGATCGGCCGTGCCGTCCGGCGACAGGCGGATCAGTGTCAACGTCTGGGCAACCCTCAAACTATTCCTCCCCTGCAAGGGGAGAGGGACCATGCAGGGCATGGTGGTGGGGTGTCCCTGGGTGCGATGGACGTCCCAGCTCGCTGATCGGGACACTCCTCCGTCAGGCCTGCGGCCTGCCACCTCCCCTTGCTGGGAAGGAAAGGGTCTATCCCCATCCGGCTCACAGCGCGGCGAGGTCGGCGGGCGTGTTCACATTGGCGATCGGCTGGGGCGAGGCGATGGGGATCGCCCCGATCGCGCGTACCCAGCCACGTACCGAGCGGTCCCGCCCGAGCGAGAGATGCGCCATCAGATGCGCACCCAGCGCGGCGGGCCACAGCCCCAGCACCGGCGCATCCTGGCAATAGCTCGGCTCGCGTCGCAGGACCGCCTCGATCAGTCCTTGCGGAAGGCGTGGCATGTCGCATCCGATGGTCAGGACGCAGCGAAAGCCGTGGCTCGCGGCATAATCCAGCGCGCCCGCAATCCCGCCCAGCGGACCCAGGCCGGGGGCGGGCATGTCGGGCACCCCGTCCACGCCGCCGACCTGCACCACCCGCGCGCAATGCGGGGCGATGATCGCACGGGCATGGGCCACCAGCGTCCGGTCGCCCAGCATCGCAATCGCCTTGTTCGATCCGAAGCGCGACGAACGTCCGCCGGTCAGCACCGCGCCCAATATGCTCATGACGTCATGCTCATGCCCGGGCACGTACCTTCACCGGCACCGACTTGCCCGCAGGGACATGGCTTTCCAGCGCATGATGCTCCAGCGGGATCAGATAGTTGAGCTCGGGATAATAGCCGCCGATGCACCCTTCGGGGATGTTGTACTCGACCACGCGCAGGCCCTCGACGACGCGCTCCTCACCGTCATCGGCATCACTCTCCAGCGCGATGGTCTGACCATCGGTCAGGCCCAGCCGGGCGATGTCGGCCTTGTTCATCATCGCCACCATCCGCGTGCCGCTGATCCCCCGGAAGCGATCGTCATAGCCATAGATGGTCGTGTTGAACTGGTCGTTGGAACGCAGCGTGATGAGCCGCATCCGCCCCTCGGCGGGGGTGATGCCCGAGGCGTCCATCGCGCGGGGCACGTTGAACTCGGCCTTGCCGCTCTCGGTTTCCCATTTGCGGTGCGAGGCGGGATTGCCCTTCCAGAAGCCGCCCGGCTCGAACAGGCGATCGTTGAAATTGGCGAACTTGTCCGGATAGACATTCTCGATCGCGGTGCGGACAAGGCCATAGTCGCCGACCCATTCGTCCCATGGCACATTGGGGTTGGGCTCCAGCACCGCCTTGGCGATGCCCGCCACGATCGCGGGTTCGGACAACAGCGTATCGGCGGCGGGCGTCGCCTTGCCGACCGAGCCATAGATATGGCTGAACGAGTCCTCCATCGACACGGCCTGGCGACCGCCTTCCTGCATGTCCGTCTCCAACCGGCCGAGGCAGGGGAGGATATAGCTCTCTTCGCCCGGCACCAGATGGCTCTTGTTGAGCTTGGTGGCGATATGGACGGTGATGGGGAGCTTCGCCCAGGCCGCCTTCATCCTGGCATGTTCGGGCGTGGCGCGCAGGAAATTGCCGCCGAGCTGGACGAAGCCCTGCGCGGTCCCGGCGATGATCTGGCGGCAGGCCTCGACCGTGTCCCAGCCATTTTCGGTCGGCGGCTCGAACTCGAACAGTTCCTTGAGCCGCTCGACGGGCGCGAGTTCGGTCTTCTCGGTGATGCCGACGGTGCGCTGGCCCTGCACATTGCTGTGCCCGCGCACCGGGCCGGGACCTGCGCCCTCGCGGCCGATATTGCCGCGCAGCAGCAGCAGGTTGACGATCATGTGCAGCGCGTCGATGCCATAACGGTGCTGGGTGATGCCCATGCCGTACACCGCAATCACGCGTTCCGCTTTCATATACACCCGCGCCGACTGTTCGATCGCGTCGCGGGTCAGGCCCGAATCGCGGATGATGTCGCCCCACGCCGCATTGCGGCAGTAGTTGGCGAAATCCTCGAACCGGGTCGTGTGCTGCTCGATGAAATGATGGTCGAGGATGCGCTTGGCGCCCTTGGCCACCGCGCGGTCATCCTCCTCGATCACCAGCTTGCAGATGCCGGTCAGCGCGGCGATGTCGCCGCCCGCCTTGACCTGATGATATTGGCTGGAGATGTCGGTCGAGCTGCCGGTCAGCATCTGCACCGGGTTCTGCGGCGAGGCGAAACGCTCCCAGCCGCGTTCGCGAAGCGGGTTGAAGGTCACGATCTCCACCCCGCGCTTGGCGCAGGCCTGGAGATTGTGGAGCATTCGCGGCGCGTTGGTCGCGACATTCTGCCCGAAGGAGAAGATCGCGTCGCACTTGTCGTAATCCTCCATCTGGATCGTCGCGACGGGCGATCCGATGGCGGACTTCAGGCCGACCGAGGTCGTCTCGTGACACATGTTCGAACTGTCGGGCAGGTTCTGCTGCCCCCACATCCGCGCGAACAGCGAATACATGAACGAGGTTTCGAGGGAGGCGCGGCCGGAGGCGTAGAGCACGACCTTGGTCGGGTCGCAGCTCTTCAGCTTGGCGCCGATCGCGGCGAACGCCTCGTCCCAGCTGACCGCGACATATTTGTCGGACGCCCGGTCGTACCGCATCGGATGGGTCAGGCGGCCCGCCTGTTCCAAGTCGTGGTCGGGCCAGGACTCCAACTCCGTCACACTATGCCTGGCGAAGAAATCCGGCGTCACGCGAAGCGAACTGAGTTCCCAGGCGGTCGCCTTGGCCCCGTTCTCGCAGAATTCGGCGATGTGCGGCTTGGCCGGTTTACCCCAGGCGCAGCTGACGCACATGACGCCGCCGGGCTTGTTTTGGCGACGCAGCGTGTCGAACACCTCGGGACCCAGCCCTTCCTTGGGCAGGACCTTCGCCATGCCCTTCATCGAGCCCCAGCCGCCGGCAGGGGCGGTATATTCGGTGATCTTCACATCGTCGTCGTCGCGCATCGGGCAAACCTCCACTTGCAACGCCAAACGAACCAGGCGCGGATTGGCCGCATGAGAAGCGGTTCATTTTTGGACGAGCAGCGCCTATCTGGAGGCAAATCGTTTCACAGGATTCGGACATGACCACCCACACCACGCGTATGCTCATCCTCGGTTCGGGGCCTGCCGGGCTGTCCGCCGCCATTTACGGCGCGCGCGCAGGCATGCAGCCGATCGTGGTGCAGGGCATCCAGCCGGGCGGCCAGCTGACCACCACCACGGATGTCGAGAATTATCCCGGCTTCGCCGACGTCATCCAGGGGCCTTGGCTGATGGAGCAGATGCAACGCCAAGCCGAGCATGTCGGCGCGCGGATGATGTGGGACACGATCACCCAGGTCGACCTGACCAACCGACCGTTCCGCCTGATCGGCGACGGCGGCGACGTCTATGAAGGCGAGGTGCTGGTCATCGCGACGGGCGCGCAGGCCAAGTGGCTGGGCCTGGACAGCGAAGAGGCGATGAAGGGCAAGGGCGTGTCGGCCTGCGCGACCTGCGACGGCTTCTTCTATCGCGGCAAGAAGGTGGCGGTGATCGGCGGCGGCAATACCGCGGTCGAGGAGGCGCTGTACCTGACCAACCATTCGGATGACGTGACGCTGATCCACCGCCGCGACAGCTTGCGCGCCGAGCGCATCCTGCAGGAGCGGCTGTTCGCGCATCCGAACGTGAAGGTGCTGTGGAACAAGGAAGTTCGCGAGTTCGTCGACGGCGGCGGCAATGCGGGCCTGGTCGCGCTCGACCTGCTCGACACGGTGACGGGCGAGCATAGCCGCCTGGACGTCGAGGGCGGCTTCGTCGCGATCGGCCACCATCCGGCGACCGAGCTGTTCCGCGGGCATCTGGAGCTGGATTCGGACGGCTATATCGCGGTCGAGACGGGCTCGACCCGGACCAGCGTGCCGGGCGTCTTCGCGTGCGGCGACGTGGCGGACAAGGTGTACCGCCAGGCGGTGACGGCGGCGGGCACCGGCTGCATGGCCGCGCTGGATGCCGAACGCTTCCTCGCGGCGGCCGAGTTCGAGGAACTGGCCAAGGCGGCGGAGTAAAAATCCTCCCCGGCACGGGGAGGGGGACCATCCGAAGGATGGTGGAGGGGGGCTTCCACGAAGGGCGTCCCTCGCGGCGA
>NZ_BBPI01000027.1 GCF_000787715.1 Sphingomonas parapaucimobilis NBRC 15100
TGCCGGGGAGGATCGTTAGCTACCTTCCCACTCAGCCCGACACCCGATAGGGAACGGCCATGGCAAAGCAGGCTTCCCCCTCCCGCATTCTCCGCTCCGCCCTGACCGCGCTGGCGATCACGCTGACCCCCGCCGCCGCCTTCGCGGATGCGCTGGTCGACAATGTGACGGGCCTGACGCTGGACAAGGACGGCAAGGTCGTGCGCTTCACCGGCCTGCTGCTGACCCCGGACGGCAAGGTCGTGAAGCTGCTGTCGGCCAAGGACAAGCGGCCCGAAAAGCTCGACTGGCGCGCGGACATGAAGGGGCGGGTGATGCTGCCCGGCTTCGTCGATTCGCATGGGCATGTGATGGCGCTGGGCTTCCGCCAGATTGAACTGGACCTCGCGACCACCAAGTCGCTGGACGAGGCCAAGGCACGGATCGCCGCCTATGTCGCGGCCAATCCTGAGCGGAAATGGATATTGGGCGGCGGCTGGAACCAGGAAAGCTGGGCGCTGGGCCGTTTCCCGACCGCCGCCGACATGGATGCGGTGGTGTCGGACCGTCCGGTCGTGATGGAGCGCGCCGATGGCCATGCGCTCTGGGCGAACAGCGCGGCGATGAAGGCGGCGGGGATCACCGCCAAGACCGTCTCTCCCTCCGGCGGCCGGATCGAGAAGGTCGGCGGCCAGCCCTCGGGCGTGTTCGTCGATGCCGCCATGCAATTGATCCAGAAGGCGATCCCGCAACCGCTGGCCAAGGATCGCAACGCCGCGTTCCTGAAGGCGCAGAACGAGCTGCTGTCCCACGGCATCACCGCGACCGCCGATATGGGCACGACGCTGGACGAGTGGATGACCTATCGCCGGATGGGCGATGCCGGAAACCTGCGCGTGCGGATCATGAGCTATGGCGGCGGAGTCGACGATACGGTCCGCATCGGCGGCACCGGGCCGACGCCGTGGCTATATAACAACAAGCTGCGGCTGGTCGGCGTGAAGCTGTACGGCGACGGCGCGCTGGGTTCGCGCGGCGCGTGGCTGAAGCAGCCCTATGCCGATGCGCCGGGCCAGACCGGGCTGGGCTTCATGTCGGACGACGTGATCCGCAACCTGATGAGCCGCGCGGCGATGGACAAGTACCAGATCGCCGTCCACGCGATCGGGGACAAGGCCAACGCGCAGGTGCTCGACGCGATCGACGAGCTGGCCGAGACCTATAAGGGCGACCGGCGCTGGCGGATCGAACATGCGCAGATCGTCGATCCGGTCGACCTGCCGCGCTTCGGCAAGCATGGCATCATCGCCTCGATGCAGCCGGTGCATGAGACCAGCGACCGCCAGATGGCCGAGGCGCGGCTGGGTCCGGCGCGGCTGGCAGGTGCCTATGCCTGGAACACGATGCTGAAGAACGGCGCGACCCTGGTGTTCGGTTCGGACTATCCGGTCGAGCGGCCCGATCCCTTTGCAGGCTGGGCGGCGGCGATCACCCGGCAGGGACCGGACGGTCAGCCCTATGGCGGGTGGCAGCCGCAGGAGATCGTCGGGCGCGAGGCGGCGTGGCGCGCCTTCACCATGGACGGCGCCTATGCCGGGTTCGCCGAGGATCTGTTCGGGCGACTGGGACAGGGGCAGCAGGCGGACTTCATCATCGTCGACCGCAACCCGCTGGACGTCAACCCCAGCGAGTTGCGCGCCACCCAGGTCGAGGAAACCTGGATCGGCGGGCAGAAGGTGTGGGAGCGTCGCTGACGCCCCTGCCCAGATCGGCGGGAGAACGCCTCGAAATGGGATAATCGGTGGGCCAAACCGCTAATGGTTTGGCAGGACTTACTCTGCTAATTTGCGGGTATGAAAAACCGTCTGCTCGCCATTGGCCTGATTGCGGCCGCCATCCCCTCGCTGGCCGCCGCTTCGCCCGTGGTCGGCATCGACGCGCTCAAGGAATGGAACCTCATCGTCCTGGGCGACCTGACCTCCAGTTCGGAGGTGGAGGGGCGCACTTTCGTGGGCGGCAATCTGAGTGGCAATTCGTCCAACTATCAGATCCGTTCCGTACCCAGCTCGGCCTATGCGGTGCCTGGCCTGACGGTGGTCGGCAATGTGCTGGGCGGGGCGAAGAACCTCAATAACGGTTCTGGCGCGCTGATCGGCGGCAATGTGGAGAGCGGCTTCAACCTGAATGGCGGGGTTCAGACGGTGAAGGTCGGCGGTCTGCTGTCCAACACCAACATCAACCAGAATATCGTCCAATCGGGCCTGAATGCCAGCGATCCCGGCTTCGTCTCGGGGTTGAACCAGCAGAAGTCCTTGCTGACGAGCAGCATGACCGATCTGTCGAACAGCTATGCCGCCCTGTCCGCCACGGCGCAGGTATCGATCAGCGGCAACCGCGCGACGTTCAACGCCGTGGCGGGGGCGAACGGCGTCGGCGTGTTCAACCTGAACGCCGCCGACCTGACGCGCTTCGGCGAGATCGCCTTCAACCCGAATGGTGCGGACACGGTGATCGTCAATGTGCATGGCAGTGCGGTGCGCCTCGACGACAATTTCCTGAACGGCGCGTCCGGCCTGGGCGAGCATGTCATCTGGAACTTCCCCGACGCGACCAGCCTGGAATTGACCACCGCCTGGAAGGGATCGATCCTCGCGCCCAAGGCCGCGGCGACCACCGGCAATTATATCGAGGGCTCGGCGGTGTTCGGCAGCCTGATCCAGAATGGCGAGTTCCATCTCGGGACCTATATCGGCACCTATGTGCCGGGCACGTCCAATCCGCCGAGCAGCTCCGGCGGGTCTTCGGGCGGAACCGGGAGCAGCGGGGGAAGCCCGGCGCCGGTGCCGGAGCCTGCCAGCATGGCCTTGATGGCCGGCGGGCTGGCGCTGCTGGTTCTGGCGCTTCGGCGGCGGCGAGTGGCGGTCTGATGGGGTAGGGGGGCGTGGCCTTCGACTTCGCTCAGGCCGAGCGGAGCGAGCGGAATGATCCAGGCCACACAACCCGTTCAGCCTGAGCGAAGTCTAAGGCCAGGGGAACACCCCAAGAAAAAAAGGCCGGTCCGCGCCCCCGCGAACCGGCCTTTTTCGGTATTTGTGGGAAGATCAGGCGACCTCGGCCTGCTCCACATCGTCGGGTTCGCGCAGCACATAGCCGCGGCCCCACACCGTCTCGATATAATTCTCGCCGTCGCAGGCCAGGCTGAGCTTCTTGCGCAGCTTGCAGATGAAGACGTCGATGATCTTCAGTTCTGGCTCGTCCATCCCGCCATAAAGGTGGTTGAGGAACATTTCCTTGGTCAGCGTCGTGCCCTTGCGGAGCGAGAGCAGCTCCAGCATCGCATATTCCTTGCCGGTCAGGTGGACGCGGGCATTGTCGACCTCGACCGTCTTGGCGTCGAGGTTCACCGCCAGCTTGCCGGTGCGGATGATCGACTGCGAATGGCCCTTGGACCGGCGGACGACGGCGTGGATACGCGCGATCAGTTCCTCGCGGTGGAACGGCTTGGTGACGTAATCGTCGGCCCCGAAGCCGAAGCTGCGCACCTTCGAATCCATCTCGTTGATGCCCGACAGGATCAGCACCGGCGTCGAGACGCGCGCGACGCGCAGGCGCTTCAGCACGTCATAGCCGTGCATGTCGGGCAGGTTCAGGTCGAGCAGGATGATGTCGTAATCATACAGCTTGCCGAGATCGAGGCCTTCCTCGCCCAGGTCGGTCGTATAGACGTTGAAACCTTCGCTGCCGAGCATCAGCTCGATCGCCTTGGCGGTCGTCGGTTCGTCTTCGATCAGCAATACGCGCATCGACAGTCCCCATTTGCGAGTGATCGCCCCCTTGCCCCGGCGACCTGATACTCCAATCATTAACCAACGTGGATGTGAACGTAAAAGGTTAATTCGCCCCTAACCGGGAATCTCCCCTTCTTGTTTTAGCCGGGCTCCCGGGCCGAGCAGCGTTTGATGTTCCACAGCGGGAATATCCTCGCCCAGAACTTCGCGAAGATACAGGCTGCGGATCAGGGTGAAGGCGACGATCAGCAGCGCGGCCGAAAAGAAAAGGCCGAACAGGCCGAAGATGGTCCCGATGCCGATGATCGCGAACAGGGTGACGGCGGGCGGGATGGCGACGACCCGGCTGGTGACGAAGGGGGTGATCGCATTGGTCTGCACCAGGCGGACGACCGCGAAGGTGATGAGCGTGCCGATGATCGCGCCGTTCCCGCCCTGCGCCGCCAGCCCCAGCGCGGGCAGCATCGCGGCGATCGGCCCGACATAGGGCACGAACTCGCTCAACCCGGTGAGCAGCCCCAGCGCGGCGGCCGACGGCACGCCCGCGATCGCCAGCCCGACGCCGACCAGCACGCCCATCGTCGTCATCTGGATCAGCTGCGCGCGCAGCCACAGCCGCAGTGTCGAACCCGTGTCGAACAGCGCATCCTCCATGGCGGGGCGCATCGACCGGGGGATCAGCAGCAGGAAGCCACGCTCGTAGATTTTCGGATCGGCGGCGAAGAACAGCGCGCCGACCAGCAGCAACAGGCAGTTGAGTACGAACTCGCCCGCGCCCGACACGATGCCCCCGATATCCTGCGCCACCCGGCTGCCCGCATAGGCGGCACGGACCGCGTCGACGACCTTGGCCCCGACCGGCGATTGCGAGGCCCAGGCGGCCAGCTGGTCGATCAGGATCGGCAATTGCGTGACCAGCGTGTTCAACTGCTGGCGAAAGGCGACGCCGAACAGCCAGGCGAGGAAACCCAGCACCGCCAGCACCGTCGCGATCGACAGGGTCAGCGAACGCTTCGGCCCGATGGGCAGGTGATCGGCATAGAGGTCGGCGATCGCATGGATGACGATCGCCCCCAGGATCGATCCGAAGGCCAGGATCAGCAGGTCGCCCGCGCGGAACAACGCGGCGGTGACGGCCAGGATCAGCAGGGTCAGGACGATGCGGCGGATGAAGCGCGCATCACTCTCGTCGGGACGCAGCCGGTTCATCGCACGGCCTCCGTCGCGTGCGCGGTCATGCACGGATCGCGCACCCGGTCGGCGAGCCAGGCGATCAGCGCCTCGACACGGGCGGGGCGCAGCGGGCTGGGCGGGGTGAGCAGGTGAAGCCCGATCGGCGGCGGCGTCCAGTCCTCCAGGATCGCGACGGCGCGGCCCGAGGCGAGATGCGGCCCGATGATGAAGCCCGGCAGTCGCGCAATGCCCAGCCCCGCGACGACGGCGGGAACCAGCGCGTCGCCGCTATTGGCGGTCAGCGGACCTTGCGGACGCACCGACACTTCCGCGCCGCCAGGGTGGCGGAAACGCCAGGGGCCGGTGATGTTGGAATAGCTGAGCAGCCGGTGCTCGCCCAGTTCGTTGGGATGGGTCGGCGTGCCATGGTCGACGAGATAGGCGGGCGAGGCGACGATATGGGTCGAAATCCCGCACAGCCGCCGGGCGCGCAGCGAACTGTCGGGCAGGTCGGCGATGCGCAGCGCGATGTCATAGCCTTCGGCGACGATATCGACCCGCGCATCGGACAGGCTGAGTTCGATCTCGATCCCCGGATGCGCGGCCAGGAAGTCGGCGATGACCGGCGCGATGTTGGTGACGCCGAACGACATGGGCGCGGCCAGCCGGATGCGCCCGGCGGGCGCACTGGCGGCGTCGCGCGCGGCTTCCTCGGCGGCGCGGGCCTCGGCCAGGATGCGCGCGGCATGGTCGGCGAGCGGCTTTCCCGCTTCGGTCAACGCCAGGCGGCGCGAGGTGCGGTGGAACAGCGACTGGTTGAGCTGCGCCTCCAGCCGGGTGATCGCCTTGGACACGGTGGCCTTGGACAGGCCGATCGCATCGGCGGCGGCACTGAACGAGCGATGCTCGACCACGGCGGCGAAGATGGCCCAGGCTTCCAGATCCGGCAGACGCATCGACACCCCCTTGGCCGACCCTTGGCGGTCCGCTGCGCGCTACAATGAACGTGGAAACGATCGGTTTCCAGCGTTTCCGTTTACGCGATCATTATCGGCCCTATCTTGTGGGCAACCAAGGGAGAAATTCCATGACTGCCATGACTGAAGAGAAGGGCATCGACCGCCGCAGCTTTGAAAGTCTGGGCCATGCGAACCATGGCTGGCTGGACGCGCGGCACCATTTCTCGTTCGCCAATTACTATGACCCCGCCCGCATGGGCTGGGGCGCGATCCGGGTGTGGAATGACGATGTCATCGCCCCCAATGCGGGCTTTCCGCCGCATCCCCATGCCGACATGGAGATCATCACCTATGTCCGCACCGGCGCGATCACGCACCAGGACTCGATGGGCAATGTCGGCCGCACCGCGGCGGGCGATGTGCAGGTGATGAGCGCGGGCTCGGGCGTGCGCCATGCCGAATATAATCTTGAATCCGAGCCGACGACGCTGTTCCAGTTCTGGATCGAGCCGCGCAGCCGGGGCGGCCAGCCCAGCTGGGGCGCCAAGCCGTTTCCCAAGGGCGAGCGTTCGGGCAAGTTCGTGACGCTGGCCAGCGGGTTCGACGAGGATGGCGATACGCTGCGTATCCGGGCCGACGCCCGTGTGCTGGGCGCGACGCTGCGCGCTGGCGAGAGTCTGGAGCACAATGTCGGCGAGGGGCGTCATGCCTATCTCGTCCCCGCCACCGGGCGGATCGAAATCGACGGTGTGCCGTTCGCGGCTCGGGACGGTGCGGCGCTGTCCGGCGGCCGGACCGTGACGATCACCGCGATCGAGGATGCCGAGATCGTTCTGGTCGATTCCGAATAAGTTCGTTTTTCTCGAAGGGAGTAACTGACATGGCCAAGGTTCTGGTCCTTTATTATTCGTCCTATGGTCACATCGAGAAGATGGCCGACGCCATCGCCGAGGGCGCACGCGCCGGTGGTGCCGAGGTGGACATCCGCCGCGTCGCCGAAACCGCACCGCCCGAGGTGGTCGCCGCCGCGCACTTCAAGACCGACACCGCGCACCCCGAGATCGAGGGTCCCGACGCGCTGATGAACTATGACGCGATCATCGTCGGCACCCCGACCCGCTATGGCCGCATGGCGAGCCAGATGGCGGCCTTCTGGGACACCACCGGCGGGGTGTGGATGAAGGGTGGCCTGGTCGGCAAGGTCGGCGGCGCCTTCACCTCGACCGCCAGCCAGCATGGCGGGCAGGAAACGACCCTGTTCTCGGTCCTGACCAACCTGATCCACCACGGCATGACCATCGTCGGGCTCGATTATGGCTTCCAGGGCCAGATGGGCGTCAAGGAAGTCCATGGCGGCACGCCCTATGGCGCGTCGACCCTGGCCGATGGCGACGGCAGCCGCCAGCCGAGCCAGGTCGACCTGGACGGCGCCCGCTACCAGGGCAAGCGTATCGCCGAGACTGCCGCCAAGCTGTTCGGGTGATCGGAAGGACGGGGGCGCCGGTCGGTGCCCCCGTTTTTTATGGCGGGCGTCGGGCGTGGCCTTCGACTTCGCTCAGGCTGAACGGAGGTTGGAAATAGGGATCAACCCCCACAGCCGTTCAGCCTGAGCGAAGTCGAAGGCCAAGGGAAACCCTATCGCCGCCGCCCCTTCTTTTTTACAGGCGCAGGCGCAGCCACAATCGGCACCGGCGGCTGGTTCGCCACCACGACCTTCAACGGATCGCGTATCCCCGGATCGGCCGGGAACTGTGCCCGCGCCTTGGCGAAGACCGCCCGCGCCTGCGCCGCACCTGGCTCTGCCAGACGGGTCCCGACCCAGCGCCAGTGCCACGGCTCCCACTTCACCCGCTGCCTGTTCCCCGCCGGAAAGCTCATCTCGAAGCCGAAGCGCCGCGCATTCGCGATCAGCCAGCGCGCCGCCGGAGACGCCGCCATGCACGCCTCGGCATCCGGGCAGCCATGCGCCGGGCGCACCGCAAAGTCGATCGCATAGCCGGTCGCATGTTCGCTATGCCCAGCAGGCGCGACCGAAATGGCGCGCTCGGCGGCGGAGACGCTGCGGTCGCGGCAGAAGACGTTGCGCTGGCGAGCGACCTCGCGGTGGCAGGACAGGCCGCGCAAAGTGCCGCCCACCGACGGATCGGCCTTCGCCGCATCGAGCAGCCGCTGCAGATCGCCCAGCATCGCCCGGTGAACCCGGCAATAGGGCTTCAGCCCAAATCCGGCGGGGGCGGGCACGATGTCCTGGGGCGCCGCATCGCCATAGGGGAAATGGCCCGCGACGCGGCCATCGGGGCCGGGCGGCGGCAGCGCACCGTCGCAGGACTGTGCCTGTACCGCCACCGGCAGCGTGGCGAAGATCAGCAGCGCCAGAAAACGCAGGAAAGCGGCAGGAGCGGTCGGCATGACGCGCGCGCCTCTGGCATGTCGGCGCGCACGGTGGCAAGGGAGCGCGATGCACGGAGATCGCGTTCTTTTCATCGACGGCGAAGCGCTGGTAATCGACAAACCGGCGGGCTTGCCCGTGGATCGGCCCCGTAACGGGTCGATCAGCCTCGAAAACCATCTGGAATCGCTGAAGTTCGGCTTCAAGCGCTGGCCCCATGCGGTCCATCGGCTGGACCGCGACACCAGCGGCTGCCTGCTCCTGTCGCGCAATCCCAAGGCCCATGCCCGTTTCCAGCAGGCGTTCGAGGCGGGATTGGTGGAAAAGCGCTATCTGGCGGTGCTGAACGGCCTGGTCGAGGGGGAGGGCATGATCGACCTGCCGCTGGCCAAGGTCTCGACGATGGAGGAAGGCTGGCGGATGGTCGCCGATCCGTCGGGCAAGTCCGCGCGGACCGGCTGGCGCGCGCTGCGCCATGAGGATGGCCGCACGCTGGTCGAGTTCCGGCCCGAGACCGGCCGGACGCACCAGATCCGCGTCCATGCCGCCACCGGCCTGGGGGCTCCGGTCGTCGGCGATCCGGTCTATGGCGCGGGCGAGCCGGGCGGCATGCTGCTCCACGCCGCCAGCCTGACCGTGCCGCGCGGCGAGAAGGATCCGATCACCGCCGAGGCGCCGGTCCCGGAACGCTTCGGCATCTTCCAGAACTAGGCGGACATGCGATGGCGCTGATCCCCGTCACCCGCGCCATCGCGATCGACGAGCGCGAGATCGCCGAAAGCTTCACCCGCGCCTCCGGGCCGGGCGGGCAGCATGTCAATACGACCGACAGCGCGGTGCTACTGCGTTTCGACGTCGGCGGCTCGCCCAGCCTGCCCGAGGCGGTGAAGATGCGCCTTGCGGTGCTGGCGGGGCAGCGGCTGAGCAAGGACGGCGTCCTTACCTTACGCGCGGATGCCAGCCGCTCGCAGGAAATGAACCGGCGCGAGGTGCGCGAGCGGCTGATCGAGCTGATCCGCGAGGCGACCATCGTGCCGAAGAAGCGGCGACCGACCAAGCCGACACGCGCGTCGCAGACTCGGCGGGTGGATGCCAAGAAGGGGCGCGCCCAGGTCAAGGCGGGGCGGGGGAAGGTTCGGTTCGACTGAGGCTTGGCGGCGGGCGTTGGGGCGTGGCCTTCGACTTCGCTCAGGCTGAACGGCGTGAGGGGTTTGTGGCCCCACATCCCAACCTCCGTTCAGCCTGAGCGAAGTCGAAGGCCGCGCGAAACCCTCACCAAACAAAAAACGGGCCGACGATCCCTCGCCGACCCGCTTCCCTGATCCGAAAGGATAAGACCTTAGCGGCGAACATCCTCGCCCGCACGGACCAGCGCGTTGCCGGTCGCCTCGCGAGCCTTGGCCGTGCCATTCTCGATCTTGTCGCCCGCGCGGTCCAGGCTGCGGTCGAGATTGTCGCCTGCGCGATCGGCCTGCACGGCGGCGCGGTCCCCGGCGCGGTCGAGCTTGTCGCCCGCCTTGTCCATCGCGTTCTCGGCCGAGTTCAGCGCCTTGGCAGTCGCGGCCTCGACATCGTCGGAGGCGTTCTGCGTCGTCGCCTTCACGTCCGAACCGATCGCGTCGGCGGCCTCCTTGGTCTGCTGCTGGCTGTTCTGGCTGCATGCGGCCAGCGAGATCGCGGCGGCGCCGGTCAGGGCGAGGATAAGGGCCTTCTTCATGGCAAACACTCCCGTTTCGAACATATGATCGGCGTGCCAACGCAGACGAACCGTTTCGGGTCCGAGCCGGTCTTCATGAATTCGCTCCGTTGACCGCATATAAAGATATCTTTATATCGTGATCCATGGCCAATGCGCTCGAAATCTTTCGCGCCCTCAGCGATCCGACGCGGCTGCGCATCCTGGCGCTGCTCCGCTCGATGGAGCTGTCGGTGGGCGAACTGGCGCAGGTGCTGGGCCAGAGCCAGCCGCGGGTCAGCCGCCATGTGAAGATCCTGGTCGACGCCGAACTGGCCGAGCGGCGCAAGGAAGGCAGTTGGGTCTTCGTCGCGCTGGGCGACCGCGAGGCGGTGGAGCCGGTGATGGCGGCGCTCGACCGCTGGACGGCGGAGACGCCCGACCCCTGGGTGGTGGCCGATGTCGCGCGGCTGGCGGCGGTGCGCGCCGACCGGGCGGCGAGTGCGGCGGCCTGGTTCGAGGATCATGCGGGCGAGTGGGATGCGATCCGATCGCTCCATGTCGCGGACAGCGAGATTGAGGAGGCGATGGCCGGCCTGATCGGCGAGGGCGATCTGGGCGCGCTGATCGATATCGGCACCGGCACCGGGCGGATGCTGGAGCTGTTCGGCGACCGGGCGGACAGCGCGCTGGGCATCGACCGTTCGTCGGAGATGCTGCGGCTGGCCCGCGCCAAGCTGCATGGGCGCGCCAATACCGAGTTGCGGCAGGCGGACCTGTATGCGCTGCCCATGGGGGACGGCGCGGCGGATATCGCGATCCTGCACCATGTCCTCCACTTCGCGCAGCAGCCGGGTGCTGCGATCGCCGAGGCGGCGCGGGTGTTGGGGCCGGGCGGGCGGTTGCTGATCGCCGATTTCGCGCCGCATGATCGCGAGGAACTGCGGCAAAAGGCGGCGCATAGTCGCCTGGGCTTTGCCGACGAACAAATGGCCAGCTGGTTCGGCCCCGCCGGGCTGACGCTGGCGGAGACGAAAACGCTGGAGGGCGGCGAACTGACCGTCAAGCTCTGGCTGGGTGTGAAGAAGGGGCTTCGGCCCGTCGAGACGAATAGGGTGAGGGCGGCATGACGAACACGATCCTGACGCGGGCCGAGGCCGCGCTGGCGCATGAGGAACCGCTGTTCGCCGATGTCGGCGGCGATATCGCGGTCAGCTTCGAATTCTTCCCGCCCAAGACGGAGAAGATGGACACGCAGCTGTGGGACGCGATCCGCACGCTGGAGCCGCTCGACCCGCGCTTCGTCTCGGTGACGTACGGCGCGGGCGGCTCGACCCGCGAGCGCACCCATGCAACCGTCGCGCGTATCCAGCGTGAGACGACGATGGACGCCGCCGCGCACCTGACCTGTGTCGAGGCGACCCGTGAGGAGATCGACCAGGTCGCCCATGAATATTGGGCGGCGGGCGTACGGCATATCGTGGCGCTGCGCGGTGATCCCCCCGCCGAGGGCGCGCGCTTCGTCAGCCATCCGGGCGGTTATGAGAATGCCGCCGATCTGGTCGCTGGTCTCAAGAAGCTGCACCCGTTCGAGATTTCGGTCGCGGCCTATCCGGAATGCCACCCGGACTCGGTCGACCGGGCGTCGGACATCGACAATCTGAAGCGCAAGATCGACGCGGGCGCGACCCGTGCGATCACGCAATTCTTCTTCTCGCCCGAAGCCTATTTCCGCTTCCGCGACGCGGCGGCGGCGGCGGGGATCACCGCCGAGATCGTGCCGGGCATCCTGCCGGTGTCGAACGTCGCGCAGACCCGCAAGTTCGCCGCCATGTGCGGCGCGCGCATCCCCGACTGGATGGACCGCCTGTTCGAGGGGCTGGACGACCATCCCGGCGCGCGCCAACTCGTCGCCGCGACGATCGCCGCCGAGATGTGCCGTCGGCTCTATGCGGGCGGGGTTAAGGGGTTTCACTTCTATACCCTCAACCGCGCCGAGCTGGCGTACGCGATCAGCCATTTGCTGGGCGTGCGGGGGAAGAAGGCCGAGGCGGTCGTGGCGGCGTGATCTTAACGCTTCGGGGGTAGGGCCGGTTCGGCAAGCTGTGTCGCTTGCGGCTTTCCCTCCCCCGGCCCCTCCCGCCTGCGGGAGGGGAGAGATGAAATGGAGGGTCGGGGTTGGCGACAGCGCATGACCGACGACCCAGGCACGCCCCTCCCGCAGGCGGGAGGGGATGGGGGAGGGCAGGGCCACAGGCAAATCGTCTGAGGCTCTCTACCCTAACGGAACAACCGCTCGCCCGAGCAGGAGCAAGACGATGACGACCCGCGACACCTTCCTGGCCGAAGCCGCCAAGCGCATTCTCATCACCGACGGCGCGTTCGGCACCGAGATCCAGAACTGGAAGCTGGACGAGGCGGCCTATGCGGGGACGCTGGGCCTGTCCCACGACCAGAAGGGCAATAACGACATCCTGGCGCTGACCAAGCCCGAGGTGCCCGAGTCCATCCACCGCGCCTATTTCGAGGCGGGGGCGGACATCGCCGAGACCAACACCTTCTCCGCCAACCGGATCAGCCAGGCCGATTACGGTGCCGAACATCTGGTGCGCGAGATCAATGTCGAGAGCGCGAAGCTCGCCCGTCGCCTGGCCGACGAGTACCAGGCCAAGGATGGCCGCCCCCGCTTCGTCGCGGGCGCACTCGGGCCGACCAACAAGACGCTGTCGCTGTCGCCGGACGTGAACGATCCCGGCTATCGCGAGATCGATTTCGATTTCCTCAAGGATGTGTACCGCGAACAGATCGACGCCTTGGTCGAGGGTGGGGCGGACTTCATCCTGATCGAGACGGTGTTCGATACGCTCAACGCCAAGGCCGGGATCATGGCCACGATCGAGGCGGGCGAGGCGCTGGGCCGTGAAATCCCGATCATGCTGTCGATGACGCTGACCGACCTGTCGGGCCGCAACCTGTCGGGCCATACGGTCGAGGCCTTCTGGCACGCGGTGCGCCATGCCCGGCCGCTGACCATCGGGCTGAACTGCTCGTTCGGCGCGGAGCAGCTGCGCCCGCATGTGAAGACGTTGAGCGAAATCTGCGACACGCTCATCATGATCTACCCCAATGCCGGGCTGCCCAACGAACTGGGCGCCTATGACGAGGCGCCGGTGACCACCGCTGGCCTTGTCGGCGAATGGGCGGTCGAGGGGCAGGTCAATGTGCTGGGCGGCTGCTGCGGCTCGACCCCTGCGCATATCAAGGCGATTGCCGACAAGGTGAAGGGCATGAAACCCCGCGCCATCCCGGCCCCGCCGGTCGTCACCCGCCTCGCCGGGCTGGAGCCGTTCACGATGGCGGCGTGACCCGCAAAGCCCCTCCTCTTCAGGGGAGGGGTTGGGGGTGGGGCGTGGCCTCCATCCCGGACCTTTGACTGCCTGGACAGGCCCCACCCCAACCCCTCCCCTGAAGGGGAGGGGCTAGGAACAAGACGATGACCACCAACACCTCCACCAATTTCGTCAATGTCGGCGAGCGGACCAATGTCACCGGATCGGCGGCGTTCAAGAAGATGATCCTGGCGGGCGACTATACCCGCGCGGTGGAGGTGGCGCGCAGCCAGGTCGAGAATGGCGCGCAGGTGGTCGACGTCAACATGGACGAAGGGCTGCTCGACGCCGAATACGCCATGACGACCTTCCTCAAGCTGATCGCCGCAGAGCCGGACATCGCGCGCGTGCCTATCATGATCGACAGCTCGAAGTGGAGCGTGATCGAGGCGGGTCTGAAGTGCGTGTCGGGCAAGCCGATCGTCAACTCGATCAGCATGAAGGAAGGCGAGGAGGCGTTCCTTCATTATGCCCGCCGCTGCATGGCATACGGTGCGGCGGTGGTCGTCATGGCGTTCGACGAAGTGGGCCAGGCCGACACCAAGGAGCGCAAGGTCGAGATTTGCGCGCGCGCCTATGACCTGTTGATGGGCATCGGCTTCCCGCCCGAGGATATCATCTTCGACCCCAATGTCTTCGCGGTCGCCACCGGCATCGAAGAGCATAACAATTACGGCGTCGACTTCATCGAGGCGTGCCGCGCAATCAAGGCGCGCTGCCCCCACGTCCATATCTCGGGCGGCCTGTCGAACCTGTCGTTCAGTTTCCGCGGCAACGAGCCGGTGCGCCGCGCGATGCACTCGGTCTTCCTCTACCACGCCATCCCGGCGGGCATGGACATGGCGATCGTCAATGCGGGCCAGCTCGACGTGTACGACACGATCGACCCCGAACTGCGCCAGGCCTGCGAGGATGTCGTCCTCAACCGTGACCCGGAAGCGGGCGAGCGGCTGGTCGCGCTGGCCGAGCGCTATCGCGGCACCGATGCGGTCGCCGAGAAGCAGGCCGCCGAATGGCGCAGCCTGCCCGTCACCAAGCGGCTGGAGTACGCGCTGGTCAAGGGCATCGACGCGCATGTCGTCGACGATACCGAGGAATGCCGTCAGCAATTCGCGCGCCCGATCGAGGTGATCGAAGGGCCGCTGATGGACGGCATGAACGTCGTCGGCGACCTGTTCGGATCGGGCAAGATGTTCCTGCCGCAGGTGGTGAAGTCCGCCCGCGTCATGAAGAAGGCGGTCGCCCATCTGCTCCCCTTCATCGAGGCGGCGAAGGAACCCGGCGCGAAGGGCAAGGGCAAGATCGTCCTCGCGACCGTGAAGGGCGACGTCCACGATATCGGCAAGAACATCGTCGGCGTCGTGCTCCAGTGCAACGGCTTCGAGGTGGTCGATCTGGGCGTCATGGTCCCCTGGGCGAAGATCATCGCTTCGGCGGTCGAGCATGATGCCGACATGATCGGCCTGTCGGGCCTCATCACCCCCTCGCTGGACGAGATGGTAACGGTGGGCGAGGAGATGCAGCGGGCGGGCATGACCATGCCGCTGCTGATCGGCGGTGCGACGACCTCCAAGGTCCACACCGCGCTGCGCATCGCGCCCGCCTATGAGGGGCCGGTGGTCCATGTCCTCGACGCCAGCCGGGCGGTCGGCGTGGCGACGACGCTCGTGTCCGATACCCAGCGCGATCCCTATGTGGCGCAGGTGGCGGCCGATTACGAAGCCGTCCGCAAGGCGCGCGAGGGCAAGGGTTCCAATGCGCTCCTGCCGCTGGAGGAAGCGCGGGCACGCGGCTTCGTCGCGGACATGGCGCTGAAGGCGGGCGATCCGAAGCAGCCGGGCTTGCATGTCTATCAGGACTGGGACCTGTCCGACCTGCGCGACTATATCGACTGGACGCCCTTTTTCCGCGCGTGGGAGCTGGCGGGCAACTTCCCGGCGATCCTGACCGATGAGGTCGTGGGCGAGAGCGCCAGCGGGCTGTACGCCGATGCGCAGGCCATGCTCGACACGATCATCGCCGAAAAGTGGCTGACCGCACGTGGTGTCGCCGCGCTATGGCCCTGCCGCCGCGATGGCGACGACGTGATCCTGACCGCCAAGGGCGAGGAAGCCCGCATCCCCTTCCTCCGCCAGCAGATCGCCAAGCGCGAAGGCCGCGCGAACATGTGTCTGGCCGATTTCGTTGATCCCGCAGGCGACTGGATCGGCGGCTTCGCGGTCGGCATCCACGGCATCGATGCGCATATCGAGCGGTTTCGGGCCGGGCATGACGATTACAACGATATCCTGCTGAAAGCCTTGGCCGACCGTCTGGCCGAAGCCTTTGCCGAACGCCTGCACGCGCATGTCCGCACCGACCTGTGGGGCTATGCGGCAGGTGAGCAGCTGACCAACGAAGCGCTGATCCGCGAGCAATATCGCGGCATCCGCCCGGCACCGGGCTATCCCGCATGCCCCGAGCACAGCATCAAGCGCACGCTGTTCGACCTGCTG
This sequence comes from Sphingomonas parapaucimobilis NBRC 15100, assembly GCF_000787715.1. Lineage (GTDB taxonomy): Bacteria > Pseudomonadota > Alphaproteobacteria > Sphingomonadales > Sphingomonadaceae > Sphingomonas > Sphingomonas parapaucimobilis. The sequence goes on from NZ_BBPI01000027.1 coordinate 15,848, forward strand.
GGCGCGGAACAGGCGGTCGGGCTGGAACTGACCGACAGCTTCGCGATGCTGCCGACGGCGGCGGTCAGCGGCTTCTATTTCGGGCACGCCCAGGCGGAATATTTCGGCGTGGCGCGGATCGGTGAGGATCAGGTGGCGGACTATGCCACCCGGCGCGGCATCGATGTGGCGCAGGCCACTCGCTGGCTGCGCCCCAATCTGGATTGATCATCTCGAATCCGATTGGGCCTGGGTTCCAGGGAAATCGGCATTTCATCAGCGGCCCGATCCTCCGGCGGCGTTGCAAGTCCAGGCATCGCCGCCGCCCTTGATCGCCCGGACCTTGTCGCCGCGCGGGCGAGGGGGGATGACGATGCATCGGCAGCCGATCCGTCGGTTATGCCGACCCGCCCCGCATCCCGGCTCGGTGGTGCGCTTCGCTATTGGCAAGCGCCGCGCAACCTCGATCAACCATGGCGTTGATCCTTATCAAGATTTCTGAAAGATGATCTGCAATCTATTGTGATTGCGATATCTTTTGGAACGTACCGTTTCGCCGCGGCGTTGGGTTGTTCCATGTCAGATATGATCAGCAGTCTCTTCCCCGCTCAAGACCCCAGTGAGCCGGAATCCGCCGCTATGCTCCGCGCTCATATTGCGGAGGCCGATTTCCCGTGCGTCGGCGCGAAGGCCGCGATGGCGCGTGGAACCCTGGAAATCCTGGGTGCGCGCGATATCGCCAGTGCCTGGGACGACCTGCGCATCCATGATGGCCTGCGCCGTTTCGCCGAGCGCTACCGCGCCGAGCCGCAGCTTTTCCGCAGCCTTGCGGTGGTGTTCGCCGGGCCGGATACGCTCGACGAAGCTGCATTCGAGCAATGGGTCTGGTCGCGCATCCAGTCTCTGTCGGACAAGGATGTCTGGCTGGGCCAGGATTGGGACAGGCGCGTCAGCACCGATCCCGATGACCCGCATTTCTCGCTCTCCTTTGGCGGCGAGGCGTTTTTCGTCGTGGGGCTGCACCCGAATGCCAGCCGCCCGGCGCGTCGCTTCCCGCGCCCTGCGATGATCTTCAACCTGCACGACCAGTTCGAGATCCTGCGCGCACAGGGGAAATACGAGACGATGCGCGAGAAGATCCTGATGCGCGACGAAGCGCTGGCCGGTTCGCGCAATCCGATGCTCACCCGCCATGGCGAATTGAGCGAAGCACGCCAGTATAGCGGCCGCGTGGTTGAGGAGGGCTGGCGCTGCCCCTTCCATTATGCAGGCGATGCGCGCGAGGCCAAGCCATGAACGGCCAAACGGTGGAAATCCCCCCGCGCAGCGGCGACGCGTTCCGCATGGCCAAGGGCGACAGCCTGACCGTCATCGATCCGCGCGGGCGGCAAGTGGCCGACCTGCTCGCCTTCAACGCCGACGATCTGGACGAGGTGATCTCGTCGGGGCGTACGCTCGACTATGCCGAGACGATCCGGCTGACGACCGGGCACAAGCTCTATTCCAATCGCTCGCGGGTGATGCTGGAGATCGTCGAGGACAGGGTGGGGATGCATGACTTCCTGCTGACGCCGTGCTCGGTCGATACTTTCGACCATTTCTATCCCGATCTGCCGCGCCATCGGGGGTGCTTCGGCAATCTGGCGGCGGCGCTGGAGCCTTATGGCGTAGTGCCCGACCGGATTCCGGTGGCGTTCAACTGTTTCATGAACGTGCCGATCGATGGCACGACCGGCAAGCTGGAGGTGCTGCCCCCGCTGAGCAAGCCGGGCGACCATATCCGCTTCGTGGCGCATATGGATCTGGTGATCGGGCTGACCGCCTGTTCGGCGCCAACGTCCAATGGGGGCAGTTTCAAGCCGATCGAGTACCGGGTGGAGCGGGCCTGACATCCTCCCCGGCACGGGGAGGGGGACCGCCGCGAAGCGGTGGTGGAGGGGGATCGCCGCACGGGGTGTCCTTTGCGGATGCCCCCCTCCGTCAGGCCTTCGGCCTGCCACCTCCCCGTACCGGGGAGGATCAGGTCACCGCTTGCACGTATCCGCCGTACCCGGATCGAGGTCCAGACAGCGCCCGTCCACACCCGGGATCGGTAACCCGATCGTCGCGGCCAGCGTCGGGGCGATGTCGACGGTTTCCACCGACAGCGGCTGTTCGAACCCGGCCATGCCCTTGCGCCAGAACAAGATAGGCACCCGGCGGTCATAGTCCCAGGGCGAGCCGTGCGTCTCGACATAGCCGGGGGCCGGCTCCTCGATGGTCGTCACACGAGGCTTGAGGAGGATCAGCAGATCGCCCGAGCGGGTCGGATCATAGGAGGAGCGCGCCTTTTCCTTCAGCGTCCAGGTCTCCGGCGGGGTCGTTGGCCAGGGCGTCGCCGCGATCTCGTCGCGGGTCAGCGCGGCGGCGACCTGCGGCAGGGCTTCGTAGCGGCGCTTGGCCTCGGCCAACACCTTCGCGCGGGTCGCGGCGGGCAATGCCGAATTGACATAGATGTCGCCCTCCGCGCTCATCAGGAGCGGCGGATCGTTGGGCAGGCCCATCGCCTTGGCGATCGCGGCCGACATCGCCTTGGTCCTGGCGTCGGGCGCGACATGGCTTTCCATCGGCATGGCGCGGATCTGCTGGCGTTCGGTCATGTCGTGTGCGCCGTGATCGGCGGTCAGCATCACCTCATAATCGACGCCCGTCGCGTCGAGCACATCGAAGAAGCCCGCCAGCGAACGGTCCAGCTCGGCCATCTGGATGCACATCTCGGCGCCCTGGGTGCCCAGCGCATGGCCGATATAGTCGGTCGCCGACAGCCCGACCGACAGGATGTCGGTCTGCGGTCCCTGGCCCAGCTTCATGTCCTGCACGAAGCCCGCCGCCATCGCCAGCACCGCCGCATCGGCGGCGGGCGAGACGCGGAACGCCTTCAGGTCGCCCGCCATGCGCTGGAACCGGCCGGTGCCCAGCGTCTGGCTGCCGACGGTGATCGGCCGGTCGAGCGGCTTGCAGAAGCCGGGCAGCGGCAGCGGCTCCTGCGGGCGGGCGACCAGATCGGCCACCGCCTTGCGCGTGCGCTCGACGACCGGCGGCACGGGCCGTCCGGCATAGGAGACATAGGTCTTGCCGTCCCACCACCAGATTTCGTCCATCTTGTGGCCGCCCATCATCACGGCGGCGCGGTCTTTCCCTGCGACCGAGACGGTGCGGACGCGGGGATCGGCGGTCTTCATCCGCTCGCCCAGCGTCGGGACCTTCAGATGCTTGTCCGACACGACGTAATTGTTGTGGTTCATGCCCGTGACGCTTTCGTCCTCCGAGCAATAGACGATCTTGTCGGGGCGGTTCACCGACTGGTCGACCCAGTTATTGGCGATGATCCCGGTATGGGCGGGGCGATAGCCGGTCAGGATGGTCGAGTGGCCGGGGCACGTCTCGGTCGCGGCATGGCTCTGATAGCCCGAGGGGAAGACCGCGCCGGTCAGCAGGCGGGCCATGCCGCCGGTGAAATGGTTGCGATATTGCTGGAACAGGTCGGCCGAGAACTGATCGACCGAGATCGCGACGATCAGCTTGGGTGGCGTCGTGGGAAAGGGCGGCTGCGGCGTCCCCGGCAGCGTGACGACGGGGGCGGGCGCGGAATAGCCCGGCACGGGGCTGGCATTCTGGGCGGTCGCGGGGGCGGCGAGAAGCGCGGCGGAGGCCAGGAGCGCGGCAGTCAGGGAGTTCATGGGCAACCTTGATGCAAAGCGGGAACAGGGGCGCTATGGAACGCGAAAGCGGGTGAGGGCAAGGTCGATGCGCGGTTGGTTTTACATCCTGATGACGGCTCTGTTCATGCTGGTGGCGGCAGGCCCCGGCATGGCGGAGAGCGCGCCCGCGCCGGGGGCCATCCATCTGCCGATGCGTCTGGTCGCCGAAAGCGAAACGCCGGCAGCGGGCAGCCATACGACCCTGGCTATCGTCGCGACGCCTGAAAAGGGCTGGCACGGCTATTGGAAGAATGGCGGCGATGCGGGCCTCCCGACCGAGGCGCACTGGACGCTGCCCAAGGGCGTGAGCGCGGGCGAGCTGCGCTATCCGGTGCCGGGGCGGCTGAAGATCGCCGGGCTGATGAACTATGTCTATGAGCGGCCCTTCACGCTGCTCGTGAATTTGTCCGTCCCCGCCGGGCTGACCAAGGGCACGCCGCTTCCCGTCTCGGTCAAGCTCGACTATCTGGTCTGCACCGACACGATCTGCGTGCCCGAGAGCCAGACTCTGTCGACGACGCTGACGGTCGGTGACGGCGCCATCGATCCGGCCCGGCGCGCCGAGTTCGACCGGTGGCGCGCCGCCTTGCCCAAGCCCCTTGGGGGCGACGGGGTGATCGAGACGCAAGGCAAGCAGGTGCGGATCGCGGTGCCGCTGCCCGCGCCGGTCGCGGTCAAGGACGCCTATTTCTACCCCGAGCGCAGCGGCATCATCGACCATGCCGCGCTGCAAGCGATGACGCGGAGCGGCGACCAGCTGATCCTCGCCATGCCCGCCGCCGCCGTGCCGACACCGGGGCCGGTGTCGGGCGTGTTGTCGATCGGCGAGGGGCAGGGACTGTCCTTCGCCGCCAAGCCGGGGGCGATTGCCGGGGCGAGCGCGACTTCGGATCATGGCTTCGGCGCGATCGCGCTGGCCTTTCTGGGCGCGGTGCTGGGCGGGTTGCTGCTCAACATCATGCCCTGCGTCTTCCCGATCCTGAGCCTCAAGGCGCTGAGCCTGGCCAAGGGTGGCGGCGATGAACGCCACGCCCGGACCGAGGCGCTGGCCTATACGGCGGGCGTCGTGCTGGTGTGCGTGGGCCTGGGCGTGGTGCTGCTGGCGTTGCGGGCGGGCGGGCAGAGCGCGGGCTGGGCGTTCCAGCTTCAGGACCCGCGCGTCATCGGCATCCTGCTGCTGCTCGTCGCGGGCATCGCATTCAACCTCGCCGGGCTGTTCGAGCTGCCGACGCCTGCCTTTGCCGGACGCTCGGGGGCGATGGGGTCGTTCGCGACGGGGGCGCTGGCCGCGTTCGTCGCGACGCCCTGTTCGGGGCCGTTCATGGCGGGGGCGTTGGGCGCGGCGCTGGTCCTGCCCGCTGCCGCCGCGCTGGCGGTGTTCGCTGGGCTGGGGATCGGCATCGCGCTGCCCTTCATCGCGATCGGTTTCGTTCCCGCGCTGCGGCGGCGGCTGCCCAAGCCGGGCATGTGGATGGTGCGGCTTCGTCATATCCTGTCGGTGCCGATGTTCCTGACCGCGCTCGCGCTGGCCTGGATATTGGGGCAGGAGGCTGGCGTGACCGGCATGACGCTGGGCCTCGCCGCCGCGCTGATCGCGTCGCTGGGTTTCTGGTGGACCGGTCTTCGCCAGCATGGCGGCAAGGGCCGCGCGGGCTGGCCCGCTGTCGTGGCGCTGGTGCTGGCGGTCGGGATCGTGGTGACGGTCAAGCCCGCCGCCGCAGTGGCCAAGGCGACCGCCGACACCGCCTTTACCGAGGCGAAGCTGGAGGATCTGCGGAAAGCGAACCGTCCGGTCTTCGCCTATTTCACCGCCGACTGGTGCCTGAGCTGCAAGGTCAACGAGGCAGCCGCCATCGAGCGGTCGTCGGTGCGCGAAGCGTTTGCGCGCAACAAGGTGGCGGTGCTGGTCGGCGACTGGACGGACGGCGATCCGGTATTGGGACGCTTTATCGAGCGGCATAACCGGGCGGGCGTGCCGCTCTACCTCTATTATGCACCGGGCGCGAAGGCGCCGCAGGTCCTGCCGCAGGTGCTGACCCCGTCGATGCTGGAGAAGCTGGGGGCGTAAGATCCTCCCCGGCACGGGGAGGATCTATAATGCCCCTTGCACACCCCCATCATGCGGTGCAGCATGGAACCCAGGTACAAGGGGGAGCGTAACGACCGGATGGGGACTATCGCCGCGTTCGACGAAATCATGGGGGCTTCCGGCGCAGTGACGCTGCGGCCCGAATTATCCGCGCTTCAACGCTGGCTCGATCACACCCCCGATAGCGAACTCCGCCGCCGCCAGCAGGCGGCCGAGGCGACCTTCCGCCAGCTGGGCATCACCTTTGCCGTCTATGGCGAAAGCGATGCGGCCGAGCGGATCATTCCCTTCGACATCGTGCCGCGCGTCTTCCTGCCCGACGAATGGGCGCGCCTGTCCGAAGGGCTGGTCCAGCGGGTCGAGGCGATCAACGCGTTCCTCGACGATATCTATGGCGAACGGAAGATCCTGCGCGACGGCATCCTGCCGCCCGACCTGATCTTCGGCAATCCGCAGTTCCGGCCCGAGATCGCGGGAATGCGCCCGCCGCACGGCGTCTGGGCGCATATCTGCGGCATCGACCTGGTGCGAACCGGCCCGGACGATTTCTTCGTGCTGGAGGACAATGCCCGCACGCCCTCCGGCGTCAGCTACATGCTGGAGAATCGCGAGGCGATGTTGCGCCTCTGCCCCGAGCTGTTCCGCCAGTTCCGGGTGGCCGCCGTCGACAGCTATCCCGACCGGCTACTCGCCACGATGAAGTCGGTCGCGCCGCACGGCGTCGCCGAGCCGACCTGCGTCGTCCTGACGCCGGGGCATTTCAACTCGGCCTATTATGAACACAGTTTTCTCGCCGATTCGATGGGGATCGAGCTGGTCGAGGCGGCCGATCTGGTGGTCGATGACGATATCGTCTGGATGCGTACCATTGCGGGCCGGGTGAAGGTCGATGTCATCTATCGCCGGGTCGATGACGACTTCCTCGATCCGCTCATCTTCCGCCCGGATTCCATGCTGGGCGTGCCCGGCCTGATCGCGGCCTATGCGGCGGGCAATGTCGCGATTCTCAACGCGCCGGGCAATGGCATCGCCGACGACAAGGCGATCTACAGCTATATGCCGGACATCGTCCGCTATTATTCGGGCGAGGAGCCCAAGCTGAAGAATGTCGAGACCTGGCGCTGCCGCGAGCCGGAGGCGCTGGCCTATGTCCTCGACCATCTGGACGAACTGGTGGTCAAGCTGGTCGACGGATCGGGCGGTTACGGGATGCTGGTCGGCCCGACCGCCACCAAGGCGCAGATCGAGCATTTCCGCGCCGCGCTGATCGCCGAGCCGCATCGTTACATCGCCCAGCCGACGCTGGCGCTGTCGACCGTGCCGACCCTGGTCGAAAGCGGGGTCGCGCCGCGCCATGTCGATTTCCGCCCCTTCGTCCTGACGGGTCGCAACGGCGTGGAGGTGACGCCGGGCGGGTTGACCCGTGTCGCTCTTCGCGAAGGGTCGCTGGTCGTCAATTCCAGCCAGGGCGGCGGCACCAAGGACAGTTTCGTCCTGCTCCATCCCGAACCCGACAGCTGGGTGCATGTGCAGGGCCAGCAGTCGCAGATCCAGACGCAGGGGGTACGCTGATGCTCTCGCGGACCGCATCCTCGCTCTATTGGCTGGGCCGCTATTTCGAGCGGGCCGATTTCATCGCCCGGCTGGTCGAGGCGACCGTCCGGCTCGACGTGCTGTCGCCGCGCTCGGCGGGGCTGGCCGCCTGGGGCTCGGCGCTGGCCGTCACCGATACCGCCGGCGCCTTTGCCGAGGGCGGGCGCGAGCTGCGCCGTCGCGAGGTCGCGCGCTTCCTGACGGTCGAGACCTGCCATCCCGGCTCGATCGTGCGCTGCGTCGACATGGCGCGGACGAACGCGCGGGCGGTGCGCACCGCGCTGACCCGCGAGGCGTGGAGCGCGATCAACCGCGCCTGGCTGCATTTCGAGGCCAGGCCCGCCGCCGATGATCCCACCGCCGTCCTCGGCCTGGTCGAGGCGGTGAAGAACGAGACGCGTGGTTTCGAGGGCGCCGTCCACCGGATGCTGCGCAACCAGACGACCTGGTTCATCCGGCTGGGCCAGGCGGTGGAGCGGGCGGACAATACCGCGCGGCTGCTCGACGTGAAATATCACATCCTGCTGCCCGCGGGCGAGCGGATCGGTGGCGTCGTCGATCGCGACCAGTGGACGACGATCCTCCAGACCGTGTCCGCCGTCACCGCCTATCGCTGGCTCTATTCCGACGGGCTGAAGCCCGCCAACGTCATCGACCTGCTGATCGCGCGCGCCGAACTGCCGCGCAGTCTGGCGGCGTCGGTCGAGGAAACGGTGGACGTGCTGGGGCAGCTTGCCCGGCGTACGGGGCAGCATGGGGAGGCGGATCGCATGGCGAGGTTGCGGGCCAATCGGATGACGAAGACGCGGTCGGGCGATGTGATCGCGGGCGGGCTTCACCAGTTTCTCGAAGCCTTTATCCAGGAGAATGCCCTGCTGCACGGCGCCATCGGCCGTCAGTTCAAGTTCGCCTGATGCGCATCGTGATCGAGCACCAGATCGTCCACCGCCCGAAGCCGGGTCGGCCGACGATGGTCCAGATGCTGCGCCTGACGCCGGAAAATCATGACGATCAGACGGTGGCAAACTGGCATATCGACGTCGACTGCGACGCGCGGCTGCGGCGCGGGCAGGACGGTTTCGGCAATGCCGTGACCATGCTCTATATCCAGGACGCGCCCGAGAGGGTGACGATCACCGCGACCGGCGAGGTGCTGACCAGCGATGCGCATGGCCTGGTGCGCGGGACGACCGAGACGCTGCCGCCCGCCCTGTTCCTGCGCGCGACCCCGGCGACGCCCGCCGATGCCGCGATTGCGGCCTTTGCCGAAGAAGCGATACGCGGCGCGGACAGCAGCCTGGCGGCGCTCCATGCGATGAATGCCGCGCTCCACCGTCGTTTTGCCAGCGCTGCGCAGAGCCCCGCGACGGACGCGGCGGCGGCTTTTGCCTCGGAGGCGGCGGGGGCGTGCGATCTGGCGCATATCTTCTGCGTGGCGGCGCGGTCGCTGGGGGTGCCGGCCCGGTTCGTCTCGGGCTTCGCGTCCTGGGATGACGCGGCGGGCGCCACGGCGCATTGCTGGGCGGAAGCCTATGTCGAGGGGCTGGGCTGGATCGGCTTCGATCCGAGTATCGGGCTTAGCCCGCAGGACCGCCACGTCAGGGTCGCCGTCGCGCTGGACGCCGCCGGGGCGACCGCGCTGTCGGGCGAGGCGTGGCGGGAGGTGGCCCTGGTGGATGAGGCGGTGCATCAGGCTTCGGCCTAATT
>NZ_BBPI01000026.1 GCF_000787715.1 Sphingomonas parapaucimobilis NBRC 15100
ATGGGGCCAGTGCTTTCCAGCCGGGTGCCGCGCGACGATGTGGCATTCCGTGCGAACGCCGACCACAACCGCGCGCTCGCCGAACACCTCCGCGCCGATGTCGCCCAGGCCGGGCTGGGTGGCAGCGATGCGGCGCGCGACCGGCATGTGTCGCGCGGCAAGCTGCTCCCCCGCGACCGGGTGGAGCAACTCATGGACCCGGGCTCACCCTTCCTCGAAATCGGGCAGCTCGCTGCCAACGGCCTGTACGACGATGCCGTCCCCGGCGCGGGCGTGATCGCCGGGATCGGTCGCGTCCATGGCCGACAGGTGATGATCGTCGCCAATGACGCGACGGTGAAGGGCGGCACCTACTATCCGCTGACCGTCAAGAAGCATCTCCGCGCACAAGAGATCGCGCTCGAGAACCGGCTCCCTTGCATCTATCTGGTCGACAGCGGCGGCGCGAACCTGCCGCACCAGGCGGAGGTGTTTCCCGATCGCGACCATTTCGGTCGCATCTTCTTCAACCAGGCACAGATGTCGGCGGCGGGCATTCCCCAGATCGCGTGCGTGATGGGCAGTTGCACGGCGGGCGGGGCCTATGTCCCGGCCATGTCCGACGAAACCGTCATCGTGCGCGGGCAGGGGACGATCTTCCTCGCCGGGCCGCCGCTGGTGAAGGCGGCAACGGGCGAGGTCATCTCGGCCGAGGAACTGGGCGGCGCGGACACGCATGGCCGCAAGTCGGGCGTGGTCGATCATGTCGCCGAGAATGACGATCATGCGCTGTCGATCGTCCGCGATATCGTCGAGACCCTGCCGCCGCAGGTCATGCCCGACGTCAACCTCGCCGAGGCGGACGAACCGTTCTATCCGGCCGAGGACCTCTACGGCCTGATCCCGCAGGATGTCCGCGCGCCTTATGACGTGCATGAAGTGATCGCACGGCTGGTCGACGGATCGCGCTTCCACGAATTCAAGGCGCTGTACGGCGCGTCGCTGGTCTGCGGCTTCGCGCATATCCATGGCAAGCCGGTCGCGATCCTGGCGAACAACGGCGTGCTGTTCTCGGAAAGCGCGCAGAAGGGCGCGCATTTCATCGAGCTGGCCTGCCAGCGGCGCATCCCGCTGCTGTTCCTCCAGAATATCTCCGGCTTCATGGTCGGCGGCCGCTATGAGGCCGAAGGGATCGCCAAGCACGGCGCCAAGCTGGTGACGGCGGTGGCGACGGCGCAGGTGCCCAAGATCACCGTGCTGATCGGCGGCAGCTTTGGCGCGGGCAATTACGGCATGTGCGGGCGCGCCTATGGCCCCCGCTTCCTGTTCACCTGGCCCAATGCGCGGATCAGCGTGATGGGCGGCGAGCAGGCCGCGAGCGTGCTGGCGACCGTCCATCGCGACGCGGAAAGCTGGACGCCGGATGAGGCGGAGGCGTTCAAGGCTCCGATCCGCCAGCGTTACGAGGACGAGGGGAACCCGTGGTACGCGACCGCGCGGTTGTGGGACGACGGCATCGTCGATCCGGCGCAGACTCGCGACGTTCTCGGGCTGGCGCTGGATGCGTGTCTGAACGCGCCAATCGCGGAGGCGCCCCGCTTCGGGGTGTTTCGGATGTGAGGGGCGGGGGGATGCCCCTCCACCCCCGCTTCGCGGCGGTCCCCCTCCCCAAGCACAGCTTGGGGAGGATTGATGAAGATGCCCTATTCCTCCCCAAGCTCCGCTTGGGGAGGGGGACCGTCCGCAGGACGGTGGAGGGGCAAGCGGTCGCGAGCCTGTGCGACGATGTAACGGACGACGCTATCCAGATTGCGAAGTACGTCTCGGGCCGGGATGCGCAGGACGGCGACCCCATGCTCCGCCAGAACCGCATCGCGCCGAGCATCCCGCTCGGGTCGATCCCCGCATTCGTGAACCTCGCCATCGACCTCGACGGCCAACCGCGCCGCCGGGCAGTAGAAGTCCAGCACATACGCCCCCGCCGGATGCTGCCTGCGAAACCGCAACCCTTCGGGCCGCTCGCGGAGGACGCGCCACAGCACGACCTCGGGCAGCGTCAAATCACGCCTGAGAGCACGCGCTTTCTGAACCGTCCTGCCTGGCTTCGTCGGTATTCCCATCGCCCCTCCACCATCGCTGGCGCGATGGTCCCCCTCCCCAAGCATAGCTTGGGGAGGAATGAGGATTAAAGCATGTTCCAATCCCTCCTCATCGCCAATCGCGGCGAGATCGCCTGTCGCATCATCCGCACCGCGCGCGAGATGGGCCTGCGCACCATCGCGGTCTATTCCGAGGCCGATGCACAGGCGCTGCATGTCCGTATGGCCGACGAGGCGATCCTGATCGGTCCGGCCCCGGCGCGCGAAAGCTATCTCGATGCCGCTCGCATCCTCTCTGCCGCGCGGGATAGCGGGGCGGAGGCGATCCACCCCGGCTATGGCTTCCTGTCGGAAAATGCCGAGTTCGCCGAAAGCGTGATCGCCGCCGGGCTGGTCTGGGTCGGTCCCAACCCGGACAGCATCCGCGCCATGGGCCTGAAGGACGCAGCCAAGGCCCGGATGATCGCCGCCGGTGTTCCCGTCACGCCGGGCTATCTGGGCGAGGACCAGTCACCCGACCGCCTCGCGACCGAAGCGGATGCAATCGGCTACCCCGTCCTCATCAAGGCGGTGGCGGGTGGCGGCGGCAAGGGGATGCGCCGCGTCGACGACCCCGCCGCTTTCGCCGAGGCGCTGGCCTCCTGCCGTCGCGAGGCGGCATCCTCGTTCGGCGACGACCGGGTGCTGATCGAGAAATACATCCTCTCGCCCCGCCATATCGAGGTGCAGGTCTTCGGAGACCGGCACGGCCATGTCGTGCATCTGTTCGAGCGTGACTGTTCGCTGCAACGCCGCCACCAGAAGGTGATCGAGGAAGCCCCCGCGCCGGGCATGGACGAGGCGACGCGGCAGGCCGTGTGTGGCGCAGCCGTCCGCGCCGCGCAAGCGGTGGACTATGTGGGGGCGGGCACGATCGAGTTCATCGCCGACGCCTCCGAAGGCCTGCGCGCCGACCGCGTCTGGTTCATGGAGATGAACACCCGGCTCCAGGTCGAGCATCCCGTGACCGAGGCGATCACCGGCGTCGATCTGGTCGAGTGGCAACTACGCGTCGCGGCGGGCGAGCCTTTGCCGATGGCGCAAGACCAACTCGCCATCCATGGCCATGCGATCGAGGCACGGCTCTATGCCGAGGATCCGGCCAAGGGCTTCCTGCCCGCGATCGGCACGCTGGAGGTGTTCGACCTCGGCGACGATCCCGCGATCCGCATCGACACCGGAGTCGAGGAGGGGGCAGAGATCACCCCCTGGTACGACCCGATGATCGCCAAGGTCATCGCCCATGGCGATACCCGCGACGATGCGCGTGAGGCGCTGGCGGATGCACTGGACGAGGCGGTGATCTGGCCGGTGCGCACCAATGCGGGCTTTCTGGTCCAGGCGCTCGACCATCCCGACTTCGCCAGCGGGCAGGTCGATACCGGCCTGATCGCGCGTGAGGGCGAGGCGTTGATGCCGCCGACCGAGCCGTCCGAGGAGGCGTTGGCCGAGGCCGCCGCCGCGCTGATCGGGCAGGACGCATTGTCGTGCTTCCGCCTGAACGCCGTGCCCCGACGGAGCGCGCGCTTCCTGCTCGACGGGCGCGCCATTACCGTGGATTTCGGCGAGGCGGGCGACGTGCCCCCATCACCTACCGACGAGGTGCTGATTTCCGAGGGCGGGCAAAGCTGGTCCTTTACCCGCTGGCGCGCCGACGGCTTGGCGGCGGGCGGGGCGGGAGACGGTGCGATCCTGTCGCCCATGCCCGGCCGGATCATCGCGGTCGCGGTGACAGAGGGGCAGGCGGTCAGCGCAGGCCAGCCGCTCGTCACGCTGGAGGCGATGAAGATGGAGCATGTCCTGACCGCGCCGTTCGACGGCATCGTCACCGACCTGAAGGCCGAGACCGGCGGGCAGGTGGCCGAGGGCGTCGCGCTGGTTCGCATCGTTACGGAGGACGCGGCATGAGCGGGCGCCACTTCGACGAATGGGCGATCGGCGACCGGATCGAACACCCTATCCGCCGCACCGTGACCGAGACGGACAACCTCCTGTTCTCGACCATGACCCACAACCCCCAGCCGCTGCACATCGATGCCGAGGCGGCCAAGGCCAGCGAGTTCGGGCGCATCCTTGTCAACGGCACCTTCACCTTCTCGCTGATGGTCGGCCTGTCGGTGGGGGAGACGACGCTGGGGACGCTGGTCGCCAATCTGGGCTATGACGAACTGGTCATGCCCGCGCCGGTGTTCCTGGGCGACACGCTGCGCGCGACGAGCGAGGTGACGGCCTTGCGCGAGAGCAAGTCGCGGCCGGGGGCGGGGCTGGTGACTTTCCGGCACGAGGCGCTCAACCAGCGGGACGAGGTGGTGTGCCGGTGCCTGCGCACGGCCCTGGTGAAGAAGCGGGGGTAGGGGCGTGGCCTTCGACTACGTTCAGCCTGAGCGAAGTCGAAGGCCAAGGGATCACAATCGCGTCCGAACCCCGATCCACAAGGTCCTGGGCGTCGCCCGCTCAATCAGCCCTGCGCCGCTATACGCCGCCTCGACTCGCGCATCGGCAAGGTTCTCCGCCCGCGCCTCGATCAGCCAGCCGCGCACCACCGGCACCGCTGCATAGGCATCCAGCGTCATGGCAGGTGCCAGCGAGCGGCTGTTCTGGTCGTCCTCGAACTGCCGCCCGACATGGCGCAGGGTCCCGCTCACCACCGCCCCGCGCCGCTCGACCGCCAGAGTTCCCGAAAACTGGTCGCGCGGCGTCTGCGCCGGGCGCAGGCCGTCGAGCGTCGCGGCGTTGCCCGATGCCTCCACCCGTGCATCGACATGCGACCAGGACGCGCGGGCGCTGACCGGGCCAATGGCGGCATTGGCTTCCAGCTCGAACCCCTGTGACCGGATCGCGTCGAGATTTTGCCGCATCCGGTACACGCCATTCGCGGCGACGAAGCCGACGCCGGGGAACGTCCCCGGCCCGCGGCCCAGGGTCACATTGGCGATCGCATCGGTCAGCCGATTGACGAAGTAGGTGCCCGACAGCCGAACCCCTGTCGCCGGGGTCAGGTCGAACCCGCCCTCGACGCCCTCGACCCGTTCGGGGTTCAGCGCGGCATTGGCGGCGGTAGCATCCGCCCCGGCGCGGAACGGCCGGTAGAGTTCGTTGAGTGTCGGCAACCGCCAGCCGCGATAGGCCGCCGCCCGCAGGGCCAGCGGCTGGACGACCCGCAAGGCGGCCCCCAGCCGCCCGGTAAATTCCTGCCCCGATCGGTTCGGGAAATCGGTATCGGTCAGCACCGCGCCGGTCGCCAGCACGCCTTCATCCAGCCGTCCACCCCGAATACGCCAGTCATCCACTCGCGCGGCGGCAGTGACGGTCAGCGCGCCTGCCTCGACGCTGCCATCGGCGAACAGTCCCATGGTCCGCGTCGCCCCGCCCGCCTCGCGTCGCCGGGTCGGGAGGCCCGCGACATAGGTGTAGCGTTCCTGCGTCCGCCCGCTGGTATCGCGAATATCGCCGCCCAGCCGCAGCGTCACCGTATCGCCCAGCGGTGGCGACACCTCGACCCGGCCGCCCAGTCCGGTGGCGGGGACGTTATACTGGTCGAGCGTCAGCGTCGCCGCCGTCCGCGCGGCATTCACGCTGGCATAGCGCGAGGCGAATTGCCGCGTCTGGACATAGGCCAGCGCCGACCAGCCCCAGGCTCCCCGTCCGACCAGGCGGATGCTCGCATCCGCACCGTCCGAGCGATTGTCGGTGAAATCGGTCCCCCGGTCTCGCGCATCGTGAAAGGCGGCGAGGGTCATCTGCAGCTCGGTGGCGGGCGCGATCGCGACGACGCCGCGCGCGGCGCCCGAATATTGCTCATAGGGGGCGGGCCGGTCGGCCGGACCGCGTTGCTCCTCGATGATGGGGGTGAAGCCGTCGCCGCGGGCATAGGCACCTGACATCGTCAGGAAGCCTCCGTCCCGCACCAGCGAGGCCGATCCTTGCGCATCGACCGAATGGCGGCTGCCATAGGACAAAGCGAGGTCGAGCGGGGAGAGCTGGTCGGGCGTCGCACTGTCCATCTCGATCGTGCCCGCCAGCGCGCCCGGCCCCCAGAAACCCGATCCGCCGCCGCGCGTCACCCGGATGCGGCCCAGCCGCCCGGTCGCATAGGCGGGGAAGACCACCCAGCCGCCGAACGGATCGGCCTGCGGCACGCCGTCGAGGACCAGCAGCGCCCGGCTCGACGCATTGCCGCCGAGCCCTCGCAGGGTGATGCCCTGCGACGTGGGATGCGCCGAGCGGCTGTCCGAGCGGCGGAATTGCTGGAGCCCGGCGGCGTCGGCCAGGACATTCTCCAGCCGCTGCGAAGCATTCTGCGTGATCCGGTCGCGGTCGATCGTCACCACGTCCAGCGCGCGGTCGCCGGGTTGGTCGTTCAGGCCCCGGCCGGTGACGATGATGGTTTCGGGTTCGTTGGTTTGGGCGGAGAGGGTGGTGGGGATGAGCGCTAGGGCGAGGAAGGGCAGGCGGTGGAAGGCTGGCATGATGATGTGATGGTCCCCTTTGCTCCCCTGTTGGGGATGTCGTGGAGTGAAGACGAATCAGCGCGTTAACAGGTCCGTCATCGATGAGTCTCACGCCCCTCCCGTAAACGGGAGGGGATGGGGGAGGGCAGGCCGCGAGCGATGGCCTCGGTGAGACATCGTGCCCTCCCCAAACCCAGTTTCAGGTAAACGATGCCCCGCATCGTTTAGGTCATGCCGGGGGCATGATCGACCTGAAACTCGCCTGCGGGAGGGGCTTAAGATGGGAGAAGGCGGATGACGCGCCCGAAAAACCCTCTTACAGTCCGCGTATCGTGGCCACCCTTCATACCCTTGCGAACCCTGCGCGTTTCCTGAAGATCGCTCGTCCGCTGACCGGGATTTTCCTCGGGCTCGGCATCGCGCTGATCGCGGTCGCGGTCTGGGCGGGGTTGACTCAGACGCCGCCCGACTATCTTCAGGGCGAGACGGTGCGCATCCTCTACATCCATGTCCCGGCCGCCTGGCTGGGCATGGGCGGATGGAGCGGTATCGCCATCGCCAGCCTGTCGCTGATCGTCTGGCGGCATCCGCTGGCGCAGATCGCGGGGCGCGCCATCGCCTGGCCGGGGGCGGTGTTTACCGCCCTGTGCCTGGCGACGGGGTCGATCTGGGGACGGCCGACCTGGGGGACATGGTGGCAATGGGACGGGCGGTTGACCTCGATGCTGCTGCTGCTGTTTGTCTATCTGGGGTATATCGCGCTCGCCCGTGCCGACGCGGATCGCGGCGGGGACGGGCGGATTCCGGCGCTGTACGGACTGGCGGGCACCGCGCTGCTGCCGGTCATCCGTTATTCGGTCGTCTGGTGGAACACGCTCCATCAGGGGCAGTCGATCGGGCTGACCGGCTCCAGCATCGATACGTCGCTACTCTGGCCGCTGCCGATCGCGTTGGCGGGTTTCACCTTCCTGTTCGCGGCCATCGTGCTGATGCGGATGCGCACGCTGCTGGCGCAGGCCAAGGCCGAGGCGCGGATGCGGCGGATGGCGCGCGCATGAACCAGATGGCGTTCGTGGCGGCGGCCTATGCGGTCATGCTGGGGGGTGCGGGTGCGCTGACCCTCATCAGCTATCTGGCGATGAAGCGCGCCGAGAAATGACGCCCAAATCCCAACGTCTCACGCTGGCGCTGCTGGCCCTGGCCGCGATCGTCGCGGCGGTCCTGCTCGCCATGTCGGCGATGAAGGACCAGGCGGCGTTCTTCTACACGCCTTCCGATGCGCAAAAGCAGGGCCTGCCGCTGGGCCGTGCGGTCCGGCTGGGCGGGATGGTCGAGGCGGGGTCGGTCCACCGCGCGCCCGACGGCGTGACGGTGCGCTTCGTCGTGACCGACGGCAAGGCGACGACGCCTGTCACCTTCGCCGGGATCACGCCCGACCTGTTTCGCGAGAAATCGGGCGTGGTGGCGGAGGGGCAGTTCCAGCCCGATGGCCGTTTCGTCGCGACCAACCTGCTCGCCAAGCATGACGAGAAATACATGCCCCCCGAAATGGCGGGCAATATGCACGAGAGCCGGAGTTTGGAGCCGTGATCGCCGAAGCGGGCCTCGCCGCGCTCTGGTTCGCCGCGCTGCTGGCGGGGTTGCAACTGTTGCTCGGCGTTCTGGCGCTCCGTCGCAAGGACGTAGCGGGCGAGCAGGCGATGGCGGCGATCGGCCCGGTCGCGATCGTGCAGGGCGCGCTGGTCGCGATTGCGATGGGGTCGCTGATCGCGGTGTTCCTGAACACCGATCTGTCGGTCAAGCTGGTCGCCGAGAACAGCCATTCGGCCAAGCCGTGGATCTACAAATTCGCCGGGGCCTGGGGCAATCATGAAGGCTCGATGCTGCTCTGGGTGACGATCCTGGGCGCGGGCGGGGCGCTGGTCGCGTGGAAGGAGCGGACGCTCGACCGGCCGACCCATGTCGCGACGCTGGCGGCGCAGGGCGCGATCGCGCTGGGTTTCTATGCCTTCCTGCTGTTCGCCTCCAACCCGTTCGCACGGCTGAACCCGGCACCGATCGAGGGACAGGGGCTGAACCCGCTGTTGCAGGATCCCGGCCTCGCCTTCCACCCGCCGACGCTCTACGCGGGCTATGTCGGGCTGTCGGTCGCCTTTTCCTTCGCGGTCGGCGCGCTGGTGACGGGGCAGGTCGGCCCGGCCTTTGCCCGCGCGATGCGGCCCTGGGTGCTGGGCGCCTGGGTGCTGCTGACCATCGGCATCACGGCGGGGTCCTACTGGGCCTATTACGAGCTGGGCTGGGGCGGCTGGTGGTTCTGGGACCCGGTCGAGAATGCCTCTCTGATGCCATGGCTGGCGGCGACCGCGCTGCTCCATTCGGTCAATGTGCTGGCCGCGCGGGACGGCCTGCGGGCATGGACCGTGATGCTGGCGGTCGTGGCGTTTTCCATGTCGATGATCGGGACGTTCCTGGTCCGCTCGGGCATATTGACCAGCGTTCATGCCTTCGCCGTCGATCCCCGGCGCGGGGCGTTCATCCTGGCGTTGCTGGGCCTCTATATCGGCGGCGCGCTGGCGTTGTTCGGCGCGCGGATCGGGCAGGTGCGGGCGGGGCGAAGCTTCACCTTTGTCAGTCGTGAGGGCGGGCTGGTTGTCAACAATCTGCTGCTCTCGGTCATCCTGGGCATCGTGCTGATCGGCACGCTCTATCCGTTGGTCGCGGCCGGGTTCGGTGTGCGCCTGTCCGTCGGGCCGCCCTTCTTCCACGCCGCCGCCGGGCCGATCGCGCTGGCGCTGGTTGCCGTCATGGCGGTCGGGCCTGCCTTGCGCTGGCGGAGCGACGATGCGGAGGCGGTGCTGATCCGCATGTTGTGGCCGATGGTCGCGGCGGCGGGGACCTTTGCGTTGATGCTGACCCTGACCGGCGGCATGGGTGTGTTGTCGCTGCTGGGCCTGTCGTTCGGCGTCGGGCTGGTCGTCGCCAGCGTATTGCCGATCACCCGGCGCAACTGGCGGCGTACGCCCTTGCCCATCTGGGGCATGGTGGTCGCGCATGTCGGTCTGGGTGTCAGCATGATCGGCATGGCCTGCGACAGCGCGTTCACCGCCGAGCGGCTGGTCGCGCTCTATCCGGGGCAGGCGACCATTGTCGGCCCGTGGCGGGTAGAGCTGAACCGCATCTATCCCAATATCGGCGCGAACTGGTCGGCACTGGAGGCGCGGCTGACCGCGACGCGCGAGGGCGACGGTGCCACCCTGCGCCCGCAGCAGCGCTTCTTCACCGATCCGCCGACCACGACCAGCGAGAGCGCCATCGCGACTCGCTGGGACGGACAGCTCTATACGGTGCTGGGACAGCAGGACGCGGCGACCGGGCGCTGGCAGTTGCGGCTGTGGTGGAAGCCGTTCGTGACGCTGATCTGGCTGGGCGGCGCGCTGATCGCATTGGGCGGCGTGCTGGCGCTGGCCGGGCGGTGGTTCAAGGCGTGGCAGCAACGACGGCGGGAGGCTCTGTGGGGATGAAGCGCGCGCTGATCTGGTTGCCGCTGGGGCTGTTCGGAGTGTTCTTCGCGGTGGTCGCGGCCGGGCTGATGCGGCCCGCCGACACGGCGGTCCATTCGACGCTGGTCGACAAGCCGCTGCCGGTGTTCACGCTCGAGCCGATGGTGCCGGGCAAGCCCGGTCTGGCGAGCAGCGACTTCCGGGGCGGCAAGCCGCGCCTGCTGAACGTCTTTGCCAGCTGGTGCATCCCCTGCATCGCCGAGGCGCCGCAGCTGATGGCGCTGAAGGCGCGCGGCGTCCCGATCGACGCCGTCGCCATTCATGACAAGGGACCTGCCATCGCCGCCTTCCTGCGCCGCAACGGCGATCCCTATGCCGCGATCGGCGATGACAGCCGCAGCCGGGTGCAGATGGCGCTCGGCTCGTCGGGCGTGCCGGAGACCTTCCTGATCGACGGGCGCGGGCGGATCGTGCGGCAATATATCGGCGATATCCGCGCCGATCAGGTCGACCAGATCGTTCGCGATATGGCCGCCGCGCGATGAGCCTGTCGCTCGCGTTGTTGCTGGCCGCCGCCACGGCGACGCCCGATTACGGCAACACCCAATTGCCCGACCGCCGGGCCGAGGCGCAGGCGCGCGCCCTGATGGGGGAGCTGCGCTGCGTCGTGTGCCAGGGCCAGTCGATCGCGGACAGCGATGCCGACATGGCCGCGGACATGCGCGCACTGGTCCGCCAGCGTATCGCGCGCGGGGAAAGCCCGGAGGCGATCCGTGCCTGGCTGATCGAGCGATACGGCGATTATGTCAGCTATGACCCGCCTTTGTCGGGTGCGACGGCGTTGCTGTGGGCGACACCGATCCTGTTGCTGGCGATCGGCGCATGGATCGCGCGGTCCAGCTTTCGGAAGCGGCGCTGATGGGCTGGCTGATCCTGCTGCTGATCGCGGTCGGAGCCTCGGGCGCGGCGCTGTGGCTGCGGTTTCCGCGACCGCTCTGGACGATGCTTGGGGCCGCGCTGGCGCTCGGGGGCGTCGGCTATGCGTGGCAGGGACGGCCGACCCTGGGGGCCAGCGCGCCCGCGCCGCGCCCCGACGCGCTGCTCGACAATGATGCGATTTCCGAGCTGCGCGGGCAGCTGATCGGACGTTACGGCGGAGAGGCGGCGATGTTCACCGCCGCCGATGCCCTGTCGCGCTCGGGCAACAAGCGCACCGCGGTGCAGATCATGCTGGGCGCGGTCGGCGGCGACCGGACCAGCGTTCCCTATTGGACCGAGTTGGGCAATGTCCTGTTCGCGCATGACGGCTATCAGATGTCGCCCGCCGCCCGCTTCGCCTTTCGCCGCGCCCGGACGCTGGGGCCTGGTGACCCGACGCCCTTCTTCTTCGAGGGGCTGGCCTGGATGCGGGCGGGCGATTTCCGCAAGGCGCGGGTCTTCTGGAACCGGGCGCTGGAATTGTCCCCCGCCGATGCCGCCTATCGCCCGGCGATCGAGCAGCGGGTGATGCTGCTCGACCAGGCTATTCGGATGATGGGGGAATAAGGGCTTACTGGCCCCGGCCGGTCTTTTCCTGAAGCGCGTCGATCCGCTTGGAGGCGTCCGCCTTGGTCAGCGTATCGTCGAACGGCTCGCCCGCCTCTTCGGACAGGGTCTTCAGGTAACTGGCCTGTGCGCCGGTCATCTTCTCGTCGCCTGTGGTCCAGTCATCGGGGTCCTTCTCGGCGTTGGAGAATGGTTCGGTCTTGGGATTGTCGGTCATCGGGTGATCCTTTCGGGGGATCAACACGCATGTTCTATTTTTGTTTCTTTTTTGGTTCGCGCGGAGGCGCGGAGACGCGGAGATGGTGCATCCAGCCGCAAAGCTGGCCTCCAACCGCCACGGTGAGGCAAATCCGTTGGCGGAACCGACACCAGCCGCCAACCCCATTCCAAACCCTTCTGCGTCTCCGCGCCTCCGCGCGAACTCAACCGCGCCTCGTGGTGGATGGCACGGCGTGCGCTTCGACTTCGCTCAGCGTGAACGGAGGGTGGAGCAAATCCATAACGCCGTTCAGCCTGAGCGAAGTCGAAGGCCACGGGCATGACGCCCGGACATGCCCTTCAACTTCGCCCAGTATGAACGATGGTGTTTAGCCCGCCCAGGCCTCGAACGGCAGGTCGAGCGCTTCGGCGACCGCGGCGTGGCGGATCTTGCCGCCCGAGACGTTCAGGCCGCCCGCCAGATGCGGATCGGCCTTCATCGCGGCCTCGGCCCCCATGTTCGCCAGCTTGACCGCGAAGGGCAGGGTCGCGTTGTTCAGCGCGAAGGTCGAGGTGCGGGCGACCGCGCCCGGCATGTTGGCGACGCAGTAATGGATCACGCCGTCGACCTCGAACACCGGGTCCTGGTGGGTGGTGGCATGGCTGGTCTCGAAGCAGCCGCCCTGGTCGATCGCGATATCGACCATCACCGAACCGCGCTTCATCGTCTTCAGCATGTCGCGCGTGACGAGCTTCGGCGCCGCCGCACCCGGAACCAGCACCGCGCCGATGACCAGATGCGCATTCTTCACCGCCGCCGCGATCGCCGCCTTGGAGGCATAGGCGGTCTTGATCTGGCTGGAGAAGAACATGTCCAGCTCGGCCAGACGGTCGTTGTTGATGTCATAGATGGTGACGTCGGCGCGAAGACCCACCGCCATCTGCGCCGCATTCACGCCCGATACGCCGCCGCCCAGGATCGCGACCTTGGCGGGGGCCACGCCGGGCACGCCGCCGAGCAGGATGCCACGGCCGCCCTGCTGCTTTTCCAGATAATGCGCGCCGACCTGCACTGCCATGCGGCCCGCGACTTCCGACATCGGTTTCAGGAGCGGCACGCCGCCACGGGGCGAAGTGACCGTTTCATAGGCGATGCAGGTCGCGCCCGACTTCATCAGCCCCTCGGCCTGCGGCTTGTCGGCGGCGAGGTGGAGATAGGTGAACAGGACATGGTGCGGGCGCAGCATCGCGACCTCGACCGCCTGCGGCTCCTTCACCTTTACGATCATCTCGGCCTGGTCGAACACCTCGGCGGCGGTGGCGACGATGCGCGCGCCCGCGTCGATATAGTCCTGGTCCTCGAAATCGATGCCGCTGCCGGCCTTGGTCTCGACGATCACCTCATGACCGGCGGCGACCAGCTCGGCGACCGATGGCGGGGTCAGGCCGACGCGATATTCGTGGTTCTTGATTTCCTTGGGGACACCGACGCGCATGGGGACTCTCCGTTTGAATATTGACGCGATAGTAGCGCCGACGGGGCGGGAGAGGTGTGCAAAGCGGTCCCGGTGAAGGGCTGCCAACGGGATTTTCTTGCGTCGAATGTCGATGTATCGGGATGAAATGTCCGACGCGATCGACCGCCGCATCCTGGCCCAGCTGGCCCGCGATTCCGACCTGACCAGCGCCGCGCTGGGCGAGAAGGTCGGCCTGTCCGCCAGCGCCGCGCATCGCCGCGTGGCGCAGTTGCGCGAAAGCGGCGTCATTGCCGGTTACCGCGCGATCCTGAGCCACGAGGCGCGCGGGCGTCCCTCGACCGTGATGGTCAACGTCACGCTGAAGGACCAGCGGCAGGATACCATGGCCGCGTTCGAGCGCGAAATCCTGCGCTGTCCCGAGATCGTCGAATGTTTCCTGATGAGCGGCGAGGCGGATTACATGATCCAGGTCGAGGTGCGCCGCGACGACAGTTATGAACGAATTCACCGCGAGACGCTGGCCCGCCTGCCGGGGGTGACGCGGCTGGCCTCGCACTTCGTGATCCGCGAGGTGGTGCGGCGGTCCTGAGATCCTCCCCGGTACGGGGAGGGGGACCATGCGCAGCATGGTGGAGGGGGCGTGCGGCAAGCTGTGACCTTGTGGAAGCCCCCCCCCC
>NZ_BBPI01000025.1 GCF_000787715.1 Sphingomonas parapaucimobilis NBRC 15100
CCCCATCCTGATCACCCGTGCGTCGTAACCCGGTTCCCGAAATCGAACCATCCGCGACGCTCGCCCGCCGGATAGGCCGGACGCGCAGCGCTCGCCGCGACCGGGCGATAGGTTGAGGTGGGCGCCGTTCGCTCCACGACCGGAGCGGCCGCGACCGGCTGGGCACTGAGCAGCCGCTGGTTTTCCTTTTCCAGCTCGGCGATTCGGGCCTGTGCCGCCGACAGCTTGGCCTCGGTGTCCTTCACCTGTGCGGCATGGGCGTCGCGCTCGGTGGCATAGCGGTTGCGCCATTTGCGGCCGCCGGGATGGCTGGCCAGCCCGAAGAGCCACCCGGCGATGAGGACCAGCCCCAGCACGGCAAATTGCGTCGTCGAAGTGAACAGCATCGCGTCGATCCCATCCTGTTGAATTAGGTCTGTTACGACCGGTCAACGACTGGCGGGGGCGCTGGTTGCGAAGCCGGGGCTATTGCCCCGCGATCAGCGTATCCTTGATCGAACAGGCGGCGGGGCCGAGGATCACGACGAACAGCACCGGCAGGATGAACAGGATCAGCGGCACGGTCATGATCGCGGGCAGGCGCGCGGCCTTTTCTTCTGCGCGCATCATGCGTTCGTGGCGGAATTCGGCCGACAGGACGCGCAGCGCGCTGGCCAGCGGGGTGCCGTATTTTTCGGTCTGGATCATCGTGGTGACGACCCCGCGCAACGAATCGAGATTGACCCGCATGGCCAGGTTTTCCAGCGCCTGCCGCCGGTCGGTCAGGAAGCCCAGCTCGACCGAGGTCAGCTGGAACTCGTCGCCCAGTTCGGGATAGGCACGGCGCAACTCGCGCGATACGCGGGCAAAGGCGGCATCGACGGTCAGGCCCGCCTCGGCGCAGATGACCATCAGGTCGAGCGCATCGGGCAGGCCCTTGCGGATCGCGGCGGTCCGCTTGTCGACCTGGTTCTTCAACGCCAGGTCCGGGGCCTTATAGGCTAGGATCAGCGTGCCCGCGACGATCATGTAGCAGCTGAAGCCGCTCCAGTCGGCAAAGTCCCCGGTGCCATAGACCCACAGGGCCATGCCGCCGCCCAGCACGATCGGCAGGGCCAGCCGCCCGAAGATGACCGCGAACGCCATCTCCTTCGACCGGATGCCCGCCTGGAGCAGGCGCAGCTGGATCGCCTTGACCTGTTCGTCCTGCAGCATCTTCAGCGCGCCCAGGACGGTACGCATCCGCTCGAGCAGGGTGGCGCGGTCGATCAGCTGGGCACGACGCTTCGGCGCGCTGTCGATCCCGGCCTTCAGCAGCTCGCGCCGTTCGTTCAGGGCACGGACCCGCTTCGTCATCGGGTCGCGGCTCCCGATCAGGACATAGCCCGCGACCAGCAGCGCAAAGACGCAGACGCCCCACAGGAATGCACCGAGCGATGCGGGGTCGAGGCCGAGAATGGCGGGCGCGGGACTGGTCATTCAGATCTCGAAACTGATCATGCGGGACATGATGAAGGCGCCCAGGCCCATCCAGACAAAGCCCGCCGCCCCGACCATCATCAGGCGCGGATCGATGAAGAAGCGGGCCATATAGGGCTGGTTGATCATCCAGATCATGCCGAACACGGCAAAGGGCAGGCATCCGATGATATAGGCCGACGCCTTGGATTCGGACGACATCGCCTTGATCTTCAGCTTCATCTGCGCGCGCTTGCGCAGCACGTCGGCCAGGTTGGACAGCGTCTCGGCCAGGTTGCCGCCGGTCTCGCGCTGGATGGCGATGGCGATGACGAAGAAGCGGAACTCGGGAATGTCGAGCCGGTCGGCGGTTTCCTGAAGCGCTGCGTCCATGCTGCGGCCGATGCGCATCCGGTCGGTGACGGCGCGGAATTCCTCGCCGA
The DNA here is from genome assembly GCF_000787715.1 of Sphingomonas parapaucimobilis NBRC 15100. GTDB lineage: Bacteria > Pseudomonadota > Alphaproteobacteria > Sphingomonadales > Sphingomonadaceae > Sphingomonas > Sphingomonas parapaucimobilis. The sequence continues at coordinate 1,881 of NZ_BBPI01000025.1, forward strand.
CCGGACCGGGAAGTTCGATCGCGACGACCGCCATCGTCTCGCTGATCGGCAGGCCCGAACGCAGGCCGCGGACCAGCAGCTCGATGGCATCGGGAAAGCGGGTGACGAACTTGTTGCGCCGCCCCGCGATCAGGCGGCCGACGACGAGATGCGGCACCCAGAGGCCGAGGCCCAGGCCGAGCAGCAGCGCGCCGAAAAAGGGCAGGCCGAACAGCATCAGCAGGATGAGCAGCCCGAACGACAGTCCCGCACTCGCCATGCCATATTGGCCGACGGTCCAGTCGCGGCCCGTCCTGTCCAGCCGCGTGGCCAGCTTGGCGGGGTCGGGGAGCAGGCGGCCGAACGCCTTGTCCATCCGCGTGTCACCGGCCAGCGCGATCCCGCGCGAGGCGGCGACGGCCTCCAGCGGCTTGCCGAGGTCGAGCGCGACGCGACCGCGAAGTCCCGCCAGCCGCCGCGCCTGGCTGCGCGAGCGGGCGGGCGCGGTAAAGGCCGCCATCGCCAGCACCAGCGTCAGGAAGACGCCCATGGCCAGGATCAGGGTCGCCGTCATCGACATGATCGTCAGTCGGCCCGTGCCCGCTTGCCGAGCAGCGCCTTCAGGTCGAACCGGTCGAGCAGCCTGCGTTTGGCGGACATGTCGACGGTGCCCTCGGCCGACGCGCAAAGCCGCTGGGTCAGCTCGATCAGCGGCGCGATGGTGCGCGAGGTGCGGCCGAGTTCGGCGATAGGCTTGCCGACCTTGGCGGCCTGGACGACCAGCTTGGGATCATAGGGCATGACGAAGTCGATCGGGCGTTCGATCGATCCCTCGAAATCGCCCTGCGCGATCTCGCACTGGCCGGGCGGCTGGACCCGGTTGGCAATGGTCAGCACGGTCGCCTGCGGCGCATGGGTCTTGGCCCAGGACAGCAGGCGGATGGTGTCGCGCGCGGCGGCCAGGGTCAGTTCGGTGACGAGCACGATGGTCTGCGCCGATCCGACCAGCATCGGCTGCTGGATCATCATCCCGCGCGGCAGATCGACGATCGTCGTCTCGAAATTCAGGCGCATCTCGTCCTGTAACTGCGCAAAGGCCTGGCCATCGGTCAGGATCGGCGCACTGATCGGCGCTTCGGCCGACAGGATCGCCAGCTTTTCCGACGCCCTGACCATGGCGCGTTCCAGGAACAGCCCGTCGATGCGGCTGGGATTGTCGATCGCATCGACCAGCCCGCGTCCCGGCTCCAGGTCCAGCGCCAGCGCGGCGGTGCCGAAATGCACGTCGAGGTCGAGCAGCGCGGTCGTCCGGTCGAGCCGCTCCGCCATCAGCCAGCCGAGCGAGGTGGCGATGGTCGAGGCGCCCACGCCGCCACGCACGCCGACCACCGCGACGCTGCACGTCGCCTTTTCGGGGGCGGTCTCCATGGCGCGGGGCGCGTGCAGGATGGTGCGGGCCTGCGCGATCGTCTCGCGCAGCTGGTCGGCGTTGATCGGCTTCAGCAGATAGTCGTGCAGCCCGCTGGCGATCAGCGAGCGGTACAGCCGGACGTCGTTGACCGATCCGACCGCGATCACGATCGTGCCGGGCTCACACACTTCGGCCAGATTGCCGATCTCGCTGGCGGGATCGGGCGTGTCGCTCAGGTCGACCAGCAGGATCTGCGGGCTGGCCTGCACCGACAGCGACTGGATCGCGCCGGACAGGCCGCCCTTCATGACCTTGTCGACCGACCATCCCTGCTCGGCGACCAGCGGGCGGATCGCCTCGACCGTCCAGTCGTCGCTGACAAAGGCGAGGAACGAGTCGCGGACGGTCAGCATGGCGGGTTTCCAGGGGGCGTTCACGGCGTGCCTCCTGCCAACGCGCCACCCCCGCCGCCACCTCCACCGCCACCCTGGCTGCTATTGGGATCGCGCAGCACGGTGCCGCCACGGCCGGTTGGAGCGGCGGCGCGCAAGGCCTTGATCCCGCGGGTGCCCATCTCGGTATCGCTGGTGGCGGCACCGGGCACGCCCTGTACCAGGTCGGTGGGGTTGGCGATCATCGCGGCGAGGTTGCGGTTGACCGCGCAGCCATGGTTGGACGAGGTCTTGCCCTCCCAGTCGAGCGCGGTGTCGCTGCGCAGGTCGGGACAGCCAGGCACGGTGGCACGGGCACGCGTCACGACCACGCGGATCGTGGCGGGCGCGACCGGGCTGCGCGTGATCGGCGACGCCTGACCGAGCAGCAGGCCATAGCGGCCGACGACGCCCGCCACCTCGCGATAGGCGCCGGGGCCTTCGCCCGCCGGGTCCTCCACCACGACGCGGTCGCCATAGCCGAGATGCAGGTTGCGCGCCCAACCGTCGAGCCGCCGATCCTCATCCGCCGCCAGCCGCCCGCCGGACAGCGCCAGGTCGAGCGCATATTCGGCCTGCGACACGACCGGCTGGTGCCGGGTTTCCAGGTCCGGCTGACCGGCACCCATGCAGGCACCGGTCATCAGCGTCAGGCCGAACGGCATCAGAAGGAGGGGTAAGCGACGCATGGAGCGCATTATCCTTGGGCAGGCGGTCATTCGGAAAAGCCCGGAGTCGGCATGTTCTTCTTCTTCGCGGGCAGCGCCGTCGCGGCGCCATGCGGGACGGGTGCGACCCCGGCGGCCATCGGCCGACCCTGAACCGGCGGGGCCATGCTCGGCACCGGGCGCGGCGTCGACGTGTCACCGCCGCCACCCATCCGGCCCAGCAATACGCGTTCGGCATCATTGGCCGGACGCATCCCGTCGGTCGGCAGCGCGATCTCGGAGGGCGAGTTGACCGGCTTCACCAGATAGGGCGTGATGATGATGACCAGCTCGGTCTCGTTGCGCTTGAACGCGTTGGAGCGGAACAGCGAGCCGATCAGCGGCAGGTCGCCCAGCCACGGCGTCTTCTCGATCGAATTGTCGCGCGAGTTGGACAGCAGGCCGCCGATCATCATGCTCTGGCCCGAACCCAGCTCCAGCGTGGTCTCGGCCCGGCGGGTGGTCAGCGCGGGGATCGACGTTCCGCTGATCGTCACCGATCCCACAGACGACAGCTGCGACACCTCCGGCCGGACGCGCAGCGAGATGCGCCCGTCGGACAGCACCGTCGGCGTGTAGGACAGGCTGACGCCATATTGCTTATACTCGACCGACACCGCGCCGAAGCCGCTGGCGAGCGGAATGGGAATCTCACCACCCGCCAGGAAGGTCGCGGTCTCCCCCGACAGGGCGGTCAGATTGGGGTTGGCCAGCGTCGCCACCTGACCCAGCGACTCGCCCAGATCGATCGCGCCGAGCAGGTCCATGCCCAGCACGCGCCCGCCCAGTCCCAGCGTCGTCCGCTGGGTGCCGGGGTTGAACGTATATCGGGTGCCGGCCGGAAGACCCGCCGCATCGGTCAACTTGTCGATGCTGCCCGCATTGCGGCCCGACGCGATGCCGAACACGAAGCCGCTGGAATTGGCGTCGCGGTTGAGCAGGTTGACGCCGATCTGCTTGACGAAGCTGCGATTTACCTCGGCGATGCGGACCTGAAGGTTGACCTGAAGCGGGGTGGCGGTCTTCAACCGGCTGATGATCCGCGTGTCCTTGCCGACATAGGCCTGGACCAGCCGTTCGGCCTCGGCGGCGTCGTCGGGCGCGGCGATGGTGCCGGTCAGCAGGATCAGGCCGTTCATCGGCGTGGCGACGATCTGCGCCTCTGGCATGGCCAGCTTCAGCATCCGGCCGATCGAGTCGAGCCCACATTTCCCAAGTAAGGCGCTGATTTCGCTGTCCTGACCATTATATTTCCTATATAAAACATGGTGTTGAAGGCTGCGAGGGGCGCGTTTCATGGATCACCCAGAGGGTGCGGGCTTGCAACGGGCAGATCGGGTGGATTTCGACCCTCGCGTGCGGCTGGAATTTCGCGGCACGCAGCTCAGTTCCGACGGCGGCCTTCTGGTGATGCGCGAGCTTGATGACGCGCTCGGGTTGTCCGATTTGGCGTCAGCGGCGCTGCGCGATACTCGCTCTGGCAAGAACACGGTCCATCGGCTCGACGGCCTGTTCCGGCAATCAGTCTTTGGGCGGCTGGCCGGATACGAGGATGTCAACGACGCCAACCGTCTCGCCTGCGATCCGGTCATGCGCCAAGTTGTCGGCGGCAGAGCGGTCGATGCACAAGCGGCCTCGGCATCGCAGATGGGACGGTTCGAGACCGAGACGCTGGCTCTGGCCGGGAACCGTGCCGCGCTGGCCGACCTGAACGGGCAATGGATCGACCGGTTCCATGACCGTAACGGGCTGAAGTACATCGTTCTGGACATGGACAGCTCGGTCAGCCCGACCCATGGCGACCAGGAAGGGTCCGCCTGGAATGGCCATTTCGACTGTAGCTGCTATCACCCCAACTTTCTGTTCAACCAGTTCGGGATGCTGGAACGCTGCGCCCTGCGCCATGGCAACGTCCACAGCGCCGATGGCTGGCGTGATGTTCTCGACCCCGTCATTGCGCGCTACGCGGAGCGCGACCTTGGTGGCAGGTTCTTCCGGGCCGATGCTGCCTACGCGATCCCGGCGATCTATGAGCGATTGGAAGAAGCGCGGTTCTTCTACGCCATCCGGCTGCCCGCAAACGCGGTCCTCAAGGACAAGATCGCGCATCGGCTAACGCGCCCTGTCGGGCGGCCGTCACTGACCAAGGTCAAGCGGTTCTTCGAGGAATTCGAGTATCAGGCGGCGTCCTGGGACAAGGAACGCCGGGTGATCGCCAAGATCGAATGGCATCCGGGCGAACTGTTCCCGCGTGTCGGCTTCATCGTCACCAACCTGCCGATGGAGCCGGACTGGGTGGTGCGGTTCTACAACCAGCGCGGCACCGCCGAGCAGCACATCAAAGAGGGCAAATACGCCTTTCGCTGGACGCGGCTGTCGTGCCGGAAGTTCCGCGACAATGAGGTGCGGCTGCAACTGCACGCCCTGGCGTACAACCTGGCCACCTTCTTGCGCTGCATCGAGCTGCCCGAGGCCATGGCCGACTGGTCGTTGACCAGCCTGCAACTGAAGCTGATCAAGATCGGGGCACGTGTGGTCCGTCACGCCCGCACCATCACCTTCCAGCTGGCCGAGGTCGCTGTCACCGGCACGATGGTACGCGCCATCCTCGCCGCTATCCGCCGATTGCGAGCGCCACCGCTATGCGCATGATCGCGATCCACGCTCAAACTGAACGAAAGCGGCTGGACAGATCTGTCCGCTGCGCTGAAAAACGCCGCCCCTGGGCAAGGAAACAGCGGCTTCGCGGTCTGATCCGTCCAGATCCAGCAGTCTGCGCGACCGCAGGTGCCGCTTGCGGCAGAAAATCCTTGTCTAGCGCTCGGATACAGGCGATCTTCACCTCAAACGCCACGCCACTTGGGGAATGCAGGCTAACTAACAATCCGGACCACCCGATGGGGGCTGCTCAAACGGGACTCGAGATTCTGACGAATGTGAAATTTATGTCACAGCGTTCGAAAAGGCGGAAGCTGATCCCGCTACCGACCCACAGACCCGAAGCGAGATTACGCATTATTTGGATAGGACCAGCTAATTTATCCTATAGATACGCCCACTATAGATCCATTTATGTGACCAAATATATTCTGTTATATTATATGCTGGGGGTGAGCAGTTTCCCGATTAGCGCTCCGGCCCACCTCAATCGGAGCCTTTCTCTCTTTCAGGAAGCATTCGACGTTGACATGGCTTGTTCGTCCCGCTGCCTTTGATCCAACTCGCGTGTATATAAAGCACGCACCCAAAATCGATTGTGACATCACCGTCACCCAATCGTCATCCCGATAACATCGCTCCGTAACAAAGCGCCGCCACGGGGGCGGGAACGACCGGCGCCGGGGGGTGTCGGCACGACCAGCACCCAGGGGGAGCATCATGCACGACATCCGTTCCGGCATCCGCGGTCTCGCGGGGGCCTCTCTCATCGCTTTGGGCTTTGCCGCGAGCCCTGCGCTCGCCATGGCCAGCGACGCGGCCACGCCGGCGGGCGTGCCGGCATCGGGGCCGATCCTGTCGGGGCGGATCTATGACGCGACCGGTGTCGCGCTGCCGGGCGCGCGGGTCGTGGTCGAGGGGACGGGGGCGCAGGCCACCACCAATCTCCAGGGCGAGTTCAGCATCGTCACGCCCGAAGCAGCCGGCGACGTCACGCTGCTGGTCGATTATCTCGGCCGCCCGCCCGTCACCCGCATCGTGCCCGCAGCCGAGCGGGGTCGCCCGGTCTCGCTGACGCTGCCCGCCGCCAGCGGGGAGGCGGGCGATATCGTTCGAGATTGTTGCCGACCCGGACGGTCGCGGCATAGACGACCGCGCCGCCCCGCGCCGTGGCGGAGACGGTGGTCTCGCCGGGCTTCTTGCCGAAGATATAGAGCTGGGTCGGTGAGCGGACCTGCACATCGGCGATGCTGTCATCGGCAACGAACAGGTCGGTCATCGGCCGGGGCAGGGTGATCAGCCGCGCCCGCCCGGTATTGATCTCCAGCGCGCCGGAACCATCGCTGGCCGGGGGCGAATCACCCGGCCCGGACGGCGCCGACCGCGCGGGCGACGGGGCGAGAAGCAGCGGGGCCAGCACCAGCACGAAGGCCGAGGTGCGCGGCGCGCGTGACAGAAGCGAGCGAAGCGACATGGTCAATTTCCATTTCCCATCGGCGGGGCGCCCGGCGTGGACCCGGTGTCGACGGAGCGGCCGCGTGCGACGCGCACGCCCGCGTTGTCGGACCTGCCACCGGTGGCCTGACCGATGGCAGGTGCATTCCGGCCCATGGCGGAATTGTCATTGGCCATGGCCGTCGTGCCGTGGTCCGGCGCGCTATTGGCGTTGCGGCCGGGGACGGTCCGGCGTTGATAGCGGGACACGTCGGCGCCGGTGGCATAGGAGTCATGGTCGATTGCCGGTTGTGCGACGGCTGCCGGATCGCCGCCTGAGGCCAGCTCGGCCGGCCGCTCGGCCAGCGCGCGCAGCGACAGCGACAGCGTGCCGACCGTCTGTGCGACCGCCAGCTGCTCGGCCATTTTCGGCGTCGCCTCGACGGTGACGGTGGTGAAGGTGTGGACCTGCGTCTTGCCGTCCTCGGCCGCCTGATTGTCGGTGCGCTGGTCGGTCGCCAGTACGCGGATGTTGCGCAGGATCGTCTCCGACACCTTGAGCGGAGGGCCATCGCCGCCGCCCGCGACATCCTGGGTCAGAACCATGTCGATCCGGTCGCCCGGAAACACGAAGCCCGCGACCGCGGTCTGGGCCGACACGGGCACCGTGACGGCGCGCATGCCGGGCGTGAGGGCGGCGGCCAGGAAGCCGCGATCGCCCGGGCTGACGACCGCGCCCTGGGTCAGCGGCTGACCGGCGGTGATCGCATAGCGCAGCACGGTGCCCTGCAACTTTGCGATATCGGCCTTGCCGCGCACATAATAGGCCCCGGCCACCATGTCCTTGGGCCAGGGCTGGAACTTCAGGGCGGTGGGGTCGATGATTGTGCCGACCGGCAGGGTGCGGGTGGCGACCAGGATTTCGGCCTGCGGCTCGACGGGAGCGGCGACCGTGACGGCCTGTGCCTGGGGAACGCTGCTGCCGGCGGTGACGGTCCGGGCGAATAGGGCCGTGATCCCCGCGACCAGCAGGGCACCGACCAGCAGTAACACTTTTCGACTGTCCATCCTGCGTTCTTCGGCCTTTGCCGAGCCCGATGCTCGGTTCGATTGGTTGGTTAAGTAGACGGAAAGGGGTTAAATAACGGTTCCTGAAGGACGACGAGCGCGGCCATCGCGATGGCCACGCCATAAGGAACCTCGATCGCCGGGGCGGCATCGCCCAGCGTCCGGACACGCAGGCGATGGTCGATCAGCATCGCGATCGTGACCGCGCCGCCCGCGATCGACATGGCCAGCAACATCCGGAACAGCGACGGCAAAGGCAGCCATAGCGCTATGGCCGCGATCATCTTCACGTCGCCGCCGCCCATCATACCGATGCGAAAGGCCTGGGCGAACATCAGGAACATCGCGAGGCCGATGCCGATCTGCACCGCCATGCCGGGCCAGACGGACATGCCGCTCGCCCACCACCAAAGCGGGGCCAGCAGCGCGATGGCGATATTCTTGCGATCGGCGATCTCGCGGGTGCGCGCATCCTCGATCCCCGCCGACACCAGCAGCAGGACGAGCGCCACCAGCAGCGCGATACGCATTATGGTCCATTCCATGGCATGAAGCCCTAGACGGCGGGGCTTTCAAAACCGTAACCGGGATGCGGATGACCGACACCCTGTCCCTTCGCCGCAGTTTCCCGGCCGCCGCCACGCTGTCGCGCTGGTACGCGCCCGATGGGTGGGAGCATCGGCGCTTCGACTGGACGGCGCGCGCGCCGCGCGGACGGCTGTTGTTCCAGACCGGCCGGGCCGATGTGATCGAGAAATATCTGGAAGTCTTTGCCCATCTGGTCGGGCGGGGGTGGAGCGTCACCGCCTTTGACTGGCGCGGGCAGGGGGGATCGGGGCGGCTGCTGGCCGATCGCCATGTCGGGCATGGCGGCGATTTCTCGATATTGGTCGAGGATTTGCGCGCATTTTGGGCGGCATGGCGGGCCGAGGATTCGGCGGGCGAGCGGCCTCACGTCCTTTTGGGCCATTCGATGGGCGGGCATCTGGCGCTGCGGGCGGTGGTCGAGGGCGCGGTTGACCCGGACGCGCTGATCCTGGTCGCGCCGATGCTGGGTCTGCGCCTGCCGACCGGCGCGCTGCTGGGGGCGGGGATCATCGGCCTGATGAACGCGCTGGGCCGGGCCGAGTGCGGCATCTGGGAGGCCGGGGAAGGCCCCGGCCATCACACGCGCCAGCGCAACCTGACCCATGATGTCGAGCGCTTCGAGGATGAGGGATATTGGTACAGCCAACAGCCCGATCTGGCGCTGGGGCCGCCGAGCTGGGGCTGGCTCGCCGCCGCGCTACGCTCGATCCGGGCGCTGCGGCGCGATCCCCGGCTGGACCGGGTGAGCGTCCGCTCGCTGATGCTGATCGCCGAAGCCGACCGTCTGGTCGATCCCCAGGCCGCCACCGCCATCGCCACCCGGATCGGTGCGCGGGTCGAGCGGTTCGGGCCGGAGGCCGCGCATGAATTGCTGCGCGAGGTCGATCCGGTGCGGCTGCGCGCCTTGGCGGCGATCGATGCCTTTCTGGACGGGATGGCGTCGTGATCCACGACATCGCGATCGTGGGCGCGGGCATGGCCGGGGCGGGGCTGGCCGCCGCGATCGGTTCACGCGCGCACGTCCTGCTGCTGGAGGCCGAGGATATGCCCGGCCGCCATGCGACGGGGCGTTCGGCGGCGTTCTGGTCGGAAACCTATGGCGGCCCGGCGGTGCAGCCGCTGACCACCGTCTCCGGGGCGGCGTTGCGCGAAGGCGGTTATCTGACCCCGCTCGGCTCGCTGCATGTCGGGCGCGTGGAGGACGAGGCGCGGGTGGAGCGGGTGCTCGCCGATTTTGCAGACAGCGGTGTGGCGCTGTCACGCGTCGATCCGGCGACGCGTATCCCGGGCCTTCGCCCCGAATGGGTGCATGGCGTCTGGGAGCCGAGCTGTGCCTATATCGACGTCGCGGCGCTCCACGCCGATTATCTGGCGGCGGCGAAAGCGGCCGGGGCGGAGATCAGGACGGATGCGCCGCTGCTGGCGGCCGAGCGGCGCGGCGGCGTCTGGCATCTGGAAACCCGCGCCGGGCCGTTCGCGGCCCGAATGCTGGTCAACGCGGCGGGCGCCTGGGCCGATGACGTGGCCAAGCGTGCGGGCGTCGCGCCGATCGGCATCACCCCCTATCGCCGGACGATGGTGCAGTTGCGCACCAACCCGCCCGTGCCCGAGGGATTGCCCCATGTCGTCGACATAGCGGGGCGCTTCTACTTCAAGCCCGAGGCGGGCGGGCGGCTCTGGCTGACCCCGCATGACGAGACCCCCAGCGTGCCGTGCGACATAGCGCCCGAGGAATGGGACGTGGCGGTGGCTATCGACCGGCTGGAAAAGGTGGTCGACTGGCGCGTCGAGGCGGTCGAGCGCCGCTGGGCAGGCCTGCGCAGCTTCGCCCCCGACCGTGCGCCGGTCTACGGATTCGATGCATGCGTACCGGGCTTCTTCTGGTGCGCAGGCCAGGGCGGTTTCGGTATCCAGACCGCCCCCGCCGCCTCGGCGCTGGCGGCGGCGCTGTTGCTGGGTGAGGGGTATGTGCCCGAAGGGCTCGACCCCGAACGCTATGGCGCAGGCCGATTTTCTGCTAAGGAATGATCGCTTCTTTTCAGGAGAGATCATCATGGCGCACAGCTTTGCGATCGAGAAGAACAAGGCGGGCGAATATGTCGCCAAGTTCCGCTACAATAGCGAACTGATCTGGTGGACCGAGGGCTATGCCAGCAAGGCCGGAGCCCGCAACGCCATCGAGTCGATCCTGAAGAACGGCCCGAACGCGCCGATCCACGAACCGGAATAGCCGACGCCCTCATAATCTGTCGCTGTTCGGATCGAATGGTGGTGAGCACCTGTATGAATGTCGAGCAGCGTGGGAGTTGGGTCGATTTTCCGCCGGTTGCCGGGAGCATTAGTTCGGGTTTGCCGGGTTATCGTGCAAAAGACGCAGCATGACCGACTTTCCTCCGCTGGTTCTCGACTATTGGCGTCGAACCCTTGCCACGGACGGCGCCCCCATCCACGGGACAGGGGCCTTGGCCGTCAGTGCAGCGCTGAACCCAACGCGTCCGGCCATGATGCTGTTAAGGCAGGATGCTTCGGTGCATGCGGTCGTCAGGCCGGAGATAGCCGAACGCCTCGATGGCATGCCACCGGGCGGGTATTCAGCGGACGCGTTGAAGCGCCAATGGGAAGCGGTCGGCGTGGTGCTGCATGATGCGGACTATCTCTTCTACCTGCCCGCCGATGCCGGGAATGCGTCGGACGAAGCGCTGAAACCCCGTCAATTGACCGAGGCCGACCGGCGCGTTTTTGAGATGTTCCACAAAGAGGCCCCCGAACAGGACCGGGAGGATGCCTGGGTCGAACTGGACCATTCGGCGGTGTTCGGGTGCTTCGACGGCGACAGGCTTGTCAGTGCGGCAAGCATGAACCTGTGGGATGACAGCCCTATCGCCGACCTGGGCGTACTGACCCTTCCCGATGCGCGCGGAAGGGGCTTCGCGCGGGCCGTCGTCGACGCGATCAGTCGTTATGCGCGGCAGCAGGGCCATGAGCCGCAATATCGTTGCCAGCTCAACAATGTCGCATCGGTGGCGTTGGCGCGATCATGCGGCTTTGCGCTGTTCGGGCAATGGGTGGTGGCCGCTGATACGCCCTGATCGGGGGAGCGTGTATCGGGCCTCACTCACCCGCTACCTCTATTTCCGAAACGTCTCCGCTGCATCACTCGCCAGCTTGTCGGCGCGTTCGTTGTCGGGGTGGCCGGCATGGCCCTTGACCCATTTCCATTCGATCTGGTGGCGCTCGGCGGCCGCGACCAGTGCCTGCCAAAGCTCGGCGTTCTTGACCGGCTTCTTGTCCGCCGTGCGCCAGCCGTTGCGCTTCCAGCCGTGGATCCACTTGGTCAGGCCGTCCATCACATAACGGCTGTCGGTCGACAGCGTGACCGCGCAGGGGCGCTTGAGGGCGTTCAGCGCCTCGATCGCGGCCATCAGCTCCATGCGGTTGTTGGTGGTCAGCGTCTCGCCGCCGGACAATTCCTTCTCATGCGTGCCCGAGCGGATCAGCGCGCCCCAGCCGCCGGGGCCGGGATTGCCCTTGCACGCGCCGTCGGTGGCGATCTCGACGGGGGTCATCGGGGGCGTCACAGGCCGGCCTTTCCGTCGCGATAGGCGATATAGCGCCGCCAATAGGCCAGCGGGTCCTTGCGCGTCACCAGCGCATCGGCGGGGGTGTTCAGCCAGTCCCAGGCGCGCGACAGGGCAAAGCGCAGACAGGCCCCCATCGCCAGCTTTGCGAACGCCGCCCGCTCGGTGTCGGACAGCGGGAAGTGGCGGGCATAACCCTCGACCAAAGCCGCGCCGATCTCGGGCACATAGGTCTCGCCGGTTGCGTCGAAACTCCAGGCGGAGTGCATGATGGCAAGGTCGTAGACGCGGAAATCGGTGCAGGCGAAATAAAAGTCGATCAGTCCGGTAACCTTGTCGCCCAGCACCAGAACATTGTCGGGGAAGAGGTCGGCATGGATGACGCAAACATCCAGCGGTTGGTCGTCCCAGTCGTCGAGCACCGTGTCCAGCGCCTCGGCCATGGCGTCATGCAGGCCGGGCTGAATCCGGTCGAGATCGCGCCCGCATTGTGCGAACAGCGGCCGCCAGCTGGCATGGCCCATCGAATTGGTGCGGGTCTGCGCAAAGTCCTGCACCGCGCGGTGCATCGCCCCCATCGCGTCCGCCGCCGCCAGCGCCTGCGCCGGGCTGGGGTGCGACAGCGACACGCCGGTCAGGAACTGGATCAGGCAGGCAGGGCGGCCCGCCAATTCCTGGATCTCGACGCCGTTCCGGTCCTTGATCGCGGGCGGCACGGGCAGCCCCTTGGCCGCTAGATGGTCGAGCAGCGCGAGGAAGAAAGGCAGGTCGCCCGCCGCGACGCGCTTTTCGTATAGCGTCAGGATGAACCGCGCGGTCGTGGTGTCGACCAGGTAATTGCTGTTCTCGACGCCCTCGGCGATCCCCTTGGCGGAGATCAGGTCGCCCACGTCATAGCGTGCCAGAAACGCGGACAGCGCCTCGGCCGAAACCTGCGTATAGACGGCCATGGCTCAGGCGGCCGTTTCCAGCCCGCGGGGCAGCTTGAAGGCGATGGTCTCGCGCGTCGTCTCTTCCTCGCGCTCGGTGACGGTGAAGCGTTCGGACAGGCGGTCGACCAGCTCGCGGACCAGCAGTTCGGGCGCGGAGGCCCCGGCCGTCAGGCCCAGCGTCGTCACGCCGTCCAGGAAGGCCCAGTCGAGTTCGGCGGCGCGCTGGATCAGCATGGCGCGCTTGCCCGCCCGCTCGGCCACTTCGACCAGGCGCAGCGAGTTGGAGGAATTGGGCGCGCCGATCACCAGCACCGCGTCGCACTCGGCCGCGATGGCCTTGACGGCGGCCTGACGGTTGGAGGTGGCGTAGCAGATATCCTCGCCGCGCGGCCCCTGGATCGTCGGGAAGCGGCTCTGCAACGCCGTGATAGTCGCGGCGGTGTCGTCGACCGACAAGGTGGTCTGGGTCAGGAAGGCGAGGTTGTCGGGATCGGCGGGCGTGAACGCCTCGACATCGGCGACCGTCTCGACCAGCGACATGGACCCCTGCGGCACCTGGCCGAAGGTGCCGATGACTTCCGGGTGGCCCGCATGGCCGATGAAGACGATGTGGCGGCCCATCTCGACCAGCCGTTCGGCCTGGCGGTGGACCTTCGACACGAGCGGGCAGGTGGCGTCGAAATATTCGAGGCCCCGGCTCTCGGCATCGGCGGGCACCGACTTTGGCACGCCGTGGGCGGAGAAGACGACGTGCGCGTTGGCGGGCACTTCGTCCAGTTCCTCGACGAAGATCGCGCCCTTGGCCTTCAGGCTGTCGACGACGAACTTGTTATGGACGATCTCGTGCCGGACATATACGGGCGCGCCATGTTTCTCGAGCGCCAGCTCGACGATGCGGATGGCGCGGTCGACGCCCGCACAGAAACCGCGCGGGGCGGCGATCAACAGGTCGAGCGGCGGCTTCGGGGCATCGGTCGTGGCTGGTGTCATGGACACGGCTCTACGCCATTGCTTGCGTGCGTCCAACCCGGTTCCTATGCTGGCGACCAAACCGGCATCCTGCTTCGGCATCCAGAATAGGCGTTTCGACCTGTGAAAGCATCGTTTCTCGCTCCCGTCGCCCTTGCGCTCGTTCTCGGCGGTTGCGCCCGTACGGGCGAGATCGATGCATCGGGCGGCATCACCGCCGTCCGCTCGGCTTGCCCGATCGTCGGTGTCGCGGCGGGGACCGGCGACATCACGCTGTTCAAGACGCCGGGTGCGACCGACCAGGGCTCGATCGACCTGATCGCCAACCTGACCCATGTGCGCGGCACCTGCGCCGATGCGGGGTCCGACATCGTGACGACGGTCAGTTTCGACGTCGAGGCACGGCGTACCGACACGGCGGCGGCGCGCGACGTGGTGCTGCCTTACTATATCGCGATCGTACGCGGCGGGACCAATGTCGTCGCCAAGCGAGTCGGCCGGGTGAACGTGCATTTCGATGCGGGGCAGGCACGCGGCCAGGTGGCGGGCGAGGCGTCCACCACCATCGCGCGCGCGGCGGCGACGCTGCCCGAGGACGTCCGCGACAAGCTGACCCGCCGTCGCAAGGCCGGGGACGAGGATGCGGCGGTCGATCCGCTGACCAATCCCGAAGTGCGCCAGGCGGTGGCGAGCGCCAGCTTCGAGGCGCTGGTCGGATTCCAGCTAACCGACGCGCAGCTGCGGTACAACGCGACTCGATAAACTCTTATTCCTCCCCTGCAAGGGGGAGGGGGACCATGCGCAGCATGGTGGAGGGGTGTCCCGCTATCGAGGGGGCGACACCCCTCCGTCAGGCCTGACGGCCTGCCACCTCCCCTCGCAGGGGAGGAATAGCATCGCACAATCCACAAGATTGATCGCAGCCGCCACCGTTCCCGATTGACTTGGAACCACCCGCCCGGCAGAGGGCGCGGCGTCGATGTCGGACATGTCCGACATAGGCGCGCGCGGGAGAGCGCCGGGTTCATCTTTCAGGTGACGCAAACCCGGCCGCCGAAGGAGCAACCACCCCGGAATCTCTCAGGCAAATGGGACCGCGCGATCGCCATCGACACTCTGGAAAGCGCGCCTCGGCCTCGGGTCGTCGTGCCACCGAAGGGGTAAGCCGGAATTTCCGGCGAAAGCTCTCAGGTTCCGTGACAGAGGGGGATCGGATCGGGTAGGACAGTCATGTCCCTAGCCGACACCCTTTTGACGGAGACCGGCCCCGTGAGCGACGCAACCGACCTGAACGTAGAAGACGCCCCCGAGGGTCAGGAGATCATCCAGACGCTGCCGCTGGACGCATGGCATCGTGCGCGCGGCGGCCGGATGGTCCCGTTCGCCGGTTACGAGATGCCGGTCCAGTATGAAGGCATCATGGCCGAGCATCTCTGGACCCGCGAGTCGGCCGGGCTGTTCGACGTCAGCCATATGGGTCAGGTCGTCTTTACCGGCGAGAACGGCCTGGCGCCCGTCATCGCCGCGCTGGAAAAGGTTCTGCCGGGCGACATCACCGGGCTGGGCGATCGCAAGAACCGCTATTCACTGCTGCTCAACGAAGAGGGCGGCATCCTCGACGACCTGATGGTGACGAAGCGCACCCTCGATGGCGCGGACGAGCTGTACATGGTCGTCAACGGCGCGACCAAGTATGACGATATCGCCTATCTGCTCGATTTCATCCCCGACGATGCGACGCTGAACCTGCTCGACGAGCAGGCGCTGCTGGCGCTCCAGGGTCCGAAGGCGGTCGATGCGCTGGCGCGGATCGTGCCGGGCGTCGAGAACCTCGTGTTCATGACCGCCGCCGACTTCGTGTGGAACGACGTGCCGCTGTGGATCAGCCGCTCGGGCTATACCGGCGAGGATGGCTACGAGATTTCGATCCCGGCCGAACATGCCGCCGCCTTCGCCGACCTGCTGTGCGAACAGGCGGAAGTGAAGCCGATCGGCCTGGGCGCGCGCGACTCGCTGCGTCTGGAGGCGGGGTTGCCGCTCTATGGCCATGACCTAGACCCCGAGACGACGCCGGTGATGGCCGATCTGGGCTTCGCGCTCGCCAAGAAGCGTCGCGAGGCGGCCGACTTCCTGGGCGCCGAGCGTATCCTCGCCGAGCGTGAGAACGGCCCCGCCGTCAAGCGTGTCGGCCTGACCGTCGCGGGCCGCCAGCCGGTGCGCGAGGGTGCGTCGGTGGTCGCCGAGGACGGCTCGGTCATCGGCCGCGTCACCAGCGGCGGCTTCGCCCCCTCTATGGGTGCGCCGATTGCCATGGCCTATGTGCCGACCGAGCTGGCGACGCCCGGCACGGCCCTCAAACTGCTTCAGCGCGGCAAGACCCATGACGCCACCGTCACGGCGATGCCCTTCGTCCCCCATCGTTACGTTCGTTCAGGAGCCAAGTGACCATGAGCCGCTATTTCACCGAAGATCATGAGTGGATCGACGTCGACGGTGATGTCGGCACGGTCGGCATCTCCGATTATGCGCAGGGCGCGCTGGGCGACATCGTGTTCGTCGACGTCCCTGAGGAAGGCCGCGAGCTGACCAAGGGCGACGAGGCCGCCGTGGTCGAGTCGGTCAAGGCCGCGTCGGACGTCTATGCGCCGGTGTCGGGCACCGTCATCGAGGGCAATGCCCAGCTGGCCGACGAGCCTGCGCTGGTGAACAGCGATCCCGAGGGCGAGGGCTGGTTCTTTAAGATCACGCTGTCGGATGCCTCGGAGCTGGACGGCCTGATGGACGAAACCGCCTACGCCGCGTTCGTCGCCAAGCTCTAACTTACTTTCTCCCCTCCCGCAGGCGGGAGGGGCTGGGGGAGGGGACTCGCTCTCCCTCGGACCATCAGGCTCGTTGAAGCCGACTGCCCTCCCCCGACCCCTCCCGCCTGCGGGAGGGGTCGGGGGAGGGCGATGACCCCTCGATCCGCGAGGTTTTCGGGGTGAGGGGCGGAGAAATGGAACGCATGCGCTACCTGCCCCTTACCTCTTCCGATCGGGCCGAGATGCTCTCGGTCATCGGTGCCGGATCGGTCGACGACCTGTTCGTCGACGTGCCCGAACCCGCCCGCCTGTCCGGCCCCATCGAGGGACTGCCCGGCCACGCCTCCGAACTGGCGGTCGAGCGGCACATGACGGCGCTGGCCCGCAAGAACATGGTCGCGGGCGACGTGCCCTTCTTCCTGGGCTGCGGCGCGTATCGCCATCATGTGCCCGCCAGCGTCGATCACCTGATCCAGCGCGGCGAGTTCCTGACCGCCTATACGCCCTATCAGCCGGAAATCGCGCAGGGCACGTTGCAGATGCTGTTCGAGTTCCAGACGCAGGTCGCGCGTCTGCTCGGCACCGATGTCGCCAACGCCTCGATGTATGACGGCTCGACCGCCTGCTGGGAAGCGATCGGCATGGCGCGGCGCATCACCAAGAAGTCCAAGGCGATCCTGTCGTCGGGCCTGCACCCGCATTATGTCTCGGTCGCCAGGACCATGGCGAAATATACCGGCGACACGCTGGAAACGGCTGCGCCCGTGCTGACCGCCGAGACCGATATCGACCAGATGATCGCGGCGATCGACGGCGACACCTCGTGCGTCGTCGTGCAATATCCCGACATTCTGGGTCGCATCGCCGACCTGACCCCGCTGGCCGAGGCCTGCCACGCCAAGAAGGCGCTGCTGATCGCCGTCGTGACCGAGCCGGTGGCGCTGGGCGCGATCCGCAGCCCGGGCGAGATGGATGCGGACATCGTCGTCGGCGAAGGCCAGTCGCTGGGCGTCGGGCTCCAGTTCGGTGGTCCCTATGTCGGCCTGATGGGCTGCAAGGACAAGTATATCCGCCAGATGCCGGGCCGCTTCTGTGGCGAAACGGTGGACGCGGACGGCAAGCGCGGCTTCGTGCTGACGCTCTCGACCCGCGAGCAGCATATCCGCCGCGAAAAGGCGACGTCGAACATCTGCACCAATTCGGGGCTGTGCGCGCTCGCCTTCTCGATCCACATGACGCTGCTGGGCGAGGCGGGTCTGCGCCGCATGGCGGGGATCAACCACGCGAACGCCTGCCGCGCGGCCGATCGTCTGGCGAAGGTGCCTGGCGTCAAGCTGGTCAACGACGTGTTCTTCAACGAGTTCACGCTCGATCTGGGCCGCGAGGCGCGGCCGATCGTGCGGACGCTGGCCGAGCGCGGCGTGCTGGCAGGCGTGTCGCTCGGACGGCTCTATCCGGGCGAGGACGCACTCGCCAACGGACTGGTGGTGGCGGTCACCGAAACGGTGACGGCGGAGGATATCGAGACGCTTGCCCAAGCGCTTGAGGAGGTGCTGGCATGACGATCAACCAGAGCGGCTGGAAGCCCACGAGCCCCGAAGCCAATGAAGCGACGGTCCCCGCGACCTTCACCGGCAACCGCGCGCTGATGCTGGAAGAGGCGCTGATCTTCGAGATCGGCGATAGCGAGACGACCGGCGTCGACTTCGCGGACGGCGATGTCGCCGGTTCGCGCCTGGGCGACCTGTCGCGCAAGGACCCGATCGGCCTGCCGGGTCTGTCGGAGCCGGAGACGGTCCGCCACTATACCCGTCTGTCGCGCCAGAATTACGCGATCGACCTGGGCCTGTTCCCGCTCGGCTCGTGCACGATGAAGCACAATCCGCGCCTGAACGAGAAGATGGCGCGCCTGCCGGGGTTCAGCGACGTTCACCCGCTCCAGCCCGTCGACACGGTGCAGGGCGCGCTGGAGGTTATTCACCAGCTGGCCCACTGGCTGGTCACGCTGACCGGCATGACCTCGGTCGCGATGAGCCCTAAGGCGGGCGCGCATGGCGAGCTGTGCGGCATCCTGGCGATCAAGGCGGCGCTGGAAAAGCGTGGGCAAGGCCATCGCAAGGTGATCCTGGTGCCCGAATCGGCGCACGGCACCAACCCGGCGACGGCGGCGTTTGCGGGCTTCTCGGTCGAGGACATCCCCGCGACTGCGGATGGCCGTGTCGACACGGCGGCGCTTAAAAGCCGTCTGGGGCCGGACGTGGCGGGGGTGATGATCACCAACCCAAACACCTGCGGCCTGTTCGAGCGGGACCTGAAGGACATTTCCGACGCGGTTCATGCAGCGGGCGGCTATGTCTATTGCGACGGCGCGAACTTCAACGCGATCGTGGGTCGTGTGCGTCCGGGCGATCTGGGCGTCGATGCGATGCACATCAACCTGCACAAGACCTTCTCGACCCCGCATGGCGGCGGCGGGCCGGGTTCGGGGCCGGTGGTGTTCTCCGAGGCGCTGACGCCCTTCGCCCCGCTGCCCTTCGTCGAGAAGACGGGCGAGGGCTTCCGGCTGGTCGAGGAAGAAAATGCCGACGACCATCACGCCGACAGCTTCGGCCGCATGGTCGCCTTCCACGGCCAGATGGGTATGTTCACCCGCGCGCTGACCTATATCCTCAGCCACGGCGCGGACGGCCTGCGCCAAGTCGCCGAGGATGCGGTGCTCAACGCCAACTATGTCCTGCGCTCGCTGGAAAACACGCTCGACGCCCCCTTCGCCAAGAGCGGCCCGTGCATGCACGAAGCCATCTTCTCGGACGAAGGCCTGGCCGAGGGCTTCTCGACGATCGACGTCGCCAAGGCGCTGATCGACGAGGGTTTCCACCCGATGACCATGTACTTCCCGCTGGTCGTCCACGGCGCGATGCTGGTCGAGCCGACCGAGACCGAGTCGAAGGCGGCGCTCGACCAGTTCATCGGCGCGCTGGCGTCGGTGGCGGAGCGTGCCAAGGCGGGCGACCAGTCGCTCAAGACCGCGCCGCACTTCGCGCCGCGCGCGCGGCTCGACGAAACGCTGGCCGCGCGCAAGCCCGTGCTGGTGTGGAAGGACAAGGCGGCCTGATCGGTCGATCCCGCGCCGTCTGAGGCGTGATGACATGAGGTGGACTCACCCCTCCCCTTCAGGGGAGGGGCCGGGGGTGGGGCATTTCCGCAAGCATGCTGTCTTCGGCGACGCCCCACCCCAACCTCTCCCCTGAAGGGGAGGGGCTAGGCTTGGTTCTATCCCATGTCGTCATGCTCTAGAGTGCTGTAAACAAACAGATTCCGCCCAGTATCACGCCCGGCGCATTGGCGAATACAATGGGCCAATCGCGCTTCTCACGCAAAAATCCGTACGCGACCCAGAGCGAGCAATTCACCATCGTCGCCAGCGGCTGAATCACCGAACCCTTTTGTCCCGCCAGATTGAGCTGAATCTGGTCGATATAGGACAGATACATCGCCACGGCGGTGGCCGTCGCAATCCAGCCGAGCAGCATCAATTTCCGTTCGCTCACAGTGTCGGGATCTCCTCAAAATGGCTGATAAATCGATTGAAGCGTTCCCGCACAATGCGCAAGGGCGGCAGGATGCTCCGGGCCGGGGAGAGGGCGATCATGCGCTTTGACGAAACCCAGGCCCGGTCGCTGGACGCCATCCTGCGCTGGCGGCGCGATGTCCGGCATTTCCTGGACCGTCCGGTGGACGAAGCGGCGCTGGCCCGGCTGGCCGAGGCGATGGCGCTGGCTCCTTCGGTCGGCAATGCCCGGCCGTGGCGGGTGATCCGGGTCGAGGACCCCGCGCTGCGGGCCGCCGTCCGCGCCGATTTCCAGCGATGCGACGCGGTGGCAGCGGCCGACTATGCCGACGAACAGGCCGCCGCATACCGCGCGCTGAAGCTGGCCGGGCTGGACGCCGCGCCGGTGCAGCTGGCGGTCTTCACCCATATCGATCCGGCGGCGGGCCATGGTCTGGGCCGTCGCACCATGCCCGAGACGCTGCGCCAGTCGACCGCGATGGCGATTCACACGCTGTGGCTGGCGGCGCGCGCGGCCAATCTGGGGATGGGGATGGTGTCGATCCTCGACCCCGCCGCGATGGAGCGGATCTTCGCGGTGCCCAAGGACTGGGCCTTCACGGCGTATCTTTGTATCGGCCACGCCGAATGGGACGACGACACGCCGCTGCTCCACCGGGCCGGGTGGCAGGAAAATGCGCCGACCCGCTGGGATGTGCGCTGAAAATCCTCCCCGGCACGGGGAGGTGGCAGGCCGAAGGCCTGACGGAGGGGGACTTCCGCACGGGACGTCCCCGGCCGCACGCCCCCTCCACCATGCTGCGCATGGTCTCCCTCCCCGTGCCGGGGAGGATCAGTCCTCCGCCGCCGCCGAACTGGTCTGCTGCTTGCCCAGCCGCTGTTCGCGCCAGACGATGAACAGTCCGCTCGCGATGATGACCGGCGCGCCGAGCCATGTGCCCGCCGTGGGCAGCACGCCGAAGATCAGCCAGCCATAGATGGTAGCCCAGATCAGCCCCGAATAGTCCATCGGGACCACCGCGGCGACCGGCGCCAGCCGCGACGCGCCGGTGAGCGCCAGCTGCCCCAGGCCGCCCGCCAGCCCGATCGACACCAGCACCACCCAGGTCAGCGGATCGTGCATCTTGAGGTGGAAGGCATAGGGCACGGCGATAAAGGGCAGGGTCAGGACGGTGAAATAGAAGACGGTCGTGGTGGCGGGCTCGTCGCGCAACTGGCGCAGGACGATAGCGACGATCGCGACGAACATCGCCGCCATCAGCCCGACGCCCGCCCCGAACAGCGACATGTCGCTGGCCCCTGGCCGCACGACCAGCAATACGCCCGCAAAGCCGACCAGCACCGCCGCCCAACGTTGCACCCCCGTCTTCTCGCCCAGCACCAGCGCGCCCAGCAGCGTGGCGAAGATCGGCACGGTGAACTGGAAGGTCGTCGCCTCGGCCAGCGGCAACAGCATCACCGCGCCGAAGGTGAAGACCATGCCGACCAGCCCGACCATCGCCCGCTTGGCATGGCCCTTCAGCCGCGTGGTGCGCAGCGAGGCAAGGCCCGGCCCCGCCAGGACGAAGGCGAGCACGACCGGCAGCGCGCACAGCTGGCGAAAGAACATGGTTTCGGACAAGGTCGCCCCGCGCGACTCGGCCAGCTTCACAAAGGCCGACATGGTCGACAGGAAGAAGATGGCGATCAGGCGCAGGCCGATGCCTTTCAGCACGCGGTCGTCGGACATGGGGCGGCTCCTAGCCGCTGCGCGCCGATGACGAAAGGCCGCAGGCGTCCGCCCCCTTGGCGAACCGCCCCCTTTGCCGCTATCGCGCACGCATGAAGCATGCTCTGTCCGTCACCCGCGACGCGGATTTCTCCGCCTGGTATCAGTCCGTCATCGCCGAGGGCGATCTGGCCGAGGAATCGGGCGTTCGCGGCTGCATGGTCATCCGCCCCTGGGGCTATGGCATCTGGGAGCGGATCCAGCGCCTGCTCGACGATCGCATCAAGGCGACCGGCCACGAGAATTGCTATTTCCCGCTCTTCATCCCGCTCAGCTATTTCGAGAAGGAGGCCGAGCATGTCGACGGCTTCGCCAAGGAAATGGCGGTCGTCACGCATCACCGGCTGATCGCCGACGGCAAGGGCGGGCTGGTTCCCGATCCCGAGGCGAAGCTGGAAGAGCCGCTGGTCGTGCGCCCGACCTCGGAGACGGTGATCGGCACCGCCTTTGCCCGATGGGTCCAGTCGTGGCGCGACCTGCCGGTGCTCATCAACCAGTGGGCCAATGTCGTCCGCTGGGAAATGCGCACCCGAATGTTCCTGCGCACCGCCGAATTCCTGTGGCAGGAGGGGCATACCGCCCATGCAACGGTCGATGAGGCCCGCGCCGAGACGATCCAGATGCTCGAAGTGTACCGCAGCTTTGCCGAGGATTGCCTGGCGATCCACGTCATCGCGGGCGAGAAGCCCGAGAATGAGCGTTTCCCCGGCGCGGTCGAGACCTATTCGATCGAGGCGATGATGCAGGACGGCAAGGCGCTCCAGGCCGGGACCAGCCATTTCCTGGGCGACAATTTCGCCAAGGCGCAGAATATCCGCTTCCAGAATGCCGAGGGCGGGCTGGATTATGCGCAGACGACGAGCTGGGGCGTGTCGACCCGGATGATCGGCGGCATGATCATGGTCCATGGCGACGATGACGGGATGCGCGTGCCGCCCAAGGTCGCGCCGTGGCAGGTGGTGATCGTCCCCATGCTGCGCGACCAGCCCGAGGACGAGGCGCTGCTGGCCTATTGCCGCGATCTGCAAAAGGAACTGGTCGGCCAGTCCGCGCTGGGCGAGCCGATCCGCGCGATGGTCGATGGCCGTGCGCAAAAGGCCGCCAACAAGCGCTGGGGCTGGGTCAAGAAGGGCGCGCCGATCGTGATCGAGGTCGGCGGCCGCGACATGGCGGGCGGCAATGTTTCGGTCATCCGCCGCGACCGGCTGTACCGCGAGGACGGCAAGCTCGACTCGGTCGTGCAGCCGCGGGGCGATTTCGTGTCGGGCGTCGCGGACCTGCTGGCCGACATCCAGGGCGAACTCCAGCGCCAGTCGACCGAGCGGCTGAAGGCGCAGATCGTGCCGGTGGACGACTGGGCCGCTGTCGAGGCGCATTTCGCGGAAGCGCGCAAGAACCCCGGCTGGGTCGATGTCCGCTGGGCCAAGCCGACCGGCGAGGAACTGGACACGGTGGTCGAGAAGCTGAAGGGCCTGAAGCTGACCATCCGCAATGCGCCGATGGGCCAGACCGGTTGCGACGATGGCCCCTGCATCTTCACCGGCCGCGAGGCGGTCGAGCGTGTGCTGATCGGTCGGGCGTATTAAGTAGCCGAACGCCCAATGCCAGGCACGCCCCTCCCGCTTGCGGGAGGGGATGGGGGAGGGCAGGCCACAAGCGATGGTCTCGGTGAGACTCCTTGCCCTCCCCAAACCCCTCCCGCTTGCGGGAGGGGCTTAAAGAATAAGAAGAAGTGTTATCCCCGAACCAACCCCGCCCACGGCAAGTCCGGCCCGGCAGGTACAATCCCGGTCGGGTTCAGCTCCAGATGGCTGGCGTAATAATGCGTCTTGATGTGATCGAGATGCACCGTCGCCGCAATCTCCGGGATCGCCAGCATCCGCTCCAGCAGGCCCTCGAGCGCCGGATAATCCCGCACCCGCCGGACATTGCATTTGAAATGCCCGTGATAGACCGCATCGAAACGGACAAGCGTGGTGAACAGCCGGATATCCGCTTCCGTCAACCGGTCGCCGACCAGCCATTCACGGCCGGTCAGCCGCTCTTCCAGCCGGTCCAGCTCGGCGAATAGCGGGCCGACCGCCGCGTCATAGGCTTGCTGCGACTTGGCGAAGCCGCATTTGTAGACGCCGTTATTCACCCGGTCATAGACGGGGGCGTTCACCGCATCGATCTCGTCGCGAAGCTCGGGCGGGTAATAATCCCCCTCCCGCGCGCCCAGTCCGTCGAACGCGGTGTTCAACATGCGGATGATCTCGGCCGATTCGTTGCTGACGATCGTGTCGCGTTCCTTGTCCCACAGGACCGGCACCGTCACCTTGCCGCTATAGCCATCACGCGCGCGGCCATAGAGTTGCCAGAGATAGTCCGCGCCGTGCAGGGGATCGCCGGTTCCGCCGCGCTCGGTGGCGAAGGTCCAGCCATTCTCGCGCATCAGCGGATCGACCACCGACAGGCCGATCATATCCTCCAGCCCTTTGAGCGCCCGGACGATCATCGTGCGATGTGCCCAGGGGCAGGCATAGGAGACATAGAGGTGATAGCGTCCCGCCTCGGCGCGGTGGCCGGGCTGGCCGTCCGGGCCGGGTTCGCCCCCCGCTGTCACCCAGTCGCGAAAGCCCGAATCGGGACGCTGAAAGCTGCCCTTTGCGTCCGACTTGAACAGTCCCTCGGCGTGCCAGACGCCGTCCACCATATTGCCCATGCGTGTGTCTCCTTTGATGAGGGTACGCATGGGGGTGGGGGAGCGATCCCACTATCCTCCCCGATACGGGGAGGGGGACCGCCGCGAAGCGGTGGTGGAGGGGGGTGCCGTTAAGCGAGTCGCTTGTGGAAGCCCCCCCTCCGTCAGCGCCGTTTGCCGTTGTGGCGGATGTTCGCGGGGCGCCCGCGCCGTTTCAGCACCCGGCGCGGTTCAGGAGCAGCGCCCTTGCCATCGGGCAGCTCGAAGCGCAGCGCCCCCGACACCGGGTTCGCCTCGGCCAGGCGCAGCGGCAGGCGCTGGCCCAGCTTGTAGATTTCGCGGCTCTTCTCGCCGAGCAGCTGCTGCGAGCCTTCGTCATAATGGAAGTAATCGCCGCCCAGATCTCGGATCGGCATCAGCCCGTCACCACCCACGCCGTCGACGGTCGCGAAAAAGCCGAAATTGGTGACGCCGGTGATCCGCGTCTCGACCACCTGCCCGACATGCTCGGACAGATAGGCCGCGACATAGCGGTCGATCGTCTCGCGCTCCGCCTCCATCGCGCGGCGCTCCATCTGGCTGATCGAGGTGCCCAGCCGCTCCATCTCGTCGCCTTCGGGCAGCAACCCGCCATCGCCCAGCTTATACGCCCCCACCAGCGCGCGGTGGACGACCAGATCGGCATAGCGCCGGATCGGCGAGGTGAAATGCGCGTATGACCCCAGCGACAGGCCGAAATGCCCCTGATTGACCGGCGCATAATAGGCCTGGGTCTGCGAGCGGAGGATCTGTTCCATCACCTGCGGCCGGAAATCGGCGTCGCCCACCTTGTCTACGATCCGGTTGAAGGTCGCCGGGCGGATCACCTGTCCCATGGCAAACGGGATGTCGAAGGTTTCGAGATACTCCTTCAACGCGACCAGCTTGGTGCGGCTGGGCACCTCATGGACGCGGTACATGACTGGGGCCTTCTTCGCCTCCAGCGCCTTGGCGGCGGCGACGTTGGCGGCGATCATGTAATCCTCGATCAGCCGGTGTGCATCCAGCCGCGCACGCGGGGCGACCGACAGGATGCGGCCATTCTGGTCCAGCACCACGCGCCGCTCGGGCAGGTCCAGGTCGAGCGGTTCGCGATCATCTCGCGCCTTGGCGAGCGCGTCCCAGCAGCCCCAGAGCGGTTGCAGCGCCGTCTCGGTCAGCGGATGCGACAACTCGCCATCGATGGCGGCCTGCGCATCCTCGTAAGCGATGTTCGCCGCCAGCCGCACGACCGCGCGGGTGAAGCGGAACCCCTTGAGCTTGCCGTCCTTGGTGATCTGAAGGTGACAGGCCAGCGCGGCGCGGTCCTCCCCCTCCTTTAGCGAACAGACATCGGCCGACAGGATCTCGGGCAGCATCGGCACGACCCGGTCGGGGAAATAGACCGAGTTGCCGCGCCGCCGCGCATCCTTGTCAATCGCCGAGCCGGGGCGAACATAGAAGCTGACGTCCGCGATGGCGACGATGGCGCGCCAGCCTTCCGGGTTGGCGGGGTCGTCGTCGGGCGCGGCCCAGACCGCATCGTCATGGTCGCGCGCATCGACCGGATCGATCGCGACGATGGGCAGGTCGCGCAAGTCTTCGCGGTCGTCGCCCAAGGGCTGGCGCGCGACCCGCGCCGCCTCTTCCAGCGTCTCCGGCTGGAAGCGGTCGGGGATTTCGAACTTGTGGATCGCGATCAGCGAGAAGCTGCGCGGGGCGAAGGGATCGCCCAGCCGCTCGACCACCTTTGCGGTGATGCGCGGCGGGCGGCCCGCCTTCTCGGCCAGCACCAGGTCGCCCGCTTCCGCAGCCCCGGTGTCGGACACCAGCATCTCGCGCCGGTCCTTCTTGTCGACGGAGGTCAGCCAGAACCGCCCCGCTTCCTCGCGCAGCACGCCCAGCACCTGTTCGGAGGCGGGGGCGATCGTCTTCATGACATGCGCGATCCAGCCGCCGCCCGCTTCCTCGGTCCGCGCCAGCACGCGCTGGCCGATGCCGAGGCTCCCGCGCTTGCGCTCGCGGATGCGCAGGCGGGGGATGGGGATGCCGTCCGCTTCCCAGCGTTCGGGCTGGCCCCAGACATTGCCGCCGTCATCGACATCGACGACGCGCAGCACCGTCACCTTGGGCAGCCCGCCCATCTTGTGAAAGGCGCGGCCCGGTGCGCTGTCGATCAGCCCTTCATCGGCCATGTCCTTGAGCAGCGCCTTCAGACCGATCTTTTCCTGCGCAGAGAGGCCGAAGGCGCGCGCGATCTCACGCTTGCCAGCGGGCTGGTCCGACTGTTCGATGAAGGCGAGGATTTGCTCACGGGTCGGCAGACCCGGCTGGGGTTTTTTCATGGGGTGGAGATAGGGGGTAGGGGAGGCGGCGTCACCCCCGAAGCTGATCCTCCCCGGCATGGGGAGGGGGACCGCCGCGAAGCGGTGGTGGAGGGGGATCGCCACATAGGGTTCGCTTGGTGGAACGCCCCCTCCACCAGCTTCGCTGGTCCCCCTCCCCTTGCAGGGGAGGATTAATAACGACATGATCCAATGTAATACCAGTACAGCGTAGCGGGACGGGCAGAACATGATGACTTTATGGGCTTCGGCCGCGATCCTGGCGGTGGCGCCGAGCGCGCAGGCTGATCTGGACCGGCTCGCCGCGACGCTCGGCTATCGCTACACCATCTTGACCAACCGCCCGGCGTCCTGCCCGACCGGCGTGCCCCGCTGTTTCGAGGCGGATATCGCCATCGCCGTGCCCGACAGCGCGCCGAGCCTGCCGGTCGAGATCCGCTACAGCCTGGTCAATCCAGTGCTGAAGATCGACAGCGAGGTGTTCGACAACCGCACGATCAATGGCGACCTGAACGTCCTGACCCTAAAGCCCGGCCAGTCGTTGAAGCCGGGACAGACCTATCATGTGAAGCTGACCGGCCTGGGCGCGTTCTTCTCGCGCAACCATATGATGCCCAACGCGATGCTGGCAGCCAAGGGCCTCACCCCGCGCGTCATCGCCGCGACCCGGACGGGGACCGATGCCGATACGGGGCTGGAGACCTTGCCCTTCGTCGCGCCGATGACCGACGAAGCCGCGCTCGCCCGCAGCGCGCCCGACGACCAGACGGACTGGCGGACGCCCGAGCGGGCCTTTGCGCTCTATGCCGAGCGGGGGGCGGCGACGCCGGTCGATATCGCGATCCTGCCCCGGCCTGCGAAGGTCACGCGACCGGCCGGTGCGCCGGTCGACCTGTCCAGGGGACTGCGCGTCACGGCGCAAGGCTTTACCCGCGCCGCCATCGCGCCCGCGCTGGCCGGATTGCCGATGGGTACGGTGCCGTTGACCATCCGCAAGCAGTCGGGAATCGCACCCGAAGGCTACCGCCTGACTATCGCTGACGGGGGCGTGACCATCGCGGCGGCGGATGCGGCGGGAGCGTCCTATGCGCTGCGTTCGCTGGCGCAGCAGATGGCGGCGGAGGGGACGACGCTCCGCCCGCTGATCGTCGAGGACGCGCCGCGCTATGGCTTTCGCGGGCTGCACATCGACCTGGCGCGCAATTTCCACAGCAAGGCCGAGATCCTGAAGCTGATCGAGCTGATGGCGGTGTACAAGCTGAACACCCTGCACCTGCATCTGGGCGATGACGAGGGCTGGCGGTTGCAGATCGCAGGCTTGCCCGAACTGACCGAGGTGGGGGCGTATCGCTGCTCCGACCTGACCGAGAAGAGCTGTCTGTTGCCGCAACTGGGGGCAGACCCTGCCAGGGATGCCGCCACCAACGGCTATCTGAACGCCGCCGACTATACCGACATCCTCCGCGCCGCCGCCGCGCGTCAGATCGACGTTATCCCCTCGTTCGACATGCCCGGCCATTCGCGCGCGGCGATTCGATCGATGGAGGTGCGCTATCAGCGGTTGATGGCCAAGGGCGACAAGGCGGGGGCCGAGCGGTTCCGGCTGGTCGAGCCGGGCGACACCACCCGCTATTCCAGCGTCCAGCATTATGACGACAACACGCTGAACGTGTGTATTCCCAGCACCTATCGCTTCATCGACGCGGTGATCGACTCGATCGCGGCGCTGCACAAGGCGGCGGGGGTGCCGCTGACCACCTATCATATCGGCGCGGACGAGACGGCGGGGGCCTGGGTCCAGTCGCCCGCCTGCAAGGGAATGATGGCGAAAACGGGGATGCAGCCCAAGCAGTTGGGGGCCTATTTCATCGAGCGGATTTCCGCCGATCTCGCCCGGCGCGGCATCGCGGTGGCGGGGTGGAGTGACGGGCTGGGCCATACCGACCCGGCGAAGATGCCCGCGAACGTCCAGACCAATATCTGGAGCAACCTGCACGCGGGCGGCGTGGCCGAAGCGCATGGCCAGGCCAATCGCGGGTGGAAGCCGGTGCTGTCGATCCCCGATCTCGGCTATTTCGACATGCCCTATGCCGCCGATCCGAACGAGACCGGCTATGACTGGGCCTCGCGCGGGGTGGACAGTTTTCAGGTGTTCGGCTTCATGCCGGGCAATCTGGCCGCGAACGCCGCGCTGATCCCCAATATCCTCGCCCAGCCCAAGGCGATTGCCGACACCGTACCGCTCCAGGCCGGTCGCGGCATCGCCGGGATACAGGCCCAGTTGTGGAGCGAGACGGTGCGTCGCGACAGCCAGGTGGATTACATGCTCTTCCCGCGCCTGCTGGCGCTGGCCGAGCGGGCTTGGAGCAAGCTGGAGTGGGAGCCAGCCTATGTCGCGGGCGCGGGCTATGAACCCAATGATCCCCGCGTGGACCGGACCAAGCTGCTCGCCGGGTGGCGGGATTTCGCCGGGCGGATGGGCGTGCAGATGCGGCTGCTCGACCGGGCGGGCGTGACCTATCGCCTCGCCCCGCCGGGCGCGCGTGTTTCCGGTGGCAAGCTGGAGGCCAATGCCGAGTTCGCCGGAACGCCGATCGAGTATCGGACCGGCGGCTCCTCGTGGACCCGCTACACCGGCCCGGTGGCGGTGACGGGGGCGGTCGAGCTTCGCATTCGCACCCCCGATGGCCGCCGCGCCAGCCGGACGGTTACGGTTTCGCCGTAACCGCGATCAGGCCGGGCGCATCGGCGATGAAGCGGTCGAGCACGCCGTCGGCGATCTTGATCGGTCCGTCGAAGCGCACCGCGCCCTTGATGCTCTGAACGGCGGCCGCCTGGGCGGCGATCCGCTTGGCATCGGCGAAGTAGCGCGTCGCCGCCGCATTTCCCTTGTCTGCGGCTTCCAGCCCGGCGGCCGTCTGCCCCAGCGCGCGGCCCCAAAGCTGCATCGCCTCCAGCCAGGGGGCGGCCTGTTCGGCAAAGGCCGGATCGACCACGCCCGCACGGATCGTGTCGGGGGCATCGGCCAGCGCATCGGCCTTGGCGTGAAGTTCGGTTAATGCCGCACGGCGTTCACGCTCGTCACCATTCGCCAGCGCCTCGCGCACATGGTCGAGCAGCGCCTTCAACTTCGGGGCCTGCTCCTGCCAGGGCTGGCTGCCGAAGGTGGGGGCGAGATGCTGGGTGTCGAACAGCTCTAGCAGCGCGGCGGTCGCCCGCACGTCGCCTCCGGCCAGATCGCGCGCGGCATAGTGCCAGGTGCGCTCGGCGTCATAACCCTTGTCGTTCCACCCGAACGCCAGCACCCCCGTCACCGCGACGCGGCTGGGTGCTTCCTGGTTCATCGGGTTGGACAGGATGCCGGTCAGCTCGGACGACAGCCCCGCCTCGCGCTTGGCATAGGGGGCGAGCAGCAACCGCCCGGCCGAACTGGCATAATCGTTGACAGGATAATTGTCCCACAGCAGCGTCTTGCGCCCGAACGCCTTGGTCGCGGCCTTGGCATCGGGAATGGAAATGGCGGGCGGCACGACGTCGGTGCCGGTCCACTGGACGACGATGCGCGGGTTCAGATTCGCCCGCAGCGCCGCCTTGTAGGGGCTTTCCTTCGCATCATAATATTCGGTCGGCACCATGATCAGCGGGCGCGAGGCGGGGTCCTGTTTCAGCAGGTCGGCCTGGACGGCGTTCAGCAGCTTGGACTGGGCGACCCCCGCCGCTTGCGCGCCCGACGGGCCGAAGGCGGCCTTGTCCGCGTCACAATTCCACTTCTGATATTCGATATCGTCCAGCGCGACATAGAAGCTGTGCACGCCGATCCCGCGTAGCGCCGCGAACTTGCGCAGCAACGCCTGCTCGTCCGCCGGATCGGAGAAGCAGATGCTCGGCCCCGGCGAGATGGCATAGACGAAATCGACATGGTTGGCCTTGGCGCGCGCCGCCAGCGTTCCCAGCGCGCTCAGCGTCGCGGCGGGATAGGGATCGCGCCACTTGTCGCGGGCGAAGGGATCGTCCTTGGGGCTGTAGACATAGGTGTTGGCCTTCATCTGGCCGAGGAAATCCAGATGCCTGGTCCGGTCGGTCATCGACCAGGGCTTGCCGTAAAAGCCCTCGATCGTGCCGCGGATCGGCATGGCGGGATGGTCGCGGATGGTCAGCGCGGGGATGGTCTGGCGGGTGAGCAATTGACGGAGGGTCTGGGCGGCGTGGAACAGTCCGTCCGCGTCATGCCCGGCCAGCGTGATGAGGCCGCCCTGACCGGAGGCGATGGCGGTCAGCGTATAGCCTTCGCGCGCGGTGTCGGCGCTGGCGTTGCTGCGCGACAGGGCGTCGCGGACCAAAGCGGCGCTGTCCGGGCCGATGACGACGGTCGGCCGGTCGAGCGTGGCGGGCAGGCGCTTGGCGGTCGCGATGTCAGTAATCCCGGCCTTGGCCAGCAGATCGCGGACCAGTGCGGCGGTCTCCGGCTCGGTGCCCGGCGCGACGATCAGCGTGGCGGCACGACCGAGCGGCACTTCGCCCGTGCCGAGCGTCATCGCGGCGGGGGCGGGGAAGATCGCGGGGCGGGTGACGGGGCTCGCCTGCGCCGCCGGGGTCAGCATCGCCAAGGCGATCGCCGCGCCCGTCCATCTATATACAGCCCGCGCCATCCTCAATCTCCGGTATTTAACTGGTATTGTTGAAGCCTAGGGGAGCGGGGGGCTGGCGGCAAGCGGGCTTGTGAGGGAGGCGGGGGCGTGGCCTTCGACTTCGCTCAGGCGGAACGGAGTAAGGGCAAGACCCGCAGCCCAAACCCCCGTTCAGCCTGAGCGAAGTCGAAGGCCAAGGGAATCCCTCACCCCAATGGTACTAAACCGGCCCCATCACTCGTGAAATTGCAAGCTCGCCAAGCGCGCATAGAGCCCGCCGCCCGCGATCAGCTCGCCGTGACGCCCCTGTTCGACGATCCGCCCGCCATCCATCACCACGATCCGCTCGGCGGCACGCACGGTCGCCAGCCGATGTGCGATGACCAGGGTCGTGCGGTTCGCCATCAACCGCTCCAGCGCCTGCTGGACCAGCTGTTCGCTCTCGGCATCCAGTGCGCTCGTCGCTTCATCCAGCAGCAGGATCGGCGCATCGCGTAGCAGCGCACGGGCGATGGTGATCCGCTGGCGCTGCCCACCCGACAGCCGCGCGCCGCCTTCGCCCAGGAAGGTGTCCAGCCCCTGCGGCAGTGCGCGCAGGAACTCGGCGGCATTGGCGGCCTCGGCAGCGGCCCAGAGCTCGTCGTCGCTCGCCTCCCACCGGCCATAGCGCAGATTGTCGCGGGCCGAGGCGCCGAAGATCACCGTTTCCTGCGGCACCATCGCGATGCGCGCGCGGACCGCTGCCGGATCGGCGTCGCGCAAGGATACGCCGTCGAGCGAGATGTTGCCGCCTTGCGGGTCGTAGAAACGCTCGGCGAGTTGGAACAGCGTCGACTTGCCTGCGCCTGATGGGCCGACCACCGCCACCGTCTCGCCAGGCCGGATGTCGAGCGTGAAGTCGTTCAGCGCGGCGACCTCGGGTCGGGTCGGATAGTGGAAGACGACATGGTCGAACCGCAGCGCGCCCATCGGAATGACCGGCAGGACGGCGGGGGCGGGGGGCGGCGCGATCTCCGGCTGTTCGGCGAGCAACTCGGCCAACCGCTGCGCCGCGCCCGACGCGCGCAATATGTCGCCCCACACCTCGGTCAGGGCCTGGAAAGACCCTGCGACCAGCATCCCCGTCACGACGAAGGCAGTCAGCGATCCCCCCGACAACCGCCCGCTGGCGACATCGGCCACGGCCTCCCACAGCAGCAGCGTCAGCCCGCCGAAGAACAGGCCGATGACCATCGCGGTCATCACCGCGCGCAGCAGGAAGCGTTTGCGCGATGTCGCGAAACCGTTGCTGACGGCCAGTTCGAACCGCTCGGCCTCGCGACGTTCCTGGCCGAAGGCCTGCACGACCTTCATCGCGCCCAGCGTCTCCACGGCGGTCGCGCCGATCTCGGCCAGCTTGTCCTGGCTGTCACGCGAATAGCTGCGCACCTTCTTGCCCAGCACCACGATGGGCAGGACGATCAGCGGGATGCAGACCAGCAGCGACAGGGTCAGCTTGGGCGACAGGGCGAAGAGATAGATGGTGCCGCCGATCCCGATCACCGTATTGCGCAGCGCGATCGAGACGGTCGATCCGACGACCTGCTCGATGATCGCGGTGTCGGCGGTCAACCGGCTGGCGATCTCCGAGGGGCGGTTTTCCTCGAAATAGCGCGGGGCCAGGCGCAGCAGGTTGGCCTGCACCGCGATGCGGATGTCCGCGACCGTCCGCTCGCCCAGCCACGACACGAAATAGAAGCGGAACGCCGTCGCGATCGCCAGCACCACGACGACCGCCAGCAGCCCCTGGAAATAGGGCGCGATATCGCCGGTGTCGGCAATGTTGCCGAAGCCGTGGTCGATCACCTTCTGGAAGGTGCGCGGGATGAACAGGGTCGCGAGCGCGGCAACCGCCAGCGAAACGGTGGCGGCGGCCAGATGCCCCGGATAGCGCAGCGTATAGCGCCAGACCATCTTCAGGTTGCTCAGGCGGCGGCTGGCCGGGACGGGGGACTCGGCGGATTTGCGGGACGCGGCGGATCTGGCCATGCCGGGGGCCTAGCAGCGTGGGCGCATCGGCTCAACGCCGGGCAGGGCTTGCTACGCATCGTTTGGGCGCTTTGGTGCGTTCAGCGCGTGTGGTGAAGATCATGAACCTGTCACGGGTTCGGCACTATGACCGATCGGCCATATTCTGGTCATCATGCGCAAACGGTTTCGTGATAGACAAACGCCAGTCACGGCTCCGTCCGGCGGAGCGCAGGGGAATCGACGATGTTGTACGACGCCTATGAAATGCAGCGCTCGATGCTGGCGGGCGCAAGCGCGCTGGCCAATTTCGGCGCGGGGCTGCTCCAAAATCCGGCCAATCCCTTCGCCTATATGGGCGGCGGCGCGATCATGGGATCGGCGCTGGAGGTGTTCGCCCATGCCGCCGCGCCGCGCGGCAAGCCCGCTTTCGGCCTGACCAAGACCGAGATCGACGGGCGCGAGGTGGCGGTCCACGAAGAAATCGTGCTGCGCAAGCCCTTCGGCCAGTTGAAGCGATTCCGCCGTGAGGGTGTCGAGGACAGCCCCAAGCTGCTGATCGTCGCGCCCATGTCGGGTCATTATGCCACGCTGCTGCGCGGCACGGTCCAGCGGATGCTGCCGACCTGCGAGGTCTACATTACCGACTGGCGCGACGCGAAGCTGGTGCCGCTGTCCGACGGGCGGTTCGATTTCGACGATTATGTCGATTACATCATCGATTTCCTGACCGAAATCGGGCCGGGCGCCCATGCGCTGGCAGTGTGCCAGCCTTCGGTGCCCTGTTACGTCGCGGCCTGCGTGATGAGCGCGGACAAGCATCCCTGCACCCCGCGCACGCTGACGCTGATGGGCGGGCCGGTCGATACGCGCGAAGCCCCGACCGCGGTCAATCTGCTGGCGACCGATCGCCCGCATGCCTGGTTCGAGCAGAATGCGATCGCCACCGTGCCCATGACCTATCCGGGGGCCGGGCGGCGGGTCTATCCGGGCTTCCTCCAACTGGCCGGGTTCATGTCGATGAACCTGGGCAACCACATGATTTCGCACTGGGAGATGTTCAAGCATCTGGTCCAGGGCGATGGCGAGAGCGCCGATTCCACCAAGCGATTCTATGACGAATATCGCGCGGTGTGCGACATGACCGCGGAATTCTATCTCCAGACGGTCGAACTGGTGTTCCAGCGCCACGCCCTGCCCAAGGGCGAGATGCTGCATCATGGCAAACCTGTCGATCCGGGCGCGATCACCGATATCGGCCTGCTGGCGATCGAGGGCGAGCGCGACGACATTTCGGGCGTGGGCCAGACCCGCGCCGCGCTGACGCTGGCGACCAATCTGCCGGATGAGAAGAAGCGTTATTTCATGGCCGAGAAGGTCGGCCATTACGGCATTTTCAACGGCTCCAAGTGGCGCAACCGCATCGCCCCGGTGGTGGAGGAGTGGATCAAGGCGAACGGGTGAGGGGCGGATAACCCCCAATCCCACCCTCCGTTCAGCCTGAGCGAAGTCGAAGGCCACGCAATAGCCTTTGCCGCATGAGTGGCTGATGGTTTCCCTTGGCCTTCGACTTCGCTCAGGCTGAACGGCGTGAGGGGTAGAACGAAAAAACGCCCGGAAGCCTTGGCCTCCGGGCGTTTCACATTCCGGTAATCGCGACTTACGCGACCGAGCCGACCACCGCATGGCTGGACGACTCGTCCGAGCGGATCGTGCCGCCGAACAGCATCTTCACCCGGCCCGACAGCGAGATGTCGGTTTCCCACAGCTCGGCCGAGTTGATGTCGAAGCGCAGCAGCGTCAGGTTCGGGTCCGACTTGCCTTGCGGGAACCAGGCCTCGACCTGATTGCTCCACAGCTTGTCGATCTGCGCCGGGTCGTTGTCCTTCGACACATGGCCCGCCAGACAGGCGAAGAAGTCATGGCCCTTGCCGACGAACTGCGCCATCGCCTCGCCACCCTTGGCGATGCGATTGTCGCGACCAGCGAAGAAGAACAGCGTGTTGGGCTGATCGTCATCGATCTGCGCGGTCATCGGCTCGGAATGCTGGCCGTCGTTCAGGCCGATCATGACGAACGGGCTGCTCTTCAGCTTGTCGAGGAACTTGGCGGCGATTTCCTGGGGGCTGTCATCGGCCATCGTGGCTCTCCTTTCGGGGGTTTGGCGGGAGAACGATGCGAGGGCGGGGATGGTTGCGCGAGGAAATCCCACCAGAGAAAACGCATCGGCTATGGTGCCAGGGAGCTGGCTGTCGAAACATTTCGACACGCTAAAGGAAGTCAGAATGAGTATTTCCGAATTGTGCATGATCCTGGGCGTCATGATCGCCTTCGCGACCTTTGCCTTAAAGACGCTTGAGTTCCGAAACAGGTAACATGTCCGGCGGGGGCTCCGGTAGCCGCCGGAGCCCCAACGCCGTGAGCTCAGACCGCTGCAACGGTCGGGGCTCATCAAAATGGCGGATGTCTGTCGCCAGCCATTTCATACCAGATGAACGAGCCGGATTTCAAACTGCATCGCTACACCCCGCATCGTATCAAACGATACCCAATTCCCATATTTCCCGCTAAGCGCAGGTCCATCACAGCATCGTAATGCGGTTCGCGGCACACCTCGGTCGCGCCGGGCCGCTCGACCGGAACCTGGACCTATGACCTCTGCCGTTACCGCCGACGCACGCAAGACCATGAAATCGCTGTATCGCGCGCCCGAACCCGATGTCCTGAAGCCGCTGCTCGACCGTGCCGCCGCGACGCCGGAAGCGCGCGAGCGGATCATGGGTCATGCCTCGGGCCTGCTCGCCGACCTGCGCGCGGCGCAGAATCGCGGCTGGGTGAACCAGTTCCTCCAGGAATATCGGCTCAACTCGTCGGAGGGCGTCGCGCTGCTGAGTCTCGCTGAGGCGTTTCTGCGTGTGCCCGATCCCGAAACCGCCGACCTGCTGATCGCCGACAAGCTGGGCGAAGCCGACTGGCGCGCGCATACCGGCCGTTCGGCGTCGAAGCTGGTCAACTCGGCCACCTGGGGGCTGGTCGTCGGCCGCGCGCTGGTGGGCGAGGGCGAGGCGGGGCCGCTCAAGCGGCTGTTGTCGCGCGCGGGCGAACCCTTCGTGCGCCAGGCAGTCGGCGCCGCGATGCGGATGATGGGCGAGATCTTCGTGATGGGCCGCACCATCGAAGAGGCGATGCGCCGCATGAAGAAGCCCGAGAACAAGGGCTTCACCGCCAGCTTCGACATGCTGGGCGAGGCCGCCCGCACCCATGAGGATGCCGAGCGCTATTTCCAGGCCTATGTTAAAGCGATCGACGCGGTGGGATCGGACCCGGCGGCGGGGCATTCGATCTCGGTCAAGCTGTCGGCGCTCCACCCGCGCTACGAACTGCCGCGCGCCTATGAGTGCGTGCCCGCGCTGGCCGACATGCTGGCGCAGCTGGCGCGGCAGGCGGCGGACAAGGGCATCGCGCTGACCGTCGACGCCGAGGAATCCGAGCGGCTGGAAATGAGCCTCGACATCATCGGTGGTGTCGCGGCGCTCCCGGCGCTGAAGGGCTGGGACGGGTTCGGCATGGCGGTGCAGGCCTATGGCAAGCGCGCCCGCGCGGTCATCGGCTGGGCCAATGGCCTCGACCGGATCATGAACGTGCGTCTGGTCAAGGGTGCGTACTGGGACAGCGAGATCAAGCGCACCCAGGTCGAGGGGCTGGCCGACTATCCGCTGTTCACCCGCAAGGCGGCGACCGACGTGTCCTATCTGGCGGTCGCCAAGGACATGCTGGCCGCCGAGAATATCCGCCCGGCTTTCGCCAGCCACAATGCGCTGACCGTCGCGACGATTTTGGAATGGGCGGGCAACAGTCACGACTTCGAGTTCCAGCGGCTGCACGGCATGGGCGATGGCCTGTACGAGCGGTTGGTGCGCGAGCATGGCCATAAGTGCCGCATCTATGCGCCGGTCGGCGGCCACCGCGACCTGCTGGCCTATCTGGTCCGCCGCCTGCTGGAGAATGGCGCGAACTCCAGCTTCGTCCACCAGCTCGGCGATGCGCGGCTGACCGAGGCGGAGATCCTCGCCGGTCCGGTTGCCAAGATCGCCGCCGTGGGCGGTGCGCGTCACCCGAGCATCCCGCTGCCCATCGACATGTTCGCGCCGGGGCATCGCAACTCGACCGGCATCGACCTGAGCGATATCGCGACGCTGGACGCCACGGTGAAGGCGGTCGACGCGCCGGCCGTGAAGCCGGTGGCCGCGACGGCGGACGTCGCCTCACTGGTCGCGCGGGCTCATGCGGCGTTCCCGGCCTGGAACGCGACGCCGCTCGACACCCGTGCGGCTGTGCTGGAGAAGCTGGCCGACCTGCTGGAGCAGGACCGCGAGCGGCTGATGGCGATCCTGGTGCAGGAGGCGTTCAAGACCATCCCCGACGCGATCGGTGAGGTCCGCGAAGCCGCCGACTTCTGCCGCTATTATGCGCAGCAGGCACGCCAGCGGCTCGGTTCGGTCGAACTGCCGGGGCCGACGGGCGAGCGCAACACGCTGCACCTCGAAGGACGCGGCGTCTGGGCAACGGTCGCGCCGTGGAATTTCCCGCTGGCGATCTTCCTCGGCCAGACGGTCGCGGCGCTCGTTACCGGCAACACCGTCGTCGCCAAGCCCGCGCCGCAGACGCCCGCCATCGCCCAGGCGGCGGTCGAGTTGGCGTATCGCGCGGGGGTGCCGCGTGACGCGCTGTTGCTCGCGGCCGGCGGGCCGGATGTCGGCCAGAAACTGACCGAGGATCACCGCATCGCGGGCGTCGCCTTCACCGGCTCCACCGCCACGGCCAAGCGGATCGCGCGGACTTTGGTGGCGGACGACGACCGCCCGATCGTGCCGCTGATCGCCGAGACCGGCGGCATCAACGCCATGATCGTCGACTCGACCGCACTGCCGGAGCAGGTGGTGGCGGACGTCATCACCTCGTCCTTCCGCTCGGCGGGGCAGCGTTGTTCGGCGCTGCGCCTGTTGCTGGTGCAGGCCGATGTCGCCGACAATGTCATCGCAATGCTGAAGGGCGCGATGGAGACGCTGGTGCTCGGTGCGACCGGCCATCCGGCGACTGATGTCGGCCCGGTGATCGACCAGGCCGCCTATGACAAGCTGATGGCCTATCGCGCGTCGATGGTGGCGCAGACGATCAAGACGCTCGATGCGCCCGCCGATGGCCTGTTCGTGCCGCCGACGCTGATCCGGCTCGACCGCGTGGAGGAGCTGACCCAGGAATGGTTCGGCCCGATCCTGCACGTCGCCACCTGGGAAGCGGGCACGCTGTCCGAGACGATCGCGAAGGTGAACGCCAAGGGTTACGGCCTGACCATGGGCCTGCACAGCCGCATCGCCCGCGCCGGCGAAGTGATCGAGGCGGAAGCGGCGGTCGGCAACCTCTATATCAACCGCTCGATGATCGGCGCGGTGGTGGGCAGCCAGCCTTTCGGCGGCGAGGGCCTGTCGGGCACCGGGCCGAAGGCGGGCGGTCCGCATTACCTGTACCGCTTCTGCGCCGAGCGGGCGGTGTCGGTCGACACGACTTCGGCGGGCGGCAACGCCACGCTGTTGTCGCTGGACGAAGGCGGGATCTGAGTCTTTCCTCCCCTTGCAGGGGAGGATTAGAGCATGATGACCTAGGATCGAACCAAGCCTAGCCCCTCCCCTGAAGGGGAGGGGTCGATCAAGCGGATGTCGTCATGCTCTAGCTGGCCTGATGCACCTCGACTGGCTGGATTTGGGGATAGGGCATGACCAGCGTGCCGTCGGGTGCGGCGGTATAGGTCGTCTGGGTGGGGTAGGGGATGGAAATCCCCTCCGCCGCGAAACGCTTCATCAGCGTGACCAGCACCCGGTTGCGCGTGGCGTGCGCAGTCGGCCAGTCGTCGCCGGGCACGTCGAATTGCAGCACGAAGTCCAGGCTCGACGCGCCGAAGCTCTCGAAGCTGGCGCGGGCGACCTTGCTGCCCTCTCCCTCGACGATCTCGGTCAGCATCTGCGGCACCCGCGCCAGCGTCTCGGGCGGGGTTTCATAGGCGACGCCGATGGTCAGAGACAGGCGGACATGGTGACGCACCGTCTGGTTCTGGATTTCCTTGTCCAGCAGGTTGCGGTTCGAGATGATGCGGAGTTCGCCGGTAAAGGCGCGGATGCGGGTGGATTTCAGGCCGATCGCCTCGATGATCCCGGTCGTATTGTCATAGGCGATCTTGTCGCCGCGGCGGAACGGCCGGTCGAAGATGATGGCGAGCGCGGCGAACAGGTCGCCGAAAATACCCTGCGCCGCCAGGCCGATGGCGATGCCGCCGACGCCCAGACCCGCGACCAGGCCGGTGACGTTGACCCCCAGATTGTCGAGCACGACGACCAGCGCGACCGCGAACAGCACCGCCGTCACCAGCAGTCGGATCAGCCCCATGGCCGACAGCAGCGCCTCGCCGGAATAATGTTCCGACTGGGTGCGATGCTCGATCGCGCCCAGGATCAGCTCGCGCGCCCAGATCGCCGCCTGGAACGTGCTGGCGATGGTGAACAGGAAGCTGATCGTCCGGGCGACTTCGCCCGGCGCGCCCGCATAGCCCGACACCAGTTGGGCGGCGAGCGTGACGATGAAGAACAGATTCGTCCGCGCGATGGCATGGCCCAGGATCACGCCCCATCCGCCTGCGAAACCCGGACGGCCGCACAAGCGGTCGCCCAGCCTGCGCACCCAGAGCAGCGCCAGCACGATGACCGCGCCGAAGCCGATCGCGATCAGCACCTTCAGCCAGTAATGTTGCACCCACCAGGAGGTGGCGTCGATGATGCCGCCGACTTGGTCGGGAATGCGGGAGCCGTCGAAGATCGGCGCCTTGGGCGAGGATTTCGCCATGGGGACTCCTTGAACTTGAGAGGCGGTCAGGCCGCCTTGCTGGCCGGGGTTCCGGCCTCCAGAAATGCGATCAGCCCGCATTCGATGCGGGACAGTCCCGCGCGCGCACGCGGCAGGCGCAGCGTCTTGCGAAACGCCGCCTGCCCGTTCTTGACGAGCGCGATCAGCGAGGGGTGGACATAGGATTTGCGCGCGATGGCGGGCGTGTTGCCGAGCTTCTCGACCACCGGCTCCAGCATCGCCTTCAGGCTGAGGTCCGCCTCGGCCAGCGCCAGCGCCTCGAACGCGGCGACGCTGGCGGCCCAGGTGCGGAAATGCTTGGCGGTGAAGTCGCAGCCCGTGGCTTCGCGGATATAGGCGTTCACATCGGAAGACGTGACCGCATTGGCCGCGCCCTCGTCGTCGACCCAGGCGAAGAGATGCTGCTCGTCCAGATCCTGGCACCGCTTCACGAAGCTGGCGAGCGAACGGTCGGTCAGTGTCATGTCGCGCATCTTGCCCGACTTGCCCCGATAGCGCAGGCGCAGGGTCGTGCCCTTCACCTGGCCGTGCCGCTTGCGCAGGGTCGTCGCGCCGAAACTCTTGTTGGTCGCGGCATAGGCTTCGTTCCCGACACGGATATGGCCGTTGTCGAGCAGCCGCACGACGGCGGCGACCGCGCGCTCCTTGCACAGGCCGCGCTTCTTCAGGTCCGCCTCGACCCGCTTGCGCAAGGTGGGGAGCGCGTGGCCGAACGCGGCGCAGCGTTCATATTTGGCCGCTTCCTGCGCTTCACGGAAATCGGCGTGATAGCGATATTGCTTGCGTCCCTTCTCGTCCCAGCCGACCGCCTGGATATGGCCATTGGCGCGGGGGCAAAACCAGGCATCCCTGTATGCGGGAGGAAGGCCGATACGGTTCAGCCGGTCGATCTCGTCCGTGTCGGTGATCCGCTCGCCCTTGGCGGTCCAATAGGCCCATTGGCCGCGAACCTTGGTCCGGGTGATGCCGGGTTTGCTGTCATCGCAATAGACTAGACGGGTGGCCATCGCTCTCTCTCGGGTCATCTTTGCAAATGCGCCGCCGGTCGCTTCGTTCCGGAACGGCCGATGCGGTCGCGGGTTCTGGAAGGGCCTTTCCCCCGAGGTATTTCCCGACAGGAGTTTTCCATCATGGCCGATCTTTCCCAGGCACGCGTCCTGATGCTCGCCGCCGACGGCTTCGAGACCGTCGAGCTTTTCGAACCGCGCAAGGCACTGGAGGCCGCAGGTGCCAAGGTGCAGCTCGCCTCGCTCAAGTCCGACCCGATCCAGGGCATGGAGGGCGATATCAACAAGGCCGAGACCGCGACCCCCGACCTGACCGTCGATGAGGTCGACACCGACGATTACGACGCGCTGGTCATCCCCGGCGGCACCTGCAACCCCGACAAGCTGCGCCTGAACGAGCGCGCGGTCGAGATCGTGACCGAGTTCATGGAGGACGACAAGATCGTCGCCGCCATCTGCCACGGTCCCTGGCTGCTGGCCGAGGCGGACGTGATCGACGGTCGCCGCCTGACCAGCTACCCCTCGATCCGCACTGACCTGTCCAATGCGGGCGCGGACGTGGTGGACGAGGAGGTCGTGGTCGACGGCAACCTGATCACCAGCCGCAAGCCGGACGACATCCCCGCCTTCAACAAGGCGATCCTGACCGCGCTGGAAGAGGAACTGGCCGACGAGGACGAGACCGAAGAGGCCTAAACCTTTATCCCGTCACGGGACGCTCACGGGCGTCGCATCCTGTGCCCATGCGTGGCAGGATGCGGCGTCCGTTCTTTTTTTCCAGGATGACCCCATGCGTCTGGTTCCGCTCCTACTTCTCGGCATGACGTCGGCGGCCGCCCTCGCGCAGGGAAGCGCCCAGCCCTTCATGGTGGGGGGACGCGGCTTTGCCACGCTGCAGGCGGCGGTCACCGCGATCGGCGATGGCGAGGGGACGATCCGCATCGCGCCGGGCACCTACCGCGAATGCGCGATCCAGGGGGCGGGGCGGATTGCGTACGTCGCGACCGAGCCGGGCAAGGTCATCTTCACCCGCATCGCCTGCGAGGGGAAGGCGGCGCTGGTCCTGCGGGGGCGCGGCGCCTCGGTCCAGGGCATCGTCTTCAGCCATATCGAGGTCGGCGACGGCAATGGCGCGGGCATCCGCATCGAAAAGGGGCCGCTGGCGGTCAGCAACGCGATGTTCCTCGACAGCCAGTCGGGCATCCTGTCGGCCGAGGACCCCAATGGCACCGTCACCGTCGACCATTCGACCTTTTCAGGGCTAGGCCACGACCCGACCGGCAATGGCGCGCACGGCATCTATATGGGGCGCTACAAGTCCTTACGCGTGACAAACTGCCGTTTCGAGCATGGGCAGGGTGGCCATTACGTCAAGACCCGCGCACCCTATGTCGAGGTGCTGGACAGCAGTTTCGACGACAGCAAGGGCCACGCGACCAACTATATGATCGACCTGTCCAACGGTGCGAAGGGCCGGATCGCGGGCAACGAGTTCGTTTTCGGCCGCGACAAGGACAACCACTCGACGCTGATCACCGTCGCGCCGGAGGGGGCCAAGAACGACTCGTCGGGCCTGGTGGTGGAGAACAACCGCGCCCGCCTGGCGCCCGGCGTCGATTTCAAGCCAGTCTTCGTCGGCAACTGGTCGGGCGAGCCGCTGGTGATCCGGGGCAATATCCTGGGTGCGGGAATCACGCCGACCGCGCGGCGGTTTTGAGCGGGCTAGGTTTGGACGGCGGGCGACGACCGGGCACCTGTTTGAACCGATCCTCGCGGGACTTGCGGGTCAGATAGGTATCCAGCCCGATCTGCGCGGCGATCAGCTGATAGAGGAAGGGGTTGTACGCGATCCCGACAAAGGCCGCGCCGAGCAGATAGATCATATGCCCGTGCTGGAGCGCACCCGCTAGCTGGCCGCCCCAGTGCAGCGGATCGTCGGCCTGGCGATACCGCCGTCGCAGGGCCTCCATCCGCAAAAGTCCCGCGATGTTGATGCCCAGCCACAGGAACAGCCCCGGCCAGCCCTGTTCGCCCAGCATCTCGAAATAGCTGGAGTGATAGGCGCGGGCGCGGTCGGTGGTGACCTTTCGCTCGACCTTTTTGTCATGCGCGGATCCCTCGACCACGGTCAGGTCGTAGCGGAAGCTGTTCTGAAGATAGGCGTCGAACCCGCCGCCGAACGGGTTGGAGGCGGCATAGCCCAGCGTCCATTTCCACACCGCCAGCCGGGTCGAGGCGGATTCGTCCCCCTGATAGCTGCGGATCGTGTTCATCCGCTCGGTATAGGAAGAGGGAAGCAGCGGCACGACCGCCATGCCCGCCACCGCCAGCATGCCGATATAGAGCAGCCGTCGCTTCACATCGCGCAGCATCAGGATGGCGAGCAGCCCGATGCACAACAGCCCCGTCCGCGCCGAGGTGCCGACCGGGATCAGCAGGCAGGCAAAGATCAGCCCGATGCCGAA
This sequence comes from Sphingomonas parapaucimobilis NBRC 15100, assembly GCF_000787715.1. Classification (GTDB taxonomy): domain Bacteria; phylum Pseudomonadota; class Alphaproteobacteria; order Sphingomonadales; family Sphingomonadaceae; genus Sphingomonas; species Sphingomonas parapaucimobilis. The sequence goes on from NZ_BBPI01000025.1 coordinate 45,844, forward strand.
CGCCCGCACCCGCCAGTCGGGCGGATAAACCGTGCCGTAGCGCATGAACCACAGGATGATCGGGATGACCGCGATCGCCGCGGTCGAGATGATGCTGCCTTCGTACAGCCCGGCATTGTTGCTGACCATCAGGTTCAGCTCGCCGTAACCGCCGCCGGAAAACAGCGTCTTGATCCCGCCGACGATCACGATCGACGCGACCGACAGCATCATGAACAGCAGCAGCGCCTCGATCCTGAGCCGGGTGCGCAGGGTCAGCGGCAGGAAGATGGCAAAGGCCAGCGCCTTCCACACCCAGTCCCATTTCTCCCTCGCCTCGATGGGGAAGTCGGCGCCGAAAAAGGTGGTCATCGCGCAATAGGCCAGCAGCAGCAGGATCGCGCCCTGCCGCACGGTGAACCGGCTGTCGCGCTTGTCATCGAACAAGGCCCAGCCGCCGACCGCCGCGATCACCGCCATCAGAGAGATGGGCACGGTGTTGAGCAGATAATAGGTCAGCCGCTGGGGCGAGACGATGTCGATATAGATATAGGCCAGCACCATCAGGAACGGCCGCCGCAGCCCCAGCGCGAAGAGGCTGAACAGGAATCCGATCAGGAATAGGTCACGCATCGTCGAGACGCCGCTTGGTCGTGGGCTTCCGGCCATGCCGGCTCGCGGCGGGGCCGACATCGCCCTCCTGGTCCAGATCGCGCCGTCCGACCAGCCGCCATGCCGCGACCAGCATCAGGCCATGGGTGAGGAGAAGGGCAAAGCTGTCGATCATCGCCCGTGTCCTCAAACCCTTAACGCCACTACCGCGACCTGCTTATAAACCGGCGGTTGACGCGGCGTTAAGGGCTGGCATGACAGGTCGTAAGCTGATGCGTATCCTGCATATCCTAGACCATGGGCTGCCGCTGCAAAGCGGCTATACCTTTCGCACCCGCGCCATCCTGAAGGCGCAGGAGGGGGCGGGGCATGACGTCGCGGCGGTGACGGGTGTTCGGCAGGGAGGGCGACAGGGGGCAGGGGATGCCGCCGTCGAAACGCTCGACGGCCTGACCTTCTATCGAACGCCGGTCGCGATGCGCGGGGGACTGGTCGGCGAGGCCGCCGGGCTGGCTGCGCATATCCGGGCGATCGACCGGGCGGTGACGGAATTCAAGCCCGATATCCTTCATGCCCATTCGCCCGTGCTCGATGCGCTGGCCGGGCTTGCCGTTGCCCGGCGGCGGCGCTTGCCGCTGGTCTATGAGATTCGCGCCTTTTGGGAGGATGCCGCGGTCGGCAACGGCACCGGCACGGCGGGCAGCACCCGCTACCGCGTGACCCGTGCGCTGGAAAGCTGGGCCTGTCGGCGGGCCGATGCGATCGCGGTGATCTGCGAAGGGTTGCGCGGCGACCTGATCGCGCGCGGGCTGCCGCAGGACAAGATCATCGTGTCTCCCAATGGCGTCGACCTGGGGCTGTTCGGCCAGCCGCTCGCCCGCGATGCCGTGCTGGCCGAGGAACTGGGCCTTGCCGATGCCGAGGTGATCGGCTTCATCGGCAGTTTCTATGATTATGAAGGGCTGGACGACCTGATCGCCGCGATGCCGCGACTGGTGGCGGCGCGACCCAAGGCGCGGCTGCTGCTGGTCGGCGGCGGGCCGATGGAGACGGCGCTGCGCGCCCAGGCGGACAGCTCGCCGGTGGCGGCGGCGATCCGCTTTGTCGGACGTGTGCCGCACCAGCAGGTCGAGCGTTATTACAGTATGGTCGATATCCTCGCCTATCCGCGCAAGAAGATGCGACTGACCGACCTCGTCACACCGCTGAAACCGCTGGAGGCGATGGCGCAGGGCAAGCTGGTCGCCGCGTCCGATGTCGGCGGGCATCGCGAGCTGATCGAGGACGGGCGGACAGGCACCCTGTTCGCACCCGACGACCCGGCCGCGATCGCCGATGCGCTGGCCGCCCTGCTGGCCGATCGTGGCGGTTGGGACGCGCGACGGGCGGCGGGCCGGGATTTTGTTGAAACGGAACGGAATTGGGCGTCGAACATCCGGCGTTACGAACCTGTTTACCACCGATTGCTAAACGGGGCGAAGATATAGACCCATGACCTTCACCGCCATGCCCCCTCAACGACGCTTCGGACCTGCTTGGATCGGCGGGGCCGTCGGGCTGTTTTTTGCGCTTCTGGCAACGATCGCGCCCGAATGGCGGCTCAATTCGCTGGTCGCGGGCTTGAGCCTGGGCGATATCCTTGCCGCCGCCCGTCCGCCGCTGGGTATGAAGGCGCGTATCTTGCTTGCGCTGGTCGCAGGGCTGGGGGCAGGGTCGGTGACCTGGGCGACCGCGTATCTGCTCTGGGGGCCGGGCGGTCTGCTCGCCCGGCGTGCCAGGCGCGTGCCCGAAGACGACGAGGATTATGTGCCGGTGGTCCGCCGCTCGGATCGACACCCGGATGCGCCGCCACGCCGCCCGCTCAACGCCGCCGAACTGGGCGCGCCGCCGCCGCCGGTCGAGGACGATACGGTCGAGCGCACGCTGCCTGCCGATCTCGACCAGCCGCTATCGGCCTATGACCCGGATGCGATCCTGTCGGTGCCACGCGAGCCCATGCGTCCGGCTCCGTCCGAACCCATGCCGATCCCGCCCATGCGCGAGCCTGCGCCCGAGATACAGGGAGCCGCCCTGCCGCTGCCCGATCGACAGGATGAGTCGATCGAGACGCTGCTCGACCGGCTGGAGCGTGAGACGGCGCTGCGCAAGCTGAAGCGGGCGGACTGATCCCATTCCTCTCGTGTAAGAAGCATTGCTGCAAAACCTGTGACATGATGCCCGCCGTTGCCGGGGAAGCATCAGAAATTTCGTTCACGCGAAGGCGCGATGACGCCAAGAAGGATGGTTCACGCGGAGACGCGGAGAATTCGCCCTTGCCGCGCCAGCGGCCCTCTATTCTCGAGCTGTCGATGATCTGTGCGCGCTGCCGCGCGGCCTGTCTCTCCACGCCTTCGCGCCTCCGCGCGAACAACTCTTTTTTCCCTTCGCGCCATCGCGGCTTCGCGTGACACAAAAAAGGCCCGCCCGGATCGCTCCGGACGGGCCTTTTCGCGTCTCTAGCGGGTGTTACGCCGCCAGGTTGCGCAGCACATACTGCAGGATGCCGCCGTTCAGGAAATATTCCAGCTCGTTGACGGTATCGATGCGGCACTTGGTCAGGAAGGTCTCGGTCGAGCCGTCCTTGCGGGCCAGGATCACCTCGACATCCTGACGCGGGCGCAGACCGGCCACGCCCTGGATGGTGAAGCTCTCGCTGCCGTCCAGCTTCAGCGTCTCGCGGGTCACGCCCTCGGCGAACTGCAGCGGCAGAACGCCCATGCCGACCAGGTTCGAGCGGTGGATACGCTCGAAGCTCTCGGTGATGACCGCACGCACGCCGAGCAGGTTGGTGCCCTTCGCCGCCCAGTCGCGCGACGATCCGGTGCCATATTCCTTGCCCGCGACGATGACGAGCGGCGTGCCGTCGGCCTTGTGACGCATCGCGGCGTCATAGATCGGCATCACTTCGCCGTCATACTTCGTCATGCCGCCTTCGACACCCGGCACCATCTCGTTCTTGATGCGGATATTGGCGAAGGTGCCGCGCATCATCACGTCATGATTGCCACGACGCGCGCCGTACGAGTTGAAGTCCTTCTTTGCGACCTGATGCTCCTGCAGGAACGTGCCTGCCGGGCTGTCGGCCTTGATCGAACCGGCCGGGCTGATGTGGTCGGTGGTGATCGAGTCGCCCAGGATGGCGAGCGGCTTGGCCTCGATGATGTCGGTGACGGGCTTCGGCGTCATCTCCATGCCCTCGAAATAGGGCGGGTTGGCGACATAGGTCGACGCGGCGGGCCAGGCATAGGTGTCCGAACCGGTCACCTCGATCGCCGACCACTTGGCGTCGCCCGCATAGACGTTGCCGTAGCGCGAACGGAACATCTCGTCGTCGATGTTCGCATCCATCAGGGTGCGGACTTCGTCGTTGGTGGGCCAGATGTCCTTCAGATAGACGTCCTGGCCGTCCTTGCCCTGGCCGATCGGCGTCTCACGCATGTCCTGCGTGACGGTGCCCTTCAGCGCATAGGCGACGACCAGCGGCGGGCTGGCGAGGAAGTTGGCGCGCACGTCGGGCGAGACGCGGCCCTCAAAGTTGCGGTTGCCCGACAGCACCGAGGCGGCGACGATGTCGTTGCCGTTGATCGCCTTCGAGATCGGCTCGGCGAGCGGACCCGAATTGCCGATGCAGGTGGTGCAGCCATAGCCGACCAGGTTGAAGCCGATCGCGTCGAGATCGGCGGTCAGGCCCGCCTTGTCGAGGTAATCGGTGACGACCTGGCTACCGGGGGCGAGCGAGGTCTTGACCCAGGGCTTGGGCTTCAGGCCCAGCGCGTTCGCCTTGCGCGCGACCAGGCCAGCGGCGACCAGCACCGACGGGTTCGAGGTGTTGGTGCAGCTGGTGATCGCGGCGATCACGACGTCGCCGTCGCCGATGTCATGGCCGCGATCCTCGACCGCGACGCGTGCCGGGGCATCCTTCTTGTACACCTTGGCGAGGTCGGCGTTGAACACGTCGTCCACCTCGGTGAGGACGACCTTGTCCTGCGGACGCTTCGGACCGGCGAGCGACGGGACGACCGTCGACATGTCGAGTTCCAGCGTGTCGGTGAAGACGGGGTCGGCGGCATCGTCATGACGCCAGAAGCCGTTCGCCTTGGCATAGGCCTCGACCAGGGCGACGTTCTCGTCCGAGCGCGCGGTCAGGCGCATATAGTCGAGCGTCTTGTCGTCGATCGGGAAGAAGCCGCAGGTCGCGCCATATTCGGGCGCCATGTTGGCGATCGTCGCACGGTCGGCGAGCGTCATCGACGACAGGCCGGGGCCGTAGAACTCGACGAAGCGGCCGACCACGCCCTTGGCGCGCAGCATCTGGGTGATGGTCAGCACCAGGTCGGTGGCGGTGATGCCTTCCTGGAGCTTGCCGGTCAGCTTGAAGCCGACGACTTCGGGGATCAGCATCGACACGGGCTGGCCCAGCATCGCGGCCTCCGCCTCGATCCCGCCGACGCCCCAGCCGAGCACGCCCAGGCCGTTGATCATCGTGGTGTGGCTGTCGGTGCCCACCAGCGTGTCCGGGTATGCGATCGTCGCACCGCCCTTGGCATGCTCGCCGCTTTCGGTCGACGACCAGATGGCCTGACCGATATATTCCAGGTTCACCTGGTGGCAGATGCCGGTGCCCGGCGGAACGACCGAGAAATTGTCGAGCGCCTTGGAACCCCACTTCAGGAACTCATAGCGTTCCATGTTGCGCTGATATTCGAGGTCGACGTTATCCTCGAACGCCTGCGGCGTGCCGAACTCGTCGACCATGACCGAGTGGTCGATGACGAGGTGGACGGGAACCTGCGGATTGATCTTGGCCGCGTCGCCGCCCAGCTTGGTAATCGCGTCGCGCATCGCGGCGAGGTCGACCACGCAAGGCACGCCGGTGAAGTCCTGCATCAGCACGCGGGCCGGGCGATACTGGATCTCGCGGTCCGAACGCTGCGTCTTCTGCCAGTCGACGATCGCCTGGATATCCTCGCGCGTGACGGTCTTGCCGTCTTCGAAACGCAGCAGATTCTCCAGCAGCACCTTCATCGAGAAGGGCAGGCGGCTGATGTCGCCGAGCTGCTCGGAAGCCTTGGCGAGGCTGTAATAATCATAGCTCTTGCCGTCGACGTCGAGGGTCGAGCGGGTGTTCAGGCTGTCCTGGCCTATCGCAGTCATGGGCGTCCCTTCATGGTCGAGCCGGGCACGCCCAGTGGGACACGGCAGCATGCAGCCGCGAGCGGGCGCGCCGGGGAAATCTCCGGTTGACGCAAGGGGCCTTAGCAAGGGGTTGCCCGACAGGGAAGGGTGCAGCGCAGTGAAAGCCATTCGCAACTTCGGGCCGGTCCCGATCCACCGCGCCGCCCGGGGCGGGGCGCGGCGGGCGGCTGGTCGCAAGCGTTGAAAATGCGTGGAACAGCCATGGTCGATAGCGGGTTCAGATGATCATGAATGGAGTTCGGATCATGCGTGCCCTGAAGGATGAACGGTCGGCCATCTTATATGCCCCTTCGGGGCGGACGGGATCGGCGGACGGGCGTGCGTTCGCCGAGCCGCGCTGGCGGTGGCGGATATGACCGCCCATCCACCGCGCAAGGACGCTCGCCGTCCCGATCCGATCGTGGCGGTCGGCCTGTTGACCCAGCGTGACCTGGACGTGCTGGGTTCGGGATTCCGCCGTTCTTTTCCCGTGCATGAGGATACGGCGTTCGATGACCTGCTCCAGGCGCTCGATTCGATCGAAGCGATTCACGTGCCGCCCCGGAAGGACTGACCAGCCTGGATGAAATGCAGAGTGCGGTTAACCCTGATTATTAATGGCTCAAAGCCCCCGCATCGGAGACGGAACGGCTTGGCGAGCCGCTGTCCATCCGGCTAGGGCAGGCGTCATGGCTGGACCGATATCCGGCGCGACCGGAAAATGAGATGACGCCCGAACGCTTCGCCCTGCTTACCCGCCGCCATCGCGAATGTCTTCGCGGGGTCAAGGCGCTCAAGGGCTCGAAGGAAATCGCCACCGAACTCGGCTTGGGAAAGTCGACCGTCGACAGCTATCTGGCCGAGGCGGTGCGGCTGCTCGGCGCGCGCAACCGGCGCGAAGCGGCGATGGCGCTGGCCGATCATGAGGCCCAGGCGGACATTCAGTCGATCGACCAAGTTATTGAAGAACAAGAAGAAGCTACCCCGCATAAAATCATACCCGATTCTACGGGGCTGGTTCCCGAGCCGCCGCCCGTGCCACTTCCGATGGCACCGGATGGGAGTACGGTCGGCGGGGCGGTGCAGGACGGCCATGTCCACGCATCGCCCCGCTTGTCTCTCCCCGTCCGGCGGCAAGGGCAGACACGCAACGACATGAGCATGGCCGAAAGGCTGCTCTGGGTTCCCACGATCGCCGTCGCACTCGCCATCGGCTTCGGCATGCTGGCGACGGGACTCGACGTGATGACCCGGGTGATCGGACGTTTGACGCACCTTGCCGGATGACCATCCTCCATGCCGCCCGGCGCGCATGGATGAAAAATCAGGGGGCACAGGCGATGACGACGGAACATGAAGCGGCTCTTCAGGTGACCAAGCTCCTGTGGAAGCTGGAAAACGAACTCGACACGGCATTCGCCACGGCAGGCGAACTGGCGATGGCGCTGCCTCGGGCACGGGCAGAAGCGCGGCTGTCCGCGGTGGTCGGCCAGCATGCGTTCGAGATGCTGGGCCAGGCGATGATGGCGATCGGCCAGGCGCGCGGCCATGCGGTGCAGAGCCACCGGATCCTGGAAAAGGTCGGCCAGACCATCGGTTTCGATGCGGACGAATATGGCGACAACCGCCCCAAGCCGCCCCAGACGACGGGTATCGTCGAGGCCCTGCCGCTGCGCGCGGCCGCCTGATCCCGGCGCGGCGCGGCGTGTCTTTCTCCCATCCTGGCCAGCGGGGCACGCCGTGACGCACATCTATGTCTTCAACATCCTTCAGGGGCTGGTCTGCCTCTATGCGCTGGCGCTGGGCGGCTGGCCGGAGCGGGCGACGGCGGTCATCCTGCTCTGCGCCTCGGTGGCGACGATCGTGCTGCCGTTCGATCCCTCCACCAGTTTCCGCAGCGTCGAGACGCTGGAACTCGTCATCGACGTGGCACTGATGGGCGGGTTGATGGCGGTCGCGCTGCTCGCCAATCGCTTCTGGCCGCTCTGGCTGGCCGCGCTGCATCTGCTGGCGGTCGGGATTCATGGGGTCAAGGGGTTCGACACTGCGCTGATGCCATGGATGTATGCCCAGGCGGGTGGCAAGCTGGCCTATCCCATGCTGCTGCTGCTGGCGGCCGGGGTGCTGCGGCACCGGATCAGGCTGGCGCGATACGGCACGGACCCCGACTGGTCGCTGCCTTGGCGGGGTATCCGATGAACGGCGATCTGCGACTGCTGCACTGGCCCGCCGAGGACCGGGCGAGCTTCGGGCGCTTCGCGGCTGTGATGGCGGATGTGCAGGCGCGCATCCAGGCCATTTCGGGCGATGCGAGCGGCGTCCCCGTGCCGCGTCCGCCGCGCGTGGCGACGCCGCGCGAATGCGCCGCGATGATCCTGAAGCACCATCAGGAGGTTCGCGTGATCGCCGGGGGCGATGCCGACATGTTCGGCGATCCGGCATGGGAGATCGCGCTCGCCGTCTTTCACGCCGAGGGGCAGGAGAATGACGCCGCGCTGCTGGAGATGGCCGGGCTGTCGCCAAGCTGCCAGGTCGGCGGACGATGGATCAAGCTGTTGCTGGCGCGCGGGTGGGTCGAACGGCGTGACAACGGCCATCTGCATGCGACGGAGAAGATGATCACGATCCTGAACGGATATTTCACGCGCCTTTGAGTCACGTTCGGACCGGATCGTGAACTTTGCGGACACGGCGGTAACGCCGTGCAACTCCTGAACCCTCCGGGGGTTCAACCGATACGGGCATAACCATAGGAGAAGACGGACATGGCCGAGGATATCGGAACAGGCGGCGGCGCGGGCGCGATCGGTGGCGATATGGGCGCGGGCGCCTTCACCGACCGGATGAAGGGCGCGGGCGAGGCGATGCAGGCCTCGGGCCAGAAGATGGCCGAGGGCGGTTCGCAGGTCACGCTCAAGATGCTGGAACAGGCCGAGACCAACACGTGCGAAGCCTTCGCTGCGATGCGCTCGGCCGCGTCGGCCAAGGATCTGGGCGATGTGATGCGCATCCAGACCGAGTTCCTGCGCGAGCAGGGCAACCGCTCCATGTCGCAGGCGCGCGAGATCGGCGAGATGATCGTGCAATTCGGTCGCGACGCGGTCGGCGCCGTTCGTCCGAAGCAGGATTAAACGCGAAGCCTCTCACCCTTCCGACCCTCCCTCAAGTGGGTCGGAAGGGTGAGGGTAGCCCTGTCGCCTAATTGCCGGGGCCGAGCGCCACCGGTCCATCGGCGGTCGCTTCCAGCAGCGAGTCCCCGCCGAGTACCCGATAGAGCGTCACCCGGTTGCTCGCCGCCGTCAGCTGCGTCGCGACCACCGTCCGCTGCGCCGAATAGAGCGAGCGCTGCGCATCCAGCGTGTTCAGAAACGGCGTCACCCCGCCGCGATAGCTCGCCTCGGTCAGGCGATAGGTATCGCTCGCGGCGTTCAGGAAGCGGCGATTGGCGCCCAGCTGGTCGTCGATCGTGCCCTGCCGCGCGAGGGCGTCGGCGGTTTCCTGGAAAGCGGTCTGGATCGCCTTTTCATAGGTTGCAAGCGCCGCGTCGCGCTGGGCCTGCGAATATTGGACGTTGGCGATCCCCGCTCCCGCCTGGAAGATCGGGTAGCTGACCGAGGGGGCGACCGAATAGTTGAAGCTGCCGCCCGAGAAGAGCGAGGTCAGCGCGGTGCTGGCGAAGCCGACCAGCCCGGTCAGCGAGATGCGCGGGAACAACGCCGCCCGCGCCGCGCCGATCTGGCCATTGGTGGCGCGCAGCAGATATTCGGCCTGCACCACGTCCGGACGGCGCAGCAGGATGCCCGAATCCAGCCCGGCGGGCAGCGTCGCGACGGTCGGGGCGGCTTCCTCGATCGAGCGGGGGAGGAGCGCGGTGTCGATCGGCGCGCCGACCAGCAGTTGCAGCGCGTTGACGTCCTGCGCCACGGCGGTCTTCTGGAGCGCCAGGTCGGCCTGCGCCGTCGCCAGCACCTGTTCGGCCTGACGTAAGTCGGTACGCGGCGAGATGCCGCCCTGGAGCCGGGCGCGGGTCAGCGTGACGCTGCGCTCGGCACTGGCAGCGGTCTGCTGCGCGATGGCGAGCAGGCTCTGGTCCGCACCGTAATTCAGCCAGGCATCGGCGATGTCACCGACCAGCGTCAGCCGGGTCGCGCGCGCCGCCGCCTCGGTCGCGAAGTAACGGTCGAGCGCCGCGCCCGTCAGCGAACGGATGCGGCCGAACAGATCGAGTTCGAAGGCGGTCGTACCGAGATTGACCGACCAGGCGCTGCCCGATCCATTCGCGCCGGTGACGACCGTGCCGCCGGTCCCGCCCGTGCCGTTTCCGACACCCCCGGTGCCGGTGCCGGTGCCGGTGCCGGTTCCCGTACCCGCCCCGCCGGTGCCCGTACCGCCACCAACCGCTTGCGAACCCGCACCGCTCGATCCCCGTTCGGTATAGCTGTAGCGGCCGGTCGCATCCACCTGCGGGAGCAGGCTGCCGCGCTGGATCCGATATTGTGCGCGCGTGGAGGCGATGTTCGCCGCCGCCACGCGCAGGTCGCGGTTGTTGGCCAGCGCCTGGGTGATCAGCTGCTGCAACCGCGCATCACGGAAGATGTCGCTGTAGCGCACCGTGGGCAGGGCGGCCTCCGACTGGCGGAGATAGGCGTCGCCGACCGGCCAGGAGGGCGGCACCGGCGTCGCGGGCCGCTCATATTTTGGGGCCAGCGAGCAGCCCGACAGCGCGGTCGCGGCGAGCAACAAGGCAGGCAGGGGGGACAGGATACGCATCAGGCCTTCTCCGCTCCGCCTTCGGGGGCGGGGCGATGCCCCGCGCCATGTTCGCTCATCGGCTTGCCCCGCAGTCGCGCCAGGCCGTTGCGGACCGAACGGCGGACCAGCACGAAGAACAGCGGGATATAGAAGATCGCGAGCACCGTCGCGGTCAGCATCCCCCCGATCACGGCGGTGCCGATGGCGATACGGCTGTTCGCGCCCGCACCCGTCGAGATGGCGAGCGGCAGCACGCCGAAGATGAAGGCGAAGCTGGTCATCAGGATCGGCCGCAGACGGATCTTGGCGGCCTCCAGCGCGGCGTCGATCACACGCTTGCCCTGTTTCTCCGCCTGTTCGGCGAACTCGATCATCAGGATCGCATTCTTCGCCGCCAGCCCCATGGTCGTCAGCAGACCGATCTGGAGATAGACGTCGTTGGTCAGCCCGCGCAGCGTCACGAAGGCGACCGCGCCGATCAGGCCCAGCGGAATGACCAGCAGCACCGCGAACGGGATCGACCAGCTTTCGTAGAGCGCGGCGAGGCACAGGAAGACGACCAGGATCGACAGGCCGTACAGGATCGGCGCCTGTCCGCCCGACAGCCGTTCCTGATAGGACAGACCCGCCCAGGCGATCGAGGTGCCGGGGATTTCGGCGGCCAGTTCGGTCATCCGCTTCATCGCGTCGCCCGAGCTGTAGCCGGGCGCGGCCGATCCCTGGAATTCATAGGAGGGGATGCCGTTGAACCGTGACAGGGTGGTCGGCGCCACGCCCCAGTTGATCGTCGAGAAGGACGAGAAGGGCGCCATCTGGCCGCTCGACCCGCGCACGAACCACTGCTTCAGGTCCTCGGGTTCGGAGCGATAGGGCGCATCGCCCTGGACGAAGACGCGCTTCACGCGGCCGCGATCGATGAAGTCGTTTACATATTGCCCGCCCCAGGCGGTCGACAGGGTCGAGTTCACCTGCTGCTGCGTCAGGCCCAGCGTGGACAGCTTCTGCTGGTCCAGATCGACGCGCAGCGTGGCGATATCGGGAAGCTCGGTCAGGCGGACCGAGGCCAGGATCGGGTCGGCATTGGCCTTGGCGAGCAGCTGGTCGCGCACCGCCTCGAACTTGTCCAGCGGCATGCCGGAGATATTCTGAAGCTCCATGGTGAAGCCGTCCGACTGGCCGAGACCGCGAATGGCGGGGGGCACGAGCGCGAAGACCTGCGCATCGCGAAGCCCGCGGAACGCGGCGGAGGCGCGGCCGGTAATGGCGTCGGCGCTGTTCTCCTTGCCCTTGCGGTCGGCCCAGTCGACGAAGTTGATGAAGCCCTGGCCGGTGTTCTGGCCGCTGGTGCCGCCACCGCCGCCGCCCGAAACCGAGAACAGGACCTTGACGTTCTTGCCCTCATGCTGGGCGAAATATTGCTCGACCTGCCGCTGCACTTCCATGGTGCGGCCCTGGGTCGCCCCGGCGGGCAGGCGGAACTGGACGATGGCCGATCCCTGGTCCTCGGTCGGCAGGAAGCCGGTCGGCAGGCGCAGGAACAGCACCGCCAGCAGCGCGACGACGCCCGCATAGATCAGCAGGAACAGCCATTTGCGGTCGACGACGGTGCGCACGCCCGAGACATATTTACCGACCATCCAGTCGAAGCGGGTGTTGAACCCGTCCTTCGCCCGCTGGAGGACATGCGCCACGCGGGGCGCCTTGCGCTCCAGCCATGCGCCGTCCTCATGCTCCTTGGCCTTTTGCTTCAGCAGGCTGGCGGTCAGGGCAGGGGACAGGATGATCGCGACCGCGACCGACAGGATCATCGCCGAGACGATGGTGATCGAGAACTGGCGATAGATGACGCCGGTCGACCCGCCGAAGAACGCCATCGGCAGGAACACCGCCGACAGGACGAGCGCGATGGCGACGAGCGCGACCGTGATCTCGTTCATCGACTCGATCGTCGCCTCGCGCGGGGTCATGTCGGGATTTTCCTCGAGCAGGCGCTCGACATTCTCCACGACCACGATCGCATCGTCGACCAGCAGGCCGATCGCCAGCACCAGCCCGAACAGGGTCAGCGTGTTGATCGAGAACCCCGCCAGATAGAAGATGGCGAAGGTGCCCAGCAGCACGACCGGCACCGCGATCGTCGGGATCAGCGTCGCGCGCCAGCTTTGCAGGAAGACGAACATGACGATGACGACCAGGATGATCGCCTCGATCAGCGTCTTGACCACCTCGTCGATCGACAGCTTGATGAAGGCGGTCGTGTCGTTGGCGTAGGCGATCTTCAGCCCTTGCGGGAAGCCCTTGGCGACGCGGGTGATCTCGGCCTTGACCAGTTCGGCGGTCTTCAGCGCGTCAGCGCCCGGTGCCATCAGGACGGCGATACCGGCACCCGGATGCTGGTTGATCCGGCTGACCGCGGCATAGCTTTCCGCGCCCAGCTCGATGCGGGCCACGTCGGACAGCTTGACGGTCGCGCCGTTGTTCAGCGTCTTGACGATGATCTCGCGGAACTGCTCGGGCGTCTGGAGCCGCGACTGCGAGGTCACGGTGGCGTTCAGCATCTGCGTCGTTGCCGAGGGCGTGCCGCCGACCTCGCCCGCCGCGACCTCGGTATTCTGGTTCTGGATCGCGGTCGTCACGTCGGAGGGCATCAGCTGGTAGGAGGCCAGCTTTTGCGGGTTCAGCCAGATGCGCATCGCATATTGCGAACCGAACACATTGGTGTCGCCGACGCCTTGGATGCGGCCCAGGGGGTCCTGGAGATTGGAGACGAGATAATCGGCGACGTCCTGGTTCGTCATCCGGTTCGTCTCGTCATAGACGCCCGCGATCAACAGGAAGTCGGGGTTCGACTTGCGGACGACCAGACCCTGTTGCTGCACCTGCTGCGGCAGGCGCGCGACCGATTGCTGGACCTGGTTCTGGACCTGCACCTGCGCGATGTCGGGATCGGTGCCCTTGGCGAAGGTGGCGGTGATCGTCACCGAGCCGCGGCTGGACGAGGACGACTGGAAATAGAGCAGCCCGTCGATGCCGGTCAGCTGCTGTTCGATGACCTGGGTGACCGAATTCTGCAGCGTCTGGGCCGACGCGCCGGGGAAGGTGGCGCGGATCGACACCTGGGGCGGGGCCACGTCGGGATATTGCGCGATGGGCAGGCCCATGATCGCGCCGACGCCCGCCAGCATGACGATGATGGCAAGGACCCAGGCGAAGATGGGACGATCGATGAAGACGCGGCTGAGCATGATCCGGTCAGCCCGCCTTGCCCTTGGCGGCCTGCATCTTTTTCAACTGTTCGGGCGAGGGGGGCTGCACCTTTTGCGGGCTGTTGGCGGGCACCGCGCGCACGCTCTGGTTGGGGCGGAGGTTGTTCAGCCCCTGGGTCACGATCTTGTCGCCGGGCTTTAGCCCGTCGGTGACGACCCAATAGGCCCCTTGGGTCCGCTCGGCCCTGACCTTCCTCTCCTGGACCTTGCTGTCCGCGCCGACGACGAACAGCGTCGCATTGCCCTTCGGATCGCGCGATACCGCCTGTTGCGGGACCAGGAAGGCGCTGGTGTCGATCGCCTGGGCAAAGCGCGCGCGCACGAACATGCCGGGCAGCAGCAAGCCCTGCGGATTGGGGAAGCGCGCGCGCAGCGTCACGGTGCCGGTCTGCGGATCGACCACCGCCTCGGCGAATTCGACCGTGCCGGTCTGACCATAGTCGGTGCCGTCTTCCAGCCTCAGCGTCACGCGGGCGCTGGCGGGGATCAGGCCGTCGCGCGCCGACAGGCTGCGGCGCAGCGACAACAGGTCGGTCGCGGACTGCTGGATATCGACGAAGATCGGGTCGAGCCGCTGGATCTGTGCCAGCGGATCGGTCTGGCCCGCACTGACCAGCGCGCCGACGGTGAACAGCGAGCGGCCGATACGGCCCGTAATGGGGGCGGGGACGGTGGTGAATTGCAGGTTCACGCGCGCCGTCTCCAGCGCGGCGCGGGTCTGCGCCACCTGTGCGGCGGCCTGGCGCGCGCTGGCCTGGGCGTTGGTATAGTCCTGCTTCGAGATCGCCTCGATCTGCGCCAGCGGGCGATAGCGTTCGGCCAGCGTTCGCGTCGCCTCGGCATTGGCCTGCGCGCTTTGCAGATTGGCGGCGGCCTGGTTGACCGAGGCGCGATACAGGCGCGGGTCGATCTCGTAGAGCGGCTGGCCGCGCTTCACGAGCGTCCCTTCGGTAAAGAAGCGGCGGCGGATGACGCCGGTCACCTGGGGCCGCACGTCCGAGCTTTCAAAGGCGGTGGTGCGCGCGGCGAGTTCGCTCACGATCGGCGCGTTGGTCGGCTGGACGGTCACGTAACCGACGGTCGGGGTCTGCTGCTGCCCGCCTGCACCGCCTTTCGCCTTGCTCTTGTCTCCGCCGCCACAGGCCGACAAACTGACCAGTGCGAGAGCCATGGCCGTCCCGGCAAACACCGGGCGTCCGCGAAAACCTGCAAAATTCAATTCGTTCACCTGCCTGAAATTTGCCGCGGAGCCGGCCCGCGCCTTAATGCGCGAGACGGCAGAACGTTGCTGACCTGTGTCAAATTGCACGAACGCGGTTCAAAAAGGCAAGCGATCATGGCCTAAAATGCCCGTCTTAATTGTCGCAATTTGTCGCGGTGCGGCAAAAGCGCGGGCGGCGGGAGCCTTTGGGTTTCCGAAGCATTTTCAACGTACATGAACGATCGTGATGCCGATAAGCGCCTGGCTGCCGCCGCCGCGGTGGATGAGGTATGCGACAATATGCTCGTCGGGCTGGGCACCGGGTCGACGGCCGCCCATGTCATCGCCCTGCTTGCCGAGCGGGGGCTCGCCATCGAGACGGTCGCCACCTCGCGGGCCAGTGCGGAACTGGCCGAGCGGCTCGGGTTGAAGGTCCGGCCGTTCGACGGGGTGGCGCGGATCGACCTGGCGATCGATGGCGCGGATGCGATCGTCGCCGACCTGTCCGCCGTGAAGGGGGCTGGCGGGGCGATGCTGCGGGAAAAGATCGTCGCGGCCGCCGCCGACCGGATGATCGTCATTGCCGATGGCTCCAAGCGGGTCGCGCGGCTGCACGACGTCAAGCTGCCGATCGAGATCCTGCCCTTCGCCCGCACCTTCGTGGTGGAACGGCTTTCCGGGCTTTTCGAACGGCTTGACGACCGTACCGATTATCGAACCGACAATGGTAACATCGTGGTCGACGGCCATGGCTGGGACGATGCCGACCTGCCGGGGCTGGCGGAGGCGCTGATGGCGATTCCGGGCATCGTCGGGCACGGCCTGTTCCTGTCCGAGATCGACGCCGCCTATATCGCCGACAATGGGGTCGTTACCCGGCTGGAACGGGAACGGAACCCGCGCTAAGGCGGCCCCGCATGGCAACCAGAGCGAGCGCCGAGGCGTTCGATCGCACTTAAAGAGGATGAGGCCAGTTTCATGACCGATGCCACCACCACCGCCGTGGCCGACAGCCATCTCCACGAGGACGGGTCGATCGAGCGCCTGACCATCGACACCATCCGCACCCTGTCGATGGATGCGGTGCAGCAGGCCAATTCGGGCCACCCCGGCACGCCGATGGCGCTGGCCCCGGTCGGTCACACCATCTGGTCCAAATTCCTGCGTTACGATCCCGCCCATGCCGACTGGCCCAATCGCGACCGCTTCGTGCTGTCGGTCGGCCATGCCTCGATGCTGCTCTATTCGCTGATCCACCTGGCGGGGATCGAAGAGATCGACGCGGACGGCAAGAAGTCGGGCAAGCCCGCGCTGAGCCTGGAGGACCTGAAGGGCTTCCGCCAGCTCAACTCCAAGACCCCCGGCCACCCCGAATATCGCCACACCACGGGTGTCGAGACGACGACCGGTCCGCTGGGCGCAGGCTGCGGCAACTCGGTCGGCATGGCGATCGCCGAGCGCTGGCTGGCCGCGCATTTCAACCGCGAGGGTTTCCCGATCTTCGACCATGACGTGTACGTCGTGTGCGGCGATGGCGACATGATGGAGGGCGTCGCGTCGGAAGCGGCCTCGACCGCCGGGCACCTGAAGCTGTCGAACCTCTGCTGGATCTATGACTCGAACCATATCTCGATCGAGGGCGGCACCGACCTGGCGTTCGACGAGGATGTGGGCAAGCGTTTCGAGGCCTATGGCTGGAACGTGCTGCATGTCGATGACGCCAATGACGTGGCCGCGCTGACCGCCGCGCTCGACACTTTCAAGGCGACCACCGACAAGCCGACCTTCATCGTCGTGAAGTCGGTCATCGGCTATGGCAGCCCCAAGGCGGGCAGCGAAAAGGCGCATGGCGAGCCGCTGGGCGACGACGCGATCCGTGCCACCAAGAAGGCTTATGGCTGGCCCGAGGACGCCAAGTTCCTGGTGCCCGACGGTGTGTGTGATGCCTTCCGCAAGGCGATCGAAAGCCGTGGCAAGCCGCTGCGCGACGAATGGGTCGCGATGGTCGACAAGTACCGTGCCGCGCACCCCGATCTCGCCGCACAGCTCGACGCGATGCTCGCCGACAAGCTGCCCGAGGGCTGGGATGCCGACATTCCGGTGTTCGAGGCGGATGCCAAGGGCGTGGCCAGCCGCGACTCCGGCGGCAAGGTGCAGAATGCCATCGCCGCCAAGGTGCCGTGGCTGATCGGTGGTTCGGCCGACCTCGCGCCCTCTACCAAGACGCTCATCAAGGATGGCGGCTCGTTCCAGGCGGGCAGCTATGAGGGGCGCAATATGCACTTCGGTGTGCGTGAGCACTCGATGGGCGCGATCGTCGACGGCATGGCGCTGTCGCACCTGCGCTCCTATGGCGCGACCTTCCTGGTCTTCTCCGACTATATGCGCGCGCCGATCCGCCTCGCCGCGATCATGGAGCTGGGCGCGACCTTCGTCTTCACGCACGACTCGATCGGCGTGGGCGAGGATGGCCCGACCCACCAGCCGATCGAGCATCTGGCGACGCTGCGTGCCATCCCCGGCCTCGACACCATCCGCCCCGGCGATGCCAACGAGGTGGCCGAGGCGTGGCGCTGTGCCGTCGAGTCGGCCAGCCACCCGACCGCGCTGATCTTCTCGCGTCAGGCGCTTCCGACGCTCGACCGCAGCAAGTACGCACCGGCCTCGGGCGTGAAGAAGGGTGGCTATATCCTTGCGGATTGCGAGGGCACACCCGACATCATCCTCATCGCAACGGGGTCCGAGCTGTCGCTGGTCGCGGATGCCTATGAGACGTTGAAGGCCGACGGCGTGAAGGTCCGCGTCGTGTCGCTGCCCAGCTGGTATCGCTTCGAGATGCAGGATGCCGCGTACAAGGACAGCGTCCTGCCGAAGACCGTGACCAAGCGTCTGGCGGTCGAGCAGGCCGGGTCGATCGGCTGGGACCGCTATGTCGGGTTCGACGGTCGCACGATCACCATGTCGACCTTCGGAGCCTCGGCCCCGCTCGCCAAGTTGCAGGACAAGTACGGCTTCACCCACGACAATGTCGTGAAGGTGGCCCGCGAAATGCTGGAGACCAAGTGATGAGCAAGCTGTCGGAACTGGGCGCCAAGGGTTGCGCCCCCTGGCTCGATTTCGTCGATCGCAAGTTCCTCGAGGCGAAGGGGCTGGAAAAGCTCGTCGCCGAGGACGGGCTGACCGGCGTCACCTCCAACCCGTCGATCTTCGAAAAGGCGATGGGGCATGGCGACGCTTATGACGCCACGCTTGCCGCCTTCGACAAGGAAAACCCCGGTGCGGCGACCATCGACCGTTACGAGCATCTCGCGATCCAGGATATCAAGGCGGCGGCGGAAACGCTCAAGCCCGTCTATGACCGGCTTGATGCCAAGGACGGCTATGTCAGCCTGGAAGTGTCGCCCTACATCGCCGACGACACCGACGCGACGATCGCCGAGGCCGAGAAGCTGTGGCATGCGGTCGACCGCCCCAACCTGATGATCAAGATTCCGGGCACCGATGCGGGCGCCCCGGCGATCTCAGCGACCATCGCCAAGGGGATCAACGTCAACGTGACGCTGCTCTTCTCGGTCGACGCCTATATCAAGGTGGCCGAGGCCTATGCTTCGGGCCTGGAAGAGCGGGTGAAGGCCGGGCAGCCGATCGACCGGATCGCCAGCGTCGCCAGTTTCTTCATCAGCCGCATCGACTCGGCGATCGACAAGAAGATCGACGAGCGTATCGCGGCCGGTGACGCGGAGTCGGACGCGCTGAAGGCCGTGCGCGGCAAGGTCGCCATCGCCAACGCCAAGATGGCGTATCAATGGTATCTGGACTTCCTGAAGTCCGACCGCTGGCAGGCGCTGGCCGCCAAGGGTGCGCAGCCGCAGCGGCTGCTCTGGGCGTCGACGGGGACCAAGGACCCGTCCTTCCCCGACACGCTCTATATCGACACGCTGATCGGGCCGGACACGGTCAACACCATGCCGCCCAAGACGATGGACGCTTTCCGCGACCATGGCACCGTGGCCGAGACGCTGACCGCCGATATCGACGAGGCCAAGCATGTGCTGGCCGAGGCCGACCGGCTGGGTCTGGACCTGAACGGCGTCACCGATACGCTGGTCGCGGAGGGGGTCGCCTCCTTCGTCAAGGCGTTCGACGATCTGCTCGGCGCGATCGGGCAAAAGCAGCCGGCGGCCTGAGGCCCCGGCGGCCCCCTCCCCAGACACGGGGAGGGGGCCTTTTCATTTCTCATGTCAGTAATGGAGTTTCCCGCATGAAGATCGGTCTGGTCGGCCTTGGCCGCATGGGTGGCAATATTGCACGCCGCCTGATGCAGGCTGGGCATCAGGTGGTGGCCTGGGATCGCAGCGACGAGGCGGTGCAGGCGCTGGTCAAGGACGGCGCGGAAGCCGCCACCGGGCTGGAGGACATGGCTGCCAAGCTCGCCGATAAGGCGATCTGGTGGGTGATGCTGCCCGCTGGTGGCCCGACCGAGGACACGATCGCGGAAATCGCCAAGCTGGCCAAGGACGGCGACGTCATCATCGACGGCGGCAACAGCTTCTACAAGGACGACATTCGCCGCTCCAAGATGCTGGCCGAACAGGGCATCCATTATGTCGATGTCGGCACCTCGGGCGGCGTCTGGGGCCTGGAGCGCGGCTATTGCATGATGATCGGCGGCGACACGGAAACCATCGACCATCTCGACCCGATCTTCGACGCACTCGCACCGGGTCTGGGCGATATCGTCCGCACGCCGGGCCGCGTCGCCGACAAGGTCGATGAGCGTGCCGAGAAGGGTTATATCCATGCCGGGCCTGCGGGCGCGGGTCACTTCGTCAAGATGATCCACAACGGCATCGAATATGGCCTGATGCAGGCCTATGCCGAGGGCTTCGACATTCTGAAGTCGAAGAACAGCGACAAGCTGCCCGAGGACGAGCGCTTCGACCTGAACCTCACCGACATTGCCGAAGTGTGGCGTCGCGGCAGCGTGATCTCGTCCTGGCTGCTCGACCTGACCGCCATCGCGCTGGCCAAGGACGAGATGCTGGAACAGTTCTCGGGCCATGTCGCGGACTCGGGCGAGGGCCAGTGGACCATCGACGCGGCGATGGAGGAGAAGGTCCCGGCCAACGTCCTGACCGCCTCGCTCTTCGCACGCTATCGCAGCCGGGTGGATCATACGTACGGCGACAAGGTGCTGTCGGCGATGCGCTTCGGCTTTGGCGGCCACACCGAAATCCCGCAATGACGAAGCCCATTCGCCTGGTGGTGTCGGACGTTGACGGCACGCTTGTCGACCCCGACAAGAAGTTGCGCGCCGCCACCATCGCCGCCGTCAAGCGGCTGGAGGCGGCGGGCGTCGGCTTCACCATCATCAGCGCCCGGCCCCGTTCGGGGCTGGGCTGGCTGGCGGACGAGCTGTCCATCGACGCGCCGATCGGGGCGTTCAACGGCGGGACCGTGTTCCGCCGCGACGGCTCGGTCGACGCGCAGTTCCGGGTGCCGGTCGCGGTCGTGAACGACGTGCTGGCGATGGCGGCGGACCAGCCGCTCGCCATCTGGGTCTTCGCCGACGACCGCTGGTACGCCAGCAGCGGCGAGGGCAAGCATGTCGATCATGAGCGCAAGGCGTCGTCGCAGGAGCCGGTGATCACGCAGGACTTTGCCGCGCTGGTCGACAAGGTCGACAAGATCACTTTGGTCAGCGACGACGCCGAGCTGCTGCGCGGCCTGCACGACAAGGCCAATGCGGCGCATGGGGCAGCAGCGACCATCGCCCAGTCGCAGACCTATTATCTCGACGTGACCGCGCTGAAGGCGAACAAGGGCGACGGCGTGGCGACGCTCGCCAGGGCGTTCGGCGTTTCGCTGGAGGAAGTGGCCGTGCTGGGCGATCAGGCCAACGACCTTCCCATGTTGGCACGCGCAGGGCTGCCGATCGTGATGGCGAATGCGCCCGATGCTGTTAGGGAACAGATCTCGGTACACACCCGTTCCAACGCGGACGATGGTGTGGCCTATGCCATCGATACCCTTATCCTGCCCAGAATCGGAGTGCCTTCATGAAGCAACTGGTTGCGTTCGACCTCGACGGTACGCTGGCCGAAAGCAAACAGCCTTTGGGTGATCCGATGGGGGAGGCGCTGGCCGACCTGCTCGACGTCGCGCATGTCGCGGTGATCTCGGGCGGCGACTGGCCGCAGTTCGACAAGCAGGTGGCGAGCCGCCTGCCGGAGCGCGCCGACCGTACCAAGCTGTGGCTGATGCCGACCACCGGCACCAAGCTCTACACCTATCAGGACGGCCAGTGGACTACGGTCTATGCCGAGCTGTTCGACGACGAAACCAAGGCCAAGATCCTGGAGGCGTTCGACGCCTCGCTGGAGGCGACCGGTTTCGTGCCCGAGCAGACCTGGGGCGAGCGGATCGAGGATCGCGGCAGCCAGATTACCTTCTCCGCGCTCGGCCAGCAGGCGCCGATCGACGCCAAGGAGCATTGGGACCCCAAGTTCGAAAAGCGCAAGATCATCCAGGCCGATCTGAAGCAGCGCCTGCCGGGCCTGTCGATCAACATGGGCGGTGCGACCTCGATCGACATCACCCGCGAGGGCGTCGACAAGGCGTACGGCCTGAAGAAGCTGCGCGACGCCAGCGGCATTGCGCTCGACGCGATGATGTTCATCGGCGACGCGATCTTCCCGGGCGGCAACGACTATCCCGCCAAGGAACTGGGCCTGGACACGGTGCGCGTCCGCGATCCGCAAGAGACGCTGGCGGTCATCGCGGGAATCGTCGCCTGCCTGAAGTAAGCGACAGCGCGTCCTCTGCCTTGCGTGCCCGCACGGGTGCGGCGCATGAGGCGGTGGATGCGGCCTATGGCGCCTATCGGCTGGACGATCGGGAAGGCTATACGGCGTTCCTGATCGCCCACGCCCGTGCGCTCCCTGCGGTCGAGGGCTGGTTGGCGCGGCGCAGCATCGCTTTTCCCTGGCGGTCGCGGCGCGAGGCGCTGGCGGCGGATTTGGCGGTTCTAGGGCAGGATATGCCCGAGCCGTTACCCTTTGCCCTTCCCGATGAAGACGCCGCACGCTGGGGTGCGCTCTATGTAACGGAGGGCTCGCGTCTGGGCGGCGTGATGCTTGCCCGACAGGTGGGGGAGGGGTTGCCCAAAACCTATCTGGAATCGGGCTTCGGGCCGGGCGAATGGCGGGACTTTCGCCATGCTCTGGACGCGGCGGCCGGGAATGCGGCCTGGATCGACCGGGCTGTTGTCGCGGCTGAGCAAGTCTTTGGACTGTATCGTAGGGCCGCTTGAACAAGGGCGACATTACAGCAATCCAATGTGCGCCCCTCCCCTTCAGGGGAGGGGTTGGGGTGGGGCCTTTCCATGAACGTCTCGCTTGCGGGAGCGCCCCACCCCCGGCCCCTCCCCTGAAGGGGAGGGGGGTGTCCATTTCAGGACATCAGGGTCTGGTCTTCAATCCGCGATCGGCGCGATCACGATCGCCCGCAACCCGGGCTGGTTGTCGTCATATTCGATCGACCCCGACAGCCGCTGCATCATCGCCGCCATCATCCGGCTGCCGAAGCCGCGGGCCTGGCCGGGGTCTTCCTCGCCCTTGCCGCGGCCCTGATCCGCGATGATCAGGCGCAGGCGGTTGCCATATTGCTCCAGCGTGATCGTCACCGGGCCGACCGCGCCGCCATAGGCATATTTGGTGGCGTTGATGATCAGCTCGGTCGTGACCAGCCCCAGGTTAATCGCCCGGTCGGTCGGCATCAGCACCGGCGCCAGATCGAGCCGCATCATCGCGGCCCAGTCGCGGCCCAGCGACTGCTTCATGTCGCCGACCAGATCCTCCAGATAGCGGGCCAGGTCGACCGTCTGGATCTGGTCGTCGCGGTACAGGCGGCGATGGACCAGCGCCACGGCCGACAGCCGTGCCTGGGCCTCGACCAGCTGCTCGCGCACGCGGGGGTCGTCCGCCGCCTTGGCCTGAAGCGACAGGAAGGACGATACGAGCTGGAGGCTGTTCTGGACCCGGTGGTCGACCTCCTTCATCAGGACGTCCTTCTGGACGAGCAGCGCTTCCTTGTCGTCGAGCGTGCGCTGCAAGGCGGTGTTCAGTCCGCGCAGCCGGTAATTCTGCGCGGCATCGTGCAGCGCCCGGCGCAGGCGGTGCCCGGCCTCGACCTCTTCCATCGTCCAGCGGCGCGAGCGGCCGCGCACCGTCTCCCGCCAGCTTTCGAACGAGGTGCGCGGGTTGAGCGTCGCATCGGGCGTCAGGGCGACGGACTTGTGCGGGTTGCCCGCCCATTCGACCTCTTCGACATGCTCGGCCCGGAACCAGAGCAGCGTGACGCCGCCATCGACCAGCGGCAGCGCCAGCATACCCGCCGCCGTCGCTGCCAGCGGTGCGGCGTCGGGCATCTGGGCGGGCAGCTCATGGGTGAAGAACAGGTCGCCCGCGCCCCGGATCATGGCCCAGCCGGCGATGTCGAGGATCGCCAGGTCATGCGGGCAGGTGCCATGGCGATACACCTTGCCCTGCTCGACGACGGCAAAGCCGGTCGCGCCCATCATCGCCATCATCTCGGGCATCAAACGGCGTATGGCGGGGACCAGGTCGCCCATGCCGATGATGCGCGGCAACAGGCTGTCCTCCGCGGCGCGCAGGCGCAGCCGCTCGCGATACAGTTCCGCCTCTTCCTTCGCCCGGATCTGCCGCGCCAGCGCGCTGGCCAGACCGGCGGCGGCGGCCCGCAGATCGGGCGACAGGCGACGGGGCGTATAATGGTGGCAGGCGATCATGCCCCACAAGACGCCGTCCTTGACGATCGAGATCGATGCCGAGGCCGCCACGCCCATATTCTTCAGATAGCGGACATGGATGGGCGAAACGCTGCGCAGGCCGACATCGCTGAGGTCCAGTGTCTCGAAACCTTCGGGCCGGATCGGGGCCGGGACGTAATCGACATCCGGGATGCTGCGCGTCCGATTGCGGACGTAGAGCGCGCGCGCCTGTTTCGGGATATCGGAGGCCGGGAAATGATGATGGAGGAAGGATTGCAGCCCGGCCGACCGCGCCTCGGCGACGACACGACCCGCATCCTCGTCCAGGAATCGATAGAGCATGACCCGGTCGAATCCGGTCAGCATCTGGAAGGTGGCGGCGGCGCGTTCGAACAACATGGGCAGGTCGGCGGTCCGCTCGAAACTGGTGACGGCGGCATCGATCCAGTTGAGCGGGCTGCCCTTGCCCCAGGGCGCATCGACGCTCCCGGCTTCCAATTCGATCAGCACGCGCTCGCCCGCGACGCGGTGCGCGGTGACCGAAAAGCGTTCCGAGATACCCTCGACCGGCACGGCGGCGACCGTCGTGCCGGGACCGATCGGCATGTCGGAGACCATCTGTGCAACCTCGTCGCCCAGCAAGGCGGCTACGGGACGCCCCAGCCAGTCCCCGGCCAATCGCTCCTCGATCGGCCCGGCGCCGGCGATCACTTCCAGCGTCGTGGCGTCGACCACCAGCAACAACCCGTGTGGCTGAACGGCACCGGGAATATGAATGGGCTCCCGATCGCAAGCGGTAATGTCCAGATTGGGATCAGTGGCGACGGAGCGAGTGGCCATCGGGCAAAAAATTCCTCTCAATCCGTCACATGGCGGGTTTCATACGGGGTTGCAAATCCCTGGATCCTGCAATCGATCCGATATGGGATCGGGTGGGGAGGGAGTATCGGTCAGGATGGAACGAAGATTGCGCGTTTGGGTAATTTCCGTTTAAAGCTTCGCAACGGACTCAAAGAGCCGCCTGGAGAGGACATGATCGACGATTTCGACTTCGCACTGGGCGAAAGTGCGGACATGATCCGCGAAGCGACCCGCCGTTTTGCGACCGACCGGATCGCGCCGCTGGCCGCGCGGATGGACGCGGAAGACTGGTTTCCCCGCGACATCTGGCCTGAAATGGGCGCGCTGGGCCTGCATGGGATCACCGTTGCCGAGGCCGATGGCGGGCTGGGGCTGGGTTATCTGGAACATGTCGTCGCGATCGAGGAAGTGTCGCGGGCTTCGGCCTCGCTCGGCCTGTCCTATGGCGCGCATTCCAACCTTTGCGTCAACCAGATCAGCCGCTGGGGCAATGCGGAGCAGAAGGCGAAATATCTGCCCGGCCTGATCTCTGGCGAGCATGTCGGCAGCCTCGCCATGTCGGAGGTGTCGGCGGGGTCCGACGTCGTGTCGATGAAGCTGCGCGCGGTGAAGGCGGACGGCGGCTGGGTGCTGAACGGCACGAAGTTCTGGATCACCAACGCGGCCTATGCCGAGACCTTGGTCGTCTATGCCAAGACAGGTGAGGGGAGCCGGGGCATCACCGCCTTCCTGATCGAGAAGGACATGGGCGGCTTCGCGATCGGCCAGAAGATCGACAAGATGGGGATGCGCGGCAGCCCGACCGCGGAGCTGGTCTTCAACGACTGTTTCGTCGGCGATGCGCAGGTGATGGGGCCGGTGAACGGCGGCGTTGGCGTGCTGATGAGCGGGCTGGACTATGAGCGTGCGGTGCTGGCGGGCATTCAGCTGGGCATCATGCAGGCGTGCCTCGACGTGGTCGTGCCCTATGTCCGCGAACGTCGCCAGTTCGGCCGGGCGATCGGCGAGTTTCAGCTGATCCAGGCCAAGATCGCCGACATGTATGTCGCGCTCAATTCGGCGCGGGCCTATGTCTACGCCGTTGCGCGCAGCTGCGACGCAGGCCGGACGACGCGGTTCGATGCGGCGGGGGCGATCCTGCTCGCCAGCGAGAATGCGGTGAAGGTGTCGCTCGAAGCCATCCAGGCGCTGGGCGGGGCGGGTTATACCAAGGACTGGCCGGTCGAACGCTTCGCGCGCGACGCCAAGCTGCTCGACATCGGCGCGGGGACCAACGAAATTCGCCGGATGCTGATCGGCCGTGAACTGATCGGCAAGATCGAAAAGGTGGCGCAATGAACCGTAACCCATTCCTCCCCGAGCTTGCTTGGGGAGGGGGACCGCGCTCGCAGGGCGTGGTGGAGGGGCAAG
>NZ_BBPI01000024.1 GCF_000787715.1 Sphingomonas parapaucimobilis NBRC 15100
GAAACGGCACCAGGGTCCGATACTGCGCCAGCGGCGGCGCCCCCGCAACCACCGCCCCGCGCTTCAGCAGAAAGGCATGGCGGACGATCTCCGCCTGCTGCTCGATCCCATAGCGATCGAAACGCTGCCCCGGCTTCAGGCAATAGGTGTAGCGGCAAAAGGGATGGCGTTTCAGCGGCAGGAACAGGCCCTGCTGGTGCTGCCAGATATGCACCATCTCATGGATGAACAGTCCTTGCTCATGCAGCGGGCAAGCGCCGAAATCCTCGCGCCACAGATCGCCCCTGGGATGGAAATGGATGCAGCCGGTGGGCGCCATCACCGTGTCGCGTGGCTGGAAAAACGCCCATTTGGTCGGCGACAGGTGAACCCGGGCATAGTCGATCGCGTCGCCGAAGACGGACCGGGCCAGCGTTTCTTCCGCAGGGGTGAGGAGGCGCTTGGTCATGACGCCCAGATGGGGCGCATCGAGAGGGTAGGAAAGGGGCAGGCCGCCCGCACGGCCCGCCCCCATTCTTCAGCTCCGGCGCGGGGTCTGCCACTGGGTGTTGGTCAGCGGCCTGGCGACGATACGGACCCCGCCGATATGGCCGAAATAGCCGTCCTTGCGCGTCGGCAAGTGTTTCCCGTGGTCCGAGAGCTTATTTCCCCGGAGCCGGATCGCCCGCCGCGATCACCCGCGCGCCCTGGCGCAGGCGGGTGCCGTCCGAAAAGGTCAGGAGCAGCGACAGGATGCGTCCCGGCTTCACCCCCTGGTTCATGTCGTACAGCATCACATGCCGCCCGCCCGGCTCGAAGGCGACGGTGGCCCCGGCCGGGATGGGCACGGAATCGACCTTCTTCATCGCCATGCCGCCCTCATGCATCTCGCTGGTGATCGCGACGTCGCTGCTCACCCCGATCAGGTCGAGCGGCTTGGGGCCGCCATGGATGACGAAATAGGCGGCGGCCGGGCGCCCCGGCACGGCGGCCAGGCGGACCCAGCCCTCTTCGGTCGAAAGTTCGGGCTTGGCGGAACAGCCACCCAGCGCCCCCAACGCCATCGCTCCGGCAGTGGCCCAGAGGCCCAGAAAAACAGCGCGACGCATGGCAAACCTTTCCGTTTCGGCAAATCCCGAGACGACCCTAGGTTCCATCCAATCTTGCGGCAACGGATCGCCCACCTATATCCGCCTTCGTGAACGGGGTTTTCGGTTGCCGCTTTCGGGACCGAGGGACCCCGGCATCCGACTTTCAGACTATGTTCTCGAGGGGCATTTAGAGACTTATGGCAAAAGTGATCGGCATCGACCTCGGCACCACCAACAGCTGCGTCGCTGTCATGGAGGGCGGCAAGCCCAAGGTCATCGAAAACGCGGAAGGCGCGCGCACCACGCCGTCGATCGTCGCCTTCGCCAAGGATGGCGAGCGCCTGATCGGCCAGCCTGCCAAGCGCCAGGCGGTGACCAACCCCGACAACACCATCTTCGCGGTGAAGCGCCTGATCGGCCGTCGCTTCGACGATCCCGTCACGAAGAAGGACACCGAGCTGGTCCCGTATTCGATCGCGCGCGGCCCGAACGGCGACGCGTGGGTCAATGCGGGCGGCAAGGATTACAGCCCGTCGCAGATTTCGGCCTTCACGCTTCAGAAGATGAAGGAAACCGCCGAATCGTATCTGGGCGAGACGGTGACCCAGGCGGTCATCACCGTGCCTGCGTACTTCAACGACGCGCAGCGTCAGGCGACCAAGGACGCCGGGCAGATCGCGGGCCTCGAAGTGCTGCGCATCATCAACGAGCCGACCGCGGCGGCGCTGGCGTACGGCCTGGAGAAGCAGGACGGCAAGACGATCGCGGTCTATGACCTGGGCGGCGGCACCTTCGACATCTCGATCCTCGAGATCGGCGACGGCGTGTTCGAGGTGAAGGCGACCAACGGCGACACCTTCCTGGGCGGCGAAGACTTCGACAACAAGATCGTCGAGTTCCTGGCGTCGGGCTTCCAGAAGGACGAGGGCATCGACCTCGCCAAGGACAAGCTGGCGTTGCAGCGTCTGAAGGAAGCGGCCGAAAAGGCGAAGATCGAGCTGTCGTCGGCCCAGTCGACCGAGGTCAACCTGCCCTTCATCACCGCCGACCAGAACGGCCCGAAGCATCTGGTGAAGACGATCACCCGCGCCGATCTGGAGCGTCTGGTCGAGGACCTGATCCAGCGCACGCTGGAGCCCTGCAAGAAGGCGCTGGCCGATGCGGGCATGAAGGCCGACGAGATCGCCGACGTGGTGCTGGTGGGCGGCATGACCCGCATGCCGCGCGTTCGTGAGGTCGTGAAGAACTTCTTCGGCAAGGACCCGCACACCGGCGTGAACCCCGACGAAGTCGTCGCCATGGGCGCGGCGATCCAGGCGGGCGTGCTGCAGGGCGACGTCAAGGACGTGCTGCTGCTCGACGTGACCCCGCTGTCGCTGGGCATCGAGACGCTGGGCGGCATCATGACCAAGATGATCGACCGCAACACGACGATCCCGACCAAGAAGAGCCAGGTCTATTCGACCGCCGACGACAACCAGAATGCGGTGACGATCCGGGTCTTCCAGGGCGAGCGCGAGATGGCGCAGGACAACAAGCTGCTGGGTCAGTTCGACCTGGTCGGCATTCCCCCTGCACCGCGCGGCGTGCCGCAGATCGAGGTCACGTTCGACATCGACGCCAACGGCATCGTCAACGTCTCGGCCAAGGACAAGGGCACCGGCAAGGAACAGCAGATCCGCATCCAGGCATCGGGCGGTCTGTCGGACAACGACATCGACCAGATGGTCCGTGACGCGGAGAAGTTCGCGGAAGAGGACAAGAAGCGTCGTGCCGAGGCCGAGGCCAAGAACAACGCCGAGTCGCTGATCCACACGACCGAGCGCCAGCTGGCCGACAATGGCGACAAGATCGACGCGTCGCTGAAGTCGGAAATCGCGGCGGCGATCGCCGAGACCAAGACGGCGGTCGAGGGTGGCAACCCCGACACCATGAACGAGAAGGCGCAGGCCCTCGCTCAGGTCGCGATGAAGATGGGCCAGGCCATTTATGAAAAGCAGCAGCAGGGCGAGGCTTCGCCCGCCGCTGATGCCGGCCAGGCCAAGCAGGACGATGTGGTCGACGCCGAATTCTCGGAAGTCGACGACACCAAGTAAGACGGTCGGCCCGGCTCCCCCTTCGGGTGGGGCCGGGCCTTCGGTTCAGAATTTGCGAATACCGCCCCGGCCATTCGTTCCGGGGCATGAAGTGGCGAAGCGCTTGGGCGGTCGCTCCGTCCGGCCTGAGGGCACGGTCGGCCAGCGAGGCGCGCACGGGCGGACGGGGCGAGACCGGGCATGAGCACGACGATCGACTATTATGAACTGCTCGAATGCGAGCGCACGGCGGACGATGCGACGATCAAGTCGCGCTACCGCAAGCTGGCCATGCAGTACCATCCGGACCGCAATGCGGGCTGCAAGGACTCCG
This sequence comes from Sphingomonas parapaucimobilis NBRC 15100, assembly GCF_000787715.1. Lineage (GTDB taxonomy): Bacteria > Pseudomonadota > Alphaproteobacteria > Sphingomonadales > Sphingomonadaceae > Sphingomonas > Sphingomonas parapaucimobilis. The sequence continues at coordinate 3,480 of NZ_BBPI01000024.1, forward strand.
AGGCCAAGTTCAAGGCGATCAGCGAAGCCTATGACTGCCTGAAGGACCCCCAGAAGCGGGCGGCCTATGATCGCTACGGCCATGCCGCCTTCCAGCAGGGCGGCATGGGCGGCGGCGGCGGTCACGGCGCGCAGGACTTCGGTGCCTTTTCGGATATCTTCGAAAGCGTCTTCGGCGAATTCATGGGCGGCGGACGCGGCGGCGGGCGGCAACAGCCGCGTCGTGGCGCGGACCTGCGCTACGACATGGAAATCTCGCTGGAAGAAGCGTTCCACGGCAAGCAGACCGAGATCACGGTCGATGTCTCGGCGGCGTGCGACACCTGCGACGGCACCGGCGCCAAGGCCGGGACCAGCGCCAAGAGCTGCCAACAGTGCGGCGGCCACGGCAAGGTGCGCGCGCAGCAGGGCTTCTTCGTGGTCGAGCGGACCTGCCCGGTCTGTCAGGGCGCAGGCCAGATCATTGCCGATCCATGCCCCGATTGTCGAGGGGAAGGCCGCGTCGAAAAGACCAAGACTCTGGCCGTCAACATCCCGGCGGGCGTCGACGAGGGCACCCGTATCCGCCTGACCGGCGAAGGCGAGGCGGGCGCGCGCGGTGCCCCGGCGGGCGACCTCTACATCTTCCTCCACGTCAAGCGGCACGCTCTGTTCGAGCGCGAGGGCACGACCCTGTTCGCGCGTGCGCCGATCAGCTTCACGACGGCGGCGCTCGGCGGCTCGCTGTCGATCCCCGGCCTCGACGGCCGTAGCCATGAGATCAAGATCCCGGCGGGCATCCAGTCGGGCAAGCAACTTCGCCAGCGTGGCGCGGGGATGCCCGTCCTGCAAGGGCGCGGCACCGGCGACCTGGTCATCCAGATCGAGGTCGAGACGCCGACCAGGCTGTCGACCCGCCAGCGCGAACTGCTCGAACTCTTCCGCGAGACCGAGACGGGCGACGAATGCCCCGAAAGCCAGGGCTTTTTCGCCAAGTTGAAGAGTGTCTTCGCGGGGGAGTGATGTTCTCCGCCATGCCAGCCTCCGTCACGGAGCGCTGATCGGATATACCTGCGCTGGATTGATCGTCAGGGTGTCGAGGTCTTCCGTGGCACCATCGTGGCGATCCGGCGTTGAGTGCTGCGATCGGGAGGCTGGGATGGTGAGCAAAAGCATAAGCCGGGCACTCACGCCGGGTGAACTGCGATATGCGATGCAGGTCTTCGGGACCGCGCTCGATTACAAGCGCGTCAAAGTGCATAATGAGCGCGCATATTTTTTCCAGCCGAGCGACACCGCCATCACGCCCGACGGCGAAGTCTATTTTCCGCCAGCCAGCTACAAGCCTGATTTTTCTGGCTCTATTACCAGCGCGGCCTGGTTGATCCATGAACTCACCCATTGCTGGCAATATCAGCAGGGCATGTGGGTGCGTGTTCGCGCCATGCTCAATCGCAGTTACGAATATGGCGACCTTTCGAAATCGCAAAAATCCTTTCTGTCCTATGGCATCGAGGCTCAGGCCTCGATCGTCGAAGATTATTTCCTGGTCGCCCATGGCAAGACGCCGCAACAAGGTCGCGGCGCCTATCAGGATTATGTGAACCTCATCCCCTTCGCAGTCGGGAAGAACAGATGAAGACCTTCCTCATCGCTCTGGTGGAAAGCGTCCTGACCGCTGGTTATTGGTGGCTGGTCGTGACCATTTCCTTCGGTCTGTTCGGCGGAAGCCGGGACCCGGCGAGCCCGCCACCCGGTGAAGGCATCATCGTGGTTCAGACGATTGGGACGATCGTCATCGCCATTGTCGCCTATGCGCTGCTCTCGATCGGGTGGCGAAAGCTCATTCGTCCGCGCCTGGTCTAAAGGGGGGCCATAGGGCTTGCGCATCGAACCCAAGTAAAACCACGTTGCATTGCGGCAATGGGCGCGCTCCAATGGCGCATCGAATGAGGGAGATTGTCATGTCGCCGTGGAAAGCCGCCTTGCCCCTGCTCGCTGCGTGCGTGCTGCTCCCCGCCGCCTCGCCGGTATCGGCTCCGCGTGTCGGGGTTTCCAGTTTCGAGGATCTGCGCAAACCGCTGCCGCTGCCCTATCATGCCGGTGACGCCAAGGCGGAGATCGCGGCGGCGCGGGTGCGGGCGGCGAAGGCGCATAAGCGGGTGTTGATCGATCTGGGCGGCAACTGGTGTCTCGACTGCCGGTTGCTGGCCGGGGTGATGGAAACGCCGCAGATGCGGAGCTTCGTTGCGAAGCATTTCGAGGTGGTGACGGTCGATGTCGGCCGGTTCGACCAGAATATGGATATCCCGGCGTCCTATGGCATCAAGGGGCGGTTGGCGGGCGTGCCTGCCGTGTTGATCGTCGATCCCAGGACCAACAGGCTGGTCAATGCGGGGCGTGAGACGGCGCTGGCCGATGCGCGGGCGATGACGCCGCAGGCGGTGGCGGACTGGCTGGCCGGTTGGGTGGGGTGATTTGAGGCCCACAGGCCGGTCGCTCGAATAACGACCGGCGTTCCCTTCGCCAGCCGAGTTTCAGGTAAACGATGCCCCGCATCGTTTAGGTCATGCCGGGGGCATGACCGACCTGAAACTCGCCTGCGGGAGGGGAGGGGCTATGGGCAAACGTTTCCCCCATAAACTCCCCTGTCGCAGGCGGGAGGGGCTGGGGGAGGGGAGTCCGGTTCAGCGCGTCACCACGCCAATGGAACTCCCCCCATCATCACGCTTCGCCGAACACCCGCGCGAAGATCGTGTCGACATTCTTGTAATGATAATCGAGGTCGAACCGCGCCTCGATCTCCTCGACCGACAGCGCCGCCGTCACATCCGCATCGGCCTTGAGCAGCTCCATCAGCGACAATTCGCCGTCCGACTCCCACACCTTCATCGCGTTGCGCTGGACGAGGCGATAGCTGTCCTCGCGGCTCACGCCTGCCTGGGTCAGCGCCAGCAGCACGCGCTGCGAATGGACGAGGCCGCCCATCTTGTTGAGGTTCTTCTCCATCCGCGCCGGATAGACGACCAGCTTGTCGATCACGCCCGTGAGGCGGGCGAGCGCGAAGTCCAGGGTGATGGTCGCGTCGGGGCCGATATAGCGCTCGACCGAGGAGTGGCTGATGTCGCGCTCATGCCACAAAGCGACATTCTCCAGCGCCGGGGTGACATAGCCGCGCACCATGCGGGCGAGGCCCGTGAGATTCTCGGTCAGCACCGGGTTGCGCTTGTGCGGCATCGCCGACGAACCCTTCTGGCCCGGCGAGAAATATTCCTCCGCTTCCAGCACTTCGGTGCGCTGCAAATGACGGACCTCGGTCGCCAGACGCTCGATCGAGCTGGCGATCACGCCCAGCGTGGCGAAGAACATCGCGTGACGATCGCGCGGGATGACCTGGGTCGAGACGGGCTCGACGGTCAGCCCCATCTTCTCGGCGACATGGGCCTCTACGCTGGGGTCGATATTGGCGAAGGTGCCGACCGCGCCCGAGATGGCGCAGGTGGCGATGTCGGCGCGCGCCGCGACCAGGCGGGCGCGGTTGCGGTCGAACTCGGCATAGGCCTGGGCCAGCTTCAGGCCGAAGGTGACCGGCTCGGCATGGATGCCATGGCTGCGCCCGATGGTCGGGGTCAGCTTGTGCTCGTACGCGCGGCGCTTGATGACCGCGAGCAGTGCGTCGAGGTCCTCGATCAGGATGTCCGAGGCGCGCGCCAGCTGCACGGCCAGGCAGGTGTCGAGCACGTCGGACGAGGTCATTCCCTGGTGCAGGAAGCGCGCTTCCGGCCCGGTCCGCTCGGCGACATGGGTCAGGAAGGCGATGACGTCGTGCTTCGTCTCCGCCTCGATCGAATCGATGCGGTCGATGTCGAAATCGCCCGCTGCCTTGTCGGCTTCCCAGATACGCGCGGCGGCTTCCTTCGGAACCACGCCCAGTTCGGCGAGCGCATCGGTGGCATGGGCCTCGATCTCGAACCAGATGCGGAAACGGGTCTGGGGATCCCAGATCCGGGTCATGGGGGCACGGGAATAGCGCGGAATCATCGGGACACCTTCAGGTCGTGGAAACGGCACGGCTCACCGTGCAGTCCCTTTCGGAATCACGGCGTACCGTGCCGTTAGCAGGGACGAGCCGAGCCTTCAAATCCCAAGGACGGATCCCCATCTGGCATAATGGAGTTTAGGACCGTATCACTAATGATGAAGATGCGTTCCTGATCTTCGCAGTCATCGATCGACCAACGTAAGGGAGAGACGAGATGATGAAATATGCTTTTCTTGGCGCCGCGATGATGGCGTCTGCCCCCGTTCTGGCGCAGGTCACGCCTGCGCCGGCCCAGACCACTTCGACCGCGCCGCAAGAGGCGGCCGCAACAACGGCGGACCCGACGCAAACTGCGCAGCCTGCGGCCGAACCGGCGGCTCCTGCCCAGGGTCAGGTCCAGGCAACCGGCAGCCAGATCGCCCAGGTCGTCGACACCCAGTTCCCGACCTATGACAAGGACGGCGACGGCAAGCTGAACAAGGCCGAATTCGCCCAGTGGATGGTCGCGCTGAAGTCGCAGACCGACCCGTCGACCAAGGCGGACGCGCCCGCCACCAAGAAGTGGGTCGGCAGCGCCTTTGCGCAGGCCGACACCGACAAGGACAAGACGGTGTCCAAGACCGAACTGACCGGCTTCCTGAGCCAGGGTCAGGGCTAAATCGGAACACCCCCTCCGTTCCGACGAGTCCTCGAGCGGGGATGAGCGGGGCCGTCGGACCTTCGGGTTCGGCGGCCCTTTTGCTATTCTTGTAGTCCTCCCCATCGTCAGATGGGGAGGGGGACCGCGCCCGCAGGGCGTGGTGAAGGGGCATGGCCGGTCCGTCGTCGTCCCCCTCCACCATCCTTCGGATGGTCCCCCTCCCCAAGCATGGCTTGGGGAGGATTTGAAACCGGCACGAAAAAGGGCAGGGGCGTTGCCGCCGCCTGCCCTGATTTCGTTCGCTGACCCTGAGGGGAAAGCGAGGCCGGATCAGGCCTCTTCCGAACCTTCGGCAGCCGCCTCGGCGTCGGCCGCCTCGTCCGCGGCGGTCGGGACCGTCGGCGGGACGATGGTGGCGATCGCGAAGTCGCGGTCGTCGATGGCGGGTTCGGCACCCTTGGGCAGCTTCACGTCCGAGATGTGGATCGAATCGCCCACCGCACGACCCTTCAGCGAGATGCTGATTTCGGTCGGGATGTTGGCGGCGTCGACGACCAGCTCGATCTCGTGGCGGGTGACGTTCAGGACGCCGCCCTGCTTGATGCCGCTCTCGTCTTCGTCGGTGAACACGACGGGCACGGCGACCGTGACGGTCTCATGCTCGCCGATGCGCAGGAAGTCGACGTGCAGCGGGCGGTCGGTGACCGGATGGAACGCGACGTCCTTCGCCAGCGTGCGCTGGCCGTCCACCATGATGACCGAGGTGAAGAAATGACCGGTCATCAGCGCCTTGACGAGGGCCTTCTCTTCGAGATGGATCGACGCGGCGGCCTTGTTCTGGCCATAGATCACGGCGGGGACGCGGCCTTCACGACGCAGCGAACGGGAGGCTCCCTTGCCAACCTGATCGCGCGTCTCGGCGGCGAGCGTAAGGGTGTCGCTCATTCCAGTTACTCCGAAACAAAATGGATATAGGCTTCCGACCACGCCTCCAGGGATGACCATGACCGGAAGCGGCGGCGCATAGCGGCAAAGGTGCCAAAAGGCAAGGTCGATGCCGCCGCGTCGATCGGGGCAGATCGAGATTCATTCGGCGTTTTCCGGTCCCTCTCCCCTCAAAGGGGGCAAAGGACAGGAAAAACGTCGTGAATGCCGATCGATCCTAAAAGCGGATGGGCAGGCCGATCAGGATGCGGCCATGCTCCTGGCCAGCCTGGGCGCGCAAGCGGATGCCGATGTTGCGACCGATCTGCCGCTCGATGCCGATGCCGCCGACCAACCCGCTGGGCCCGTTGCCGTCATCGTCGATGACGTTCGCCAGCCGGACGTCATAGCAATAGCCGCCATAGCCCGCCTCAGCGAACACCATGGTGCGATCGCCAACCACATATCCTGCTCGCGCGGTCACGCTATAGCCCCACCGCGCCTTCTGTTCGTAGAAGGCAAAAATCTGCTGGCTGCGCACGGTGCCGCCCCCGGCCTGGACCGCCACTTCGCCCCCCAAGCGCAGGCTTTCACTGGCGGGCAGCATGATGCCGGCAAAGCCACCCCCGGCCAGCCCCGCCCCCACATATTTGCGGCTGCTGACGTCATCGCCAAGGCGGAAGCCATGGATCAGGACACCGGCCTCCGGTCCCGCATAAGGGCCGGCAAATGTGGGCTTGTCCTGCGCGAAGGCGGTCGCGGGCAGGCAGATCAGCAGGGCAGCGGCAAACAGGAGGCGCATCGAAAACGTCCTTTGGTCATAGAGACTCCCCATCGATTCCCTACAAAGGTTGATGTATGATGAATATGAATTTCTGTAAAACAGAAAGAATGCAATGCCGGGCAGATATTTCATGAGCCGTGGGCGCGCGCGGGTGGTGCGGGTGTTCGCGCTGCTGTGCTTCCTGATCGCGGGGGTGGGGGCGGCAACGCTGCCCGCGATGTTGGTGGGTCCGCAGTGGCAGGCCTTCATGATCGACTGCAATGACGGATGTCGCCCCAAGCCCCAGCCGCTCGATCAATTGTCGCCGGAGGTTCGACACGTCATCGCAAGCTTGCCTAAGGCCCCAGAGCGAATGACCGCAGCCATGGCGGAGCCCTATTGGTGGTGGCGATTGTTCGGCATCCAGATGCTGGATATTCTGCCCTTCGCCCTGTTGTTCTTCTCGGTCGGCATGGCGCTATGGTCGTTCGGCAACCGGCAGGAGCATCGCGATTGGCGCGGAATACGCTGGCTGCAGCGGGCGACGGCGGTGGCGATCGTCATGGCGATCGTCGAACCCCTGGCGCAAGTGCTGCGCGACGCCGTCTTTCTCGGCGCGATAACGGATGTCGGGGCCTTTTCCTATTTGATCGACTTCACCCAGATCATCGAGCGCCTGCTGTTCGCCGGGGCGGCCTGGGCCGCGATCTGGGCGCTGGCGGCGGGGTTGCGTGCGCGGGGCGATCTGGCCGAGATCGTCTGATGCCCGTGACCGTCAATCTCGATCTGATGCTGGTACGGCGCAAGGTGAAGTCGAAGGAGCTGGCCGAGGCGATCGGGATCACCGAGTCGAACCTGTCGCTGCTGAAGTCGGGCAAGGTGAAGGGCGTGCGCTTCTCGACGCTGGCCGCCATCTGCCGCTATCTGGAATGCGAGCCGGGCGACATACTCGGCTATGAGCCCTCCGACGACGATCTGACGGCGGAGGAATAGGGGCCGTCCGCGCCGCTTCCCCGACCGAAAGCGGCGCGGGGGAGGGCATCAATAGGCGACGCGCTGCGCCTTGATCCCCTGCTTGGCGAGCTGCGCCTGGACGCTGTCGTTGCCCGCCAGATGGCCCGCGCCGACCGCGATGAAGACGGTGCCGGGCTTGGCCATGCGCTGCTTGATCCACGTCGCCCAGCGGGTGTTGCGGTCGGTCAGCAGGGTCTTGGCGACCTCGGGCGAGTCCTTCAGGCTTTCATTCATCGTGCGGGCCAGCGCGTCGGGATCGCCCTTGGCCCATTCGTCGACCATCTCGGCCATTTCCTCGCCCGCCTTGGGCAGGTCGTCGACCGTCGAGGTCAGGAACTCGATCTGTGCCTTTTGCGACAGGCCGTTGAAAAAGCCGATCTGCTGCTCGGCAGTTTCCAGCCCGGCTACGGGCTTGTTCTGGGCCTTGGCGGCGTCGGCCAGCACGGTCTCCGGCCCGTTCTTGGGATCATAGCCCAGCTTCTGGATCGGCGCGAGCGACAGGGTGACGCCCGCCAGCCACGGCTTCATCCGGTCGAACGCCTGGGGCGGCAGGCCCGCATCGGTCAGCGCCTTCAGATAGGCGCCGCGCTTGTCGGCGGGCAGCTGCTCGGTCAGGGTCGGGCCGGTGGTGACGATGCCGTTCTTCATCACGATCTGCTGCATCGTCGCCTGATCCGGCTGCACCATTTCCAGCATCAGCTGGTCGGACTTGTCGAAGGCGGTCTTCACCGCCTCGTCGAACCAGGACAGGCCGGGCTTCAGCACATGGATGGTGCCGAACAGATAGATGGTGGTGTCGGCATCCTTGACCACCCAGAGCGCGGGATCGGCGTCATTGGGGTTCGGCGCGGGCTTGCTCTGCGCACAGGCGGGAAGCGCCAGCATCAGCGCGAGCGAGGTGAGGGCGGCTTTCATGATCGTCTTCATGGGATCGGACTTTCGGAAAAGGAAGGGGCCGGATGGTAGAAGGCGGCGACGATCAGGCGTATTTGCGCCACAGCCAGACGATGCCGCCGACGCCCAGCATCGCGCCATATACCCATTCGATCTGGACCGGGGGCAGCGCGCCGCCGCGCCACAGGAACCACCAGACGGGCACGCCGAGGCCGACCGTATAGAAGCTGGCGACGGCACCGTCGCGATACGCCTGGCGCTCATGCTCGTCGACGACCCGGTGCCAGCGCCATGATATGACGGGTATCACCACGCCCCAGATCAGCGCCATCAGCACAGCGAACCAGAGCGGCAGCGGCGAGGACCAGGGATCGGCAGGTGCGACCGCATCCTCGGGCTGCCGCAGGACGATCAGTGCGGTCGAAAGCCCGGCGATGCCGCCGACAGCGCCGGAAATCGCCAGCAGCCGGTGGTTGGCGCGCTCGCTCGGCCCCTTGGCGATGCGCGAGGAATTCATGGTCATGGTCGCACCTCGATGGACAGATGGACGGAGAATGTCGGCATTCGCGCGCCATGGGCGGCGACGGCGGCGGCTTGGATGTCGGGGCGGATCGCATCGAGCGTGACCTCGCCCAACCGTCCGGCTCCCCAGCCGAGCAGCGACAGCGCGATGCCGCTGCCGATGGCCGCGCGGGTCAGGCGGCGGCTCATGACCGCACCCGCCGGACGACATAGAAGATCAGCCCGATCATGACCGATACGCCCCAGCTATAGTCCTCGAAATCGACTCGATCCGTCTGCGCACCGACGATGGTCAGCAGCGGGTGAAGCACGAAGTTCGTCACCCCGATCACGGCCCAGGTCTCGATTGCCAGCCGCCGCTGCATCTCGTCGGTTTCGCGCCAGTTGCGCCACGTCATGACGCCGACGACGATCAGCATGATGACCGCAGCAAGCTGTGCCGAGGGATGGGGCATGGGTGCTTGAGGACGATGGAGGAAGCCGTCGATGAACCCCTCCAGAAAGGGCAGGCCGACGATCAGCAGGATCGCCATGACGACCAACAAGATTCGCCGCTGCTTACGGCGGGACGCCCGCGCGGCCTCGCGGCTTTCGCCCCAGCGGGCGCTACCCTCACTCGCCGTCATGTTCGTCATCGAAAATCTCCTCGATCGGCATGTCGAACAGCCGTCCGATGCGGAAGGCGAGCGGCAGTGAGGGGTCGTATTTCCCCGTCTCGATGGCGTTGACGGCCTGGCGCGACACATCCAGCCGCCCGGCGAGTTCCGCCTGGCTCCAGTTGCGTTCGGCGCGCAGCACCTTGAGGCGATTTTTCATGTCCACCTCCTCTTGCATGGCCAACCTCCCTTTGTCACCCATGCATGACGTAATGTCAGGTGACCATGACAAAGTGACAGTGAGTCGCGACATTGTCAACAAGACCTGACAAAATATCACGCGTCACTGACTGGAAGGTCTTGGAGGCATAGCCGCTCGCCTTGACCGCGAAAGGGGCATCCGCCAAAGCCTGCGCCATTATGCAGACCCGAAACGGCCCCCCGGAAGGACCACTTTCCTTCCAGCGCATGATCCTCACCCTCCATGACTATTGGAGCGAGCGGGGATGCGTGATCCTGCAACCCTATGACATGGAGATGGGGGCGGGCACCTTTCACCCCGCGACCACGCTGCGCGCGCTGGGGCCGGACAGCTGGAACGCCGCCTTCGTCCAGCCGTGCCGCCGTCCGACCGACGGCCGCTATGGCGAGAACCCCAACCGGCTCCAGCATTATTACCAGTATCAGGTGATCCTGAAGCCGTCGCCCGCCGACCTGCAGGACCTGTATCTGGGCAGCCTGGCGGCGATCGGCGTCGACATGACCAAGCATGATATCCGTTTCGTCGAGGATGACTGGGAAAGCCCGACGCTGGGCGCCTGGGGGCTGGGCTGGGAAGTCTGGTGCGACGGGATGGAGGTGACGCAGTTCACCTATTTCCAGCAGATGGGCGGTTACGACATGAAGCCGGTCGCGGGCGAGCTGACCTACGGGTTGGAGCGTCTGGCCATGTATATCCAGGACGTCGACAATGTGTACGACTTGGCGTTCAACGATCAGGGCGTGAGTTACGGCGACGTGTTTCTCGAAAACGAGAAGCAGATGTCGACCTGGAACTTCGAGGTCGCCGACACCGACACGCTGTTCGACGCTTTCAAGAAGGCAGCGGCCGAGTGCGAACGCTGCCTGGAGGCCAAGCTGCCCATCCCCGCCTATGAACAGGCGATCAAGGCCAGCCACACCTTCAACCTGTTGCAGGCGCGCGGCGTGATCTCGGTGGCGGAGCGCCAGGCCTATATGGGCCGCGTCCGCGACCTCGCGAAGGGCGCGTGCGGCGCCTGGATGGACAAGAACGGATGGGCGGCGTGATGACCGATTTTCTGCTCGAACTCCGCTCCGAAGAAATCCCCGCCCGGATGCAGGCGGGCGCGCGCGAGAACCTCGCCAAGCTGTTCACCGCTGAAATGGCGAAGGCCGGTCTGTCGGCGGGTGAGATCGTCACCTATGCCGGTCCCCGCCGTCTGGCGCTGATCGCGCGCGGGCTGCCTGCCGCGACCGAGGCGGTGTCCGAGGAAGTGAAGGGGCCGCGCGCCTCTGCGCCGCCGCAGGCGCTGGAGGGCTTCCTGCGCAAGACCGGGCTGACGCGCGAGCAGCTGACCGAGCGTGACGGCGTGCTTTTCGCGATCACCGAAAAGCCCGGCCGCGCGACCGCCGAGGTTCTGGCCGAGGCGATCCCCGCGATCGTCCGCGCCTTCCCATGGCCCAAGTCGATGCGCTGGGGCGCGGAGTCCGCCTCGACCGAGTCGATGCGCTGGGTCCGCCCGCTGCACGCCATCGTTGCGCTGTTCGGAGCCGAGGTGGTGCCGTTCGAGATCGCCGGGATCACCAGCGGCAATGTCACGCGAGGCCACCGCTTCCACGCACCCGCCGAAATCGTGCTGACCGGCGCCGACACCTATGTCGAACAACTGCGCGCCGCCAAGGTGCTGGTTGACCAGGACGAGCGCGCCGCGATCATCCGCGAACGTGCTTCCGCGCTGGCCGCCGAGGCCGGGCTGGAACTGGTCGAGGACGAAGGGCTGGTTGCCGAGAATGCCGGGTTGACCGAATGGCCGGTGCCGCTGCTCGGCCGCTTCGACGAAGCCTATCTCGACGTGCCGCCTGAGGTCATCCAGCTGACCGCGCGGGTGAACCAGAAATATTTCGTCTGCCGCTCGGGCGACGGCAAGCTGGCGAACGCGTTCGTCTGTACCGCCAATATCGAAGCGACCGACGGCGGCGCGAAGATCGTCGAGGGCAATGGCAAGGTGCTCGCCGCCCGCCTGTCCGACGCGCGCTTCTTCTACGAGACCGACCTGAAGACGAAGCTCGACGATCTGCGGCCCAAGCTGGAAAAGATCGTCTTCCACGAGAAGCTCGGCACCGTCGCCGACAAGGTCGAGCGGGTGGCGAAGCTCGCCCGCTGGCTGGTCGAAGAGGGGATCGTCACCGAATCCCCCTCCCGCAGGCGGGAGGGGCTAGGGGAGGGCCTTGCCCCAGGCGACGTCGCTCGTGGAGAGGCCCCCCTCCCATCCACCCCCGTTTACGGGGGGGGCGAGCTTGCCGATCTGGCGGAGCGCGCTGCGTATCTGGCGAAGGCCGATCTCCTCACCGGCATGGTCGGCGAGTTCCCCGAATTGCAGGGCCTGATGGGCGGCTATTACGCCGTCGCGCAGGGCGAAGACCCGCGCGTGGCCGAGGCGGTTCGCGATCACTATAAGCCGGTCGGGCAGGGCGATGACGTCCCCACCGCACCGGTGACGGTGGCCGTGGCGCTGGCGGATAAGCTGGATACGATGGCTGCCTTTTTCGCGGCCGAGCAATTTCCCAGTGGGTCAAAAGATCCATTCGCACTTCGTCGAGCAATGTTGGGCTGGATTTCCACCGTTCAGGCCAACAATCTTCGCATGAATTGGAACGCTGCGTTTTTCGAAGCAGCGGATGCTGTCTATCAGCCTCTTGTCGCAGCAAGCCTGAAAGACTTAGGTGATGACGTCGCTTATGGCTTGTCTTCCTATCGGTATCCGGATCATCCAGATCAAGACGAATATGGGTATTCGGCGGATGCTATCACAAAATTCTTAGAAACCGCGCGAGGGATTGACGCGTCTGTCAAGGACGCACCAAAATTTTTGGGTTCGTTCTTGATCGATCGCCTCAAGGTCCAGCAACGCGAAGCGGGCGTACGTCACGATCTGATCGACGCGGTCTTCGCGCTCGGCGGCGAGGACGATCTCGTCCGCCTGCTCGCCCGCGTTCGTGCGCTGCAAGCCTTCGTCACCACCGACGACGGCACGAACCTGCTCGCCGGATACAAGCGCGCCGCGAACATCCTGAAGAAGGAAGGTGTCGAGGGCGACCAGCCTTGGACCGCGCCGACCTACACCCCGGAACCCGCCGAGGCCGATCTGATCGCCGCACTCGACGCGGCCGAGCCCAAGGCTGCGCAAGCAGTGAAGGCCGAAGATTTTGAGGCCGCCATGGCCGCGCTCGCGAGCTTGCGCGCGCCGATCGACCGGTTCTTCGACGACGTGACCGTCAACGACGCCGATCCGGCCAAGCGGACCGTGCGCCTCGCGCTGCTCGCCCGTGTCCGGGCGGCCGTCCACACCGTGGCGGATTTCTCGCGGATCGAGGGGTGATCTGAGCCGGATCGGGAGACGGGTGCAAACGTTCCTGTCTTCCCCTCCGGCAATATCGCCTTATTAAACCCGACGCCTGTGTCCCCAGGGCGTCGGACGTGACGACCAGTAAAGGATCGAACCGATGACCTATGTGTACCGTTTCGGCGGCGGCGTTTCGGACGGCGGCAAGGGGGACAAGAATCTGCTTGGCGGCAAGGGCGCGAACCTGGCCGAAATGGCCTCGATCGGCCTGCCGGTGCCCCCCGGCTTCACCATCTCGACCGCGATGTGTACCCGCTATTACGAGGATGGTGAGCAGTTCCCGCAGGAGCTGCGCGACGAGGTGGCCGACGGCATCGCGCATATCGAGGCGGTGACGGAAAAGCGCTTCGGCGACCCTGAAAATCCGCTCCTCGTCTCGGTCCGCTCGGGCGCGCGGGTGTCGATGCCGGGCATGATGGACACGGTGCTGAACCTGGGCCTGAACGACGCGACCGTCGAGGGGCTGGCGAAGAAGGCGGGCGACGAGCGTTTCGCCTGGGACAGCTATCGCCGCTTCATCCAGATGTATGCCGATGTGGTGCTTGAGCTGGATCACGGTGCTTTCGAGGAAGCGCTGGAGATCGCCAAGGAGGATAACGGCTTCACCCTCGACACCGAGATGACGGCCGAGGACTGGAAGGCGCTCGTCACCGTCTACAAGGGCCTGGTCGAGGAGCAGTGGGGCAAGCCCTTCCCGCAGGACGTGCACGACCAGCTCTGGGGCGCGGTCGGCGCTGTGTTCGGATCGTGGCAGTCGGAGCGCGCCAAGGTCTATCGCCGCCTGAACGACATTCCCGCCGACTGGGGCACCGCCGTCAACGTGCAGGCGATGGTCTTCGGCAATATGGGCGACACCTCGGCGACCGGCGTGGCCTTCACCCGCGATCCGTCCAAGGGCGACCGCGCCTATTATGGCGAGTTCCTGATCAACGCGCAGGGTGAGGATGTGGTCGCGGGCATCCGCACGCCGCAATATCTGACCAAGGCCGCGCGCGAGGAAGCGAACGCCAAGCCCGCCTCGATGGAAGAGGCGATGCCGGAGGTGTACGCCGAGCTGGCGGCCGTCTTCGACCAGCTCGAGACGCATTACCGCGACATGCAGGACATCGAGTTCACGGTCGAACAGGCCAAGCTCTGGATGCTCCAGACCCGCTCGGGCAAGCGCACCGCCAAGGCCGCGCTGAAGATCGCGGTCGACATGGCGAATGAGGGCCTCATCACCCGCGAGGAAGCGATCGCGCGGGTCGATCCGGCGGCGCTTGACCAGCTGCTCCACCCGACGCTCGATCCGAACGCGCACCGCGACGTGCTGACCAAGGGCCTGCCTGCCTCGCCGGGGGCCGCGTCGGGCAAGGTGGTGTTCGACGCCGACGCCGCCGAGCGTGCGGCGGCGGCAGGCGAGGCAGTGATCCTCGTCCGTGTCGAAACCTCGCCCGAGGACATTCACGGCATGCACGCGGCCAAGGGCATCCTGACCGCGCGCGGCGGCATGACCAGCCATGCGGCGGTCGTGGCGCGTGGCATGGGACGGCCCTGCGTGTCGGGCGCGGGTTCGCTGGCGATCGACAACAAGGCCAAGCTGCTCCGCGTCGGTTCGCGCGAGGTGCGCGAAGGCGATATCCTGACGCTCGACGGTTCGACCGGCGAGGTGATGGTCGGCGCGGTCGCGACCGTGCAGCCCGAACTGGCGGGCGATTTCGGCACGCTGATGGAATGGGCCGATCAGGTCCGTCGCCTGAAGGTGCGCGCCAATGCCGAGACTCCGCTCGACTGCCGCACCGCGCGCGAGTTCGGCGCGGAGGGCGTCGGGCTGTGCCGCACCGAACATATGTTCTTTGATTCGGCGCGGATCACGGCGGTACGCCAGATGATCCTGGCATCGGACGAAGCGGGCCGCCGTGCCGCGCTCGCCAAGCTGCTGCCCGAACAGCGTGCCGACTTCACCGCGATCTTCGAGGTGATGGCGGGCCTGCCGGTGACGGTGCGCCTGCTCGATCCGCCACTGCACGAATTCCTGCCGCAGCAGGAGGCCGAATTCGCCGAGGTCGCGACGGCGGCGGGCGTGGACGTCGATACGCTGAAGCGCCGGGCCAATGAACTGCATGAGTTCAACCCGATGCTCGGCCATCGCGGGTGTCGCCTGGGTGTGACCTACCCGGAAATCTACGAGATTCAGGCCCGCGCGATCTTCGAGGCGGCGCTGGACGTCGCGGAGAAGTCGGGCGAGGCGCCGATCCCGGAGGTCATGATCCCGCTGGTCGCCACGCGCCGCGAGCTGGAGCTGATGAAGGCGGTGGTCGACAAGGCGGCGCAGGCCGTCTTCGCCGAGCGCGGCAAGACGGTCGAATATCTGGTCGGCACCATGATCGAGCTGCCACGCGCCGCGCTGAAGGCCGGGGAGATCGCCGAGGTGGGCGAATTCTTCTCCTTCGGCACCAACGACCTGACCCAGACCACGCTGGGCGTCAGCCGCGACGATGCGGCGCGCTTCCTGAGTGCCTATGTCGAGAAGGGCATCTACGCCAAGGACCCGTTCGTCAGCCTGGATGTCGAAGGCGTTGGCGAGCTGGTCAGCCTGGCCGCCGAGCGCGGTCGCGACACCCGGCCGGGGATCAAGCTCGGCATCTGCGGCGAGCATGGCGGCGATCCGGCGTCGATCGCCTTCTGCGAGCAGGTCGGGCTGGATTATGTCTCGGCCAGCCCGTACCGCGTGCCGATCGCTCGGCTGGCGGCGGCGCAGGCGGCGTTGAAGGCGCGGTGATATCGGGGAGGGGCGGTTTCGGCGACCTTATCGCCTGGAACC
>NZ_BBPI01000023.1 GCF_000787715.1 Sphingomonas parapaucimobilis NBRC 15100
GCCGGGGAGGATTTTTTTCAGAACACCGCCTTCACCAACTGGCCGAAGGCATCGGCGCGGTGGCTGATGCGGTTCTTTTCGTCCTGATCCATCTCGGCGAAGGTTTCGGCATAGCCGGTCGGCTGGAAGATCGGGTCGTAGCCATGGCCCTTGTCGCCGCGTGGCGGCCAGACGATCGTGCCGTCCACCCGCCCCTCGAACCATTCGACATGGCCGTCGGGCCAGCCGATCGCCAGCGCGCAGATGAAATGCGCCGCCCGGGCCATGTCGGGCTCTTCGTTCAGCCGATCCTCGACCGCGCGCATCGCCATGCCGAAGTCCTTCTCCGGCCCCGCCCAGCGCGCCGAGAAGAGGCCCGGATCGCCGCCCAGCGCCTCGACGCACAGACCGCTATCGTCCGACAGGGCGGGCAGGCCCGACAGGTCGGCAGCGGCCAGCGCCTTCAGTTCGGCATTGGCGACGAAGGTCGTACCGGTTTCCTCGGGCTCGGGCAGGTCCAGGTCACCGGCTGCGATCACCTCCATGCCATAGGGCGCGAGGAGTTCGCGGAATTCCACGATCTTGCCCTTGTTATGGCTGGCGAGGACCAGCTTGCCCGGCGTCAGCTTGCGGATCGCCTGCCGGCCGCTTCCTTCGCCGCTCATGCGCGGATCGCCCGGTCCTGCGCGGCGAAGATCTCGTTGCAGCCCATACGCGCGAGACGCAGCAGGCGCAGCAGCGCCTCTTCGTCATAGGTCGCGTTTTCGGCGGTCGCCTGGACCTCGGCGATATGGCCGTTCTCGATCAGTACGAAATTGGCGTCGGCATCGGCGGCCGAATCCTCGATATAGTCGAGGTCGAGGACGGGCGTGCCCTGATGGATACCGCACGAGACGGCCGCGACCTTGTTGCGGATCGGGTCGCTGGCCAGCTTGCCCTCGGCCATCAGCTTGTTGACCGCCATGCGCAGCGCGACCCAGGCGCCCGAAATGGCGGCGGTGCGGGTGCCGCCATCGGCCTGGATCACGTCGCAGTCGATGGTGATCTGACGTTCGCCCAGCGCCTTCAGGTCGCAGACGGCGCGCAGGGAACGGCCGATCAGCCGCTGGATTTCCTGGGTGCGGCCCGACTGCTTGCCCTTGGCCGCCTCACGGCTGCCGCGCGTATGGGTGGCGCGGGGAAGCATGCCATATTCGGCCGTCACCCAGCCTTCGCCCTTGCCGCGCAGGAAGGGGGGCACGCGTTCCTCGACGCTGGCGGTGACGAGCACCTTGGTATCGCCGAACCCGATCAGCACCGATCCTTCGGCGTGGCGGGTGAAATTCGGCTCGATGGTGATAGGACGCATCTGGTCGGGCATCCGGCCGGACGGGCGCATAGTCTTCTCCTTGTTCCTTGGCGACAGCCCTAACCGCCCCCCGCCTAGAGCGCCAGATGGGACGGTGGCGATCGGAAGACACTCTTCTTCTCCGCGTCCTCTGCACTTCTGCGCGAAATTTTCTCACGCGGAGACGCGGAGCCGCGGAGATTGTTTGGCTCCTCCTCCGCGTCTCCGCGCCTCCGCGTGAACCAATCTTTTTTTGGGCGCAGAGGCGCAGAGGACGCAGAGAAGAAGGGGTGTGTCTCCCGATCGCTTGAGCCGGTGCGGGGTGATGCCTACATTCGCGGCATGGTCACCCCACCGATCACCGAGCTGACCGACCGGGCACGCGATATCTTTCGTGTGGTGGTCGACAGCTATCTGACCAGCGGTCAACCCGTGGGGTCGAAGACCATCGCGCTGTCGGGGATCAACCTGTCGCCCGCCTCGATCCGCAACGTCCTTCAGGAACTGGAGGAGCGCGGGTTGCTGGCGGCGCCGCATACCAGTGCGGGACGGATGCCGACGGATATCGGCCTGCGTCTGTTCGTCGACGGCATGATGCACGCGATGGAGCCCAGCATCGAGGAGCGCACCGCGATCGAGGCACGCGCCGCGCGCTCCGGCCCGGTCGAGGAAGCGCTGGCCGCGACGACGGCGGTGCTGTCGGGGCTGTCGGCCTGTGCGGGCCTTGTCATGGTGCCCAAGCGCGAGATGAAGTTGCGCTCGATCGGCTTCGTGCCGCTGTCGCCGATCCAGGCGCTGGCCGTGCTGGTCGCGGAGGATGGCGCGGTGGAAAACCGGGTGCTCGAACTGCCGCCGGGCATGACGGGATCTGCACTGGTCGAGGCGGGCAATTATCTGTCCGCCACGCTGGCGGGCCTCACGCTGGGCCAGGCGCGCGAGCGGCTGGAGCGCGAGCTGGCGGCGGGACGTGCGGCGCTGGACGGTGCGGCGCGCGCGCTGGTCGAACAGGGGCTGGCCGTCTGGAGCGAGGATGGCGAGCGGCGTCCGATCCTGATCGTGCGGGGGCAGGGACGGCTGATCGATGCCGCCGCCGCCGCCGATCTGGAGCGGGTCCGCGACCTGCTCGACGATCTGGAAGGCAAGCAGGAAATCGCGCATCTGCTCGATTCGGCGCGCGCGGGCGATTCGACCCGCATCTTCATCGGCGCGGAGAACAAGTTGTTCGCCCTGTCGGGATCTTCGGTGATCGCCCGGCCCTTTCGCGGCCTCGACGGCCAGGTGATCGGTGTGGTCGGCGTAATTGGGCCGACGCGGTTGAACTATGCCCGCGTCGTGCCCATGGTGGATTTCACGGCGGCAACGCTCGCCCGGATGATGGGCTGAACAGGGATTATGATGAGCGACAACACGACCAACGAAACCCCGAACGACCTGCGCGAAGAGACGGCCGAGGCCGCGCCCGAAGTGGCCGTGCAGGACCGCGTCGCCGGGCTGGAGAACCAGCTGGCCGAGGCCAAGCAGCAATATCTCTATGCCCAGGCCGAGAATCAGAATGTCCGTCGCCGTGCCGAGAAGGAAGCGGTCGACGCGCGCAACTATGCCGCGACCGCGTTCGCGCGCGACGTCCTGTCGGTCGCCGACAATCTCCAGCGTGCGCTGCAGGCGATCCCGGCCGATCTGCGCACCGATGACAAGTGGAAGGGGCTGGTGACCGGCCTCGATGCGACCGGCCGCGAGCTGGACAGCGTGCTCGGCCGCCACGGCATCACCAAGATCGAGGCGATGGGCCAGCCGCTCGACCCCAACAAGCATCAGGCGATGATCGAAATGCCCTCCGACCAGGAACCGGGCACGATCGTGCAGGAGATGCAGTCGGGTTACATGATCAAGGACCGCCTTCTGCGCCCAGCACTGGTCGCGGTGGCGAAGAAGCCGGAATAATCAGGTTTTCTTGACCAATGACGAAAGGGCGGTCCTGCGGGGCCGCCCTTTTTCGTTACTGGCCGAGCAGTTTCAGCACGTCCTTCTGGCTTTGATTGGCCTGGGCGAGCATGGCGGTCGAAGCCTGGGCCAAAATTTGGGCGCGGGCGAGTTTCACCGATTCTTCGGAATAATCGGTGTCGGCGATGCGCGAACGGGCTTCCGACAAGTTGGTCGTGCCGCTGGTCAGGGTGGAGACAGCGGATTGCAGGCGGTTCGCCGTTGCGCCGAGTTGCCCTTGAACGCTCGCCACGGTGCCGAGCAGTTCGTCGACGCGCTTCATCGTGTGGTCTGTCCGGTAGCGATTGGTGACGTTCAGTTCGTCCGTCAGCGGAAATTGACGACGTTGGTAATATGTGTCGTAATTGATGTTGTCATAATGTGATCCGTTGGGATCATACCATTGATCGCCATTGTTCGGGTAAGTGATCCTGCCGATATCATCACGCGTAATGGCGTTGCCCGCAATCTTACCTCCAGCCATATAGTCGTCAAACGTAACGAGGTGTGACGACGGGCCGGTATATGGAATGGTTATATTAAGTGGAGGAGTAAGTCGGCCATCGTAGCTATTCCAATAAGTGCTGATATCGTCACGCATGTAGTTGATGGGAATGGGGGGAATTGAAATCGGGATCGTGTCGGTGATGTTTGGCCCTGCCTGCACGTTCAACTTTACACTGGCATCGACCAGCTGGTTATTGCTGTCGTAAACCGGCGCATTGGCATTGAACAATGCCACCCCGTTGAACGAGGCGTTGCGAAGCGTCTGGTCGATCTGCGTCGACAGCGCGGTCACTTCCAGCTGAAGCGCCGCGCGGTCGCTCATGCTGTACGTCCCCGATCCCGCCTGCACCGCCAGCTCGCGGATCCGTTGCAGCATGTTGGACACCTCGGTCAGCGCGCCGTCGGCGGTCTGGACCAGCGAGACGCCGTCCATCGCGTTGCGGATGCCCTGCGTCATGCCGCGGATCTGCGCCGTCATGGAACTGCTGATCGCCAGCCCGGCCGCATCGTCCTTGGCCGAATTGATCCGCTGGCCCGAGGACAGTCGCGCCATGGATTGCGCCAGATCGGTATTGGCGCGCTGCGTGGCCGCCATCGCTCGAAGCGCGGCGCCATTGGTGTTGATGACCGTCATGGTAACTCCCATCCCCTGACGTGCGCGGGAGGCCCCGCGCGCGAAAAAGATGGTTGACGAAATTAACCATGATCGAACAATCCGGGCTTTTCCCGGATATGGGCGGGTGGTGTGCTTCGTCCGGGTGCGGGATTTTCCCTCCCCCATCCCCT
>NZ_BBPI01000022.1 GCF_000787715.1 Sphingomonas parapaucimobilis NBRC 15100
ACGGGGGAGGGCATGGCCCCAAGCCAAACGCTTTGTGGTGTATCCCTCCACGCCGAAGCTCAGAATTCGATACCCTTTTGCGCCTTCACGCCCTGTTCGCGGAAGGGATGCTTCACCTGCGTCATGTCGGTCACCAGGTCGGCGGCCTCGATCAGCGCCTCCGGCGCGTTGCGGCCGGTGATGACGACATGCGTCATCGCGCCCTTGGTCGCCAGCACCTCCAGCACCTCGTCGACGGGCAGATAGTCATAGCGCAGCACGATATTCAGCTCGTCCGCGACGATCAGGTCATAGGACGGATCGGCGATCATCCGCTTGACCTCGTCCCACGCGCCCCGCGCGGTGGCGATGTCGCGGCTGCGGTCCTGGGTATTCCAGGTGAAGCCTTCGCCCATCGCGTGGAAATCGACCTCGGGAAAGCGCGCCAGCACGGCCGCCTCGCCGGTGGTCATCGCGCCTTTCACGAACTGTACCATGCCGACGCGCATGTCGTGGCCGACCGCACGGAGGACCATGCCGAGCGCGGCGGTCGTCTTGCCCTTGCCCTTGCCGGTATGGACGATGACCAGGCCCTTTTCGGCGTCGCGCGCGGCGACCTTGCTGTCCTGGGCGGCCTTTTTTTTGGCCATGCGCTCGGCATGTTCGGCGTCGGTTCGCATCATTTCTCTCCTGAAAGCCGCATGGGAAGCCCCGCCACCACCAGATCGGTCGCGTCGCATACCCGTGCCAGCCGCTGGTTGAGCATACCTTGCGCATCGCGAAAGCGCCGGGCCAGCGCATTGTCCGGGACGATGCCGAAGCCGACCTCGTTGCTGACCAGCACCACCGGGCCGGGCGCGTCGGCCAGCGCAGCGACCAGCGCCTCGCCCGCCGCCGCCAGATCGGCCTCGCCCAGCAACAGGTTGGTCAGCCACAGGGTCAGGCAGTCGACCAGCACCACCCGGTCGGCGCGGGCGTGCTCGGCAAGGGCCTCGGGCAAAGCGAGGGGGGCTTCCACGGTCGTCCAGCGTTCGTCGCGATCGGCCTGGTGCCGGGCGATACGGTCGCGCATCTCGTCGTCCCAGGCCTGCGCGGTTGCGATGAAGCAGCCTTGGCAGGTCATCGCTTCGGCCAGCGACTGGGCATGGCGGCTCTTGCCCGACCGGGCACCGCCGAGCACGAGGATGGTTCGGGGCTTCGTCATGCCTTTCCGCATCGCGGGAGCGGGCCGATGACGCAAGCCCCCATGGCCGCGCTGACCCATCATGGCGGCCGGATCGACGCGGCTAAGGCACTGTTTCCCGATGCCCCGACGCCGTGGCTTGATCTGTCGACGGGGATCAATCCGGTCGCCTGGACCCCGCCCGAGGAGCTGGACGTCGACGCCGCGCCCTTGCCGGATCGCAGCGCATTGGCCCGACTGGAAGCACGGGCAGCGGCGCATTTCGGCGTCGCGGCGGAGCGGGTCGCGGCGGTGCCGGGGAGCGAGATGGCGCTGCGCCTGTTGCCGCTGCTGGGCGTGCCGCAGCCGATCGTCGCAATTCGACCGAGCTATGGGACGCATGGCGCGGTCGCCTCTGCGCGGGTCGACCAGTCCGCGCTGGACGATTGGGCGGGGCAGGCGGGAAGCCTGTTGATCGCCAATCCCAACAATCCCGACGGCGTCCATCGCTCGCCCGAGCAACTGGCCCGGCTGGCGGCGGCGCAGGAACGGGCAGGCGGCTGGCTGATCCTCGACGAAGCCTTTGCCGATGCGATGCCGGGAAGCGGGTTCGATGGCGGCGAACAGGTCGTGGTGCTGCGGTCGTTCGGCAAGTTCTTCGGGCTGGCCGGGGTGCGGCTGGGCTTCGTCATGGCCGCGCCGGAGATACTGGCGCGGCTGCGCGACCTGCTGGGGGACTGGCCGGTGTCGGCGCACGCCATGGCCTGGGGCAGCGCGGCTTATGCCGATCGCGCATGGATCGCGGCGACCCGGATCGCGCTGGTCGAGCGGACGGCGGCGCTGGACGCGGTGCTGGCGCATCATGGATTGACCGCGAAGGGCGCCTGTCCGCTGTTCCGCATGGTGGAGACGCCGGGGGCAGCCGCCATCTTCCGGCGACTGGCGGCGGCAGGTATATTGGTGCGGCCGTTCGCCGACGCGCCGGGGCGGTTGCGCTTCGGCGTGCCCGCCGCCACGGCGGAGCTTGAACGATTGGATAAGGCATTGCGGCATGGCTGATCCTGTGGCGCTGATGGCGCTGGCGCTCGATGCGGCGATCGGCTGGCCCGACCGGCTCTATGCGCGTGTCGGTCATCCGGTGGGGGCATTTGCGCGGTTTCTGAATCTGGCCGAGCGGTTCGGCAATTCGCCGAAGCGGCCCGAAGGTGTGCGGCGGGGGCTGGGCGTTGTCACCATGATCCTGTTGATCGCGCTGACCGGCGGGCTTGCATGGTGGATCGACCGGGAATCGCACCTTTTGCTCGGTCGCTGGGGCTGGATCGTCAGCGCGCTGCTGGCCTGGCCCGCGCTCGCGCAGCGCAGCCTGTATGTCCATGTCCGCCCCGTGGCCGACGCGCTGCTACGCAGCGACCTGCCCGCCGCCCGAGCGCTGGTCGCGCGGGTGGTCGGGCGCGATACCGGGCGGCTGGACCAGGCGGGCGTGTCGCGCGCGGCGATCGAGACGCTGGCGGAAAGTTTCTGCGACGGCATCGTCGCGCCGCTCTTCTGGTTGCTGCTGCTCGGGCTGCCGGGGGTGTGGATGTACAAGGCGATCAACACCGCCGACAGCATCATCGGGCATAAGGAGCCGCGCTGGCGGGCGTTCGGCTGGGCGGCGGCGCGGATCGACGACGGGGCGAACTGGCTTCCGGCGCGGATCGCGGGCGTGCTGGTGTGCGTCGCGGGTGCTGGCGGCTGGGCGGTGATGAAGCGCGATGCGCGTGCCCATGCCTCGCCCAATGCGGGCTGGCCCGAGGCGGCGATAGCGGGCGCGCTGGGCGTCGCACTGGCCGGGCCGGTCGCCTATGACGGGGTGACCCAGATCAAGCCGTGGATCGGGCGCGAGGGGCGGCCCGCGTCGCCCTGCGACATCGTGACCGCCCTGCAAGTCTATGCGCGCGCCTGCCTGCTGCTCTGGGTGATCGCGGGGAGTGCCGCATGGCTGGCGTGATGATCCAGGGCACGGGATCGGACGTCGGCAAGTCGGTGCTGGTCGCGGGCCTCTGCCGCGCCTTCGCCAATCGAGGGCTGCGCGTCCGTCCCTTCAAGCCGCAGAATATGAGCAACAATGCCGCCGCCACGCCCGATGGCGGCGAAATCGGCCGGGCGCAGGCGACCCAGGCGATGGCGGCGCGGGTGACGCCGCATGTCGACATGAATCCGGTGCTGCTGAAGCCACAGGGGGACCGCACCTCGCAACTGATCGTGCGGGGGCAGGTGCGGGGGATGCTGCCCGCGTCGAAATGGCGCGAGGGGCGGATCGGGCTGCTGCCCGAGGTGGTCGACTGCTATCGTAGGTTGGAGGCGGCGTGCGATCTCGTGATCGTCGAGGGCGCCGGGTCGCCCGCCGAGGTCAATCTGCGCCCCGGCGATATTGCCAATATGGGCTTTGCCCGCGCGGCGAACGTGCCGGTGGTGCTGGCGGGGGATATCGACCGGGGCGGGGTGATCGCCTCGCTGGTCGGCACCAAGGCGGTGATCGACCCGGCGGATGCCGCGATGATCCGGGGCTTTCTGGTCAACAAGTTTCGCGGCGACCCTGCGCTGTTCGCCGATGGCATGGCAACGATTGCCGAGCATACCGGCTGGCACTCGCTGGGGCTGATCCCGTGGCTGGCCGATGCCGCGCGCTTGCCCAGCGAGGACGCGGTGGTGCTGGAACGCGGGCGCGCCGGTATGGGCGGGCGGGTCGTCATCGCCTGTCCGATCACGCCGCGCATCGCCAATTTCGACGATCTCGATCCGCTGCGCCTGGAGCCGCAGGTCGATCTGGTCATGGTCCGCCCCGGCGAGCCGATCCCCGATGCCGCGATGATCGTGCTGGCGGGATCGAAGGCGACCATCGCCGACCTGGCCTTCATTCGCGCACAGGGCTGGGACATCGACATCGCCGCGCATGTCCGGCGCGGGCGGCCGGTGCTGGGCTTGTGCGGCGGATACCAGATGCTGGGCCGCTCGGTCGCCGACCCGGACGGGATCGAGGGGCCTGCCGGGACGGTCGCGGGGCTGGGGTTGCTCGACGTGGAGACCGTGCTCACCGGCGAAAAGACGGTCCGGCCGGTGACGGGCGAGGCGCTGGGTGCGCCGTTCTCGGGCTATGAAATCCATCTCGGGCGGACCGGCGGCCCCGATACCGCGCAGCCGGTGGGGTATCTCGCCGATGGCCGGGCGGAGGGGGCGATCCGCGCCGACGGGCTGGTCGCGGGCAGCTATGTCCACGGCCTGCTGGGCGAGGCGGGACAGCGCGCGGCATGGCTGGCACGGATCGGCATGGCGGGGCAGGGGCCGGATCACCGGGCCGATGTCGATGCCGCGCTCGACGCCATCGCCGCCGTGCTGGAGGCGCATGTCGATTGCGACGCGCTGCTGCGGATCGCTCAGGGCAGGGCGTAAAGGACGGCAGCGAGGAGCAGCGCGGTTTCGGTCAGTTCGATCCCGGCGCCATGCACGTCGCCGGTGACGCCGCCCAGCTTGCGCCGGAACCAGAGCGACAGCGCCATGAGGACGAGCGGTGCGACCGCCACCGGCGGATAGAACAGGCCCAGCACGAGCGCGGCGAATATCCAGCCGATCATGTCGAGCGGCCGGACCGCCTTGGCTACCATCGCCCCCAATCCGCCGGGCTTCAGCGGCGGCAGCATCCGCGCCCAGACCAAAGGTCCGATCCGTGCGGCGGCCGGGATCAGCGCGATCCACGGCCAGCCCTCGGGCGGCACGCGGTGGAGCAGCACCAGCTTGGCGGTCAACTGCATTGCCAGCGCGACCACGCCGAAACTGCCGATATGCGGATCGGCCATCACCGCCAGCAGCCGCGACCGATCGCCATGCGCCGCGCCCAGCCCGTCGGACAGGTCGGCCAGCCCGTCCAGATGCAGCGCCCCCGTCGCCCAGACCCAGGCGACCAGTGCCGCCAGCGCGCCCGTCCACGGGTCGACCAGCGCGCCCAGCCAGCCCGCCCCGGCCACGATCACCCCGATGACCAGCCCCGCGACCGGGTAGAGCCGGATGGCCTGCGCGAAATCCGCTTCGTCCGCCTCGACACGCGGCATGGGCAGTCGGGTGAGGAAGCCCAGCGCGACGATCAGCGCCTTCATGCCGTCACCAGCCCCGTCACCTGCGCGCTGCGGGGCGCACCGTCCCACACCTCCAGCGTGACCAGCGCCGCATAGGGCAGCGCGAACGACCATGTTGCGCGCAGATCGAACCCGCACAGCACATGCAACGCCGCACGCATCGCGCCGCCATGGGTGACGATCAGCGTCGGTTCGGGCGGCAGGTCGGCGATGGCTGCACGGACACGCTCGACCAGATCGGACCAGCGTTCGCCGCCCGGCGGCGGGGCGGCATCGGGATCGCCCCAGAAACGGCGCAGCGTCTCGGGGGCGATGTCGCTCGCCGCCAGCCCGTCCCACGCGCCGAAATCCAGCTCCCGCCAGCGCGGATCGACTTCCACTGGACCGATTGCCTCGGCACAGGTCCGCGCGCGCGACAGGTCGGAGGCGACCCGGCGGGTCACGTCCAGCCCGCCCGCCCGCGCGACACAGGCTGCGATGCCCCCGGCCGTGGCGGGGCTGTCGGTTCGCCCGAGCATCCGCCCCGTCAGTTCGGGCTCGCCGTGACGCAGCAGATGGAGACGAAAGCCGGTCACGCGCCCGAGATGCCCGCCTCGGCAAAGGTCGCCATGCCGTCATGCGCCGCGATGGCTGCACGGATGACCTGCACCGCCACCGCCGCGCCGCTCGCCTCGCCCAGCCGCATGGCGAGCGACAGGATCGGCTCGAGTCCCAGCCGCGCGAGCAACAGGACATGGCCCGGCTCGGCAGAGCAATGGCCCGACAGGCAATGGGCGCTGATCGCCGGATTGGCATGGGCCAGCGGTGCGATGGCGGCGGTGCCGATAAAGCCGTCGAGCACCACCGGGATCCGCTTGTGGCGTGCGGCCAGCACCGCGCCCGCCATGCCTGCGATCTCGCGCCCGCCCAGACGGCGCAGGATCTCGAAGGCGCTGGTCAGATGCTCCCGGTGCAGGGCGAGTCCCTCGGCTACCACCCAGGCCTTGCGCTGAACGCCCTCGGCATCGATGCCGGTGCCCGGCCCGACCCACAAGGCGGGTGCTCCCCCGAAACTGGCGGCGGCCAGCGCAGCGGCGGCGGTGCTGTTGCCGATTCCCATCTCGCCCAGGACGAGCAGGTCGGCATCACCCACCGCCTCGGCACCGGCGGACAGCGCGTCCAGGCATTCCTCCTCGGTCATGGCGGGCGCGGCGGTGAAGTCGGCGGTCGGTCGGTCGAGGTCGAGCGGCACCACGGCCAGTTCCAGCCCCGCCGCCGCCGCCAGTGCGTTGATCGCGGCCCCCCCGGCGGCGAAATTGGCGACCATCTGCACCGTCACCTCGGCCGGAAAGGCGCTGACGCCGCGCGCGGTGACGCCGTGATTCCCTGCGAAGATGACCGCACGGCCGCGCTCGATCCGGGGCCGCTCGACGCCCTGCCATCCGGCGAGGAAGATCGCGATGTCCTCCAGGCGGCCCAGCGAGCCCGGCGGCTTGGTCAACTGCCCCTGCCGCGCGGTCGCGGCGGCGCGGGCCTGGTCGTCGGGCTGGGGCAGGGTGGCGAGCGCGGTCTCGAACGCGGCGATGGTGGGGAAGGCGCTCATTCGACGACATATCCTTCGGGGGGCGTGCGGGTCAGGAAATGGCCTTTCACCCCTTGCGGCCATTGCTTGTAGGGCACCTGTCCCCAGTCGCTGTCGGCATAGGCGCGGGCATAGTCCAATATGGCGCGCGCGGCGTCGTCATCGGGGGTGAACTTCCCCATGACGTATCCGACCTTGCCGGGGCAGCGTAAGTGGACGGTACAGAAGGACTGGCAGGCGAAGAGGCAGGGCATCTCCTCGACCGCGACATCCGCATAGGCGGGATCGGACGCCTGTACCCGGCGAAGCGCCTCGACCAGCAGCGCACCGCCGCGCTGGCCGTCTTCGTTCTCGCGCACCTCGTCGGACAGGCGGCAGGTGTTGCAGGCGACCACGGCGGGGCCGTTCGCGGCGGGCTTCAGCATGAAATCGGCTTGTACATCGGGCAAGTCTCCAAAGGCGCTGTCGCCGCGCGAGGGGAAAGCCCCGTTTCGTCCGGTACACCCTGACCAGCCGAAGGACGACCGCGACGGGCAGGTCTCCTGGCTCGCGGGTCGGGGCCGGTCCGCCGCCTTCTCGGGCATTACCCCAATGGCGTCGTGGCGGGCGGCTCGCCGCTTACAGTTGCAGGGGCAGCCGGGGTGTCGCACCCCATTCCCTTTTCATCCTCTTTCGAGGAACCTGTCGCGAGGGCGGCGATAGGCGGGTGGGGGGCGGGTGGCAAGCATTCTGCCCTCCTCTGTCGACGACATGACGACTATGTAACGGGGAACCCCTGACCCCATCGGTGAGTCCCTGTCGCATGACCCAGAACGCCACCACCCGCACCGAAACCGACTCGATCGGCCCGATCGAAGTCCCCGCCAGCGCCTATTGGGGCGCACAGACCGAGCGCAGCCTGGAGAATTTCCCGTTCGGGCCACGCGAGCAGATGCCGATCGGCATCGTCCATGCGCTGGCCATCGTGAAGAAGGCGGCGGCGCGGATCAATCGCGGCCATGGCCTGGTGGCGGACAAGGCCGATGCGATCGAGGCGGCGGCGCAGGAGGTGATCGACGGGCGGCATGACGACCAGTTCCCGCTGGTCATCTGGCAGACCGGATCGGGCACCCAGTCCAACATGAACGCCAATGAGGTGATCGCGGGCCGCGCCAACGAGATGCTGACGGGTGAGCGCGGCGGCAAGTCGCCGGTCCACCCCAATGACGACGTCAATCGCGGCCAGTCGTCCAACGACACCTTCCCGACCGCGCTGCATGTCGCCGCCGCGATTGCCGTGACGAAGCAGCTTTTCCCCGCGCTCGACCGGCTTCATGCCGCGCTGGAGGCCAAGGCGAAGGAGTGGGATTCCATCGTGAAGATCGGCCGCACCCATTTGCAGGACGCGACGCCGCTGACCCTGGGCCAGGAATTTTCGGGCTATGTGCAGCAGCTTGCCAATGCCCGCGACCGGATCGAGGGGACGCTCCACCGCAATATCCTGCCGCTGGCGCAAGGCGGGACGGCGGTCGGCACCGGGCTGAACGCGCCCCATGGCTTTGCCGAGGCGATCGCGGCGGAGATCGCCGAGGCGACCGGCCTCGACTTCGTGACCGCGCCCAACAAGTTCGAGGCGCTGGCCAGCAATGACGGGCTGGTCGACCTGCATGGCACGCTGAACGTGCTGGCGGTGGCGCTGACCAAGATTGCCAACGATATCCGGCTGCTGGGTTCTGGCCCGCGCTCGGGGCTGGGCGAGCTGGAACTGCCTGCCAACGAGCCGGGCAGCTCGATCATGCCGGGCAAGGTCAACCCGACCCAGTGCGAGATGCTGACCATGGTCGCCGCGCAGGTGATCGGCAACAATGCCGCCGTGACCGTCGGCGGCCTGCAGGGCCATCTGGAGCTGAACGTCTTCAAGCCGCTGATCGGCGCGAACGTGCTGCGCTCGATCCATTTGCTGGCGGTCGGCATGGAGAGCTTTGCCGAGCGCACGGTCGAGGGGATGACGGTCAATCGCGACCGGATCACCGAGCTGCTCGACCGCTCGCTGATGCTGGTGACGGCGCTGGCGCCCGAGATCGGCTATGACAACGCCGCCAAGATCGCCAAGCACGCGCATCAGAAGGGGCAGACGTTGAAGGAGGCCGGGCTGGAACTGGGGCTGGTCGACGAGGCGACCTTCGACCGGGTGGTGCGGCCGGAGTTGATGCTGGGGCGGTGAGATTGGGGTTAAGCCTGTTTACCCCCGCTCCGTTCAGCCTGAGCGAAGTCGAAGGCCAAGGGGATGCGTCAGCCAAGCCGCGATAGCGGGGCGTACGCTTCGACTTCGTTCAGCGCGAACGGAGGGGGGAGCAGTTCCCTCCCACAGGAATCACCCCCGGTCCCACCCTTTCGCCGGATAAGCGGGCAGCGCGATCCGATATCGGATCGCCGCCCCGCGCAGCACGAACCCCGCCAGCGCCGCGATCGGCCCCGCACCCGGCACTCCCAGCTGCATCAGGATCACATAGCTGGTCGAGGACAGCGCGGCCGCCGTCACATACAGTTCCGGCCGCATCAGGATCGACGGCTCGCCCGCGATCACGTCGCGGATGATGCCCCCGACACAGGCCGACACCACCCCCAGCATCGCCGCCGGGATCGGGGTGATGCCATAGCCGCTCGCCTTCGCCGCGCCATAGACGGCATAGGCCGCCAGCCCCACCGCGTCGAACCAGTCGAGCGCGCTCCCCCGCCACCAGCGCTCCGGCGTCGCCCAGACCGCGACCGCCGCGATCAGGCAGACGAGCGGCACCCGCGCGTCATGCACCCAGAAGACCGGCGCATCGATCAACAGGTCGCGCAGCGTCCCCCCGCCGACCCCGGTGATGAGCGCGAAGAAGACGAGCGTGACCATCGTCTGGCGGTGCTTGGCCGCGACCAGCGCGCCCGACACGGCGAACACGGCCAGCCCCGCCAGGTCGAGCCAGGGCATCACGGCGGGCAGCATGGCGGTGGGTTGGGGCAGCATCGCGCACGACCCTAGAGCGGCCCTTCGCAGGGGGAAAGGGCGGCGCGTTGATGAACGTGACGTTATCTCCCGTTCATGCAACGGACGGTAGAAGTGGGACGTTACGGCGTCAGATCAATTTGAAAGGAAGTTTGTGATGCGGAAATTGATGCTTGCCCTGGGCTGCACCGCGATGGTCGTCCCCACGCTGGTCCTGCCGGTGACCGCCGCCGACGCGCAGCGCCGCTACAAGTATCGCGAATGGCGCGATGACCGTGGCCGCGTCCGCTGCCGCAAGCCGGACGGCACGACGGGGCTGGTCGTCGGTGGCGTCGCGGGTGCGCTGCTGGGCCGCACGATCGATACGCGCGGCGACCGCACGCTGGGCACGCTGGGCGGTGCCGCCGTGGGCGCGCTCGCCGGTCGCGAGATCGAGCGCGGCACGAGCAACCGCCGCTGCCGCTAGCGGCCTTTCCCCCCATGGCGGGGAAACAGGGGGCGTCACCTTCGGGTGGCGCCCTTTTTAGTTTGGAAAATCAAACAGATGATCCTGTCTCGATAGTGAACGCCCAGTAGTTTTCGGTTCACGCAACAAGCGGGATAAATGCGGGTTCTTCCTCCCATCATCAACGGGAGTTCGAGTATGCGTATTGCACTGTTGACGGCGACGATCGCCGCCACCGCCTTTTCCGCCATCCCTGCCGAGGCGCAGCGCAACGGCTGGGAAGCGCGCCAGGAATATCGCGAAGACGTGCGGGACGCCCGCCGTGACTATAACCGCGACGTCCGCCGCGCCGATTCGCCGCGCGACATCCGCGAGGCGCGCCGCGAATATCGCGAGGACATTCGCGATGCCCGCAAGGATTATCGCAAGGACATGCGCAACGTCCGCTGGCGCAATTACGACTATAACCGTTTCGAGCCGGGCCAGCGCGGCTATTATCCCGAGCGCTATTATCGCGACGGCCGTTATTACCAGCCGCGCGCGCTCGGCCGCAACGACCGCATCTATCGCGGCATGAACGGGCGCTTCTATTGCCGCCGCAATGACGGCACCACGGGCCTGGTGATCGGCGGTCTGGCGGGCGGCGCGCTGGGCAATGTGATTGCGGGCGGCGGGTCGCGCCTGCTCGGCACCGTGATCGGCGCAGGCGGCGGCGCGCTGCTCGGCCAGCAGATCGATCGCGGCCAGGTCCGCTGCCGCTAAACCGGCGGACAGCATCAAGGACGGCTCGGCGGGGAGACCCGCCGGGCCATTTCTCGTTTTAGATGAATCCGCCGCCCAGCATCAGGCGGAGGCCGAAGATCAGGATGAGGATCAAGTTCAGATTGCGCCCCGTATCGCGCGACGACAATGCGCCCACCGCCGCGCCGACGATCGCTATGGGGATCACGAACCAGTAACCCCAGGCGAAAAAGGGCAGGAAGGGCACGATACCGAGCAAAAGCGCGACCAGGCCGATGACGACCGAAAACAGGTTCAGCATGGAAATAAAGATGGCGTGGGCTGGCCCTTTCTACAAGCGCGAGGGGCCGGCCTCGATCGACATTCATCCTGTTCCTCCCCTTGCAGGGGAGGAATGGGGGAATGCTTCGATATCCCGCACTGGGGCATGACAAAGGCAAGAACCGTTAAGGATCGCGTCGCATAGCCGTGCTAGACCGTTCCCCATGATGGCGAAGTCGCACTATATCCTGATCCCGCTGGGCTGCCTGTTGCTGGCGGCATGTGGCGGCAAGTCCGATGACGATGCGCAGTTGAACGCGCTGGACAATGAACTGGCGGCGATGAACGACGGCAGCCCGACACGCGACCCGCAACTGCGCGAGGCGCTGGCCGGGCAGATCATGGTCGATCCCGGCCTCACCCAAAGCTCCAACGCCAATGCCGTGCGTCCGCCCAACCGGCCCGCGAGCGACCAGCTGCCCTCGCTGCCGCCGCCCGCCGATCCGGTCGATGCCCGCACGCTGAAGTCCG
The DNA here is from genome assembly GCF_000787715.1 of Sphingomonas parapaucimobilis NBRC 15100. Classification (GTDB taxonomy): domain Bacteria; phylum Pseudomonadota; class Alphaproteobacteria; order Sphingomonadales; family Sphingomonadaceae; genus Sphingomonas; species Sphingomonas parapaucimobilis. Next base: position 11,764 of record NZ_BBPI01000022.1, read on the forward strand.
CGCCGGTGGCCGCGCGCGACTGCCCCGAATGCCGCGCCTCGGCCGGGGCCTTCACGCTGGCGGCCAAGGCCGGGCAGCAGCCGGGCAATGCCGCCTGCCTGTCGGGCCTGCGTTATTCCGCGACATGGGCGAGTCGAATGCCGCAGGCTCTTGCTCCCTATCCAGGCTCGCGCGTGGCGGAAGCGGCGGGCAATGACGCGAATGGCTGCGGCTTGCGCATCGTCAGCCTGCGTACCGCCGCACCCGCCGCCAAGGTCATCGACTATTACTATACCCGCGCCAGCGGGGCGGGCTACAGCGCCGAGCACAAGCTGGACGGCGCGCAACATGTCCTGGGCGGTACGCGGGGACCGGCGGCCTATATGGTCTATGCGACCGCCCGGCCCGGGGGTGGCACCGACATCGATCTGGTGGTCAAGGGCAGCTGATCCCGACGTCCCGCGCTTGTCCTTTGCGCGGCTGACGGGGTTGCGCTAAGGGACGGCGATCATGTCACCGCTTCTTCTCGTAATGCTGGGCGGCGCATTGGGCTCGGGCGCCCGGTATTGGACCGGCCGCTACATGCTCCATGCGTTCGGCCCGGACTTTCCCTATGGTACGCTGACCGTCAACTGGGTCGGCGGGCTGTTGATGGGATTGCTGGCGGGCGTCCTCGCCAGGACCGGCGGCGCGGAAGGGTGGCGGCTGTTTGTCGGCGTCGGGATATTGGGGGGCTTCACCACCTTTTCCTCCTTCTCGCTCGATACCATCACCCTGATCGAACGCGGCCAGATCACGGTCGCGCTCGGTTATGTCGCCTTGTCGTTGCTGGGTTCGCTGGCCGCGCTTTGGGCCGGACTTTCGATAACAAGGATTTTCGCATGACGGACTCTGTCCGCCAATTCACGGTCGGCTATGACGATGACGGCATCCGGCTGGACCGCTGGTTCAAGCGGCATATGCCCGACACCAGCTTCACCACCGTCGCCAAATGGGCGCGTACCGGCCAGTTGCGCGTCGATGGTCTGCGCGCGACGCCGGGCGACCGGATCGCGGCGGGCCAGGTGCTGCGCGTGCCCCCCGCCGAGCCCGCGCTGGCCGAGAGCAGCAAGCCGACGATGCGCCCGCGCCACATCCTGTCCGAGGACGAGGAGTCGTTCGCGCGCGAGATGGTGATCCACAAGGATCGCGACGCGCTGGTCCTGAACAAGCCGCCGGGCCTGGCGACGCAAGGGGGCACCAAGACGACGCAGCATGTCGACGGCCTGCTCGACGCGCTGCAGTTCGAGGCGGAGGGGCGGCCCAAGCTGGTCCACCGGCTGGACAAGGACACGTCGGGCGCGCTGCTGGTCGCGCGCAATGCCCGCGCGGCGGCGTTCTTTGCCAAGGCGTTTTCGGGGCGCACCGCCAAGAAGATCTACTGGGCGCTGGTCGTCGGCGTGCCCTCGATCGACGACGGCACGATCGAGCTGCCCATCGCCAAGCAGCCGGGCACCGGCGGCGAGAAGATGCATGTCGACGAGGAAAACGGCCAGTCGGCGCGCTCGCGCTACCGCGTGATCGAGCGGGCGGGCAACAGCTGCTGCTGGGTCGAGTTGCAGCCATTCACCGGCCGTACCCACCAGCTGCGCGTGCATATGGCCGCGATCGGCCATCCCATCGTCGGCGACGGCAAATATGGCGGTGCGGCGGCGTTCCTGACCGGCGGGATCAGCCGCAAGATGCATCTGCACGCGCGCCGCATCCGCGTCGATCACCCCGATGGCGGCCGGATCGACCAGACGGCCGAACTGCCGACCCACTTCGCCGAATCGATGAACCAGCTGGGCTTTGACGAGATTCGCGGCGACGTCCTGCCCCAGGACGAGGATCGCGGCCCGCCGCCCAAGGAAGTCCTGAAGCAGCGCGCCAAGGCGCACGCCAAGCAGTATCGCAAGGAACGCCGCGGCGAACGTCGGGGCAGAGGTACGCGCTGAGTCCGCTTTTCCTCCCCTGTAAGGGGAGGGGGACCGCCGCGAAGCGGTGGTGGAGGGGTGTCCACGCTCGTGGTGCATGGCCTCGCTGGCCGGGACACCCCTCCGTCAGCCCTGCGGGCTGCCACCTCCCCTTGCAGGGGAGGAATGGCAGGTAAGCGAAAAAGCCCCGCCGACCTGGGTCGACGGGGCTTTCGTTTATCCAAGGGCGAGGGGGCATCCCCTCAAGCCCGAAGATTACCGGCAATAACCGGGGTTATTCGACTTTTCGATCGCGTGACCGGCCAGCGCCCCGGCGCCGCCGCCCAGGATCGTGCCGAGCGTACGGTCGCCTCGCGTGTCGATCGTGCGGCCTAGCAGGCCACCCGCGATCGCGCCGACGATGGTGCCCGTGGTGCCGTTGTTGCAGCGCTGCGGACCACGGTTGTAATAGCCACGGTTGTAGCCGCCACGGTCATAATAGCCGCGGTCATAGCGCGGGCCGCGATTGTAACCGTCCGAATAGGCGTCGCCATAGGCGCGGTCGTAGCCGTAGCCGCGATCATAATAACGCTGCGCAGAAGCAGCGGTCGGAACCATGGCCGTCGCGCCGACGGCAAGGGCGGCGGCAGCGAGCGAAAGCTTCTTGAACATCACGATCTCCCTTGATCTTCAAACCGGCGGCGGCGGGGCGATTCCCGTCGTCGTTGAAGCCCTTATGGGTGATTCGCCATGTTCGGATGCTGAATACGGTTGTTAGCTGTTGTTCATCCGAAACGTCATGCTTCCCCCGCGCCACCCTTGCCGATAGGAGGGGGCGATGACGCGCCCGCGCCTTGCCCTGTTCGATTGTGACGGTACTCTGGTCGATAGCCAGGCCAATATCTGTCTTGCCGCCGTCGAGGCGTTCACCCTGGCCGGCCTGACCCCGCCGCCCGCCCCCGCGATTCGCCGGATCGTTGGGCTGAGCCTGGTCGAGGCGATGCGTGTGCTCGCACCCGACCAGCCCGACGCGATGCACCACCAACTGGCCAGCGACTATAAGGCGGCCTTCTTCCGACTGCGCACCGCGGGCGCGATGGAACCCGAGCCGCTGTTCGACGGCATCCCCGCCCTGCTCGACCATCTGGCGGGGGAGGGCTGGCTGATGGGCGTGGCGACGGGCAAGTCGGATCGAGGCCTCAAACGGGTGCTGGCCGAACATGGTCTGGCGGATCATTTCGTCACGCTGCAAACCGCCGACCGGCACCCGTCCAAGCCCGACCCGTCGATGGTGCTGGCCGCCATGGCCGAGACCGGCGTGGCGGCGCAGGATGTCGCGATGATCGGCGACACGAGCTTCGACATGGCGATGGGCAAGGCGGCAGGTGCCTTCGCGGTCGGTGTCGCCTGGGGATATCATGACGTGACGGAACTGGTGAGCGCAGGCGCCGAGGTCGTGGCGCAAGAGGTTGCGGACCTACCCGCCCTGCTGGTGCGGTCATGAGCGGCGACACGCGCGCGCGGCGGCGCTGGTTCATCATCATGGGCGTGCGCCTGATCGGCGTGGCGGGCGCACTGTTCGGCGTGGTGCTGGCTTCGCGCGGAGTGGCATGGCCGCACAAGGCGCTGGGCGTCGGCATCATCCTGTCGGCGCTGGCGATGATCGCGATCGTGCCCGCCGGCCTGGCGCATCGCTGGCGGAGCGGGGGCGAATGAAGCGGTTCTGGACAAACGTCTCGGTCGATGCCGAGCGGGTCGTGCGGCTCGACGACCGGCCGGTGCGCACGCCGGGGCGGGTGCCGCTGGCGCTGCCGACGATGGCGCTGGCCGAGGCGGTTGCGGGCGAGTGGCGCGACGTCGAGGAAACGGTCGACCCGCGCGCCATGCCGCTGACCGGTCTCGCCAATGCGGCGATCGACCGGATCGGCGCGGACCCGGCGCCGTTCGCGGCCGGGCTGGCGCGCTATGCGGAGAGCGACCTGCTCTGTTACCGCGCGGACTCGCCGCCGGAACTGGTGGCGCGGCAGGATGCGGTGTGGAACCCGCTGCTCGACTGGGCGCGGGATCGCTACGACGTGCATTTCACCCTGGTGACGGGGATCATGCACCAGCCCCAGCCTCCCGCGACGGTCGAGCGGCTAGCGCAGGCCGTGGCGGCGCTCGATCCGTTCCGTCTTGCCGCGCTGTCGCCGGTGGTGACGATTACCGGCTCGCTGGTGCTGGCGCTGGCGCTGCTGGAGGGGGCGGAGGAGGCAGATACGATCTGGATCGCCGCGCATGTCGACGAGGATTTCCAGGCGGAGATCTGGGGTGAGGATTACCTCGCCGTCGAAGCGCGAGAGGCCAAGCGTCGGGAGTTCGACGCGGCAGTGAAGTTCTTGAAGGCGCTGGGATAAGTTTGTTTCGAGGGCAGGGCGTGGGCTTCGACTACGCTTAGCCTGAACGGGAGTCGAGGGTGGTTGCCACCTATCCCGCGCTCCGTTCACACTGAGCGAAGTCGAAGTGCATGGGATGCGCGTGCGGCGAGGGTTTCCCTTGGGTTTCGACTACGCTCAGCCTGAACGGGGGCAAGGAGACGTGGGAGGGAACCCCGCGCGGGTTGTCACCCGTCCTACACTCCGTTCGCACTGAGCGAAGTCGAAGTGCACGCCCCGAACCGCCCCGCGCTTACTTCGTCGTCAGCTTCCGGATGAACCCGATCAGCCCGGTCTGGCGCGAGCGCTTCAGCCGCTCGGCTTGCAGGATCGTCTTCACCCCCTGGAAACACTGCTCCACATCGTCATTGACCAGGACGTAATCATAGCCGTCCCAGTGGCTGACCTCGTTGGTCGCGCGGGCCATGCGGGCGTCGATCACCTCGACCGAGTCGGTCGCGCGGCGCTCGAGTCGCTGGCGCAGTTCCTCCATCGAGGGAGGGAAGATGAACACGCGGACCACGTCGCCGCCCGCAATCTGGAACAGCTGTTGCGCGCCCTGCCAGTCGATGTCGAACAGCACGTCCTTCCCCGCCGCCAGCATCGCCTCGACCTGAGCGCGCGGCGTGCCATAGCGATTGTCGAAGACATGCGCCCATTCGAGGAACTCGTCATCCGCCACCATGCGGCGAAATTCCTCGAGGTCGACGAAGTGATAGTCCCGGCCGTCCTCTTCGCCCGGCCGGATGCCGCGCGTCGTTGCCGACACCGACATTTGCAGGCCGTCATCATCGGCGAGCAGCTTGCGCGCAATCGTAGACTTCCCCGCACCCGAGGGCGAGGACAGCACGAACAACATGCCGCGGCGCTTCAGCTTGTGGGGATCGTCGGGATAGGCGGGCGAGTTGGGCATATCTGCCTTTGACGCACGCGGTTGCAGCGCGTCAAGACATGCTTGACGCGCTGCGGTATCGCTTTGTCTGGAAGCGAGGCCTTAGAAGCGGTTGCCCGCGACCTTTCCGGCCTTGTGCCGGTCATAGGCCTTCTTGGCCGCATAGCCGCCGCCGAGCAGCAGGCCGAGCGGACCCAGGCGGCGTATGCCGCCGACGGCCAGCGCACCAAGCGCCGCACCCTTGAAGCCGTCATTTCCTTCGCGGCGACCGATTTCACGCCCGACGAGCGCGCCGATAATACGTCCGATCATGCTGTTTCTCCGAAAACTCGGTCCTTGATCTCACCCGCGCCGCGCAGCACCGCCCAGCCCACCGCATAGGTGATGGCGAGCGGCAGCACGACTTTCAGGACATTGGCGGTCACCGCGCCGATGATCGCGCCGTCCGCGACACCGTCGTCACCCGACATACCGTCGATGGCGGCGCCCACCATAGCGCCGATGGTTGTTGCACCCATGCTCATGCCCTTCGTTGCTCGGGTAAGGAAAAGCATGGGTGGGCGATGGGTTCCGTCGGGAATAGTCCTCCCCGGCACGGGGAGGGGGACCATGCGAAGCATGGTGGAGGGGGGCGTGCCGCATGGTACGTCCATTGCGGCATGCCCCCTCCGTCAGGCCTTCGGCCTGCCACCTCCCCGTGCCGGGGAGGATTGCGTTCAGCCCTTCGCCGCGACCTTTGCCTCGATCGCGTCCCAGATCAGGCCCGCGACATCCGTCCCGTCGAACGTCTCGATGGCGACGATGCCGGTGGGGGAGGTGACATTGATCTCGGTCAGCCATTCGCCGCCGATCACGTCGATCCCGACGAACAACAGCCCGCGCCGCTTCAACTCCGGCCCGAGCACCGCGCAGATTTCACGCTCACGCTCGGTCAATTCGGTCTTCTGCGCCGAGCCGCCGACCGCCAGGTTGGAGCGGATCTCGCCCTCGCCCGGCAGGCGGTTGATCGCGCCCGCGACTTCGCCGTCGATCAGGACGATGCGCTTGTCACCCTTGGCCACGGCGGGCAGGAACGCCTGCACCATATGCGGCTCGCGATAGGCGGTGTTGAACACCTCGATCAGCGCGGACAGGTTCGCGCCGTCGCGCCCGACCTTGAAGATCGCCTTGCCGCCATTGCCGTGCAGCGGCTTGATGACGATCTCGCCATGCTTCGCCAGGAACGCGCGCGCCTCGTCCAGCGAGCGGGTGACCAGCGTCGGCGGCATGAACTGCGGATAGTCGAGGACGAAGACCTTTTCCGGCGCGTTGCGCACGCTGCGCGGATTGTTCACGACCAGCGTCTTCTCGGCTACCCGCTCCAGCAGGTGGGTCGCGGTGATATAGCCCAGGTCGAAGGGCGGATCCTGCCGCATCAGCACGACATCGGCCGCGTCGCCCAGGTCCAGCTTCACCGGCTCGCCGAAGCGGTAATGGTCGCCCGCGACGCGCTGCACGGTGACGGGATGCGCCTTCGTCCAGAGGTGCCCGTCCGACCAGTTGAGGTCGCCCGCGTCATAGTGGAACAGCGTGTGCCCGCGCGCCTGGGCCGACAGCATCAGTGCGAAGGTCGAGTCCCCGGCGATGTTGATCTGGTCCATCGGGTCCATCTGGACGGCGACGGTCAGCGGCTTGGACATGGGGGCTTCCTTCCTTGAGGTGTTGCGGACGGGAGGTAATCGCTGCCCGCGCGCCTGTCACCCACACCATGCGTTTTCGATGTGACGCGGCCGCGTGCCCGGCGCGAGCAGGATGACGTCGACCCGGATATCGTCGCCCGGCCCGGCATAGGTCGCCATCAGCACCTCGGCGGCGGCCGCGACCCGTGCCAGCCGCCGCGCGTCGATCGCGAAATCCAGTTCGGCGGCGGTCTTCCGCATCTTCACCTCGACAAAGGCGACCAGCGATCCGCGCCGCACGACCAGATCGACCTCGCCCGCAGGCGTGCGGACCCGGCGGTCGAGGATCGTCCAGCCCTTCAGGCGCAGCCACCAGGCGGCGAGGCGTTCGCCGCGACGGCCCGCTTCTTCGGCGGCACGGCGATCACGGCGGGGGCGGGCGGAGGGCGGGGGCATTGGCCCATGCTATCCAAGGATAGCGGCGTGGGCGAGCGATTACTCCGGCGCGGTCAGCCAGGCCAGGCTGTCCTCGGCGGGATCGAACACCCGCAGATAGGGCTGGGTCATCAGCCGCCGGATCTGTTGCCGCCCGATCGCGCTGCCGTTGATCATCGCGATCCGGCTGGCGCGGGGAAAGTCGCGCAGCGCCTCATGGACCGTCATGATCGCTTCCTTCGGCTGGACGCTGATCGCCGACATGTCGATGCGCAGGCGATAGCCGGGGCGGAAGCCGCTGCGCCGGAACGCCTCGACCAGTTCCTGGGCATAGCGGTTCGCGACCTCGGGCGTGAAATGCCCGGTCCATTGGATGTCCAGCAGGTTGATGTCGTGGCGAAACTGAAAGGCGTACATGGCGGTTCCCATGTTCCTCCCTGCGCCATCGATCCTTGCCGAATCGCTAATGCAGGCGCCTAGTCGCTTGAACCGCCGTCCTTCATCGCCAGTGCGCGGGCATAGAGCGTCTTGCGGTCAAGCCCCAGCGCCTTGGCGACTTCGCTCGCCGCGCGGCCGACGGGCAGGCGCGTCAGCGCCTCGGCCAGCGCGGCGTCGGCATCCTGTTCGGTGGCGGGCGGCGCTTCGCCCGGCGGGGCGACGACGATCGCGATCTCGCCCTTCGGCCCGCCCTCGGCATAGCGCGCGGCGAGGGTGGAGAGGGTGCCGGTCACGGCCTCCTCGAACTTCTTGGTGATTTCGCGCGTCACCGCCGCCTCGCGGTCGCCGAGTCCCTGGGCCAGGGCGGTCAGCGTCGCCGCCAGACGCGGACCTGATTCGTAAAGGACCAGGGTGGCGCGGATGCTGGCGATCTCGGCAATGGCATCGGCGCGCGCTTTTTCCTTGGGCGGCAGGAAGCCCGCGAACAGAAAGCGATCGGTCGGCAGCCCGGCCAGCGTCAGCGCGGCGATCGCGGCGCAGGGGCCGGGGATCGTCACCACCGCGTGGCCCGCCGCGCGCGCGTCACGCACCAGCTTGTAGCCGGGGTCGGAGATCAACGGGGTCCCGGCGTCGGAGACGAGCGCCACCGCCTGGGTCGCCATACGCGCGATCAGGCCGGGGCGGACATGCTCGGCATTGTGGTCGTGATAGGGCTGCATCGGCCGTTTCACCCCGATATGGCGGAGCAGCCCGGCCGTTACGCGACTGTCCTCGACCGCGATGATATCGGCGTTTGTCAAAATGTTGGCCGCACGCGGAGACAGATCGCCGAGATTGCCGATAGGGGTCGCGACGATGTACAGGCCGGGTTCGAGAGTGTTTTCGATTTGGGTCACGGGGATCGTCATGACAGAGGCAGGGCTGTTCGTACAACCGGGGGCCGTCATTCGGGGCCGCTTCCCATTTTCGACGGGGCGTATGGGGCGCGCCGTCGCGCTGGCGACGACGCTGGCGCTGGCCGCCTGTCAGACGATCGTGCCGCGCGGGCCGGTGGAACAGCCCGAGTCGCGGCCGGTGCCGACCACCCCGCGCCCCTCGACCGAGCCGGAGGCGGGGCTGCCCCGTGACACCGCGCGCCATCGCATCGCGCTGCTCGTGCCCTTGTCGGGCAGCAATGCCGGGGTGGGCCAGTCGATCGCCAATGCGACGATGATGGCGCTGCTCGATGCGCAGGCCGACACGATCCGCATCACCAATTACGATACCGCGAACGGCGCGGGCGCTGCGGCGCAGAAGGCGATCGCCGAGGGCGCGCAGCTGATCCTGGGGCCGCTCTTGTCCGAGGATGTCCGCGCCGTCGCGCCGATCGCGCATACCGCGCGGGTGCCGGTCATCAGCTTTTCCAACGATGCGGGCGTGGCCGGGAACGGCACGTATCTGATGGGCTATACCCCCGCCCAGTCGATCGACCGGGTCGTCACCTATGCGCGCGGACGCGGCGTCACGACCTTTGCCGGGCTGGTTCCCAACGGCCTTTATGGCGAACGGGCCTCCACCGCCTTCCTGCGGGCGGTCGAAGGGGCGGGAGGGCAGGTCGTCTCGCTCCAGCCCTATGGCCGGGTCGTGGGCGGCATCGGCGCGGCGGCACAGCGGCTGAACGCCAAGGCTCCCTATGACGCCGTGCTGATCGCCGATGGCGGCGCAACGGCGGCGGCGGCCGCGCCCATCCTCAAGCGCGGGCCGGGGGCGAACACGCGGCTGCTGGGCACCGAATTGTGGAATTCCGAATCGGGCATCGCCGCGCGCGCCGCGCTGAACGGTGCGTGGTTCGCCAGCGTCTCCAACACGCTCTACCGTCAATATGCGACCAAGTACCGCGCCCGCTTCCGCGCTGCCCCCTATCGTTTGTCGAGCCTGGGGTATGACGCGGTTCTGCTGACCGTGCGGATCGCGCGCGACTGGAAGATGAACGCGCCCTTCCCCGAGGCACGGCTGCGCGCCTCGGACGGCTTCGCCGGGATCGACGGCGCCTTTCGCTTCGGCCGCGACGGCGTGGCCGAACGCGCGCTGGAGGTGCAGGAACTGCGCGACGGCACCGCCGTGACCGTCAGCCCAGCACCGACCGGGTTCGGGGGATGATTGGCGAGGCCACTATAATGACCGTATAATAAAAATGGGGCCTGGCCGATCGCTCGGCCCAGCCCCAGGTCCAGGGTTGCCCCGACCATCGGTCTGGGCAACCCTTGGGGGTAAGGATCAGAAGGCGTACTGGAATTGAATCCGGGCACGGCGTGCAGCCTGATAGCCTTGGATCTGTCGGTAGAAGATCGACGCGGTGCCGTTGCTGGTCGTGCCGAATTCGCTGAAATTGTTCGGCGTCTGGAGATTCAGGACGTTGAACACCGACAGACGCAGTGTCGCAGTCGAACGGCCAATCGGGATCTTCGTCGAGATGTCGATATCGTCGGTGAAGAGCCAGCGTCCGCTGAACGCCGTGCCCCGCCGGACCAACTGAACCGGGAAGGCCACCGTCGGATCGGTGTTGATCGAGCCGTCCGGCCTCACCTGGCAATAGGCACCCGCCGCACCGTAAGCACGGGCATAAGGGTCGACCGAGCGAGGAACCGTGCCGATACAACCATATTTGCGCGGCGCGGTGGCGGAGAAGACGCCGCCGATGTTGAAGATGCCCAGCTGATAGCTGCCGAACAGCTTAAAGACATGACGGCGATCGTTCGGCGTATAGCCATACATGCCGCGCGTCAGGCCGGGCTGGTCGAAGTCTTGGGTCAGGCCGGTGTCGCTCTGCCCGTTGTCACTTTTCACGCCGCCTTCGTAATTGCCATAGGTCTTGCCGTAGACATACGAGCCTTCGATGCTCCACACGCCGTCGAATTCACGCCACACGCGGAAGGTCATCGAACGGTGGAAGCGTTGCGCCTTGGGATATCCAAGCTCGGCGGCCGTGAAGTTGACGGTGCGCAGCGAGGTTTCGCCGTTGACCGGGTCCGACAGCGTGATCGCGGCGGGAGAACCCGGATTGATCAGAACATACTGGTGGAAACCATTCCAGATTTGGTCACACCCCGCGATCTTCTGCGCCGTGCAATAATTGTTGACGGCCAGGTCGATTGCGGCGTCCTCCAGCACTTCGTTGAGGCGCGTGACCGTCAGGAACGTCTGGAAACGCCAGCGGTCGATCCGCTTTTCATAACCGAAGATCAATTCGTCTGCGGATTGCGGCTTCAAGTCCTGGGCTACTACTGAACGCGTATCGGGTGCCTTGCCGGTGCCGGTGACGTCGCAGTTGGCGATCCCAGTATCGGGGCAGTTGGCTGCACCGGCATAGAGGACCGGCGAGCCGAGGATCGGCACATTGTTCGCGCCAAGGCCTGCCAGCAAGTTGGTGCGGGTATAATAGGTCTCGCCGCCAGCTAGACGAATGTTCGTGTTTGCAGGCACCGGAACGTACAAACGGCTGTAGCTGCCGAAGAACTTGTCGGTCTGGTTGCCGATCGGATCGAAGGCGAAGCCCAGACGCGGACCCCACTGATTGCCCGACTTGTAGAAAGTGTCACCGTCACCATTCTTGTTCTCGAACCGGTCGAGACGCAGGCCAACGTTGAGGTTCAGCCGGTTCTCCATCAGCGACCAGCTGTCCTGAACGTAGAAGGCATCGTTACGCGACGAGAAGCCGCCGCCGACTTGGTAGGTGCTCTGGCGGACATAATCGGTTCCGACTGGCACGCCGAACTGATCGCCTGGACGGCTCTTCAGGATCGTGTAGTTGATGCCGTTGCCGTTGCCGAGATTCTGCACCACCGAGGACAGGTCTTCCCGATCATAGCCGAAGCGAACGTGATGAGCGCCGAGCAGCTTGAAGTAGACGTCGACGTCGCCGCGATAGAATTTGCGCACGTCCTGAGCCGAATTGATCGCACCACCTGGATTGGTCAGGCTGATCGACTGATCGGTACGCGAGTCGCTGACGGGTGGCAGGGTCGAGTTGGCGGAATTGATCGACTGGCCGAACGAGATGTTCTCGTTGCGCCCATAAGCGGCGGAGACAGTCAGCCAATTGCTCATCACACCGGTGTAGCGGCCGACATAGTTCGAGCCGCCATATTTGCCGTAGGTATAACCCTGATAGGGGCCATCCTGCCCCGTCGTCAGATTGAAGCGGTTGGCAAGCGAATTGGTGTTGCCGTACCGGCGAGTGGTTTCTTCACCGGACGTGTTGAAATAGGTGAATTCCAGGCGTTGCCCATTGGTTATGACCGCATCGATCTTGCCGCCGTAGAAGGGTGATGTCGTGCGATAGAAGCTGCGCGAGGTGCCGAGGAAGGTGTTGGTTGCCGGAAAGAACTGACGACCAGCACCCGTGGAAGCAACATTGCGCGCTTGGTACAGGCCATAGAAGAAGAGGTGATCCTTCCACAATGGGCCAGACAGTTCGGCCGTCATGCTGGAGGACTCGCTGCGCGTAAACTCGTTCGCCGAGTAAATCGTATCCTTGGTCCGCGTGACTAGCGAGTCGGGGTTCCAGTTGAACAGGATACCGCCATGGAATTCGTTCGAACCCGACTTGGTCGTTGCGTTGATGAAGCCACCGGTCGAACGACCGAATTCGGCCGCATAGCCGCCTGCCTTGACGTCGACGGTCTGGTAGAAGTCGAAAGGCACCGTCACCGCGTAGAGGCTCTTGCGGAAGTCGGTTATGTTCAGGCCGTTTACGAAGAACGCGTTTTCCGACACCGCAGAGCCGTTGATCGATGGCAGGCCGCCGAATGCTCCTGCACCCGCATTGGCGCCTGGCGCGAGTAGGATGACCGACTGGAGGTCACGACCGACAGGCAGGCGGGTCGCGATATCGGAAACGTCAATGACCGATCCGGTCGTGGTGCTGTCGAAGTCAGATGTACGGATGCGTCGACCCGACACGGTGATTTCACCAGACGTGCTTTCGGCACCCAAGGCGAAGCGGTTGGAGGCGGAACCGGCGCGTAGTTGGACTTCGTCCTCGCGGTAGGTGGCATAGCCCGGAGCGGTGATTGTGAAGCTGTAGCTGCCGGGCGGCAATTCCGGAATCTGATAGCTGCCGTCCTTGTCGGTGGTCGCGCTGCGGGTGAAGCCCTGTGCGCCAGATGTCACCGTGACCGTTGCCCCCGCAACCGGTTTGCCTGCAGCGTCGGTGACCGAGCCGCCAGCGATGACGTTCACATAGCCTTGGGCGGATGCCGGCGTCGCAACGACGGTAAGTCCGGAAGCGGCGACGATCGCGGCTGCTGCGGACAAGAGTATGCCTTTGCGGCGACGCCGCATTGTTACCATGCTCATCAATGATATCCCCCTCATATGCCCGCCCGATATCGAGCATGGCATTTGGCAAGGCCCCAAATTTATTGGTGTGGCCTTGCGCTCAACTTAGGCAAAGCGTCGAAGGGGGGTCAATATAGTATAATTTATTGTATTATTGATCTATATCACCTATTAAATGACTGATTTTTTACAGAAAAACTAACTTATGTGATAAAGGTATCAAAAAATACCAAATGTGACCTGAAATGTCATTCATTTCACGTTCAGATGTTGCTTTGCTGCAACAGGAGCCGTCAAGGCTATGCCGATGTTGCGTATGTCAGCCCTTCCGCGGCAACGGCACCGTCGCGGTCTATAAAAACGCGCTCGCCGGGAAACAGGTGGCTTACAGCACCACCTCACGCAGGATCGCGTCGAGCAGGAGCGCCCCCGCCTCGGTGACGATCAACCGCTCGCCGTCCAGGCGGACCAGACCCTGTCGCGCCAGGGTGGTGACGGCGGCGTGGTTCACCATCTCGCGTCCCTCGGCCAGTGCGGCGACGCGGGACAGGTCGACGCCTTCGGCCAGGCGCAGGCCCATGACCAGCGCTTCGGTCGCGCGGGTGGCCGGGGGGAGGGTTTCCTCCAGCTCGATGCCATGGCCGTTGCGGTCGACGGCACCTATCCAATTTTCCGGTTTCTTGCGTCGCGCGGTGGCGACGCCTTCGCGGCGGCCGTGCGCGCCGGGGCCGATCCCGGCATAATCGCCGTAACGCCAATAGGTCAGGTTGTGGCGGCTCTCCGCGCCGACCCGGGCATGGTTGGAGGTCTCATAGGCGGGAAGGCCTGCGGCGGCGGTGATCGCGCGCGTCGTCTCGAACAGGTCGGCGGCGGCGTCGCCGTCCGGAATGACCAGCCGCCCGGCCGCTGCCTCGGTATGGAAGCGCGTGCCCGGCTCGATGGTCAGCTGATAGAGCGACAGATGCTCGGTCCCATAGCCGATCGCCCGGGTCAGCTCGGCTTCCCACTCGGGCAGGGGCTGGCCGGGGCGGGCATAGATCAGGTCGAAGCTGACCCGCCCGAACTGCTCCTGCGCGGTCTGGAGCGCGCGCAGCGCCTCGTCCACGCCATGCGCGCGACCCAGGAAACGCAGCGCCTCGTCATCCAGCGCCTGCACGCCCAGCGAGGCGCGGTTGACCCCGGCGGCGGCGAGATCGGCGAAGCGCGCGGCCTCGACCGAGGAGGGATTGGCCTCCAGCGTGACCTCGATCCCCTCGGCAAAGCCCCAGTGGCGCTCGGCCGCGTTCAGGATCGCGGCGACGGTGGCGGGTGGCATCAGCGAGGGGGTGCCGCCGCCGAAAAAGATCGAGGTCAGCCGCCGTCCCGGCAGAATGGCGGCTTCATGGGCCAGATCGGCGAGCATCGCATCGGCCCAGACGGCTTGGTCCACCGACTCGCGGACATGGCTGTTGAAGTCGCAATAAGGGCATTTGGAGACGCAGAAGGGCCAATGGACATAAAGCGCGAGCGGGGCGGGGGACGGCGATATTGCGGAGGACATGATGCGCCCCGATATGGCGGCGATGCGCACGCTTCGCCATCTCTTATCGTTATCGGCCGCCGCGATCCTGCTGGCGGGATGCGGGCCGATGATCCCCTCGCAGACCGGCGGGGTGGAGCGGCCGCCGCCCCGGATCGTCGAGCAGCGGACCTCGGATGCGCCCGCGCCGCGGGGAGCTGGTTTGTTGCGGCAGGCCATGTTGAACGGCCACCGGGCGGCGCGTGCAGAGGTCGGTTTGCGCCCGCTGGTCTGGGACGAGGGGCTGGCGGCGAGCGCGCTGGCCTATGCGCAGGACCTGGCGCGCACCGGCCGCTTCGAACATGCCGAACAGCCGCAGGGACCGACGCGGCAGGGCGAGAATCTGTGGACCGGCACGCGCGGCGCCTATCGCTATGACGAGATGATCGGGCATTGGGTCGCCGAAAAGCGCGACTTCGTGAATCTGCCCGTGCCGCAGGCCAGCCGGACCGGCCAGTTCGGCGATGTGGCGCATTACACACAGATCGTCTGGGCGCGTTCCACGGCGGTCGGTTGCGCGATGGCGAGCAATGCGCGCGACGATTTCCTCGTTTGTCGCTATAGCCCGACCGGCAACGTCTTCGGCGAGCGGATTTTCTGACTCGGCCGGGCATGACGGGAAGGTACTGACGCGATGGCGAATCCCTATGATCCGATGGCGTGGATATCCTTCTGGACCGCACCCGCACGATTCGCGGTGATGGCGGGCGAGTCGATGCTGAGCGCGCAGAGCGTCATCGCCTCGCGCATGGGCGCGATGGCGACGGGCACGTCTTCGGCGGCGGAAATGACGCTGATGGTCAGCGAGAAGGTGAAGGCCTTCGACCAGTCGGCGAAGGTGTGGAACCGGGATCAGGCGGCGTTGTCGCGGCTGTCGCGGCACGACCCGCATGGGAACATGCTGGATGCCTGGGAAGCGATGGCGCGCGCGATGCTGATCGGTGCGTCGATGCCGGTGCAGGCGATGGCGCCGGTTCACAAGGCAGTCACGGCGAACCAGAAGCGGCTGGCGAAGGGGTAAGTCTTAAATCCTCCCCGGTACGGGGAGGGGGACCAGCCGCAGGCTGGTGGAGGGGGATGACCACATAGGTCGTCCTCT
>NZ_BBPI01000021.1 GCF_000787715.1 Sphingomonas parapaucimobilis NBRC 15100
TTGATCCGGCCTAGTTCGCTCCGATGACAGCAATGTCCGCAAGTGGGCGGAAACCGACACTCTACCGCACCACCATCCCCGCGGCCGCAATCTGCGACAGCAGATTCGCCCGTACCGCATCCGATACCGGCGGCAGGGGCCGCGCGGCCTTGCCGTGGCGCAGGCGTTCGCGGTCCTTTTCGTCCGGCTCGACAACCCGTACCCGCACCGCCGCCTTGCCGACCGCGCGCAGGCCGAGCTGCTCGGCGGCACCGCGCGACAGGTCGATGATCCGCGACGAGCCGGCGAACGGCCCGCGATCGTTGACCCGCACGATGATCCGCCGACCGGTATCCAGCGCCGTCACCTCGACATAGCTGGGCAGGGGCAGGGTGGTGTGCGCCGCCGTCGCCCAGCCGGGGCGGAAGCGTTCGCCGTTCGCGGTGCGCTTGCCCGATTCGTTGCCATACCAGCTGGCATAGCCCAGCATGTCATAGGTGGTGTCCTCGGCCGGAACATAGGTGACGCCGCGCACCGTATAGGGCTTGCCGATCCGTACGGGATAATCGCTGACCGGCCGGTAATTGCCACCCGAACAGGCCGCGAGCAGGGCCGCCGCCGCCGGAGCCCATCGGCGCATCGCTTTCCAAACCACCATGCGCCTCGATTAGGCGTGCCGCGCGGCGGGATAAAGCCGTTTGCGCCTCCGTCCGGCGCAGACTATCCCCGTATCGACCGGCAGGGGCTTTCAGCCACGCCGCCGGGCTATCGCATCGGTGCCCCTTGGGGCTTCAAACGGGAATATGGTGCAAATCCATAGCTGTCCCTGCAACTGTAAGCGGTGAGCGCGTGATGCCGGTTCCTGCAACAGGGAACAGCCACTGGAGCGATCCGGGAAGGCCGCATTGCCGACGCTTCGACCCGCAAGCCAGGAGACCTGCCGATGCGAGTCGCTCTTGCCGCGATCCAGGGGATGGTCATGGCCAGGATATATTGTATCATGCGAGCGACGCCATATGGCCGACCCGAATCGGAGACCCAGCCCGGCGTGCGCCCGCTCGAGCCTGGGGACGACCGCGACAGCGGAAGGTCGGCCTGAGTCGCAACGGCGCTCTTAAGCGTGATCCGCCCATGTCCGAAGTTCCTATCCGACCCTCGCTGAAACGCCGTGTTACATTGCTGATGGGTGCGCTGGTCGTCATCAATATCGCTGTCTGGGGCTGGGCGCTGAGCGTCTTTGCGGGCAACAGCCTGATGCTGGGGACGGCTTTGCTCGCCTATAGCCTGGGCCTGCGCCATGCGGTCGATGCCGATCACATCGCCGCGATCGACAATGTGACCCGCAAGCTGATGCAGGACGGCCAGCGGCCCATCGCGGTCGGCCTGTGGTTCGCGATCGGCCATTCCGCCATCGTGCTGATCGCGGCGACCACGGTCGCGCTGGCGGCGAGCACCCTGTCCGACTTCGAGGCGTTCGGGCAGAGCGGCGGGACGATCGCTACCATCGTCTCGGCCAGCTTCCTGTTCGCCATCGCGATCATGAACCTGATCATCCTGCGCGATGTCTGGACCCGCTTCCGCCGCGTCGCGCGCGGCGAGCCTATGGCGGAGGCCGATGCCGACATGCTGTTTTCGGGGCAGGGACCTTTGTCCCGCCTGTTCCGGCCGCTGTTCCGGCTGATCCGGCGCAGCTGGCACATGGCACCGCTGGGCTTCCTGTTCGGGCTGGGCTTCGACACCGCGACCGAGGTGGCGATATTGGGGCTGTCGGGGTCGCACGCGGCGGACGGCGTGTCGCTGGCGACGATCCTGGTGTTCCCCGTCCTGTTCGCGGTCGGCATGGCGCTGATCGACACGGCCGACGGGCTGGTGATGCTGGGTGCCTATGAGTGGGCGTTCGTCCATCCGCTGCGCAAGCTCTACTACAACATGACGATCACTTTGGTCTCGGCGCTGGTCGCGCTGGTGATCGGCGGTATCCAGGCGACCGCGTTGCTGGCCGAGCGGTTCGGCTGGACGGCGGGGCCGTTCCGTTATGCGGCGGCGCTGTCCGAGCATTTCAACGTGCTGGGCTTCGCCATCGTCGGGCTGTTCGTGGTCTGCTGGGGCGCGAGTTTCCTCCTCTATCGCTGGCGCGGGTTCGCCGCGATGGAGGCGCGAATTGCCAAGCCCGGCGCGGCGGGATAAATGCCGCGCATCGGGGCCGAAAATTCCCGAAGATCGCGCCGGTGCCCGCAAGGGCTTCAAACGGGAATGGGGTGCAAATCCCCGGCTGTCCCTGCAACTGTAAGCGGCGAGTGAGCGATGCTGGTGCTCCCATGAGGGCACGGCCACTGGAGTGATCCGGGAAGGCGCATCCCTTTGCTTTGACCCGCGAGCCAGGAGACCTGCCGGCGTCATGGTCGCTCTTGCCTGGACCCAGGGGGTGGTCGGGGCACGGTTCTCCGTCGGGGAGCGACGAAGCCATGCGGCCGGGGCCGCATCGGTCGCCGGGTTGGGGAAAGGACGCAATCGACCGCGCCCGTCCTTTTGTCCCGTCCGGCGATGGGTCCCGCGTTCGCGCTCGCTCGTCCGGCGCGTCGGAGAATTGTTTTGCGCGACCTTTCCAAGGTTCCTGTAACCATCGTCACCGGCTTTCTGGGCGCAGGGAAAACCACGCTCATCAGCCATCTGATCCGCAATGCGGGCGGCCGTCGCCTGGCGGTGGTCGTCAACGAGTTCGGCACTTTGGGTGTCGATGGCGACATCCTGCAATCCTGCGCCATCCCCGACTGCCCGGCGGAGAATATCGTCGAGCTGGCAAACGGCTGCATCTGCTGCACTGTCGCCGACGACTTCATCCCGACGGTCGAAAAGCTGCTGGCGATGGAGCCGCGCCCGGATCATATCCTGATCGAGACGTCAGGGCTGGCGCTGCCCAAGCCGCTGCTCAAGGCGTTCGACTGGCCCGCCATCCGCTCGCGCATCACGGTGGACGGCGTGGTGGCCCTGGCCGATGCGGAAGCCGTCGCGGCGGGCCGCTTCGCCCCCGATCTCGACGCGGTGGAGGCGCAGCGCGCCGCCGACCCCAGCCTGGACCATGAAACCCCGTTGTCGGAAGTGTTCGAGGATCAGCTCGCCTGCGCCGATATCGTCCTGCTGACCAAGGCCGATCTCGCCGGGCCGGAGGGCGTCGCCAAGGCGCGCGCGATCATCGCGGCCGAAGCCCCGCGCCCGCTGCCGATGGTCGAGGCGGTCGACGGCATCGTCTCGGCCGAGATCGTGCTGGGTCTGGAGGCCGCCGCCGAGGACGACATTGCCGCGCGCCCCTCGCACCATGACGGCGCGGACGATCACGAGCATGACGATTTCGACAGCATCTCGGTGATGCTGGGCGAGGTGGACAGCCCCGAGACGATCGCCGCCCGGATCGTGACGCTGGCCGAGCAGCAGGATATCCTGCGCGTGAAGGGTTATGCCGCCGTCGCGGGCAAGCCGATGCGGCTGCTGGTCCAGGCGGTCGGTCGCCGGGTGCGCACTAGCTACGACCGTCCCTGGGGCGCGGGCGAGGCGCGCGGCACCCAGCTGGTCGTCATTGCCGAGCATGACCGGATCGACCGGCCTGCGATCGAGGCCGTACTGAAGGGCTAAGACCAGTGCATCTCGTCTTTCGCGAGAGCCATGGGCTGGAGGAACAGGCGGTTCCGCAGGATCTGGGGCAGCGCCCCGGTGACGTGGTCGTGCTGTCCTTCTCCGACAGCGACCTGAGCGCCTTTGCGGCCGGCTGGCGGGCGGGGGGATTCCCCTGGTCGCTGCGGCTCGCCAATCTGGCGGCGTTGGTCCATCCGCTGTCGGTCGACACCTATGTCGAGCAGACCCTGGTTCACGCAAAGGCGATCCTGATCCGGCTGATCGGCGGGGCGGCGTACTGGGATTACGGCCTGCGCGAGGTCGAGCGGCTGGCGGGGGAGCGGGGGATTGCGCTTGTTGTCCTCGCGGCGGATGGGCGCGAGGATCGTCGGTTGATGGCGGCGTCTACCGTCGACGAGGCGATGGTGCGGCGGTTGGGGGCGCTGTGCGACGCGGGTGGGGCCGATGCGGTGGCGATGGCTTTGGGCGAAATCGCGGCGTTGCCGTCTGTGGCTCTTGCCCCTCCCCAACCCCTCCCCCTGCCGGGAGAGGGGCTTTTCAAGCCAGCGCTTACCACAAGCACGCCCCTCCCGCAGGCGAGTTGTGGGTCGGCCATGCCCCCGGCATGGCCTGAACAATGCGGGGCATTGTTCACCCACAACTGGGATGGGGGAGGGCCCTCTCCCCAAGTGGCACTCGTCGGAGGCTGGTCCCCGGCGGGTCCGTCGTGCCCCGCCGCCGCCCTGTTGATCGCAACCCGCCCCCGCATCCTGATAACCTTCTACCGCGCCTATCTCGCCGCCGCCGACCTGGAGCCCATCGCCGCCCTCCACGCCGCGCTGAGCGAACGCGGCTTCGACCCCATCGCCCTGTTCGTCCCCTCGCTGAAAGCCGAGGGTGCAGGCCCGTGGATTGCGCGCTGGGTCGCGGCCCTCGCCCCCGCCGCGATCGTCAACGCCACCGCCTTCTCCGCACGCGGCGAGGACGACACCACCCCGCTCGACGGCGCGGGCGTGCCAGTGTTTCAGGTCGCGCTCGCCACCAGCGATCGCGAGGGCTGGGCGGGGTCGGCGCGCGGTCTGTCGCCCGCCGACTTGGCCATGCACGTCGTCCTGCCCGAGATCGACGGCCGCCTGTTCGCGGGCGTGGTCAGCTTCAAGCAACCGGGGACACGCGATCCCGATTTCGACATCGCCCTGCGCCTGCACCGCGCCGAACCCGCCCGCATCGCGGCGGTAGCGGACAAGGTGGCGGGCTGGGCAAGGCTGGCGGCGACCCCGGTGGCCGAGCGGCGGCTGGCGATCCTGCTGTCCACCTATCCGGGCAAGGACTGGCAGGCGGCGCATGCGGTCGGGCTGGACGGCTTCGCCTCGACGGCGGCGATCCTCGGCGATCTGGGCGAGGCCGGTTATGATGTGGAGATGCGGGCCGACCTGCCCGAGGCTCTGCTCACCAACCAGATCGCATGGCCGATCACGGCTTACCTTGAGGCGCTCGCCACCTTGCCAGAACCCTTGCGCGCCGACCTGCTGGAAAGCTGGGGCGCGGTCGAGGACGACCCGCTGATCGAGGGTGACGCGTTCCATTTCCCTGCGCTGACGCTCGGCAAGGCGATCGTCGCGCTCCAGCCCGAACGCGGGCGGCGGGACGGGCGGGCGGAGGAGTATCACGACCTCTCGCGCTGCCCGCGCCATTCCTATGTCGCCTTCTATCTCTGGCTTCGGGCGCAGGGGACCGATGCGCTGGTCCATGTCGGCGCGCATGGCACGCTGGAGTGGCTGCCCGGCAAGGCGGTCGCGCTGTCCGACGCCTGTTGGCCCGAGGCGCTGACCCGCGACTGGCCGGTCCTCTATCCCTTCATCGTCAACGATCCGGGCGAGGCGGCGCAGGCCAAAAGACGCATCGGCGCGGTGACGATCGGCCATGTCCCCCCGGCACTGGTGCAGGCGCAGACCGGCGCGGGGCTGGGGCGGCTGGAGGCGCTGCTCGACGAATATGCCAATGCCGATGGCCTCGACCCCGCCCGGCGCGACCGGCTGCGCGCCAGCATCGCCGAGGAGGCGGACAGCGTCGGCCTTGGCGAGACCTTGGGGCTGGCGGGGGCGGAGGATCCGCTCACCCGGATCGACGCATTCGTGTGCGATGTGAAGGACAGCCAGTTCGGCGAAGGCCTCCATATCTTCGGGCGCGGTGAACAGGGCGCGGCGGAGCGCGCCGGGCTGCTCGCCGGGCTGGACGGGAAGCGCGTTCCGGCGGGGCCGTCCGGCTCGCCTTATCGTGGGCGCGCCGACGTACTGCCGACGGGGCGCAACCTCTATGCCATTGACCCGCGTGCGGTGCCGAGCCGGGCCGCGCAAGCGCAGGGCGTGAAGCTCGCCGAGGAACTGCTCCGCCGCCACATGCAGGAGGAGGGTGATTACCTTCGCACTCTGATCGTCGATCTCTGGGGCTCGGCGACGATGCGCACGGCGGGCGAGGAATTCGCCATGGCGCTGCACCTGATCGGGGTCGAGCCGGTGTGGGACCATCGCTCCGAACGGGTGACGGGGTTCGAGGTGATGCCGCTGATGCGTTTCGACCGGCCGCGCGTCGATGTGACGCTGCGCGTGTCGGGGCTGTTCCGCGACGCCTTTCCCCATCTGGTCGCGCTGTTCGGGCAGGCGGTGCGCGCGCTTGGGGCACGCGACGAAGAGCCGGACTGGAACCCCTATGTCGGGCAGGCGGCTCCGCGCGTCTATGGCCCCGCGCCGGGGCGCTATGGCATCGGGCTGGACCCGAATGCGGGCTATGACGAGGCGGCGCGGATCGAGGCGGGGCAGAGCTGGCTCGCCGCCTCGGCGACCGCGCTGGACGATGGCGACCGGCGCGATGCGGACGGGATCGCCGCGCGGGTGGCGGGGGCGCAGGCCTTCGTCCACCTCCACGACCTGCCCGAAAGCGACCTGCTGCTCGCCGCCGACTATGCCTCGCATCAGGCGGGTTTCGCGGCGGCGCGGGCGGCGTTGGGGGAGGGGGCGGCGGCGCTCTATCATCTCGACACACGCGATCCGGCCAGCCCCAAGGCGCGGACGCTGGCCGAGGAGATCGCCCGCACCGTCCATGCCCGCGCCGCCAACCCGCGCTGGGTGGCGGGCATGATGGCGCATGGCTTTCGCGGTGCCGCCGAGATCGCCGCGACGCTCGACCATCTGGGCAGCTTCGCGCATCTGGCGGACGCGGTGCCCGCCGCGTTGATCGACCTGTATTGGGATGCGACGCTGGCTCGGGACGCGGTGCGCGACTTCATGGCGCAGGCGAACCCGGCG
The DNA here is from genome assembly GCF_000787715.1 of Sphingomonas parapaucimobilis NBRC 15100. Classification (GTDB taxonomy): domain Bacteria; phylum Pseudomonadota; class Alphaproteobacteria; order Sphingomonadales; family Sphingomonadaceae; genus Sphingomonas; species Sphingomonas parapaucimobilis. Next base: position 6,894 of record NZ_BBPI01000021.1, read on the forward strand.
GCGCTGGCGGCGATGGAGGCGCGGTTCGCGGCCCTTCATAAGGCCGGGCTGTGGCGGACGCGGCGCAATTCCGTGCTCGCTATGCTGGACGGCGCGGCATGAGCGGCTTTGTCGTCAAGGGCTGGTGTCCCGATGCGTTCCGGCCGATGATGGCGGGGGACGGGTTGCTCGTGCGCGTCCGCCCGCCGCTCGCGCGCCTGACGGCGGCGCAGGTGGAGGGGCTGTGCGAGGCCGCCCTGCGGCACGGCAATGGCCAGATCGACCTGACCGCGCGCGCGAACCTGCAACTGCGGGGTGTGACCGAGGCGGGCTGGCCCCTGCTGCTGGCGGCATTGCAGGCGCTGGGGCTGGTCGATCCCGATCCGGTGACGGAGGGGCGGGGCGCGATCCTCGTCAGCCCGGATTGGCGTGAGGGCGACGATACCCATGCCATCGCCAGCGAATTGCGGGCGCGGCTGGCCGAACTGCCCGAGCTGCCGGGCAAGGCCGGTTTCGTGGTCGATGCGGGGGCTGCGCCGATGCTGGCCGACGCACCCGGGGATTTCCGTATCGAGCGGGCCACCACGGGTGAGCTTATGGCGCGCGCCGATGGGCGGATGAGCGGTGTGACCGTCACCCGTTCGAACGCCGCTGACGCCCTGATCCGGCTGGCGCACTGGTTCGCCGATAGCGATGGTCGCATTGCCGGGCGGATGGTGCGTCACAAGGCGACCCTGCCCGAATGGGCCGAAGGCGACGCCGTACCTGCATCGGGCGCGCCGATGCAGCCCGGCGGGCATCCGGTCGGCGCGGTCTATGGTCTGCCCTTCGGCCGGATCGCTGCCGAATCGCTGGCGGCGTTCGTCCGCCGCCATGGTTGCGCCGTCCGCCTGACCCCGTGGCGGTTGCTCATCGCAGAGGCTATCGCACCGGCCCCGGTCGCCGGGATGCTGCTGGCCGACAGCCCGATCCTGCATGTCGATGCCTGTGTCGGCGCGCCCGCCTGTCCGCAGGCGAGCGTCGAGACCCGCGATCTGGCCGCCCGTCTCGCGCCGCTGATCGACGGCCATCTGCACGTCTCGGGTTGCGCGAAGGGCTGCGCACGGGCACGGGCGGCGGACTGGGTGCTGACCGGGCGGGAGGGGGCTTTCGATCTGGCCCGCAACGCCCGCGCCGGGGCCACGCCCCTTCACACCGGATTGACGCCCGAGCGGGCGGTCGCGCTTCTCGGAGCCTGTTGATGCCCTACACGTACGAAACCGATGGCGCGGCGATCTATCGCCAGTCCTTCGCCATCATCCGCGCCGAGGCGGAACTGGCCCGCTTCGACAAGGAGGAAGAGCCGGTCGCGGTGCGCATGATCCATGCCGCCGGGCTGGTCGAACTCGCACCGTTGATCCATTTCTCGCCCGGCTTTGCGGTCGCAGGCCGGCAGGCGCTGGCGAACGGTGCTGCGATCCTGTGCGATGCGCATATGGTCAGCGAAGGCGTCACGCGCGCGCGTCTGCCCGCCGACAATCCGGTGATCTGTACGCTGCGCGATCCCGCCGTGCCCGTGCTGGCGAAGGAGATGGGCACGACCCGTTCGGCCGCCGCGCTGGAGCTGTGGCGGCCGCATCTGGCGGGGGCGCTGGTCGCGATCGGCAATGCGCCGACCGCGCTCTTCCACCTGCTGACCATGCTCGAAGACCCCGATTGCCCGCGCCCGGCCGCGATCATCGGCTGTCCCGTCGGCTTCGTCGGCGCGATGGAGTCGAAGGACGCGCTGTGGGAGGCGCAGCCCGTTCCTTCCGCCATCGTGAAGGGGCGTCCCGGCGGCAGCGCGATCACCGTCGCGGCGATCAACGCACTGGCGAGCCGCGCCGAATGACGGGGACCGTTCACGGGGTCGGCTTGGGGCCGGGCGCGGCGGACCTCATGAGCGTGCGCGCCGACCGGCTCGTGCGCGGGGCGCGGCACGTCGCGTATTTCCGCAAGGCCGGGCGGCGCGGCCATGCGCGGACCATCGTCGAGGGGATGCTCCGCGACGATGTCGTGGAATATCCGATGGACTATCCGGTCACGACCGAGATCCTGTTCACCGACCCGCGTTATAACGAATGCCTGTCCGACTTCTATGCGGCGTGCACCGCGCATATCCTGTCGCTGGCAGGCCAAGGCGAGGACGTGGTGGTGCTGTGCGAGGGTGATCCGTTCTTCTACGGCTCGTTCATGCACCTGCACAGCCGGTTGAAGGATCATGCTCCCGTCGCGGTGGTGCCGGGCATCACCGGCATGTCGGGCGCTTGGACGGCCAGCGGCGCGCCGATCACCTGGGGCGACGATGTGCTGACCGTCGCGATGGCGACCCTGCCGGAGCCGGAACTGACCCGCCGCATCGCCCAGACCGACGCGCTGGTCGTCATGAAGATCGGCCGCCATTTGCCCAAGCTGCGCCGCGCCATCGCGGCGGCGGGACGGACGGAGCAGGCGTGGCTGGTCGAACATGCCGCCCAGGCGGGGGAGCGGGTGCGCCCGCTGACGCAGGTGGAGGACGCACCCGCCCCCTATTTCTCGATCGCGCTGATCCATGGGCAGGGGCGGCGGCCATGAGCGGCTGGCTGATCGTGGCAGGGCTGGGGCCGGGCGCGGAGGCGATGGTGACACCCGAGGTGTCGGCGGCGCTGACGCAAGCGACCGATGTCGTTGGCTATATCCCGTACGTCGCGCGCGTGCCCGAGCGGCCCGGCCTGACCCGCCATGCCAGCGACAACCGGGTCGAGCGCGACCGCGCGCTGCACGCGCTGGAGATGGCCGAAGCTGGGCAGCGCGTGGTCGTCGTATCCTCTGGCGATCCAGGAGTGTTCGCGATGGCGGCGGCGATCTTCGAACGGGTGGAGGAAGACCCCGAGCGCTGGCACGACCTCGACATCCGTGTCCTGCCCGGCATCACCGCGATGCTGGCGGCGAGCGCACGGGCGGGGGCGCCGCTGGGGCATGATTTCTGCGCGATCAACCTGTCGGACAATCTGAAGCCCCAGGCGCTGATCGAGCGACGGCTGGCGCTGGCGGCGGAGGCGGACTTCGCCATCGCGCTCTACAATCCCCGGTCCAAGGCGCGGCCCGATGCGCTCGATGCGGCCTTTGCGCTGTTACGGCAGGTGTGCGGCGATGACCGCCCGGTGCTGTTCGCCCGCGCCGTCTCGACGCCCGAGGAGCAGTTGCGCATCGTGCCGCTTCCGCAAGCGCGCGGCGAGATGGCCGACATGCGCACCGTCGTCATCATTGGGTCCAGCCGTACGCGCATGATCCCCCATGCGGGCCAGCCGATCCTCTACACCCCCCGGACGACGCCGTGATCCAGCCAGTCCAGCACGGCCGCGACGCTGCTCACCTGCGGGCGGGGCGGGATGAAGGGACGGTCGATCATCACGACCGGCAGGCCCAGTTCCCGTGCCGCGTCGAGCTTTGCCCGTGCGCCGGAGCCACCTGCATTCTTGGCGACCAGCATCTGAATCCGATGGTCCCGCAGCAGCGCCAATTCGCCCGCCAGCGTGAAGGGACCGCGATCCACCACCAGATGATGGTGCGGCAAGGTCGGCTCGGCAGCATCGACAAAGCGCAACAGGTAGAAATGCTGCGGCGCGCTGGCGAAATCGCCGATGGTCTGGCGACCGAGCGCCAGGAAGATGCGCACCGGATCGGCGCCGAGCGCGGCCACCGCCTGTTCGGTATCCGTCACGCGAATCCAGCGATCACCGGGGCCGTCCACCCATTCGGGTCGGGTCAGCGCGAGGATTGGCACGCCCTCCATTTCCGCCGCCGCAATGGCATTGGCGCTGATCCGCGCGGCGAAGGGATGGGTCGCGTCGACCAGATGCGTCACGCCCTCGCTGCGCATATGGTCGGCCAGCCCCTCGACACCGCCGAACCCGCCGATGCGTGTCGGGATGGCCTGCGCGCGGGGGGCTTCGGTGCGGCCCGCATAGCTCAGCACCGCCCGCTCGCCTCGCGCGGCCAGTGCGGTGGCCAAGGCGCTCGCCTCGGTCGTGCCGCCGAGCAGAAGGATGTGGCGCATGGCTGACTCCGGGCCGTGGCTGACGATCGTCGGGATCGGCGAGGATGGCTGGGACGGCCTGACCGCCCCCGCGCGCGCCGCGATCCTGGCCGCCGATAGCGTCATGGGCGCGCCCCGTCACCTGTCGCTGTTGGCCGGGCAGGGGCGGGCGGAGCGGATCACCTGGCCGGTGCCCTTTGCCGATGGCGTTCCCATGCTGCTCGAACGGCGGGGTGAACGGGTGGTCATGCTCGCCTCGGGCGATCCCTTCTGGTTCGGCGCGGGATCGGTGGTGACACGGGCGATGGAGCCGGGCGAGTGGGTCGCCTATCCGGCACCGTCCACCCTGTCGCTGGCGGCGGCGCGGCTGGGCTGGCCGGTCGAGACGATCCAGAGCATCGGACTGCACGCCCGCCCGGTCGAGACGCTGCGCCCGCATCTGGCACCGGGGCAGCGGATATTGGCGCTGATGCGCGACGGCGCTTCGGTGACGGGGATGGCAGCGTGGCTGACCGAGCAGGGGTTCGGCGACAGCGCGCTGACCGTGCTGGAGGCGTTGGGCGGTCCGCGCGAGCGGGTGCGGGCGAGCACGGCGGACGCGCTCGATTGGACCGACATCGCCCATCCGGTCGCGGTGGCGATCGAGCCTGCCGGAGCGGGCCGCGTCCTGCCCTGCGCCAATGGCCTGGACGATGACTGGTTCGCGCATGACGGACAGATCACGAAGCGCCCCGTCCGCGCGCTCGCGCTTTCCGCGCTCGCCCCGCGACCGGGCGAGTTGCTGTGGGACATCGGCACGGGATCGGGATCGGTCGCGATCGAATGGCTGCTGAGCGACCCGACCACCCGTGCCATCGGCTTCGAGCGTGACCCCGCACGCCTGGCCCGCGCCGCCGACAATGCCGGGCGGCTGGGGCTGACCCGGCTGGAACTGGTCGAGGGCGATGCGGTGGCCGAACTGGCCGAGCGTCCGCACCCCGATGCGGTGTTCGTCGGCGGGGGCCTGTCGCGGCCGCTGGTCGAGGCGCTGCGGATGCTGCCCCGCTGTCGCCTCGTCGCCCACGCCGTCACGCTGGAGACCGAGGCGTTGCTGGCCGAATGCCATGCCCGTCATGGCGGCGAGTTGCTGCGCATCGAACTGGCCCGCGCACGACCGCTCGGCACCAAGCGGGGGTGGAAGGCGAGCTATCCCATCGTGCAATGGCGGGTCGCATGGTGATCGCCGGGTTCGGATGCCGGGCGGGGGCGACCCCCGAGTCCTTCCGCAATGCCTTGGCCGCGACCGGCACGCGCCCCGATGCACTGGCCGTACCGGCTGACCGGGCAGGGGCGATCGCGTCCTTCGCCGAGGCCAAGGGGCTGGCCGTCCACCCCATCGCCGCCGACGTGTTGCAAGGTATCGATACTCCTACCCGCTCGACCGTCAGTTTGGCCGCGCGCGGCGTCGGCAGCGTCGCCGAAGCCGTCGCGCTCGTCGCCGCCGGGCCGGGGGCGCGGATCGTCGTCACCCGCACCATCTCCTCCGACCGCATGGCGACTTGTGCCATCGCCCAGGGACCCGAATCATGACCGTCCATTTCATCGGCGCCGGACCCGGTGCCCCCGACCTGCTGACCCTGCGGGGCCGTGACCTGATCGCCGCCTGTCCGGTGTGCCTCTTTGCCGGATCTTTGGTGCCCGAGGCGGTGCTGGCCCATTGTCCGCCCGGCGCGAAAATCGTGAACACCGCGCCGATGACGCTCGATGAGATCATGGCCGAGATCGCGGAAGCCCACGCCAGGGGGCAGGACATCGCCCGGCTCCACTCCGGCGACCTGTCGGTCTGGTCGGCGATGGGCGAGCAGGTGCGGCGCTTGCGGGACATGGGCATCCCCGTCTCGGTGACACCGGGCGTGCCGTCCTTCGCGGCGGCGGCGGCGGTGCTGGAGAGCGAGCTGACGCTGCCCGGCATCGCGCAATCGGTGATTCTGACCCGCACCCCCGGCCGCGCCAGCGCCATGCCCGAGGGCGAGTCGCTCACCGCCTTCGCCGCGACCGGCGCGACGCTGGCCATCCATCTGTCGATCCACAATCTGGCCAAGGTCGTCGCCGACCTGACCCCGCATTACGGCGCAGACTGTCCGGTTGCGATCGTCTGGCGCGCGAGCTGGCCCGAGCAGCGGATCGTCCGCGCGACGCTGGCCACCATCGAACAGGCCGCCGCCGATGGCCCGGAGCGCACCGCGCTGATCCTGGTCGGCCGGGTCCTCGACCCGAGCGATTTCGCCGAGAGCCGTTTATATGCGGAGGGCTATGACCGCCGCTATCGCCCCGGAAACACCCTGGTATGACACCGGGCCTGATGATCGCCGCGCCCGCATCGGGGACCGGCAAGACCACGGTGATGCTGGGACTGCTGCGCGCGTTCCGCGACGCCGGGTTGCGCGTACAGCCGTTCAAGAGCGGTCCCGACTATATCGACCCCGCCTTTCACCGCGCGGCGAGCGGGCGGGCGTCGTTCAACCTGGACGGCTGGGCGATGCCCGCCACGCTGCTCGACACGCTGGGGCAGCGGGGCGCGGATGCCGAGCTGGTGCTGGCGGAAGGTTCGATGGGCCTGTTCGACGGCGTGGCGAGACCCGGCGCGACCGGCATGGGCAGCAGCGCGGAGACGGCCCGGCGCATGGGCTGGCCCGTCATACTGGTCATCGACGTGTCGGGACAGGCGCAGTCGGCGGCGGCGACCGCGCTGGGCTTTGCACGCTATGATCCCGAATTGCGCGTGGCGGGCGTGATCCTGAACCGCGTGGCCAGCCCACGCCATGAGCGTCTGGCGAAACTGGGGTTCGAGGAGATCGGCCTGCCGGTCTTCGGCGCGCTGCCCCGGCGCGGCGATCTGGTCCTGCCCGAACGGCATCTGGGACTGGTGCAGGCCGTGGAACATCCCGAACTCGATCGGCTGATCGGCGACTATGCTGCGTTCCTGGCGGCGCATGTCGATCTCGAGGCGATCCGTGCGGCGGCCTATGCGAAGCCTGCCCCGTCCACGACTGGCACGCTTCCGCCACCGCCCGCGCAGCGAATCGCGCTGGCGCAGGATGCGGCTTTTTCCTTCGTCTATCCGCACATGCTGGAGGGCTGGCGCGCAGGCGGCGCGGAGATACTGCCCTTCTCGCCGCTCGCCGATGAGGCGCCGGATGCGTCGGCCGATCTGGTCTGGCTGCCCGGCGGTTATCCCGAACTCCATGCCGGGCGACTGGCGGCGGCGGAACGGTTCCGGGCTGGCCTTGCAAATCACGCCCAGACCAAACCCATTCACGGCGAGTGCGGTGGTTACATGGCGCTGGGCGAGGCGCTGATCGACGCCCAGGGCGTCAGCCACCGCATGGCCGGGCTGCTCGGCCTCGTGACCAGCTATGCCAGGCGCAAGATGCATCTGGGCTATCGCCGCGCGACCCTGCTGGGCGAAGTGGCGGGAATGCCCAAGGGCGCGGTGCTGGGCGGGCATGAGTTTCATTATTCGACTGTCCTCGAACAGCCTGATGCCCCGCTCGCCCATGTCGTGGATGCGCAAGGGGAGGCGGTGCCCGAAACCGGGTCGCGGCGGGGGCCGGTGACGGGTACCTTCTTCCATCTGGTGGCGCGCTGGTGGTGAGGGGTTTCGTCCATCTGATCGGTGCAGGACCGGGCGATCCGGAGCTGCTGACGCTGAAGGCGGTGCGCTGTCTGGGGCAGGCCGATGTCGTGCTGTTCGACGATCTGGCCGCCGGGCCGATGCTGAGCCATTGCCGCCCCGATGCCGAATTGATCGCGGTCGGCAAGCGCGCGGGCCGCGCCTCGCCCAAGCAGGGCGAGATCGACCGGCTGCTGGTCGATCATGCACTGGGCGGCAAGCGGGTCGTCCGGCTGAAGTCCGGCGATCCGGGTATCTTCGGGCGGCTGGAGGAAGAGATCATCGCGCTGAAGGCCGCCGCCATCCCCTTCGAAATCGTGCCCGGCGTCAGCACGGCGAGCGCGGCGGCGGCGGCGGCGGGCCTTCCGCTGACCCGGCGGTCGGAGGCGCGGCGGGTGCAGTTCGTGACCGGCCACGACATCACCGGCGCGCTGCCCGCCGACCGCAACATGGCGGCGCTGGCGGATGCGGGCGCGACCACGGTCGTGTTCATGCCCAAGCGGACCTTTCCCGCACTCGTCGAGGCGCTGGTCGCGCATGGCCTGTCGCCGGAGACGCCCGCGCTGATGGCCGAGCATGTCGGCTGCCCCGACCAGAGGCTGACCCGCGCAACGATCGGTGCGCTGGCGGCGCAACTGGCGGCGTCCGTATCGGACAAGGCCGCGCTGATCCTCTACGGCCCGCTGATGGAGGATCTGTGATCCATCTCGACCTGATCGGCATCGGCACGGGGAATCCCGATCACCTGACCCGCGCGGCGGAGACGGCGATGCGCGCCGCCGACCTGATCCTGCTGCCGCGTAAAGGTGACAAGGCCGAGCTGATCGACCTGCGCCGCGATATCTGTGCGCAGGTGCTGGCGGGGGTAGCGACGCGGGTGGTCGAATTCGATCTGCCCGAACGCGCGGCCGAGGGAGACTATCTCGACAATGTCGAGCGCTGGCATGATGCGATCGCCGGGTGCTGGGCGGCGGAGATCGGGGAGCATCTGCCGCAGGGCGGGCGGGTGGCGCTGCTCGTGTGGGGCGATCCGTCGCTCTATGACAGCACGATCCGCATCGCGCGGCGGCTGATCGCGGTCAAGCGGGTGACGGTGGTCCCCGGGATCACCAGCCTGCAACTGCTCTGCGCCGCCCACGCCATTCCTTTCAACGCGGTCGGGGCGCCGGTGATGGTGACGACCGGGCGGCGTCTGCGCGAGGGCGGCTGGCCGCAGGGGGCGGACAGCGTCGCGGTGATGCTCGACGGCGGTTGCGCGTTCACGACGCTGGATCAGCCGGATGCGATCATCTGGTGGGGGGCGTATCTGGGCATGGCGCAGCAGGCGATCGAGGCAGGGCGGCAGGCGGATGTGGCCGAGCGGATCGTCGCGCGCCGGGCGGAGCTGCGGCGCACATATGGCTGGATCATGGACGTGTATCTGCTGCGCCGGGGCGGCGATCTGGCGGGGGAGGGGTTGTGATCGCGTTCCAAACTGCCCCCCT
>NZ_BBPI01000020.1 GCF_000787715.1 Sphingomonas parapaucimobilis NBRC 15100
GGGGCTTTCGGCCAGCTATGACCTGCGTGGAAGCCCCCCTCCGTCAGGCCTTCGGCCTGCCACCTCCCCGTGCCGGGGAGGATAATGAGATTCAGGCGTCGTCGAGCGGGTACAGCGCCGCGCAGATCTTGCGGCCTTCGCTGCGCAGCACGCCCCAGGCGCGGGCGGCGGCGCGGCTGTCCATCACCTCGACGCCCAGCCCGCGTGCCTCCAGTGCCGCGACGAAAGCGGCGGGCGCCCGGCGCAGATTTGCGCCGGTGCCGAGCAAGAGAAACTCCGGCGCTTCGTCGACCAGCGCCGCGACCGATTCGGGAGCCAGCAACTCGAAGGGCGGCGGGCTCCACGGCTCGTGCCAGTCGGGCGATAGGAGCAGCGCAGGGTAAGCGATCTCGCCCACCCGAAAGCCCGTGGCGGCAAAGCCACGGACGATCGGACCGGGCGCGGTCGGATCGCGTGTGATGCGGATCGAATCGCTCACGCGGGCGCTCAGCTCTCGCGCGGGGTGATGCGCTCGGCGTCGGCCACCTTGCGCTTGTCGGTGGTGCCCGGCTTCTCGCGATTCGGCTCGGCGCGCAGGCCCAGCGTGATGAGCAGCGAGGACGAGACGTAGATCGACGAATAGGTGCCGACCACGATGCCCAGGATCATCGCCGCGGTGAAGCCGCGCAGCACATGGCCACCCAGCAGCAGCAGCGCGATCAGCGCCAGCAGGATCGTGACCGAGGTCATGACCGTGCGCGGCAGCGTCTCGTTCACCGACAGGTTGATGATCTCACGCATGTCCATCTTGCGATAGCGGCGCATATTCTCGCGGATGCGGTCGTCGATGACGATCTTGTCGTTGATCGAATAGCCGATGATCGTCAGGAACGCCGCGATGATCGTCAGGTCCAGCTCGAACTGGGTGATCGCGAAGAAGCCCAGCGTGACGAGAAGGTCGTGGACGATGGCGACGATGGTCGACACGCCGAACTGCCATTCGAAGCGGAAGATGGCGAACAGGCCGATGCCCAGGATCGCCAGGACGACCGCCAGCACGCCGTGCTTGATCAGTTCGCCCGACACCTTGCCCGACACCGTGTCGTAACGGCTGAAGGTCGCACCGGGGAATTGCTGGCCCAGCGCGGTTTCCACCTTGCGGACGACGGCGTTGGTCGCGCCTTCGTCGTTGGACTTGGGCACCGGCAGGCGGATGCTGACCGTGCGGCCGTCGCCGACCGCCTGGATATTGGCTTCACCCACGCCCAGTCCGTCGATCACCGAGCGAACCCGGTCGGCCGAAGGCGGGGTGGGGAATTTCTCCTCGATCATCAGGCCGCCGACGAAGTCGACGCCCAGATTGAGGCCCTTGGCGAACGTCACGCCGACCGCCAGCAGGGTGAGCGCGAGCGTCAGCCCGAACGCCCAGCCGCGCAGGCGGACAAAGTCGATGTTCGTATTGTCGGGGACGAGTTTCAGGAGGCGCATGATCTGTTCTCCTGCCTCAAATATTGATGGTCTTGGGCTTCTCGCGGCGCAACCACAGCGCCACGAGCATCCGCGTGAAGGTAACGGCGGTGAACACGCTGGTCACGATGCCGATCAGCAGCACGACCGCGAAGCCCTTCACAGGCCCCGAGCCGAGCACGAGCATGATGACGCCCGAAATCGCGTGGGTCACGTTCGCCTCGAAGATGGTGCGGCTGGCTTCCTTATACCCCAGCTCGACCGCCTGGACGACGTTGCGCCCGCGTCGTCGCTCTTCGCGAATACGCTCGTTGATCAGCACGTTGGCGTCGACCGCGGTGCCGATGGTCAGGATGAAGCCCGCGATACCCGGCAGGGTCAGCGTCGCGTTCAGCATCGCCATGACGGCCAGGATGACCAGCACGTTGATGATAACCGCGATGTTCGCATAGATGCCGAACCGGCCATAGGTGACGGTCATGAAGATGATGACCGCGACCGCCGCGATCGCCGAAGCCAGGATGCCTGCGCGGATCGAGTCCGCACCCAGATCGGGGCCGACGGTGCGTTCCTCGACGACCTTCAGGTCGATCGGCAGCTTGCCCGAACGCAGCGAGATCGCCAGCTGGTTCGCCGTGTCGACGGTGAAGTTGCCCATGATTTGAGCGCGACCGCCCAGGATCGGCTCGTTGATGTTGGGGGCCGACAGCACCTGGCCGTCGAGGATGATGGCGAAGGGCTTGCCGGTATTTTCCTGGGTGATGCGCGCGAACTTGCGTCCGCCCTGCGCGTCGAAGGTGATCGCCACCTGCGGCGCGTTGGTCTGCTGGTCGAAGGTCTGCTGCGCGTCGATCAGCTGGTCGCCCGAGATGATGACCGGCCGCTTGACCGCGATCACCGGCGCGCCCAGCGGATTGCCCGGATAGGGCAGGACCTGGCTGCCCGCGGGCGCATTGCCCTTGGCCACCTCGACCGGGTTGGCGGTGGTGTCGACCAGCTTGAATTCCAGCTTGGCGGTCTTGCCGATCAGGTCTTTCAGCTGTTGCGGATCCTGCAGGCCGGGCACCTGCACCACGATGCGGTTGCTGCCCTGCTGAAGGATCGTCGGTTCCTTGGTGCCCAGCGCGTCGATACGACGCCGGACGACCTCGGTCGCGGTTTTCATCGCGGTATCGACCGCCTGGGTCAGGCCCGCCTGGGTCGGCTTCAGGACGAAGCGCGAGGTGTCGACGACGTTGATGTCCCATTCGCGCTGGCCGGTCATGCCCGCCCCGCCGCCGGTGATCGCCAGCAACCGCTCGCGCGCCGCATCGACCTGCGAGGGATCGCGCAGCATGAAGCTGAGCTGGCCGCCCCGCACCGAGATATCGCCGATGTCGATACGCGGATTGCCGCGCCGCATTTCGGCCGCGACCTGATCGCGCATCGTCTCCAGCCGGGTATTGGCCAGATCGCCCGTGTCCGCCTCCAGCAGCAGATAACTGCCGCCCGCCAGATCGAGGCCCTTGTTCACGCGGGGATGCGGGATCGCCCCCCAGCTGTTCGTGACGCTCTCAGGCAGGAAGCTCGGGACCGCCAGCAGGCACAGGGCCGCCAGCAGCGCGACGATGGAAGCGACCTTCCAGCGGGGGAAATCCAGCATGGGGTCAGTCGTTCGCGGGCTTGGCGGTGGGGTCGATCACGTCGGTCAGCGTCGCCTTGACCACGCGGACGCGGACGTTCGGCGCGATCTCGACCTCGACCAGCTGGTCCTCGACCCGGGTCACCTTGCCGACGATGCCGCCCGCCGTGGTGACCTGATCGCCCTTCTTGACCGACTCGATCGACGCCTGCAGCGTCTTCATCCGGCGCTGCTGCGGGCGGATCATCAGGAAATAGAAGACGACGAAGACGAGGAGCAGCGGCGCGAGGCTGAGGAACGAGGCGGCTCCGCTCGATGCGGCGGCGCCGGAGGCGGCTGCCATCACGGCGACTGGGGCGGTGAAGGGAATGAACATTCGGACCCGTCTATGCTGAATGGGCACGGGTACGTGCCGACCGATGACGATCGACAAGCCCCCATGTCGGATAGCCTGCCCGCTACCATCGCAGGCGGACAGGCGCAATGGAGAGGCGGATGTGGTGTCGCGACTATCGCAACATCAAGGCTTGCATCCCGGATAAAACCCGCCTAGAGGCCGCCGCTCGGTCGGGGCGTAGCGCAGCCTGGTAGCGCATCACACTGGGGGTGTGGGGGTCGCAGGTTCGAATCCTGTCGCCCCGACCAATCATCTACTGACATCGGTGGACGACGACAGAGCGGGCGAAAGCCCGCTCTTTTCGTTTCTGGCAGGTTCTGCTTTCACCGTGGAGTGAAGCGCGGGAGGTTTGGCTTCATGGCGGACCAAAGCGACCCAAGCTGAATGGTGGCTATTGGGTGGAAAGCGATCGTTCGTCTATGGTGGTGTGGGAAGAGATGGTCGGGTTAAGAAAGCACGGTGAACCAACTTTTTGACCCGCCCTCGTTCGACAACCCTCATCAGGAAGCTGTGTTCTGGCGCGGGGTGCTCGTTCATCATTATGCGATCGTTGAGTTCAAGATATCGGACCTGATAATTCGCACTTTTTACAGCGCAGAATATCAGCATCTTCCAAAGAAGATGAGCTACCCATGGAGCAAGCGATTAAAACAACTTGGTTGCATACTTGATGCTCCGGGGCCACTGTCAGCCTACTCCGCCCAGTGCCGAAACCTGATCGGACAAATTGGTCTTATTGAAAGCGATAGGCATCTAATCGTTCATGGCCTGATGAGAATTCACGAGGTTGGTCATGAGCAGGTCGTGCATTTTGAATGCTGTGACGCTCAAAACAGTCGTCTCAACGAAAATCGATATTACCTGTCGGAAGTGCGCTATATCGCGCAAGAGACTGGTTCCGCCGCTGAAGTGCTTTGGGACCTAATCGATGAAATGATTTCGTTCGCACAGCTACTGCCCATCCCGTTGGGTAAGCGCGAGGCTCGGCAGCGAAACGTGCGCGAATTTTAGTCGATCAAGTCACCTTCCGCCGGTTTGGCTCAC
>NZ_BBPI01000019.1 GCF_000787715.1 Sphingomonas parapaucimobilis NBRC 15100
CCAAAGGCCGTCCTATGTGGAAGCCCCCCCCTCCGTCAGCGCTGACGCGCTGCCACCTCCCCGTTCCGGGGAGGATTTCAGGATCAGGCCGCTGCTTCCGCGTCGAAGGGCACCGGAAACTTCTTCGCGCAGAAGGCGCAGTCGACCTGGATCAGGCCATCCGCATCCGCCATCTCGCGCCGTTCCTCGACCGAGAATTTGGTGATGACGCTGGCGATATAGTCCGCCGAGCAGCGGCAACCGCGTACGATCGCCGGGCTTTCCGACACGCGGACATTCTGTTCCTCGTTGAACAGCCGCCACACCAGCGTCTCCAGCGGCAGCGCGGCATCGGCCAGCTCCTCGACCTGCATGGTCTGGCCCAGTGCCTGGACATGCTCCCATTCGGGATGGTCGAGCTTGACGTGCAGGCGCTCACGGCCTTCCTCGCCCTCGGGCAGATGCTGGAGGAACAGGCCGCCCGCGACGGTGCGTCCGTCCGGCCCCTTGGTTATTCCGACACGCAGCAGGCTGGGGATCTGCTCGGACTGGATGAAATAGCTCTCGGCGGCGCTCGACAGCGTGTCGCCGTCCAGCGGCACGATGCCCTGATAACGCTCGTCGGTCATCGCCAGGTCGAAGGTGATGGCCAGATAACCCTGCCCGAACAGCGCGAACAGCGTCGGTTCTGCGGGCAGCTCGGCCAGACGGTCCTCGTCATATTGGACATAGCCGCGCAGCTCGCCACCGCGATAATCGCACACCAGCAGCCGGATCACGCCGCTGTCGCTGCGTGTCTGGATGGTCAGCTGGCCACTGGTGTCCTTCAGCGTCGCGCCCATCAGCGCGGTCAGGGTCAGCGCTTCGGCCAGCAGCCGTTCGATCGCGGGCGGATAGGCATGGGCCGCCAGAATCTCGTCCAGCACCGGGCCGAGCCGAACCAGCCGCCCGCGCGCATGATGCTCTGGGATGATGAAACCGATCGCGCGGTCGAGGTCGGGCAGGGTGATGTCGGTCATGCTCGTGCCTTTACGCACCGGAGGAAATCCGGGCGATATGGTGCCGGTATGGCAGGGGAAAGAGAAAAGGCCGACGAACCCGCCAGCCTTTCCATAGATAGTATGGCCCGGCCTGCGATCAACCGAGCCGATTTCACACTTGGCCGAAGCACCAGCGCAGCACCGATTTCTGGGCATGGAGGCGGTTCTCCGCCTCCGGCCAGATCAATGACTGCGGACCATCGATCACGTCGCCCGTCACTTCCTCGTCGCGGTGCGCGGGCAGGCAGTGGAGGAACTTCGCATCCGGCTTGGCCAGCGCCATCAGGTCGGCATTGACCTGATAGGGCATCATCGCGGCCAGCTTTTCCTCGGCATGGGCCTGGCCCATCGAGATCCAGGTGTCGGTGACGACGATGTCCGCCCCCTCGACCGCCGCACGCGGATCGGTGGTGCAGGTCGCGCGACCCTGGCCCAGCGCCAGCGTGCCCGCTTCCGGGTGATAGCCGGTGGGGCAGGCGGCAACCACCTCGAAGCCGAGCAGCCCGCCCGCCTCGACGATCGAGTGCAGGACATTGTTGCCGTCGCCCAGCCACGCGACCTTCAGGCCGGTCAGGGTCTTGCCCGCCTCGATCACGGTCAGCAGGTCGGCCATGATCTGGCAGGGGTGCGACAGGTCGGTCAGGCCGTTGATGACCGGCACGGTCGCGTAATGCGCCATTTCCTCGACCTTGGCATGGTCGTCGGTGCGGATCATGATCGCGTCGGTATAGCCCGACAGGATGCGCGCGGTGTCGGCGATCGTCTCGCCCCTGCCCAGCTGCATCGTGCCCGCATCGAGAACGATCGAGGTGCCGCCGAGCTGGCGGATCGCCATGTCGAAGCTGACGCGGGTACGGGTCGAGTTCTTCTCGAACACCATGGCGAGCGTGTGGCCCGCGAGTGGTGTGTCGGCGTCGACGCGACCCTTGGTGAAACCGGCGCGGGCGGCCTTGCGGGCCTGCGCGTCCTGCAAAATGGCGGTCACACCCTCGGGACCGGCGTCGGCGAGGTTCAGGAAGTGGCGGATCGTCATGGGTCGGTACTCCGTCCCCCGGCGGTTATGCGCCGCCGGGGTGGCAGGGATCATCAATCGTCGGCGGCGGGGACGTAGACGCGCGCGGCGTCGGACAGCTTCGTCGCGAACTCGGTGATGTGGCTTTCGTCGATGACCAGCGGCGGCAGGATGCGGATGACATTCTCGCCCGCCGCGACCAGCAGCAGCCCATGATTATCGCGGCAATGCGCGACGAAACGACGGCTGTCGCTCTTCATCTTCAGGCCCTGCATCAGGCCATGGCCGCGCACTTCCTCGAACAGATGGTCGAAGTTGGGGATCATCTGTTCGAGGGTGGAGCGCAGGCGCTGGCCCATCGCCTCGACATGTTCGAGGAAGCCCGGCTCTTGGATCACGTCCAGCACCGCCTCGCCCGCCGCCATGGACAGCGGGTTGCCGCCATAGGTCGAACCATGGGTGCCGATGACCATGCCCTTGGCCGCTTCCTCGGTCGCCAGGCACGCGCCCAGCGGGAAACCGCCGCCGATCCCCTTCGCCACCGCCATGATGTCGGGCGTCACGCCGTACAGCTCATGCGCGAAGAACTTGCCCGTGCGGCCATAACCGCACTGCACTTCGTCCAGCACCAGCAGCAGGCCATGCTCGTTGCACGCCTTGCGCAGGCCTTGCAGGAATTCCATGCTGGCGGGACGCAGGCCGCCTTCGCCCTGGATCGGCTCGACCAGGAAACCGGCGGTGTTCTCGTCGATCAGCGCCAGCGCCGCTTCCAGATCGTCGAACGGCGCATAGGCGAAGCCGGGCAGCAGCGGCTCGAACCCGTCGCGCATCTTGGGCTGGTTGGTCGCCGAGATTGCACCCAGCGTCCGTCCATGGAAGGCATTGTTGAACGTGATGAGCGTGTGGCGCTGCGGATTGCCATTGGCGAAGTGATAGCGGCGCGCGGTCTTGATCGCGCACTCGACCGCCTCGGCGCCCGAATTGGTGAAGAACACCGTGTCGGCAAAGGTCGAATCGACCAGCCGCTGGGCGAAATGCTCGCCCTGCGGGCTGCCATACAGGTTCGACACATGCATCAGCGTCGCGGCCTGCCTGGCGATGGCCTCGACCAGCTTCGGGTGGCCATGGCCCAGCGCGTTGACCGCGATCCCGGCGGCGAAGTCCAGATACTGCTCGCCGTCCTCGCCGTACAGATAGACGCCCTCGCCTCGGACCGGACGCACCCCGCACCGTGGGTAAACGGGCATCAGGGCGGTGATGGTCACGGGACGTCTCCTTCAAACAGCAAAGGGCGGCATCAAGGGCCGCCCTTCGCCACGATAGCCGATAGCAAAAATCGAAACAACACCCGCCCGATCAGGCGTCGATCACCTCTTCATCCAACCGTGCCGCATTCTCCTGGATGAACGCAAAGCGGTGGGCTGGGTTGTTGCCCATCAGGCGGTCGACCAGGTCCTTCACGCCTGCACGCTCCTCATATTCCTGGGGCAGGGTGATGCGGATCAGGCTGCGGCTGGCGGGGTCCATCGTCGTTTCGCGCAGCTGGCCGGGGTTCATCTCGCCCAGGCCCTTGAAGCGGGCGACGTCGACCTTCTTGCCCTTGAAGGCGGTGCGCTCCAGTTCGGCGCGGTGGGCGTCGTCGCGGGCGTAGAGCGACTTGGCGCCGACCGTCAGGCGATAGAGCGGCGGTTGCGCCAGATAGAGATGCCCGCGCCGCACCAGATCGGGCATTTCCTGGAAGAAGAAGGTCATCAGCAGCGTGGCGATATGCGCGCCGTCCACGTCTGCGTCGGTCATGATGACGATCTTTTCGTAGCGCAGCTGGGTCGGATCGCAATCCTTGCGCGTGCCGCAGCCCATGGCCAGCGTCAGGTCGGCAATCTCCTGGTTTTGCAGAATCTTGGCCGAGGTGGCGCTGGCGACGTTCAGGATCTTGCCGCGGATCGGCAGGATCGCCTGCGTCTTGCGGTCGCGCGCCTGCTTGGCCGAGCCGCCTGCCGAGTCGCCCTCGACGATGAACAGCTCGGTGCCTTCGGGGCTGTCGGCCGAACAGTCGGTCAGCTTGCCGGGCAGGCGCAGCTTGCGTGCGCTGGTCGCGGTCTTGCGCTTGACCTCGCGCTCGGCCTTGCGGCGCAGCCGCTCGTCCATCCGGTCGAGCACATAGCCGAGCAGCGCCTTGCCGCGATCCATGTTGGCCGAGAGATAATGGTCGAAATGGTCGCGGACCGCCTTTTCGACCAGACCGGCGGCTTCCGGGCTGGTCAGCCGGTCCTTGGTCTGGCTCTGGAATTGCGGTTCGCGGATGAAGACCGAGAGCATCAGTTCGGAGCCGACCATCAGGTCGTCGGCGGTGATGTCCTTGGCCTTTTTCTGGTTCACCAGCTCGCCGAACGCGCGCAGGCCCCGGACCAGCGCCTGGCGCAGGCCCTGTTCATGGGTGCCCCCATCGGGGGTCGGGATGGTGTTGCAATACCAGCTATAGCTGCCGTCGCTCCATAGCGGCCAGGCGACGGCCCATTCGACGCGGCCCTGTTCGGCCGGGAAATCCTGGTTGCCCGAGAAGAAATCGGCCGTCGCGCATTCGCGGCCGCCAATCTGCTCCTTCAGGTGATCGGCCAGGCCGCCGGGGAACTGGAACACCGCCTCCGCCGGGGTGTCGTCGGTGATGAGTTCGGGTGCGCAGTGCCAGCGGATCTCGACGCCCGCGAACAGATAGGCCTTGGAGCGGACCAGCTTGTGCAGCCGCGCAGGCTTGAAGTGGAGTTCGGGGCCGAAAATCTCGGTGTCGGGCGTGAAGGCGACGCTGGTGCCACGCCGGTTGGGGGCGGCGCCGACCGTCTCCAGCGGACCCAGCGTCGCGCCCTTCGCGAAGCGCTGGCGATAGAGGATACGTTCGCGCGCCACCTCGACCACCGTGTCCGACGACAGCGCGTTGACCACCGAGATGCCGACGCCGTGCAGGCCGCCCGAGGTCGCATAGGCCTTGCCGGTGAACTTGCCGCCCGAGTGGAGCGTCGACAGGATGACCTCCAGCGCCGACTTGTCGGGGAATTTGGGGTGCGGATCGACCGGGATGCCGCGCCCATTGTCGACGATGGTCAGGCGGTTGCCCGGCTCCAGCTTGACCTCGATCCGGTTGGCATGGCCCGCCACCGCCTCGTCCATCGCATTGTCGAGCACTTCGGCCGCCAGATGGTGCAGCGCGCGTTCGTCGGTGCCGCCGATATACATGCCCGGGCGACGACGAACCGGCTCCAGCCCTTCCAGCACCTCGATCGAGGAGGCGTCATAGGCGGGTTGGGGACGGGCACTGCCCGCGAACAGATCATTGGACATAACGGGAACTATAGGCGCTGCGGCGCGCTTGCGCCAGCTTCGTGGCGCGTGGCAGGATTGCAACAAAACTTTGCCGAAAATCCAACATGGGATATTTCCACGGGGCCGGACCGTTGGCCCGTTACCTTTATGCCAAGGGTACGGGAGTGATAATGATGAAATTCTGGATGGCGGGGGCCTTGGCCTCGGCGATGATCGCCGCGCCGGCCATGGCGCAGGACGGCACCTATACGGGCGCGGACGACGCGCCCTTCTCCGGCGTCTATGTCGGCGGCAGCGTCGGCTATGACGTGCAGCCCAATGATGTCGGCTCGCGCTTCCTGTTCGACCGCAATCTGGATGGGCGGTTCGGCGACGTGGTGACGACCTCGACGGGCGCCAACGCCTTCTCGCCGGGCTTCTGCAACGGCCGTGCGCGCAGCGTCCTGTCGCCGCAGAACGCCGCCACCGGCTGCGACAACGACAAGGACGGCATCGCCTATTATGGCCGGGTCGGCGTCGACCATCAGGTCGGCAACATCGTGTACGGCGCAGTGGGCGAGTTCGGTAAGTCGGAGATCACCGACAGCGTCTCGGCCTTTTCGACCACGCCTGCCTGGTACACCATGACCCGCAGCATCGACTGGGAAGCCTCGGTCCGCGGTCGCGCCGGTTATGCCGCGAACAACACGCTGTTCTACGGCACGTTCGGCGGCGGCTATGCCCGGATCAACCGCGAGTTCGCGACCTCGAACGGGTCGAACGCCTTTGCGATCGGCGGCAAGCGCAACCAGTTCGGCTTCCTCGGCGGCGGCGGTATCGAGCAGAAGATCGGGCGCAACTTCTCGATCGGCATGGAATATATGTACCACCAGTATCGCGACGACGATACGCGCGTCCGGGTGACGCAGGGGTCTGCGCCCGCGAACAATCCGTTCGTGCTGGCGCCGAATACGGCGGGCACGGATATCCGCCGGTCGGACGACAAGTTCCGCTGGCATTCGCTCCGCGCGACGGCGGCGTTCCGGTTCTGAGGTGAGGGGGCGGTTCCTGTCGGGGCCGCCCTTTGGTGAGTTGGGGCGTGCACTTCGACTTTGCTCAGTGCCAACGGAGGTTTGACCCTAAACGCCGTTCAGCCTGAGCGAAGTCGAAGGCCAAGGGAACCCGCCCGCCAACGAAAAAGCCCGCCGGTCGCGAAACCGGCGGGCTTTTTTCATTCCCGGATCAGCGGACGCGCGGGCCGCCAAAGGGCAAAGGCGGCGGCGGGCGGCGGTCGCGGCGGGGCAGCTGCGCCTGATAGGCGTGGCCGCAATGCGCGACGCAATAGGGGAAGCCCGGATTCACCTTGTCGCCGCAGAAGTGGAAGTCCGGCTCGCCCGGATGGCCGATCGGCCATTTGCAGATACGGTCGTTCAGGTCGAGCAGCGAGGTCTTGCCCGCCATTTCGGGGCTCGGCTTGGCGGGGACCAGGCGGCGCGGCGGGGCGGGCGAGGGCGGGGGCTGCTGCTCGCCGGGCGACTGGCGCACGAAGCCACCCGGACCGACCGACCGCAGGATCGGCTGCGGCTCGCGCGCCTTGGCGGGTTCCGCTTCGACTTCGGCGTCCGGCTCGTCCTCGGCAACGAAGGGCGAGGGCTCCGGCTCCGGTTCCGGCGCGGGAGGCGGCGGCGGGGCGGCCGCGACCACCGGCTCGGCAGCAGGGGCGGCGGCGGGCTCATTGGCCTTCACCGGCGACGGGCGCGCCTGAAGACCCAGGCGGTGCGCCTTGCCGATTACCGCGTTGCGGCTGACCCCGCCCAGTGCTTCGGCGATCTGGCTGGCGGTCTGACCCGCTTCCCACATCGTCCTGAGCGTATCGATCCGCTCATCGGTCCACGACATTCGAAACCCTTCCTCACTTCAATCATCGCACCGGCCGGTCACTCTACCGGGTTGCAGGCGGCCACGGCAACGGTTACGCGCTATGGCGATGAGCAGCCAGCCCCCTATCGGCGAAATTCCCTCGGCGGTGCGCGCCGCCCCCGGTGAGCCCGTAATCCGGAACATCAACTGGGGCGGCCTCAAGACCCTCTATATCAAGGAGGTGCGCCGTTTCTTCAAGGTGCAGCTCCAGACGATCTGGGCGCCGTCGGTCACCACACTGCTTTACCTCATCATTTTCACCACCGCTCTGGGCGGCCGCCATGCCGTGCCGGTCGCGGGGATGCAGGTGCCGTTCGCCGATTTCATCGCGCCGGGCCTGATCGTGATGGGCATGATGAACAATGCCTTCGCCAATGCCAGCTTCTCGCTGCTGGTCGGCAAGATCCAGGGCACGATCGTCGATTATCTCATGCCGCCGCTCTCTACCGCTGAACTGCTGGCCGCGCTGGTCGGCGGGGCGGTGACGCGCGCCGTGCTGGTCGGGGTGACGGTGTGGGCCGCGATGGCGATCTGGCCGGGCGTGCATGTGACGCCGCACGCCTTTTTCGCCGTGCTGTGGTTCGGCCTGCTTGGCTCGGTCTTTCTGGCGTTGCTGGGTGTGCTGACCTCGATCTGGGCGGAAAAGTTCGACCATGCCGCCGCCGTCACCAATTTCGTCGTGGTGCCGCTGTCGCTGCTGTCGGGCACCTTCTATTCGGTCGATGGTCTGGCCCCGGCGTTCCGCGCGATCAGCCATGCCAACCCGTTCTTCTATGTCATCTCGGGCTTCCGCTACGGCTTTCTCGGGCTGGCCGACTCGCCGGTGACGCTGGGCGGGTTCGTCGTGCTGGGCATCGACATCGTGATGGCGGTCCTCTGCTATGTCCTGCTGCGCAAGGGCTGGAAATTGAAGAACTGAAACGGATCGGCTTTTCCGTTTCTTAACCATCAGAATGTTAGGCGGAGGTTCTGCTTCCGTAGCGGAATTCTCCCTCGTCCGGGTCCTCAGCATGCCCGGCCAGGTCCTTGGCGGGACTGATTTTTCGGTCCCGCCCTTTCTTGCCGCCTCTCAAGCTCGACCCCAACACGGCATTGCAACCGCGCGCCAATGGGCGTAGCGGTCGCCCCCATCATGACATCTTCTGCTCCCATGGCGGTCGTGCTCGTTTCGGGCGGGCTGGACTCGATGATTTCCGCTGCTTCGGCCAAGGCCGCCGGCTATCGCGTACTTGCGCTCTCGGTCGATTATAACCAACGGCACAAGGTCGAACTGGCCGCCGCCGCGCGAGTCGCCGAGTCGCTGGGCGCCGAGCGCCACATCGTCCTGCCGCTCGACCTGTCGGCCTTTGGCGGATCGGCACTGACCGCCGATATCGACGTGCCCAAGGACGGCGTCCAGCCGGGCATCCCCGTCACCTATGTGCCCGCGCGCAACACGATCTTCCTCAGCCTCGCGCTCGGTTGGGCCGAGGCAGCCGGCGCGCGCGACCTGTTCATCGGCGTCAACGCGCTCGACTATTCGGGCTATCCCGATTGCCGCCCCGAATTCATCGCCGCCTTTGAAGGGCTGGCCGAGATCGCGACCAAGGCGGGCGTCGAGGGACAGCCTTTCAAGATCCACGCGCCGCTCCAGCACATGACCAAGGCCGATATCGTGCGCGAAGGCACCCGGCTGGGCGTCGATATGGGGATCAGCTGGTCCTGCTACGACCCGACGCCGGAAGGGCTGCATTGCGGCGAATGCGACAGCTGCCGCCTGCGCTCGCGCGGGTTCGAGGAAGCGGGCATCCCCGACCCCACCGCCTATGCGGTCAAGCCGCAGGGCTGAGCCGATGAGCTATGCCGTCAAGGAAATGTTCCTGACGCTCCAGGGCGAGGGCGTGCAGGCCGGGCGGCGTGCGGTGTTCGTGCGCTTTGCGGGCTGCAACCTCTGGTCGGGCCGCGAGCAGGACCGGGCGAGCGCGATCTGTCGCTTCTGCGATACCGATTTCGTCGGAGTCGATGGCCTGGGCGGTGGTCGCTTTGTCGATGCGGCGGCGCTGGTCGCGGCGGTCGAGGGGTTTTGGGGCGCGTCGCATGAGGAGCGTTTCGTCGTGCTGACCGGCGGCGAGCCGATGCTCCAGGTTGACGATGCGCTGGTCGATGCGCTTCACGCGGCGGGCTTCTTCATCGCGATCGAGAGCAACGGGACGCTTGCCGCCCATCCGCGACTCGACTGGGTGTGCATCAGCCCCAAGGCGGGGTCGGAGGTCGTCCAGCGCTCGGGCCAGGAGCTGAAGCTGGTCTGGCCGCAGGCGGGGATCGACCCGGTGGAGGTCGAGAGCTGGGATTTCGCCAACCACCTGCTCCAGCCGCTTGACGACCCGCGCGCCGAGGCGAATCGCGAGGCGTGCATCGCGATGGTGATGGAGCGGCCGCGCTGGCGGTTGACGCTTCAGACGCACAAGATGCTGGGATTGCGGTAATCGTTATTCCTCCC
Source organism: Sphingomonas parapaucimobilis NBRC 15100 (assembly GCF_000787715.1). Taxonomy (GTDB): domain Bacteria; phylum Pseudomonadota; class Alphaproteobacteria; order Sphingomonadales; family Sphingomonadaceae; genus Sphingomonas; species Sphingomonas parapaucimobilis. The sequence continues at coordinate 9,728 of NZ_BBPI01000019.1, forward strand.
CGGTACGGGGAGGTGGCAGGCCAAAGGCCTGACGGAGGGGGGCTTCCGGAGAGGTCGCCCTTTGCCGCTCTCCCCCTCCACCATGCTGCGCATGGTTCCCCTCCCCTTGCAGGGGAGGAATTGGCTCAGTGAACGAACCGCGCCACCACGTCGCGGTAGCTGCGCGACACCTTCACCTGCGCACCGGATTCGAGCAGCAGGAAGCATTCGCCATTCGTATGCGGCTTCACCTGCTTCACCAGGTCAAGGTTCACGATGGTGGAGCGATGCACTCGCTGGAACCGGCGCGGATCGAGCCGCTTTTCCAAATCCTTCATCGTCTCGCGCAGGACCAGCGAATTGTCGCCGGTGTTGATGACCATATAGTCGCCCGCCGCCTCGATCATCTCGATCGTGTCGACATCGACGCGGAAGATCTGGCCGCGATCCTTGATGTTGATGAGCTTCTCGAACCGGCTCGAGGCCACTTCGCCGCCCTCGCTCAGCTCGGTCACCGCGTCGGGGGCGTGCTCGGCGAGCACTTCCTTCAGCTTCTCGACCTCGCCCGCGCCACGCTTCTCGTTCAGGCGCTGGCGCACGCGGTCGAGCGTGTCGGCCAGACGCGCTTCCTCGACCGGCTTCATCAGGTAATCGACAGCCTGCGCCTCGAACGCGCGCAGGGCATGGTCCGAGTAGGCGGTGACGAAGACGAACAGCGGCGGCTCGACCTCCATCAGGCCCTGGACCACCGAAAAGCCGTCGAAACCGGGCATCTGGATGTCGAGGAAGACGAGGTCGGGCTTGTGCGTCTTGATCGCGCGGATCGCCTCGCGCCCGTTCGAGCAGCGCTCGATGATCTCGACGTCGTCGTGCGCCTGGAGCCGAAGCTCCATGCCCTGGATCGCCAGGGGCTCGTCGTCGACGAGGATGGTACGGATGGTCATGCGGCCTCTCTGTTCACATTCTCAAGCTGGAAGGGGATCTCGATCTCGACCGAGAAGCCTCCAGCTGGCGCGGAGCGGGATTCGAAACGGTGATCCGGGCCATAGGCCTGGGCCAGCCGTTCGCGGATATTGGACAGTCCAACGCCGGTCGAAACGCTTGAGGAATGACGGATTTCGTGCAAGCCGGGGCCGGTGTCGGATACGGCGATCCGCACCCGTTGCCCGACCAGTCGCACATCGACGCGGATTTCCGCGCCTTCCTCCTGCGGCGTGACGGCGTATTTGATAGCGTTCTCGACCAGCGGTTGCAGCAGCAGCGAGGGCAGGCGCGCACGCTCGGCCCGCGGATCGATCTCGAAACTCGGACGCAGGCGATCCTCGAAGCGCATCTTTTCGATTTCGAGATAGAGTTTCAGCGTTTCAACCTCTTGCGCCACGGTCACATGCGCCGTGGGCTCGTTCGCCAGCGTGTAGCGGAGGAAGGCTGACAGCCGGCTTAACATCGCATTGGCCCGTTCGGTCTGTTTCAGCAGCACCAGCGTCGAGATCGAGTTCAGCGTGTTGAACAGGAAATGCGGGTTCAGCTGATAGCGCAACATCGCCAGCTGCGCGGTCGAGGCCTGCAGCTCCAGCGCACGCATCTCGTCGATCTGGCTCTCCACGATCAGATAATAGTTGATCGCGAAATACAGCGCCGACCAGCCCGCCAGCACGACGAAGGTGATGAACAGGTTGCCGATCAACAGGGTGACGGTGACGCCCGGCTGGGTCGTGGTGATGAACGAGAAGGAAAAGGCGTTGAGCGCGGCGTACAGGAACGTCGCCGCCGCCAGTGTCGCCAGCGTCAGGAACACCCCCATGATGCGCGGGATGCGCCGGTAATAACCGTACAGCGTCGAGAGCAGCAGCGTGATGCAATAGCCCAGGATCGCCTCGATGATCACGGGGATGATCTTCTCCAGCGAAAAGCCGTTGGAGATGCCGACCACCGATCGCAGCACCAGATAGCCCGACCACCCGGCCGCCTGCAGCGTCCAGAAGGCGCGCGCCTTGTTCTCGAAAAACGGCCGCACCGACAGGGGATCGGAGGCGGGGGGCGAAGCGGGGGATGTCGCGGCGGGCGAATGACTGGCCATGGCCGGGCGACATCTACACGGCCTGTGGGGGAAGGGCAAAGATTGGGGACGGGGGGCAAAAAAGAAGGGCCGCCCTTCCCGAAGGAAGGGCGGCCCGGAAGCTATCCGGCGCAGACGCCGGGTAGGCGGCTTAAAACTGCGTGTTGAGCGACACGATCAGTGCACGCGGCGAACCGATCTGCACGAAGGGCAGTGACGAGACGACATTGGCCGTCTGACCCGCCTGACCCAGGCCGCCGACATAGAAAGTGTTGAACACATTCTGCAGGTTCAACTGGATATAGGTCTTGTCGGTGCCGATGCCGGTCCAGCCAAGCGCAATGCGCGCGTCGAGATCGACGGTCGTGTAACCGGGAGCATAGGCACCATAGGTCTGGTACTGAATGCCGCGCGTTCCGCTGAACGACGCAGGAACGTTGGCAACGGTCGGGCAGACATTGTTGATGAGCGCCACGGTGCAGGCGAACTGCGGCAGATTCTGATCGTTCAGATAACGACGCCCGGTGCGCTTGGCTTGGATACCCAGATCAACCGGACCCAGCGAGGCCTGAGCGCGACCGCCGAAGGTGTAGACCGGCGCGCCCGACTCCCGTTTGCCAGCGGTCAGCGCATAGACCGGCGCACCAGCGGCCGAACAGTTCGTCGTGGTGTTGGCGGCGGTCAGCGTGGTCGGGCAGCGGCCCAGCACGACGTCGTTCTTGATCTCCGACTTCAGGTACGAACCGAAGACATAGAGCATCACATCGTCGATCGGACGATAGGCGATCGACCCGTCGATGCCGTACTTATCGACGCGACCCAAGTTACGATAGATCGTCTGCTGGGTATCGACGTCATAGGCCGAGGCGAGGCGATTGCTGAACTTGGTGTACCACAGGCCGACCTGCGCCTGAATGCGGTTGGTTGTGTAGCGCGCACCCAGATCGAAGTTGTCCGAGAATTCGGGCTTCGGGTTGGCCGCCTCGGCGCCTGCCGGATAATACAGGGTCTGGTACAGATTGTCGGTGCCCGGAACCTGGAAGCCGCGCGAATAATTCGCGAAGACCGAGGCGCTGGTGTCGAGGCGATAAGTGAAGCCCGCGCTCGGCAGGACGCGGTTATACCGCAGGACGCGCTGCTGAGGCACCGCATAGCCGGTAACCGTGTTGGTTGCGGCGTTATACGAATAGGGGTTCTGAGCGGCATAGGCGGCATTGGCCGCATCGTTGCCGCGACCCAGGCAGTCGACATTGCCGCCGCCCGAGGTGACAAAGCAGAAGTTGTTCAGGTCACGCTTGAACCACGGCGCACGGACACCTGCCTGAATAGTCAGCGCGTCGTCGAAGAACTTGCCGGTATATTCGCCCGACACCTGATCCAGGATCGCGAAGGACTGGCGATCGCGCTTCTGCACCGCAAAGCCGTTAGTTGCGAGGATCGGGTTGTTGATCGGGAAGACGTCGAAAGGCTGGCCGTTCAGCTGAAGATAGCCCAATTCGCCGGTCTGGCGGTGGCGCGCATATTCGTGCGTATAGGCGACACGCAGAGTCTGGCCCGGCATGAAGTCGTAACGCAGCGACGAGATCACGCCGTAGCGATGCGTCACGGTTTGGCTGGGCGCCAGCAGCGTGACGCCGCCATTGGTCGTGGTGCTGCCGACGGTGGTGGTGCGATCGAGCACGTCGCCATCGCCATTCAGGTCACGGCCGAAATAATAATTGTTGCCGATGAAGCCGTAGAAGGTCTGACCGTTCCGCGTGAAGCCACCTTCCTGACCGCGTACCGTACCGCCGCCATTGGCCTTGGTGTACTGATAATACGGGTCGGCCGACAGGACGAGGTTGTCGGCCAGCGTGAAGCGCGAGTTGACGCGGATGTTCGACGTGTTCGACGGGTTGTAACGCTCGTCGAAGCTGGTGCCGCAGCTGTTGGGCACATCGACGGTGCCCGCCGAGGGCGTGTCGATCTGGCAGCGAGGGACATTGTACGGCAGTTCGTCGCGGCTGTTGGGGAAGCGGTTGCTCGAACCCGTGCCTGCCGTGCGAACCGCGCCCGTCACCAGCGTCGGTGCTGCGGCGTTCGGGCCGGTGCCGCCCGTCGAGGTGAAAACGTTGGTGTCGTTGCGCAGGGGTGCCGAACCGAAGAAGTTGTTACGGTTCTGGTTGTAGTGGCCCGAAATGGCGATGAAGTCGCCGTTGCTGCCGATCGGCTGATAGACCTTCGCGTTATACTGCTGCTTGGCGATCTTGCCGTAGTTGTTGAACACGACGTCGTTGGTCGCGCTGCTGCCTGCGATCCAGGCCTTGGTACCCCACGGCGTGAAGACGCCGGTGTTGACTAGGCCGAACACGCGGAAGAAGCTATAATCGCCAACCGAGCCGACCATGCGCGCACCGAATTTGTCGGAAGGCATCAGGCTGCGATAGTTGACGGTCGAGCCGGTCGCGGCGGCGGTCGGCGAGTCGACGTCGGTCGTGCCGAGGTTGACGTTTACCTGCTCGATCAGTTCCGGGTCCAGCTGCTGGTTCGAATAGATCGCGTAGTTGCCGGTATCGTTCAGCGGAATGCCGTCAAAGGTCTGGCTGATGCGGGTTGAGTCGAAACCGCGGATGGTCAGCGTGCCGCCAGCCGAACCGAACGGATCGTTGTTCTGGAAGCTGACGCCCGGCAGGTTGTTGATGATTTCATTGACGCTTTGGCCCGGCGTCTGGCGGCTAATGAACTGCTGGGTCAGGACAGCCTTGTTGCGGGTCGTATCGACCGTCTTGACGCCGCCGACGCTGTCGTTGCGGCTGCCGGTGACGACGACTTCTTCAGCATCCACCGAGCCGGTCGACTGAGCCGAGGCCGCCGCCGGAATGGCGAGCGCAACGACGGCCGCGCCCAGGAAAAGCGAATTACGCATGAGTTATAAGTCCCCTTTTCGCGCGCGAAGCGGCGCGGTCCGGCCGCTTGTGCGGCTCGGTTGAGCGTGCCCCTGCGCTACGAACATTGCCGTTATGTTACAAAGATCGGGGCGGGGACAGGGGGTGCTTCACTCCGTTCGCGGGCGTTGCAGTTTGGCAACGGTCGTGAGAGCGGTAACGGGGTTATCGCCCTATAGAGGGGCCGAATTTTCCCGAGCGCATTGCCGGGTCATCGGCCCTGACGGGGTGACCGGAAAGGTTTCTGGCCACATTGGTCCGAAGGGGATCGTGACGATGGCATCACGATCCCTCCATGTTTCAGCTTGCGGCGACGAGGTCGTTCCAGGCGGCTTCGTCGATCACCCGGATGCCCAGATCCTGCGCCTTTTTCAGCTTCGATCCGGCCCCCGGCCCGGCGATGACCAGATCGGTCTTGGCGGATACCGAGCCGGATACGCGCGCGCCCAGTGCCTCGGCCTGCGCCTTGGCTTCGTCGCGCGACAGGGTTTCGAGCGTGCCGGTGAACACGAGCGTCTTGCCGGTCACTTCCGACTCGCGGGTCTGATGAACGGTGTCGGCGGGCGTGACCTCGCTCAACAGGTCGTCGACGACTTCGCGGTTATGCGACTCGGCAAAGAAGTCGAGCAAGGCGTCGGCGACTTCGGGGCCGATCTGGGGCGTGTCGATGGCCGCGACGATGGCACGCTGACGGCGCAGCTCGAACTTGCGCTCGGGCTCGCCGAGTGCGGGGACGGTTTCGGCACGAACCTTGAGCGCGGCGTCGATCATCGCGCGGAACCCCGCCATCGATACGAAGCGGCGAGCGAGGTCGCGCGCGGTGATCTCGCCGACATGGCGGATGCCCAGCGCGAACAGGAAGCGCTCGAGCGATATGTCGCGCCGCGCGTCGATCGCGGCGAGCAGCTTGTCTACCACCAGCTCCGACATACGCTCGCGCTGGATCAGTGCCTCGCGATGCCGGTGGAGCCGGAAGATGTCGGCGGGCGAGGCGATCAGGCCGTCGCGGAAGAATTCCTCGACCCGGACCAGGCCGAGACCCGTAATGTCGAAGGCGTGGCGCGAGACGAAGTGGATCAGGCGTTCGACGCGCTGCGCCGGGCAGATCAGCCCGCCGGTGCAGCGGATGACGACCTCTCCCTCCTCGCGAGTCGCCAGGCTGCCGCATTCGGGACAATGGTCGGGGAAGATAAAGGGCTCGCGCGGCGTCTCGCGGGTCAGGTTCTCGACGATCTGCGGAATGACGTCGCCTGCGCGTTGCAGGACCACGCGGTCGCCGGGGCGGACGCCCAGCCGTTCGATCTCATCGGCATTGTGCAGCGTGGCATTGGTAACGACGACGCCGCCGACCGTCACCGGCTCCAGCCGCGCGACGGGGGTCAGGGCGCCGGTGCGGCCGACCTGGATGTCGATCTTCTCCAGCGTGGTCTGCGCGCGTTCGGCCGGGAATTTATGCGCAATCGCCCAGCGCGGGGTGCGCCCGACGATGCCGAGCCGGGCCTGCCAGTCGAGCCGGTCGACCTTATAGACCACGCCGTCGATATCGAAGGGCAGGTCGGCGCGCTGCGCCTCGATGGTGCGATAGATGGCCAGCGCGGCACCGGCATCGGGCACGCGGGCAAAGGCGTCGGCGATGGGAAAACCCCAGCGGCGCCACGCCTCGACCATGTCGAACTGGGTCTCGACCGGCACGTCGCTCGCCTCGCCCCAGCCATGCGCCAGGAAGCGCAGGGGGCGCCCGGCGGTGATGGCGGGGTTCTTCTGGCGCAGCGATCCGGCGGCGGCATTGCGCGGATTGGCGAACTGGCGCGCTTCCTTGCCCGTCTCGATGGCCTCCTGCGCCAGTCGGGCGTTGAGTGCCGCGAAATCGGCCTTGCTCATATAGACTTCGCCGCGCACCTCGAACACGCCGGGAGCGGGAATGGCCTGGGGGATGTCGGCGATGGTGCGGACATTCTCGGTCACGTCCTCGCCGATCGCGCCGTCGCCGCGGGTCAGCGCCTGGACCAGCCGCCCGTCGACATAGCGCAGCGAACAGGACAGCCCGTCGATCTTGGGCTCGGCGGTCAGCGTGACGGGCTCGTCCTCGGCCAGCTTCAGATAACGGCGGACGCGGCCGACGAAATCCTCGACCTCCTCGTCGGTGAAGGCATTGTCCAGGCTGGTCATCGGCCGGGCGTGCGGCACCTTGGCCAGATGCGCGGCGGGGGCGGCGCCGACCTGGGTGCTGGGCGAGTCGCTGCGGACCAGATGCGGGAAGGCGGCCTCGATCGCCGTGTTGCGGCGGACCAGCGCGTCATAGTCCGCGTCCGAAATCTCGGGCGCATCCTCGGTGTGATAGAGGCGATTGTGATGGGCGATCACGCGGGCGAGGCTGTTCAGCTCGGCGGCGGCTTCAAGATCGGTCTGGGGCAAGGTCTGGGATACGGTCACGCCGGCCGTGCTAGTCCAGCGGTGACGGGGGGATCAAGCCACTGTGGCAGCCCCGTTCACGCAAGTCAGGAAAGCGTGTCCGCCGCGCGGTGCCTGTCAGACCCCCGAGCCTGATCCGTCATCAGGCTGCGCGCCTGCTCGATATGGATCGCCACCATCGGCAGGTCGAGCTTGTCCGCCAGCGCCAGACAGGAATGGAGATGACCGGCAAGCACGGTCAAATCGTTTGTATCGGCCATCGGAGCAGCAGAGGCGAAAGCATTCGACATCCGATATGTCCATCCCAATCAGGGGACAGCCCAGCCTCCCCGTCCGGTGTTAAGCATATTGGATATAAAATAACTTTCAAGGTCAATCTGTCAGGATTCCAGTAACCGATCGGCCTGTGCGCGGGCTTCGTCGGTAATGGTGGCGCCGGACAGCATCCGGGCGATTTCCTCTCGTCGTTCCCGGGCGCTCAGGGCGCGCACTCCCGTGCGGGTAACGGTCCCGTCATGGCTCTTGGCGATCAGCAGATGCGCCGCGCCGCGCGCCGCCACCTGCGGACTGTGGGTGACGACCAGCAACTGGGTGCGTCCCGCCAGCCGATGGAGCCGGTCGCCGATCGCGGAGGCGACCGCGCCGCCGACGCCGCGATCGATCTCGTCGAAGATCATCGTCGTCGCCCCGCCTTCCTCGGCCAGCGCGACCTTCAGGGCCAGGATGAAGCGCGACAATTCGCCGCCGCTGGCGATCTTCATCAGCGGCGCGAAGGGCGCGCCGGGGTTGGTCGAAATCTCGAATTCCACCCGGTCCTTGCCCGCCGCCGACCAGCCCGAGGGTTCCAGGTTGGCGACGATGGTTCGGAATCGCGCAGCGTCCAGCTTCAGCGGGGCCAGTTCGCTCTTCACCGCCAGATCCAGCCGTTCGGCGGCGGCGGTGCGGGCAGCGGTGACCCTGGCGGCGGCCTTGTCATAGGCCGCGCGCGCGGTCGCGACCGCGGCGTCCAGTCGGCCGATGCCTTCCTCGCCCGCGTCCAGCCGCTCCAGCCGACCGCGCAACTGCTCGGTCAGGTCGGCGAGGTCGTCGGGCTGGACGCGGTGCTTGCGCGCCATGCCGCGCAGCTCGAACAGCCGCGCCTCGTCCTCTTCCAGCGCACGTGGGTCATAAGCGAGTTCGCGTTGCGCCTCGACCAGCCGTTCCTCGGCCAGCGACGCCTCGATCACCGCGCGGTCGATCGCGGCGAGCGCTTCGGCGAGGGCGGGGTGGTCCTCGCCGATCCGCTCCAGCACGCGCGCGGCCTGACGCAGCCCCGCCAGCGCGCCGTCGGAGCCTTGCAGATGCTCGTCGATCGCGCCCAGTTCGCCCGCGATCTTTTCCGACCGCTGCATGGTGCGGCGGCGGTCGGCCAGTGTCTCTTCCTCGCCGGGTTCGGGCGCGAGCTTGGTCAGTTCGGCGACCGCATGTTCCAGCCATTCGCGATCGCGCGCCGCCGTCTCGATCTCCTCGCGCGCGGCGATCAGCGCGGCTTCGGCCTCGCGATAGCGTGCCCAGGCGGCGGCGACCGCGCTCGAGTCGATCCGCCCGAAGCTGTCGAGCATCATCCGGTGCCCGCGCGGATTCAGCAGCCCGCGATCGTCATGCTGGCCGTGGATCTCGACCAGGAAGGGCGCGATTTCCCGGAGCAGGGCAGCGGAGGCGGGCTGGCTGTTGACGAAGCCCCGGCTGCCGCCATCGGCCTTGACCTGACGGCGCACGATCAAGGGCTCGCCCGGTTCGATCTCGATCCCGGCCTCGTCGAGGATGGTGGCGAGGCGGCTGTCGGGGGCAGGGGGCTCGAAACTGGCGGTCACGATCGCCTGGCCCGCGCCGTGGCGGACCAGTCCGCTGTCGCCGCGTCCGCCCAGCGCCAGCCCCAGCGCGTCGAGCAGGATCGATTTGCCCGCCCCGGTCTCGCCGGTCAGGACACCCAGGCCCCGGCCGAAATCCAGGTCCAGAGCCTCGATCAGGACGACATCACGAATGGACAGCGCGGTCAGCATGGCGCGCGATATAAAGCGAAACGGGGGCGGATGTTATCCCCCGCAGGAAAAATGATCCCGATTTGTTCGGGTGGGTCCATATTCTCTCCTCCCCGGTACGGGAAGGGGGACCAGCGAAGCTGGTGGAGGGGGATCACCACCAGGGAGTCCCCTGGGGAGGCCCCCCTCCGTCAGGCCTGCGGCCTGCCACGTCCCCGTGCCGGGGAGGATAGGGTGGTTACCCCGTCGGCGAGCTGTTGTTGCCGGTCGGGGTCGGGCGGCCCGGTGCCGCCGCGCTCGGTGTGGCAGTGTTGCCGCCGCCGGGCAGGCCGATATTGGTCGAACCCGGCGTGCCGGTCGGCACCACGGGCTGGCCCGGCTGGATCGCGGGGATCGGCTGCACCGGATATTCGCGCATCAGCTTATAGGCGCGGTTATACCAGTCGCTGCCAGGATAATTGGCGCCCAGCACGGCGGCGGAGCGCTCCGCCTCGGGGCGGACGCCCAGCGCCAGATAGGTCTCGACCAGGCGCATCAGCGCCTCGGGCGTGTGGCTGGTCGTCTGGTACTTGTCGACGACGGTGCGGAAACGCATCGACGCGGCCAGCCACTGGTGGCGGTCCTCGTAGAAGCGGCCGATCTCCATCTCCTTGCCCGCCAGGTGATCGTTGACCAGATCGACCTTCAACCGCGCATCGGCGGCATAGCGGCTGTTGGGATAGCGGCGCATCAGTTCGCCCAGCGCGTCCAGCGCCTGGCGGGTGATCTTCTGGTCGCGGGTCACGTCCTGGATCTGCTCGTAATAGCCGAGCGCGATCAGATAATAGGCATAGGGCGCGTCGCGATTGCCGGGATGGACCGAGATGAAACGCTGCGCCGACTGGATCGACTGGGTATAGTCGCGGCCCAAATAATAGCTGAACGCGCTCATCAGCTGCGCGCGGCGTGCCCAGATCGAATAGGGGTGCTGGCGCTCCACCTCGTCGAACAGCAGCGCCGCCTCCTTATAGCGGTGCTGGTCCAGCCGGTTCTTGGCGGCCGTGTACAACGTGCCGACGTCGCGCGCGACATAGGGCAGGTCGGTGCGGGTACGGTTGCGGGCGCAACCCGCGATCGGAAGGGCCAAAGCGGCGATCAGCGCCAGCGACAGCGCACGGGAACGGGGGTTACGCATCGCGCATGTCCTTAGCGCAGCATTGGGGCGGGGAACAGTCCTTCCCGCATGACCCGTAACGATCGCGCGCATCGAGAGACGACTTGCCATCCCGATAGCGCTCGCGGCATGGGGTTTTGACGGGCCGGGCGGCAGGGAACGCCCCCATGGCCCCGACGGTTTTGCCGTCGCCCGATCGGAAGGAATCGAACGACCATGCCCGCCACGATGCTCCACACCCACCGCGTCGAAAAGCCCTGGGGCCGCCATACGCTGTATCCCGGGTTCGAGGATGCTCCGTCCGATGGCGCCCCCATCGGCGAGGTGTGGTTCCAGGAGCCGGGCGATACCTCGCCCGACCTGCTCATCAAATATCTGTTCACCAGCGAGAAGCTGTCGGTGCAGGTCCACCCGGACGACGAACAGGCCCAGGCGCGTGGATTGCCGCGTGGCAAGGACGAGTGCTGGACGATCCTGACCGCCGAGCCCGATTCGACCATCGCCTTGGGGCCGAAGGCGCCGATGACGAAGGAACAGCTTCGTGCCGACGCGCGCGACGGCTCGGTCGAGGCGGATCTGGACTGGGTGCCGGTGAAGGAAGGCGACTTCTATTACGCGCCCTCGGGCACGATCCATGCGATCGGTGCCGGGCTGACCGTGATCGAGGTGCAGCAGAACAGCGAAACCACCTATCGCCTCTATGACTATGGCAGCGACCGCGAGCTGCATCTGGAGGACGGTGTCGATGTCGCGCATCTGACCCCGTATCAGCCGATCGTCTCGCCGGGACCGGCGGGCGAGGGGCGTGACATCCTGGTCGAGGGGCCGAAATTCGTGCTCGAGCGCTGGGCGGCGGGCGAGCATGCGGTGACCCTGCCCGAGGGGCGGACCGCCTGGCTGATCCCGATCACCGGATCGGGCGAGGTTGCGGGCGTCGCGTTCCAGGCGGGCCAGTGCCTGACTGTGACCGGCGCGGAGACGGTCACGCTGTCGTCGGACGGCGACGCGCTGTTCGCCTATGCGGGCACGCAGCGGCTGTAGAAAAGTCTTCCCTCTCCCCTCTCTCTGTGAGGGGAGAGGGAAGGAAGAACACCCTTTAGAACAGCCCCGGCACGTCGCGCTGGGCGACCGAGGGGCGGGCGGGCTGGAGCAGCTTGCGCGGCCCTTCGCCCGCCGCTTGCGCACTGGCGGTGGCGCTGATCGGCGTGCAGCTCTTGCCCTGCAGGAAGTCGAGCGCGGCGCGGGTCGAGGCTTCCTGCGGGTCACCCATCTTGCGGGTCAGGTCGTCGCTCGCGCGGCAGCTGGCGGGTACGACGCTGGCCAGCCCGTTATAATAATCGCCCTGCCGGTTCGCATTCTGGATGGACAGTGCGATGACGCGCAGCCGGTCGTCGCACTGGGCATTGTCGCGCGCGATCTGACCCACCGGCTTGCCATAGGTATTGGCGCCGATCAGCCCGGTATTGCTGCCCATATAAGGCAGGGTACGGTTCAGCACGAGTTCGCTGGCCGAGGCCGTACCGCCGGTGCCGATAAAGGCCAGGCGGGTGGGCACGATCGATTCGGGCTGCGGCGCGAAATAGGTCGTTTCGTTGTTTGACGACTTGCTGGGGCGGAAGGCGACATAGCCCATCACGTCCGACGTCTGGCGGTTGCCGCCCAGCAGGTTGTTGAACAGGTCGGCGATATCGATGCTGCCGCCGCCATTATAGCGCAGGTCGACGACGACCTGGGTGATGCCCTGTTGCTTGAACGAGGCGAAGGCGGCGCGCAGCTGCGGGTCGGCGGTGCTGATGAAGGTGCGCAGATTGACATAGCCATAGCGCTGGCCGTTGTCGGTGATGATCTGCGTGCCGTAGCGCGGCGATACCGGCTGGAGCGTAAAGTCCGCCTTGGTAATCGCCACGGTGCGGACATTGCCGCCCGACGAATCCGCGACCCGGAAATAGCGGGTGGTCCCTGCCGTGTCGCTGCCCAGTGCATTGTACAGGCCGTTGTTCGGATCGGCGCGGACGATGTCGGCGATCGACTGGATGTTCGAGGCGGTCGTGCCGATCCCTTGGATCTCGGCACCGCGATCGACCCCGGCGGCCAGCGCGGGGCCGCCCTCCATCGATTCGGCGATCAGCAACCGCGACATCGACGCGTCGGTGGTCAGGCGCCAGCCAAAGCCCGCCGAAGCACCCGAATTGTAATACGCATTCTCCTCCTTGATCGAGGTGATATAGGTGAAGAAGCGATCCTTACGCTGCGCCCGCGCGGTTGCGGTCAGCGCGTCGATATAGTCGCTGACCGTCGTATAGGGCGTCGGATCGAGCGAGGCGGGCAGGGTATCCGGGAACAGATACCATTCGTTCATCTGGGCCGAGACCCAGTTCTGCCGGTTGCGCAGCGAACAGCTATTGTCCACCGTGCCGGTCGCGGTGCCGCCGCCAGAGCCCCCGGTATTCGATCCGATCGTGCTGCTGCTGCCGCCACCATCGCCACAACCCGCCAAGGTCGCTGCCAAGGCCAGCAGCGTACCCAAACGTCCGAATCGGCTCATCAAAACCCCCCACCCCAAAAGCTATCGAAGGGATAGCCTATCGTCACGATTGTGTCAGGACCGATCTGTCGAGTTGATGAATGGCCTGTATCTTGGCGGTGATATTTATGATCTTGTAAACCACAGTCGTGGTTCAGGTGGATGACGTCGGCGATAAGATACCGATACGCTGCGTCTTATTGCCTCGACAGGAGTATGAGGTCTCATGCTGAACGTGCTGACCCTGTCGAGCCTGTTTCCCGATGCGACGCGGCCGAATTTTGGAATCTTCGTCGAACGCCAGACCGCCGCGCTGGCGATGCGGCCCGGTATCGCCGTCCGGGTGGTCGCGCCGATCGGCCTGCCGGTCTGGCCGCTGGCGCGCTCGGCGCGGTTTCGGGCACAGGCGGCGCTGCCCTTGCGCGAGCCATGGGCGGGGCTGGACGTCAGCCGCCCGCGCTTCCCGACGATCCCCGGCACGGCCGGGCGCTTCCATGTGGCGGCCTTGGCGCGCGCGCTGACTCCGGTGCTCGACCGGCTATGGGGCGAATCGCGGTTCGATGTGATCGACGCATCCTTCTTCTTCCCTGACGGCCCGGCGGCGGTCGCGCTGGGGCGGCGTTACGGCGTGCCCGTCTCGATCAAGGCGCGGGGGGCGGACATCCACCTCTGGGGCCGCGCACCCGCCACGCGGCATCAGGTCGCGCGCGCGGCGATGCGGGCCGACGGCCTGCTGGCGGTCAGTGACGCCATGGCCGACGACGTGGCGGCGCTCGGCGTCTCGCGCCACCGGATCCGCGTCCACCATACCGGCGTCGACCAAAGCCGTTTCCAGCCGATCGACCGAGAGGCCGCCAAGCAGGCGCTGGGCGTGACCGGACCGCTGGTCGTGTCGCTGGGTGCGCTGATCCCGCGAAAAGGACATGGCGTGGTGATCGATGCGGTGGCTCGACTGCCCGGCGTCACGCTGATGATCGTGGGAGAAGGGGCGGAACGCGCCACCCTGACCGCGCGCGCCGAGCGGGCGGGGATCGCCGACCGGGTACGGTTGATCGGTGCCATACCCCATGCCGAACTGCCGCCTTTGCTGGGGGCGGCGGACGTGATGGCGCTGGCCTCGGCGTCGGAAGGGTTGGCCAATGCCTGGGTCGAGTCGCTCGCCTGTGGAACGCCGGTGGTCATCACCCCGGCGGGCGGGGCGGGGGATGTCGTGACGAGCCGGGTGGCGGGGCGGATCGCCCAGGCCGATCCGGGCGAGTTCGCCGCCGCGATCCGTGATGTTCTGGATCAGGCGGCGGACCCCTGGGCGGTGCGCGCGGCGGTGCGGGACTTCACCTGGCCCGCCAATGCGGCGGCGCTGCACTCGCATCTGGCCGAACTGGTCGCGCGGGGGCGGTAGGAAAATATCCTCCCCGGTACGGGGAGGGGGACCATCCGCAGGATGGTGGAGGGGGCTTTCGGCCAGCTATGACCTGCGTGGAAGCCCCCCC
>NZ_BBPI01000018.1 GCF_000787715.1 Sphingomonas parapaucimobilis NBRC 15100
TTCAACTCTAGGAGGAAGCCCCCCTCCGTCAGGGCTTCGCCCTGCCACCTCCTCGTGCCGGGGAGGACGGAGGCTCCAGCACCATCCGCACCGATAGCATGTTCCCGCCGACCGCCATGCAGGAACGCAGGACCCGATCCGTCTCGACAAAGCCCAGCTTGGCAAGTACCCGACCGGACGCCGGATTGTTCTCGAAATAGCCCGAGGTCAGACGGGCAAGACCAAGTCGCTCGAACCCGAAATCGACGAGCGCCCGCGCCGCCTCGGTCGCGATTCCACGTCCCCAATGCGCAGGGGACAGCCAATAGCCCAGCTCTGCCGTATCCTTTTCCGGGGTCAGCCCGACGGCGCCGATCAACCTATTCTCGCCCCGTAGCGTGATCGCTCATACCCATTCGGCCGGTACGACCTGATCCAGAAAGAAGCGCGCGTCATCCGGGCCATAAGGATGCAGTACGCGGGCCAGTCGGCGCGCGACATCCCGATCCCCGACGATTGAAACGATGGCCTCGATATCACGCTTGGCCGGACGCCGCAGCGATAGCCGGGGGGTGTCGAGGTCGGGGCGGTTATCGAGAGACAGGGGCATGATCGTTTCCCGCCAAACGTGGGGCTGGATCGGGGCTGGACGAAAAAAGGGCGGCAAACGCTTCCGCGCTGCCGCCCCTTTCATACCGGGATCGGCGCTTACGCCTCGCTGCGATCCCCGTAATTCACCAGTTCGTCACCCATGATGCGGGTGACGTGCAGCACATTGGTCGACCCCGGCGTGCGGAAGGGGACGCCCGCCATCAGCACGACCTGGTTGCCCGCCTCGGCGATGCCGTGGCGCAGGGCCATGCGCTTGGACTTGGCGACCATCTCCTCGAAGGATTCGACGTCGCGGGTGTGGACCGCATGACAGCCCCAGAGCAGGCCCAGGCGGCGCGCCGTCTCGAGCTGCGGGGTCAGCACCAGGATCGGCACCGAGGGACGCTCGCGCGCGACGCGTCGCGCGGTCGATCCGCTGGAGGTGAAGCAGATGATCGCCTTGGACGACACGGTGTTGGTGATCCGCGCCGCCGCTTCGGCCAGCGCGTCGGCGGTGGTCGGGTCGGGGGTCATCGCGGTGAAGTGGATACGCTCGCCGTGACCGGGGTCGTTTTCCACCGACACGCCGATCGCGTTCATCATGGCGACCGATTCGACCGGCCAGGCGCCCGCCGCCGATTCGGCCGACAGCATGATCGCGTCGGCGCCGTCATAGATGGCGGTCGCCACGTCCGACACTTCGGCGCGGGTGGGCGAGGGGCTCTGGATCATCGATTCGAGCATCTGGGTCGCGACGACCACCGGGCGACCCATGCGGCGCGACACCTCGACGATGCGCTTCTGGAGCGGCGGCACCGCCTGGGGCGGCAGTTCGACGCCCAGGTCGCCGCGTGCGACCATCACGCCGTCGCACTGCTCGACGATCTCTTCCAGCCGGTCGATCGCCTGCGGCTTCTCGATCTTGGCGAGGAGCGCCGCGCGCCCCTTGATCAGGCCACGCGCCTCCATCAGGTCCTCGGGTCGCTGCACGAAGGACAAGGCGATCCAGTCCACGCCCTGCTCGACCGCAAAGGCCAGGTCGGAGCGATCCTTCTCGGTCAGCGCGGCCATGGGCAGCACCACGTCGGGGACGTTCAGCCCCTTGTTGTTCGACAGCGCGCCGCCGACCTCGACCAGCGTCGTGATCTTCGTCTCGTCATGGAAAGCGACGCGCAGGACCAGCTTGCCGTCGTCGAGCAGCAGGCGCGCGCCCGGCTCGATCGCGGCGAAGATTTCCTTGTGCGGCAGCTCGACACGGGTCGCGTCGCCCGGCGTCGGATCGCGGTCGAGGACGAAGGTGCTGCCGGTTTCCAGCATGACCTTGCCGTCGGCGAACTTGCCGACGCGCAGCTTCGGCCCCTGAAGATCGGCGAGGATCGTGGTCGGGCGGCCGAACCGCTCCTCCAGCCCGCGGATCGCCTTGATCAGCGGAATCTTCGACTGCTGATCGCCATGGCTCATATTGATCCGAAAGGCGTCGGCGCCTGCCTGGAACAGGGTGGCGATGGTTTCGGGATCGCTGCTGGCCGGGCCGAGCGTGGCAAGGACGCGGACTTTGCGCGAACGCGGGGGGAGAGTGTTCATGGTCACATCCTGCTTCTTTTCGGCCTGTGTCCTAAAGCCTAATGCGTTACGATCAACCTAGGAGCGATGAATATGGCCGATGCAATGGATGCGTTGAACGCAATCGATGACAAGGCGGCGGCCGAGGCCTTTCGGCGGCTGGTCCTGCACCTGCGTCATCGCAGCGATGCCCAGAATGTCGATTTGATGGGGCTGGCGGGCTTCTGCCGCAACTGCCTGTCCGACTGGCTGGGCGAGGCGGCCGGCATCGACAAGGCGACCGCGCGGCAAGCGATCTACGGCATGCCGTACGACCAGTGGAAGGCCGAGCATCAGGCCGAGGCGACGCCGGAGCAGTTGGCGCGCATGGCCGAGAGTGTGAAGAAGAACCGTTAACCCCCGCTTGAGCGCAGGGCCGGAAGCGCCTAGACCGCCCCCGATCCCGACATCCGCGCCGGACCGACCCTGCCCATGGGCGGGGACGTGCGTTGTGGCGGCGGATTCCTGGGAGTGGACCGAATTTCAGAGGGTATAAAAATGGCGGACGAGAATTTCGACAGCAGCGGCAATGTGACGGCCGACGAACTGCGCCTGTTGATCGAGCGGGCCGAGCGGCTGGAAGAAGAGAAGAAGGGCATTTCGGACGACATCAAGGATGTCTTCGCCGAAGCCAAGGCGCGGGGCTATGACCCGAAGGCGATCAAGAAGATCATGGCCATCCGCAAGAAGAAGCGCGAGGAGTATCAGGAAGAGGAAGCCATCCTCGAAGTGTATATGAAGGCGCTGGGCATGATCTGATCCCGGCTTCGGGTTCTGGATATGCGAAGGGCGGCGGGGCTGATGGCCTCGTCGCCCTTTTTGTTGGTGGCGAGTGGCGGGGCGTGGCCTTCGACTTCGCTCAGGCTGAACGTGGGGTTGGGATTATGAGCCACTGCTACCCACTCCGTTCAGCCTGAGCGAAGTCGAAGGCCAAGGAAAAGCCTCACCCCATCTCCGCCGCCTGGGTCGTCCAGCCCAGCCGCGGAATCGTGATCGAGCGCTTGCCCGTCAGGTCGGTGCGGCACACGAACAGGTCGCGGCTCTCGATATAGGCGATCAGCCGCTTCACCCGGCCCAGCGAGCTGGTGCCATAGGTCTCCGCGATCTTGGTGTCCGGCGGGCAGGGCAGGCCCTCCCGCGCCGCGCGCGCGACGAGCAGGAACGCCCCCAGCATGTCGTCGGGCAGCATTGCCGCCAGCGCCAGCGCCTCCTGCCAGTCGGGATCGTTGACGTCGAAAATTCCCGCCCGCGCGCAGGACAGGCGACGGGCGAAGCCGTTCAGGTCGAGCGGCGGCCGCGCGAGGCCTGCCATCCGGCAGCGCACCTGGAAATCCTGGAACAGCACCGAGGCGGGGCGGAAGGTCGATTCGGGGTCCTCGACGATCGCGCGCAGGACCTGCTCGTAGATCGCTTCGACTTCGCCTTCGTCCATCTCGGGCGCGGGCGGCGCGGCGGTGGTCGGCAAGGGCGGGCGGCCCAGATCGGCCATCAGTTCCTCGGCGGGCACGCGGCGCGGCCGCGGATCGAAGGTCATGGGCAGCGTCGGCGCTTCCTCGACCGGCGCGAAGAGCAACTCCTGCAAATCGGGCGGCGGGGCGTCGGGCAGGGGGGTCAGCTTGGGGCTGCCCGAGCGGGCCGAGGTCTCGACCGCGCCGATCTTCACCGTGATCGGCCGCCGCGAGACGGCGGGGCCGAGCGCCAGGAAGGTGCCGCGCGCCAGATCGCGGATCGCATCCGCCTGTCGCCGCTCCATGCCGAGCAGGTCGGCCGCGCGCGCCATGTCGATGTCGAGGAAGGTGCGGCCCATCAGGAAGTTGGACGCCTCCGCCGCGACATTCTTGGCCAGCTTGGCGAGTCGCTGGGTGGCGATCACCCCCGCCAGGCCACGCTTGCGCCCGCGACACATCAGGTTGGTCATCGCGGACAGCGAGGCGCGGCGGACCTCCTCGGTCACTTCGCCGCCGGTGGTAGGGGCGAACAGCTGGGCCTCGTCCACGACGACCAGCGCGGGATACCAATGCTCGCGCGGCGCATCGAACAGCGCATTCAGGAAGGTCGCGGCACAGCGCATCTGGCCTTCGATTTCCAGCCCTTCGAGACTCAACACCACCGAGGCGCGGTGCTCGCGGATGCGGCTGGCGAAGCGCCCGACCTCCCGTTCGGCATAGTCGCCCGCCTCGATCACGACATGGCCGTACGCCTTGGACAGAGTGACGAAATCGCCTTCGGGGTCGATGACCACCTGTTGCACCTGACCTGCCGACTTTTCGAGCAAGCGGCGCAGCAGATGCGACTTTCCCGACCCCGAATTGCCCTGCACCAGCAGGCGGGTCGCCAGCAGTTCCTCAAGATCGATCGGCACCGACGAGCCACGCTCATCGGTTCCCATATCCACGCGTACCGTCATGACTGGCGTTTGGCCGATCAACGCCCCAAGGAGCAAGGCATTTGATTCCTTAAGCGGAGCCCTTTGCCCATGGCCCTGACGACCGCCGCTGAAATCGCCCGCCGTACGCTGGGCAAGCCCGTGCATGAGCTGGACGAGGAAGAAGCCCAGGTCATTGCCGATATCGAGTCGGGCCAGCTCAGCACGCGCGACGCCGCCGATGTCGCCGACGAAAGTTCGACCTGGGGCGAAAAGCTGGCCGATCGGGTGGCCGCGGTCGGCGGCAGCTGGGGCTTCATCATCGCCTTTACGGTGATCCTGCTGGGATGGATGCTGCTCAACTCGAATGTGCTCAGCCATTTCGGCATGGCGTTCGATCCATACCCTTATATCTTCCTCAACCTGCTGCTCTCGACCCTGGCGGCGATCCAGGCGCCGGTCATCATGATGAGCCAGAACCGGCAATCGGCGAAGGACCGGCTGGCCGCGAGCCTCGACTATCGCACCAATTTGCGCGCCGAGATCGACATATTGCGGCTGCACCACAAGCTGGACAATGCCGTGACCGAACGGCTCGATACGCTGGAGGCGAAGATCGACGGGTTGGCAAAGGCCCTTGCGCGGTCGTAAAGAGCGCGATCATTTCAAGAGGCACCGATGGCAGGCCACAGCAAATTCAAGAACATCATGCACCGCAAGGGCGCGCAGGATAAGAAGCGCTCGGCAGCATTTTCCAAGCTCTCCCGTGAAATCACCGTCGCGGCGAAGATGGGCACGCCCGACCCGGACATGAACCCGCGTCTGCGCGCCGCCGTCAACGCGGCCAAGGCGGCCTCGATGCCCAAGGACAATATCGCGCGCGCGATCGACAAGGCTTCGCGCGGCGACGGGGAGAATTACGAGGAAGTCCGCTATGAGGGCTTCGGCCCCGGCGGCGTCAGCCTGATCATCGAGGCGCTGACCGACAATCGCAACCGCACCGCGACGAACGTGCGCACCGCGGTGTCGAAGAATGGCGGCAATCTGGGTGCGGGCGGTTCGGTCAGCCATGGTTTCGACCGGATGGGCCTGATCAACTATCCCGCCAGCGCCGGCGACGCCGAGAAGGTGTTCGAGGCCGCGTTGGAAGCCGGAGCCGAGGACGTGACCTCGTCCGAGGACGGCCATGAGATCTGGACCGCACAGGGCGACCTCCACGAAGTCGCCAAGGCGCTGGAGCCTGTGCTGGGCGAGGCGGAAGGCGCCAAGCTGGCCTGGCGTCCGCAGACCATGGTCTCGGTCGACGAAGCGGCGGCGGCGACCTTGTTCAAGCTGATCGACACGCTGGACGATGACGACGACGTCCAGACCGTCTGGGGCAATTACGAAGTCTCCGACGAAGTGATGGAAAAGCTCGGCTGATCCCCATTCCTCCCCAGGCTCTGCCTGGGGAGGGGGACCGCGCGGCAATGCCGCGTGGTGGAGGGGCAAGTCGGTGCATACTGAACCCTCCCGAAAGCCCGAAATGACCCCATCCCCCGCCATCATTCTCGGACTCGATCCCGGCCTCGGCACCACCGGCTGGGGGGTGATCGCGGTGGAGGGCAACCGCCTGCGGCATGTCGCCAACGGCCAGATCAAGACCGAGCCGTCGATGGTGCTGCCGCGTCGCCTCGCGAACCTGCACGCGGCGCTCTATGACGTGATCCGCCAGCAACAGCCCGACGGCGCGGCGGTCGAGGAAGTGCTGGGCAACAGCAACGCGCAGTCCACGCTGAAGCTGGGCCAGGCGCGCGGTGTCGTCCTGCTATCGGCGGCGCAGGCCGGACTGGTCGTCGGCGAGTATCACCCCAGCATCGTCAAGAAGGCGACCGTCGGCACCGGCGGTGCGGACAAGAAGCAGGTGCAGGCGATGGTCGGCCATTTGCTGCCCGGCGTGAAGCTGACCGGGCCGGACGCGGCGGATGCGCTGGCGGTGGCGATCACGCATGCACATCATCTGGCGAGCGCGCGGGCGATGCAGCGGCGGGTGGGGGCGGTTTAGCGGGGCGACTGGCTTGTGGCGAGGCCCTCCCCCATCCCCTCCCGCAAGCGGGAGGGGATGGGGGAGGGCCTGCCCCAAGCGACACCCCCAACGATAACCCCCGTGACGTCCACCCCCTTTTGTTCTAACCCCTCCCCATGATCGCGCATCTCAAGGGACGTCTGGACTCCACCGGCATCGACCATGCCGTCATCGATGTCGGCGGCGTCGGCTATCTGGTCGGCGCTTCGGCGCGCACCCTGTCGTCTATCGGGCCGGTGGGCGAGGCGGCGATGCTGCATACCGAGATGCTGGTGTCCGAGGACTCGATCCGGCTGGTTGGTTTCGCCAGCGCGGACGAGCGTGACTGGTTCCGCCTGTTGACCGGCGTGCAGGGGGTCGGCTCGCGGGTGGCGCTGGCCATCCTGTCCGCGCTGGAGCCCACCGACCTGATGCGGGCGATCGCCAGTGGCGACAAGGCCATGGTCGCGCGGGCGAACGGGGTAGGGCCGAAGCTCGCCCAGCGGATCGTGATGGAATTGAAGGACAAGGTCGGCGGCATCGTGCTCGCCCCCGGATCGGGTGGCGGCGTGGCGGCGTCGGCCGGGGCTGGCGCGGATGCGGTGTCGGCGCTGCTCAACCTGGGCTTCCGGCCCGCCGAGGCCAATGCGGCGGTGGCGGCGGCGGAAGAGGAATTGGGGGCGGGGGCCTCGCTCGATGCGCTGGTGCGGTTGGCGCTTCGAAAGGCGGCGAAATAGGGGCGTTGGGGGCGTGGGCTTCGACTTCGCTCAGCCTGAACGGCCGTGGGGATATGGTCCAGAACTCCGTTCAGGCTGAGCGTAGTCGAAGCCCAAGGGAATCCCTCACCCCAACAACCCCGGCACCGCAAGCCCCGCAAAATGCGCGTCGAGATTGGCCACCACCAACTCGGCCATCGCCGCCCGCCCCTCCCGCGTCGCGCTCCCCTGATGCGGGGCGAGCACGACATGGTTCATCCGGCGCAGCGCATAAGGCACGTCGGGTTCGTCGGCGAACACGTCCAGTCCGGCCCCCGCAATACGATGCGACTCCAGCGCCGCGATCAGCGCATCTTCCTCGACCAGGCTGCCGCGCGCGACATTGACCAGCACGCCGTCCGCGCCCAGCCGGTCCAGCACACCGGCATCGACCACCCCGCGCGTTTCCTCCCCGCCCGGCGCGGCGAGGAACAGCACGTCGCTCTCCGCCGCCAGCGTCGCCAGATCGGGGACGAAGCGCCAGGCCACCGCCTTTTCCGAGCGAGCGGTGTAGAGGATCTCGCCACCGAACGGCTCCGCCCTTTTGGCAATCGCCTGTCCGATCCGGCCTAGTCCGAAAATGCCGATCCGCCGTCCGCTGGCGCGTCGACCCAGGGGCACGGTCCAGTTGCCCATCCGCATCGCCCGGTCGTTTGCCGCGATCCGCCGGTCGACCGCCAGCCACAAGGCGATCGCCTGATCGGCGACGTCCTCGGTCAACACATCGGCGGTGATCGCGATGCGGATACCACGCGCGGCGACCGCGTCATGGTCGATCCCGTCATGGCCGACGCCGTGGATCGCGATGATCTCCAATTCGGGCAGCCGGTCCAGCAG
This sequence comes from Sphingomonas parapaucimobilis NBRC 15100, assembly GCF_000787715.1. Taxonomy (GTDB): domain Bacteria; phylum Pseudomonadota; class Alphaproteobacteria; order Sphingomonadales; family Sphingomonadaceae; genus Sphingomonas; species Sphingomonas parapaucimobilis. The sequence continues at coordinate 8,174 of NZ_BBPI01000018.1, forward strand.
TGCGGCGTCGACCGTCATCTGCCCGCCGCCGACGATCGCCTTGGTGGTCGGCGGCGGTGCATCGCGGTACAGCGTGAAGCGTTCGGCGAGCAGCAGCTCCAGGGCGGGCGAAACGGCGGTAGCCAGGAAGATATCGTGCGGCATGACCCCTGATGTAGCGCGTTTCCGACCGCGAGTCCGCTATCCGGGGTTAAGCCGTCGCCCGGACGATTGTCCCGACCGCGCATAGCCTGCTATGTTCGTGCAATGTTCGCGCAGCTTCTCGACAGCCATGCCCTCCAGCCGCTAGGGCGGACCCCGTGACCGACCAAGACCGCCTCCTGTCCGCCAGCCGCCGTCCCGAGGATGTCGACGCCGCGCTCCGCCCGAAAAGCCTGGACGAGTTTGTCGGGCAGCAGGCGGCGCGCGACAATCTGCGTGTCTTCATCCAGGCGGCGCGCGGGCGTGGCGATGCGCTGGACCATGTGCTGTTCTTCGGCCCGCCGGGTCTGGGCAAGACGACGCTGGCGCAGATTATCGCGCGTGAGATGGGCGTGGGTTTCCGCGCGACTTCGGGGCCGGTGATCGCCAAGTCGGGCGACCTCGCCGCGCTGCTGACCAATCTGGAAGACGGCGACGTCCTGTTCATAGACGAAATCCACCGCCTGCAACCGGCGGTCGAGGAAGTCCTGTATCCCGCGATGGAGGACCGGGTCCTCGACCTGATGATCGGAGAGGGGCCGTCGGCGCGGTCGGTGCGGATCGACCTGCCGCGCTTCACGCTGGTCGGTGCGACGACGCGGCAGGGATTGCTGACCACCCCCTTGCGCGATCGTTTCGGCATTCCGGTCCGCCTGCAATTCTATACGGTCGAGGAACTGACCCGCGTCGTCACCCGCGCCGCCCGCCTGCTCGACCTGCCGATCTCCGAGGACGGCGCGGTCGAGGTCGCGCGCCGTTCGCGCGGCACGCCGCGTATCGCCGGGCGGCTGCTGCGCCGCGTCCGCGACTTCGCCAGCGTGGCGGGGCATGAGATCGTCCACGCCGCCGCCGCCGACCAGGCGCTGAATCGGCTGGAGGTCGACGCGCTGGGACTGGACGCGATGGACCGTCGCTATCTGACGATGATCGCCGACGTCTATCGTGGCGGGCCGGTGGGGGTGGAGACGCTGGCCGCAGGGCTCTCCGAGCCGCGCGACACGATCGAGGAGGTGATCGAGCCGTTCCTGATCCAGCTCGGCCTGCTCGCCCGCACCGCGCGGGGGCGGATCCTGAATGCGGGCGGGTGGAAGCATCTGGGGCTGAATCCGCCGATCGGGTCGCAGGACGGTCTGTTCGACGCCTGAGGCGGCGGGCGTCACACATCGCTCCCCGGCTTCGTTCAGCCTGAGCGAAGTCGATGGCCAAGCGGAAACAGCCGCCACAGAAGCCCCCCTAGCTCACGCGAAATCCCGTGGCCTTCGACTTCGCTCAGGCTGAACGGGGGGCGGTATTGTGCAAAAACGGACCCCCGCCGGTCAGAAGACCGATAGGGGTCAGGTGGGCGTCTCTCTATGCTGCGTTCGGCCCGGCATCTTCGCTCGGATGCCGATCAGTGACCTCGCAACCGCATGATTCCATACGCAAAAGCGTGGAGCCACAGGTTTCGGGGATGACCGGACCGCCCGGAGAGGCAAGGCCGAACGCGAGTAACGAACCCCCTGGGCTTCGGTTGCGCGAGAGGGGCAATCAATTTCCCGTCTGTTCCTCCCCAGATAGTATTACCCCGATAATACACTTGAACCCCGCCGCCATCCCCTCCACACTAGGCAGGCGTATTTGGAGAGTTTGAACGATGGCCACGACCGCCGATACCGTGACCCAGGAAAAGGGGCTGACGCTGACGCCGCCCGATCCCGTGCCGACGGTGGCGCCCGCCCAGGCCGCCGGGCTGGTGCCCGTCGACGACAAGACGCGCACCCAGCTGGAGCAGAAGGTCGAAGGCTTCGTCGCCGAACTGATCGCGCAGGACGTCAACAGCCCCGAATTCGGCCGCCGCGTCGACGCGATTACCGCCATGGGGCAGAAGGAAATCCGCGAGGCGGCGGGCCAGTCCAACCGCTTCCTCGATCGCCCGGTCAAGGCGATGGACGGCGAGACGGGCGTGGGCAAGGACCTGACCGAGCTGCGCCGCGTGGTCGAAAGCCTGGATCCCGGTCGTCAGGGCAATCTCTCCGCGCCGCGCAAGCTGCTCGGCATCCTGCCCTTCGGCAACAAGATGCGCGACTATTTCGACGGTTATCGGTCGTCGCAGACGCATATCGCCGCGATCCTGAAGAGCCTGTCCTCGGGCCGCGACGAACTGCTGATGGACAATGCCGCGATCGACACCGAGCGCGCGAACCTGTGGTCCGCCATGGGGCGGCTGGAGCAGATGATCCATCTGTCCAAGGCGATGGACGCCAGGCTGGAAGATGCCGCCAACGACCTGGATCACACCGATCCCGCCAAGGCCAAGGCGATCCGCGAGACCGCGCTCTTCTACACCCGCCAGCGGACCCAGGACCTGCTGACCCAGATGGCGGTCACGGTGCAGGGTTATCTGGCGCTCGATCTGGTCAAGAAGAACAATGTCGAGCTGGTGAAGGGCGTCGACCGCGCCTCGACCACCACCGTCTCGGCGTTGCGCACGGCCGTCACCGTGGCGCAGGCGCTGGCCAATCAAAAGCTGGTGCTGGACCAGATCACCGCGCTCAACACCACGACCGCCAACATCATCGATTCGACCGGCAAGCTGCTGCGCAGCCAGACCGCGCAGATTCACGAGCAGGCGGCGGCCTCGACCATCCCGCTGGAGACGCTGCAGCGTGCCTTCCAGAATATCTACGACACGATGGACGCGATCGACAGCTTCAAGCTGAAGGCGCTCGATTCGATGAAGACCACGGTCAACACGCTGGGCCAGGAGGTCGAGAAGTCGAAGGGCTATATCGCCCGCGCCGAGGGCGCGCAAAACCCGCAGCTGACCAGCGGGGCGGCGGCGTCTTCGTTCAAGCTGGAGGCGCTGTAATCCCGTGACCACCCCCCGCTCGAACGAGGTCGATGCCCAGATCGAGCGTGCGCGCGAAGTGATGGCGCGCATCTCGCAGGATTATCGCGGGTCGGCGCAGCAGACGGTCAAGCGGGTGCGGCGACGCGCGCGCTCGGCGATGCAGCGGGTGATCCTGATCGCCATCGCCAATGCGGTGATCCTGATCGCGGCGATGGTGACGGGGCTGATCCTGCCCGGCGGGATCGGCATTTTCGGCGCGCTGGCGGCGATGATGCTGATGCTGGCGGCGACGCTGGCCATCGCGCTGGCGCCTGCCCCGCGCGCGCCGACCCCAGCCAAGCTGGCGCAGGTCGATATCAAGGCGCTGCCCGCCCAGACCGAACGCTGGCTGGAGGCGCAGCGGCCCTTGCTGCCTGCGCCCGCCGTCCAGCTGGTCGACCGGATCGGGCGGCGGCTCGACACGCTCTCGCCGCAGCTCGCCGCCGTCGACAACGACACCGCAGAGGCGATGGAGGTCCGCCGCCTGATCGGCGAGCAGCTCCCCGCCTTCCTGCGCGACTACGAACGCGTGCCCGAGCCGCTGCGCCGGGTCGAGCGCAACGGGCGGACGCCGGATACGCAGCTGATCGACGGCCTCAAGCTGATCGAACAGGAGATCGGCGACATGACCCAGCGGCTGGCACAGGCCGATCTTGACAGCCTGTCGACGCGCGGGCGATTTTTGGAAATGAAATATCGCGAGGAAAGGGCGGACTGATGCGGCGGGCGGCGGTGGTGGTGACGATGATGCTCGCCACCGCCGCGATGGCACAGGACGGGCCGAGCAAGGTGGAGTTCGCGGCCGCCAGTGCGGCCGGGGATCGGCTCGATAGCGGTCATTATCTGGATGCCGCCGAAGCGCTACGCCCGCTGGCATTCGATGCGGCGGGCAAGCCGAAGCCCGGCTTTCTCCACGATCAATGGGCGGAACTCCACACGCTGATGACCGCCGAGCCGGTCGAGCCCGAACCTGCCCCTGCCCAGACCGCCGAAGCCAAGGCCATGGCGGATCGCGTCGCCGCCGCAAGCGTGCGGGATGCGATCCCCGAAATCGTCGCACGGGCGGCTCGGACTCGTGTGGTCATTCTCAACGAGAATCACGGACTTCCGCGCGATCGTGCCTTTGCGCTGGAGGTGGCGCGGGCGCTTCGGCCGCTGGGCTATTCAGTCCTGGCGGCGGAAACCTTCATGGTCGGCGACAAGAACGTCTCCCTATCGAAGCTGGCCAAGCAGGGTTATCCGACGCAAAGAACGGGCTATTACACCCACGATCCCGTCTTCGGCGATTTCGTCCGGCAGTCGCTGGCGCTGGGCTATCGCCCGCTGAACTATGAACAGACGGACGAGGAGCGCGGCAAGCCGACCGGCCGGGCGGAAAGCATCGCCCGGCGCGAAGAGGCGCAGGCGAGTCATTTGGCGCAGGCGCTGGCCGCCGATCCCAAGGCCAAATTCTTCGTCTATGTCGGTTTCAGCCATGTCGCCGAGCAACCGATCGACGCGGCCGACGACGCCAAAGTGTGCTGGATGGCCACGCGCCTGAAGGAGAAGACCGGTATTGATCCGCTGACCATCGATCAGACGGTTCTGGGGCCGCTGATGGGCGATTCCAACGGCCTTGCGCGCCGAATTCTGGCGGGCAAGACTTCCAGCGGGTCGGTCGTGCTGTTCGATGGCGACCGCCCCGTGACGGTCGGCCAATATGCCGGTGCGGTCGATCTGCAGGTCTATCATCCCGTCACGCGCATGGTGAAGGGGCGTCCCGACTGGCTGGCGGCGATGGGGCGCAAGCCGATGGCGATCCCGGCGGGCTTCGTGCCGCAAAAGGGCGAGCGGCTGGTACAGGCGTTCATCGCGGGCGAAAGCGACGATGCGATTCCGGTCGATCAGGTGCTGTTGCGCGGCGGTGACGACGTGCCGTCGCTGATGGTGCCGGGGGACAAGCCGCTGCGGCTGGTGATGCAGGAGCCGACTTCGGCCAAACCGTAACTTGGAGTTCCTCACCGTGCGGGGAGTAATGCCCGATCAGCCTTCGCACTTAGGTCAGACGGCCAACCCCATAAATGAAAAGAGGCTGCCGGGACGTCATCGCGACGGCCCCGGCAACCCCTGAACATGGTCAGCGGCCGGAGAGCTCCAGCCCGGGAGACCATGCGGGCCTCATGACATCAGGCGCGACCGTTGATTGGGGGAAAATACCCCCCGAACCGCGCCTATCGATATCAGAGACCGGCCCCCCGAACGAACTGAACCGACCCCCTTGCTGAACCATGAGACATCGGATCACCTCCTTTCGCTAGTTAAAGCCAATGCGCCCTTTCAAAGTGCGCAAAGCCAATGTGCGTAGGCGAAAGCCAATAAACAAGACTTGTAATGCGACGATGTTTGGCCGAGCATCCTGCCCCCGCCCAATGGCGGGACTCAGCCCCGGCAATCCTCGATCACGCGTCCGATTTCCGCATAGGCGGGGATGACCAGCGGCACCTGTCCGCTCTGTTCGATCGTGAACCGCCCCCGGCTGAATGCCATCGCATCCAGCAGCGGATCGGCGACCGGGAGCGACAGCTCCGCGCCGCCCGCGACTGCATGGGCGGTCAGGCTGCGCGTCGTGCTGGAGGTGCGGATCGTGACGGCACCCGCGACCGATGCCGGGCGACCGAGGCGGATCTGGCGGGTGCGCGGATCGCAGGCCAGGGTCAGGCGCGTCACGCCGCCGGTGCCGAATATCGCGACCGACCCTTGCGCGGCGCGTTGATACCGCCAGTCACCGGGCGTCAGGGGCCAGTCGCGCCAGTCGCTCCCCAGCACCGGGCGCGGCGCGGGTGGGGCGGGGCGGGGCGCGTGGCGTACCGGCGGCGGCGCCTCGGGACGCGGGGTGGCGGGGATACAGCCCGACAGGGCGGCGGCCCCGACGATCGGGGCGAGGGAAGCAAAAGACAGGCGACGCATCGCATCCAGCCTATGCGGGAGGGGTCCCGGATGCTCAACCCCGTGCTGCGACAGGACGTGCCGATGCGGCGGGCATCGGATTCGTCATCGGAACCTGGCCTCGCCCCGGCGGTTCTCCGATCTAAACGGAGGTTAACATGGCCGAACACGATACGCCGACCCTGATCCTGGTCCAGTCCACCGTCTCTGGCACGCTGAAGATCGAAAGCCGCGATGGCGACGCGATCGGCAGCGTCCACGCCTTCATGGTCCACAAGCGTTCGGGCCGCGCGACCCATGCCGTGCTGGCGCTGGGCGGGTTCCTGGGCATGGGCAAGAGCTTCTATCCCGTGCCGTTCAGCCTGTTGCAGTTCGACCCGGTGGGGGATCAGTATGTGATCACCGTCGATCGCCGCCTGCTGGAGGGCGGGCCGAGCTGGTCCAACAATGCGCCCGTGTTCGATCAGGCTTATGCCGACCGGGTGGCGGGCTATTATGGTGTGGGGACGGAGAATCTGGATCTGGGGTGATTTTTTGAGGGTGGCCTCTGGGGCCTACCCTCCCCCATCCCCTCCCGCCTGCGGGAGGGGTGCGTTACTGGGTAGTCGTCGGGGCGCTACGTCGGAGAGTTTCCTGCCGCTGTACCGGTCACGCCCCTCCCGCAAGCGGGAGGGGATGGGGGAGGGCAGATGTCAGGCAACCCCAACCCCCAATAATCAATTCGCCTTCCGCCCACTCGCAAACTTCTTGCTTTTCCCGAACCGCGTCTTGCGCGTCCCCGGTTTGCCCTCGTTCGACCGGCCCATGATCGGGGCCTTCTGCTCATGCACCGGCAGGCCCAGTTCCTCGTTCTCGAGCTGCCGGATTTCATCCCGCAACCGGCCCGCTTCCTCGAATTCGAGGTCGGCGGCGGCCTTGCGCATCTTCTTCTCGAGCTCCTCGATATAAGCGCGCAGGTTATGGCCGACCATGTGCGGACGGTCCTCGTCGATCGGCACCGTCACCTGATCGCCCGACGCCACATGCGCGATGATGTCGCCGATCTGGCGGCGGATCGTCTGCGGCGTGATGCCGTGCTCGGTATTATACGCCATCTGCTTCTCGCGACGCCTCGAGGTTTCCAGCATGGCGCGCTCCATCGATCCGGTGATCCGGTCGGCATAGAGGATCACCCGGCCGTCGACGTTGCGCGCCGCGCGCCCGATCGTCTGGATCAGCGAGGTTTCGGAACGCAGAAACCCTTCCTTGTCCGCGTCGAGGATCGCGACCAGCCCGCATTCGGGAATGTCCAATCCCTCGCGCAGCAGGTTGATGCCGATCAGCACGTCATAGACGCCCAGCCGCAGGTCGCGGATCAGCTCGATACGCTCCAGCGTCTCTACATCGGAGTGCATGTAGCGGACCTTGATCCCCGCCTCGTGCATATATTCGGTCAGGTCCTCGGCCATCCGCTTGGTCAGCGTGGTGACGAGGGTGCGGTAGCCGAGCTCGGTGGTCTTGCGCGCCTCGATGATCAGGTCCTGCACCTGCTCCTCAACCGGCTTGATCTCGACCGGCGGGTCGATCAGGCCGGTGGGGCGGATGACCTGCTCGACGAAGACGCCGCCGGTCTGCTCCATTTCCCAATTGCCGGGCGTGGCCGAGACGCTGACCGTCTGCGGGCGCATCGCGTCCCATTCGTTGAAGCGTAGCGGCCGGTTGTCGATGGCGGACGGCAGGCGGAAGCCGTACTCGGCCAGCGTGATCTTGCGCCGATGGTCGCCGCGCGACATGCCGTTGATCTGGCCGATGGTGACATGGCTCTCGTCGACGAAGAGCACGGCGTTTTCGGGGAGGTACTCGAACAGCGTGGGCGGCGGCTCGCCGGGCAGGCGGCCGGTCAGGAAACGGCTGTAATTCTCGATGCCGTTGCAGCTGCCGGTGGCGGCGATCATCTCCAGGTCGAAATTCGTCCGCTGCTCCAGCCGCTGGTGTTCGAGCAGCTTGCCCTCCGCCTCCAGCTCCTTGAGACGCTCGGCCAGCTCGAACTTGATCGCCTCGGTGGCCTGCTTCATCGTCGGGCCGGGCGTGACATAGTGCGAATTGGCGTAGATGCGGATCGAGTTCAGGCTGGCGACCTTCTTGCCGGTCAGCGGATCGAACTCGACGATCTCTTCGATCTCGTCGCCGAAGAACGACACGCGCCAGGCCGAATCCTCATAGTGCGACGGGAAGATTTCCAGATTGTCGCCGCGCACCCGGAAATTGCCACGCATGAAGGCGGCGTCGTTGCGCTTATATTGGAGCGCGACTAGCTTGCGGATGATCTCGCGCTGGTCGACGCTCTGGCCCTTCTTCAGGTCGAAGATCATCGCCGAATAGGTTTCGACCGAACCGATGCCGTATAGGCAGGATACCGAGGCGACGATGATGACGTCGTCGCGCTCCAGCAACGCGCGGGTGGCCGAGTGGCGCATCCGGTCGATCGACTCGTTGATCGAGCTTTCCTTCTCGATATAGGTGTCGGACCGGGGCACATAGGCCTCGGGCTGGTAATAGTCGTAATAGCTGACGAAATATTCGACCGCGTTGTTGGGGAAGAAACTCTTGAACTCCCCGTACAACTGCGCCGCCAGGATCTTGTTGGGGGCGAGGATCAGCGCGGGGCGCTGCAATTCCTCGATCACCTTGGCCATGGTGAAGGTCTTGCCCGATCCGGTGACGCCCAGCAGCACCTGATCCTTGTCGCCCGCGCGGGCCGCCGCCGTCAGTTCCTTGATCGCCGCAGGCTGGTCGCCGCTGGCGGTATATTCGGTGACGAGTTCGAAGCGCTTGCCGCCCTCCGCCTTTTCGGGGCGCGACGGGCGGTGGGGGATGAAGCTGACCCCGGTTTCGGGCTCGTCGAGGGTGGTGCGGATCTGGATCGCCATGGGGGTGAATATGGGTCCGGTTGCACTTTTGTTCCAGTGGGTCCGATGTTTGGGGCGTGGCCTTCGCCTTCGCTCAGCCCGAATGGAGGGGGGGAGAGGGTTTCAATACCAAACCCCGTTCAGCCTGAGCGAAGTCGAAGGCCAAGGGAATCCCTATCGCAAAGCCCGGACCTGCGGCGTGTCGAGGCAAGTCCGCATCGCCGCATCGCTGGTCCGTACCGCACCCGCAGCCCGGAACGGCGCGATCTCCACCGGCTGACCCAGCCGAACCGCCGCAAACCGACCCCGCGCCCCCGAACACGCCATCGCCGCATCCAGCAGCTTGGGCGGCGTATCATAGCCCTCATAGGACAGGCGGAACGTGCCCCAATGGATGGGAATCGCGGTGTAGGCCCCCAGCCGCTCGAAAACCTGCACCGCTTGCGGCGGGCCGACATGGCTGCCCGAGGCCATCTGGCCGGGTTCGAAGCGGAACGCCCCGATCGGCAGTAGCGCCAGCCGGACCGGGCCAAGCTTTGCCGCTTCCTCCGGCCAGCGGCCATCGCCCATGCCGGTATCGCCGGCAAAGAAGATATTGCCGCCGGGCAGCTTCACCACGAAGCTGGACCACAGCGCGCGGTTACGATCGGCGAACCAGCGGCTGCCCCAATGATGGTTGCGCGTGACGGCCACCGAGATGCCGGGCCGGATCACCTTCTCCCGCCCCCAGTCGAGCGCGGTGGCGGGCACGCCGACCTGGCCGATCACGCTGTCATTGCCCAGGCTGGTGACGACCAGCGGCCGGTCGCGCTGCCAGAGCTGGCGCAATGTGGCTTGATCCAGATGGTCGTAATGATTGTGGCTGATGAGGATCAGGTCGATCCGGGGCAGGTCGTCGAGCGCCACGCCCGGCCGCGCCACCCGCTTCGGGCCGAAGCCGAAGGGGCCGGCACGCTCGGCATAGACAGGATCGGTCAGGATGTTGAGGCCCTGGGTCTGGACCAGCACGGTCGCATGGCCGATCCAGGTTGCGACCATCCGCTGTCCCTCGACACGGGCCTGGGGCCTGGAGGGCTGGACCGGCACCGCTTCGGGCCATGCGGGGCGGCCGTCATCGCCGGTCAGCTGTCGCCACAGAAAGCCGCCGCGCCCGCCGCGTGTCGGCATCCGCCGCGTATCGGCATCGCCATCGGGGTTGGAGAAGCGCTCGCCGTCATAATGGCCGCTCTCCGGCCCTTCATAATAGAGACGGTCGAGATAATGCGGCACGATCGTCGCGGCCAGGCCGACGAGGATCAGGATCAGCGCCAGTCCCTTGGCGATCCGGCGGACGATGGTCATGAGGGAGCCCGGTTCGAAAAATGCATCGCAAAGCTCCTGATGGTCAACGACCGCGCGCGATGCGGGCCTGCCAGAGCATAAGAAGCGGCACGACCCCCAGTTCCATCACCAGACCCAGCTGATGCCCCGGGGAAGGCGCGCCGATCGTCCCCCAGGACAGCAGCCGCGCCAGTCCGCCCCCCACCACCAGCAGGCCGAGCAGGCGAAACCGCGCGCCCTTGCCTTCGATGCCGGGAACGCAGGTGGTGAAGGCGAGCCCGAGGGCAAAGAAGATGCCCGAGACATAACGGAACTGGCTGTCCAGGTCGGTCGGGATCACGGGCGCATGGCCCAGCCAGCCGGGGCCGCGCACGATGCTGATCCCGCCGATGGTCAGCGGCACCAGACAGGCGATGGCGACCACGGCCTGCAAGGCACGTCGCTCGGTCGGGGTGACGCTCAATCCAGGATTTCCTTGCGGACATGGATCGCACGCAGCGAGATGCGGACCTCGACCATGAAAGCGACCAGGCACATGGTCAGCAGGCAGACCGAGAGGATGAAGGCCAGTGCGATCCAGGTGCCGATATGGAATTTGCCGAGATTGGCGATGAACAGCACGGCGATGACGATACAGGCCATCACCGCGCTCGACACCGACAGGAACAGCGCGGCGTTGATGATCGACATGCGCCGGTCGAGCAGCCGCAGTTCCCATTTGTGGCGGGCCAGTTCGGGGCCGTCATCGATCTTGTGGATCAGCATCTCCAGCCCGCGCGCCCGGTCGATCACCCGTGCCAGCCGCCCGGCCAGCACGTTCAGCAACTGCCCGATCGCGGCGAGCAGGAAGACCGGGGCCAGCGACAGCTGGATGGTCTGGGCGATGGTGGCGACGGCGGGAAGGGTGGGCATGGTCGGAAATGGTGGCCTTTCGGGTCGGGCGGGGCAAGGGAGAAGTGGATCAATCATCCTCCCCGGCACGGGGAGGGGGACCACCCGCAGGGTGGTGGAGGGGGCGTGCGACGGAGCGAAGCCCTTGCCGAAGCCCCCCTCCGTCAGGCCTGCGGCCTGCCACCTCCCCGCGAGCGAGGAGGATCACACCGGCGCGGCGTCGGCTCCGGCGCCATAATGGTGCCATGTAAAGATCGCGAGCGCGCTACGGTGCGGACGAAAGGCCTCTGCCAGTTCGCGAACCCGCTTTTCCGATGGCCGCGCGTCATGGCCCAGGATGCGCCCCATCTCGATCTGCACGGCGAGGTCGCCCGCGGGCCAGATATCGGTGCGGCCTTCGGCGAACAGCAGATAGACCTCCGCAGACCAGCGGCCGATGCCCTTGACCGCGACCAGCTTGGCGATCGCGTCCTCGTCATCCTCGGGCAGGGCGGACAGGTTCAGACGACCGCTCGTCACTTCCTCGGCCAGGCTGCGCAGATACCCCGCCTTTTGCCGCGAGATGCCTGCACCGCGCAGTTCCTCGTCGGTGACGCCGTGAAGTCGCGTCGGATCGCTCGCATCGCCGAGCAGCTCGTTCAGCCGCCGCCAATGCGCATCGGCCGAGGCGACCGACACCTGCTGGCCCAATATGGTGCGCACCAGCGTGGCATAGCCGCGCGCCCGGATGCGCGGCGCGGGGTAGCCGATCCGGTCCAGCGCGGCGGCGATGGCGGGCTCGACGGCGGCGAGCGCGTCCATGCTTTCGCGAATCTGTTCGGCGCTCAGCCCCATGATGCTTGATCCGCGCGTTCAGGCCCGGCAGAGGCGCTTTCAATATCAGGGCCGACAAGGAGAATGGACATGCCCAAGCTTATCGTCGTGACCCGCGACGGGGAAGAACGCGAAATCGACGGCGAGGCCGGTCTGTCGGTGATGGAAGTCATCCGGGATGCCGGTGTCGACGAATTGCTGGCGCTGTGCGGCGGCTGCTGTTCGTGCGCGACCTGCCATGTGCATGTCGACCCGGCCTTTGCCGACACGCTGCCCGCGCTCGGCCCGGATGAGGACGACCTGCTCGATTCGACCAGCGACCGCGACGCAACCTCGCGCCTGTCGTGCCAGCTGCCCTTCGGCGCGGCGCAGGACGGGATGCGGGTGCGGATCGCGGCGGAGGACTGACGGCGCATTGCGTCGGAACGTCGGAGGCGGGGTTTCGGCCCCGCCTCTTTTTTTGCGCGCAGAGGCGCGGAGGGCGCGGAGGTGGTGTCCTGTCGGGTGGCGATGCGGTTTACCCGAAAGATTTTTTCGCGCGGAGACGCGGAGGCGCGGAGATGTCCGGCGTCGGGCGAGCGGAGTCGGCCATCACGACCGGCAGACTTTTGCGGCGGCTGGCGAGGATGGAGAGGCCTTGCGGCCAGATACACCATCTCCGCGCCTCCGCGTCTCCGCGCGAACCTTCATCCCATAGCCTTCGACTTCGCTCAGGCTGAACGGAGGACGGGGATGGTGGCCATCAGGACAAACAGCCGTTCACGCTGAGCGAAGTCGAAGCGCACGTCCCGCCCTTCGCCCCGCGCAAAAAAGGCGGCAGGGACCGGCCCCGCCGCCCGGAAGATCACCGCGCCGCCACCGCGTACAGCGCGATTGCCGCCGCGTTGGAGACGTTCAGGCTCTCCACCTTCGGGCTGATCGGCAGCTTGGCGAGTTCGTCGCAATGCGCTTCGGTATTCTGGCGCATGCCCTCGCCCTCGGCGCCCAGCACGATGCAGATGCGCTGCGTGCCCATCGCCTGGGCCAGCGTCTGGTTGGCATGGCCGGTCAGGCCGATTCGCCAGAACCCGGCTTCCGCGATCTCCTCCAGCGCGCGGGCCAGGTTCACCACGCGCACCCACGGCACCGTCTCCAGCGCGCCGCTGGCCGAGCGTGCGACCGTGCCCGATTCGGGCGGCGCGTGCCGGTCCTGGGTCACGATGCCCACCGCGTCGAACGCGGCGGCCGAGCGCAGGATCGCGCCGACATTGTGCGGGTCGGTCACCTGGTCCAGCACGACCAGCGGTCGCTGGTTATCCTGTACCTCGTGCAGCAGATCGCCCAGCCAGATATCCTCCAGCGGATCGACCTCAGCCACCAGGCCCTGATGCGGCGCGTCGGCGGGCACCAGTCGGCCCAGATCGGCGACATCGGCAAAGGTGACCGGCAGGACCGGCGGCAGGTCGAGCGCGGCCAGCGCCTCGCGCGTGCCCCAGATCTTGCGCACCGTCCGGTTCGGGTTGGCGAGCGCCGCCGTCACCGCATGCCGTCCCCAGAAACGGGGGCGGTTGGATGAAGCCTGGCTGGGGCGATGTCCTCGGCGTGCCATCAGTCGTCGTTGTCCGTAAAATCAAAGGGTCTGGTCGTCGCCGGTTGCGTCGGCACCGGCGGGCGCGGCAATGCCTTGTCCGCATTCGCCGCCGCGAGCAAGACCCCGGCGAGCACGACCGACGCCTGGCGCATGTCGTCGGCCTTCAGATGGTCGAAGGTATCGGCCGAGCTGTGATGCGTGCGGCTGCCATAATCCAGCGGGTCCTGGATGAACTGGAAGCCCTGTACCCCGACCGCCTGCATGAAGACATGGTCGGTGCCGCCCGTCGTCCGCTGCACGACGTTCCCGGCACCCATCGCCGCATAGGGCGACAGCCATTCCTTCAGGATCGGCACCACCGCCGGATTGTTTTCGGCATAGATCCCGCGCAGCTTGCCCGAACCATTGTCGATGTTGAAATAGGCCGCCAGGTCGCCGTAGCCCGGCTTGGGCGTGATCGGCCAGCGATTGGTCCAGCCATAATAGCGCTTCAGGCCCGACTGCGGCGCATCGTCGGGTCGCCCGCGCGACGCCAGATGCTGCTCGACATAGGCCATGGAGCCGAGGATGCCCTGCTCCTCGCCCGACCAGAGCGCGAAACGGATGGTGCGCCTCGGCCGCTGGCCGGTGGCGGCCAGGATGCGCGCGGCCTCCATCACCATGGCGCTGCCCGCCGCATTGTCGGTCGCGCCGTCACCCGCGACCCAGCTGTCGAGATGCGCGCCCGCCATCACATAGCCCGCCTTGGGGTCGGTGCCGGGGATTTCGGCGATGATGTTGTACGCGTTGACGTCGCTGTCATCATAGCGAACGTCGCTCAGCACCTCGATCGTCGGGGCGGGGCCGGTCCTGGTCAGGCGGGCGAGGCGGCGATAATCCTCGGCGGCCAGTTCGATGCCGGGGACGGCGGGCGTTTCGCCGCGCCCGAACAGATAGCCCTCGCCGTGGACCAGCTTGCCGTCGCGATAGCTCTGCGTGACATAGGCCACCGCGCCCTCGGCCTTCAGGAAGGCGTCGAGCTTCTGCGCGAAGTCCAGCCGCTTCATCCGGCGGTCGGCGCTCTCGGGATCATGCTCGGGCTGGACATAGACGTCGAGCTTGGCGATGTCCTCGCCGGTCAGGCGGCGGAAGGGGGCGCTGGTCTGCTCGTCGCCGGTGCCGGGCATCGACACCATGACGATCTTGCCGCGCAGCTGTCCGCGCCACTTGTCGAAGTCGCGTTCGCGCTTCATCGGCGCGACGATGACGGGGGCGGTCACCGCACCGTTCGTGCCGGGCGTCCAGGCGATGGGGATGGCGGTCAGCTGTAGCGGGCGGGGCGACACCATGCGCACGCTGGCGCGCTCGATCGACCAGCCGCGCCCGAACGCGAAGCCTTCCTTATGGACGTTCTTCAGGCCCCATTTGGCGAACTGTTCCGCGGTCCAGCCCTCCGCAGTGCGCATCGCCGGGCTGTTGGTCATGCGCGGGCCGATCACGTCGGTCAGATGCTGCACGGTCTGCATGACCTGGCTGTGGTTCATGCCCTCGTCGATCAGCCGGTTGGCAGCATTACGGTCCTGCGCGCCCGCCATGGCGGCGGGCAACAACGCGGCCGCCGCGACCGCGGCGAGCAAGGATGGGCGCATCATGATATTTCCCCCGGTGTCTCTTGAATGGGTCAAAGGCTATGTCCCGATTGCGCGACATGCAAGCAACCCGATCAGGCATGGCCGACGAAAAATCGTGCAAATCGGCGTTGACAGGCCGGCCGAGCTTCGGCATTGGGCGCGCCTCGCTCCGATGGAGTGACACCCCGGAAGGGTGGCCGAGTGGTTAAAGGCAGCAGACTGTAAATCTGCCCGCGTGAGCGTACACTGGTTCGAATCCAGTCCCTTCCACCATCCCCGCCAATCGGCTAGGGTCGATCAGCGGCGCTGGACCTGAGCGGGTATAGCACAATGGTAGTGCAGCAGCCTTCCAAGCTGAATACACGGGTTCGATTCCCGTTACCCGCTCCATCCTCCGACATATTCGGCATGTGCGAGTGGTATATTATTTCGCCGCATAGCGCTTGACCCCCATGGCAAAGCGGGTCACTCGAGTCTCATTCCCGAATGAGAAAGAATCCCACCTGATGGCATCGGTCAATTTCGACATCCCCCACTCTCTGGGTCATGCCGAAGCCCGGCGCCGGATCGAGCAGGGGCTCCCCAAGCTGGAAGCGAAAATCCCCGGTGGCGGCCAGGTGTCGTCCGAATGGCCTGCCGAGGATCGCCTGATCCTGACCATCATCGCCATGGGCCAGACGGTGAAGGCTGATATGGAGATCGCCGACACCGCGCTTCGTGGAACGGTGGCGATCCCGATGATGCTGTCGATGATGGCCGGGCCGATCGGCGAGTTCGTGAAGACCAGCGCCGAAAAGATGCTGAGCAAGGCGTAAGCCTGCGTAATCCTTCCTATCGATGGTCGCGACGGGGCAGGTGCCGTGTCGCGACGCCGACCAGCACGGCCGTCGACAACAGGATCGACGAAACGAGCCCGCCGACCGCCAGCAATCCGCCACGGGTGAGGTGCAGCTTCAGCCGCAGCTCGACCGCGCGCCCGGCGGACAGGCGAAGCACGGCCTTCTGGTAAACGGGGTTTCGGCAGGGCGGCGAGGTGGACATGGCGGATCAACGTCCCGATTGCCGGACGGTTCAGCGACGGTCTCCGACCGGCCGAAGCGAAGGCGAGGGCGCGGAACTCGCCACGGCGATGCGACAGGGACTGGCATCCCCGCCCAACCGCTCTTAAGTCCTGACCCATGCTGACCCCCGAACAGGCCCGCGACCGGGCCGCCGATATCGTTGCCCGCGCCCGTGCCGCCGGAGCCGACGCCGCCGACGCGGTCTTTGCCGCCGACGCCGCGCTCGAAGTATCCGTACGCTTGGGCGCCCTGGAGGATGTCGGCCGGTCGGAAAGCGAGGACCTGGGCCTGCGCGTGTTTGTCGGGCGGCGCTCGGCCAGTGTCTCGACCTCGGACCTGTCGGGCGATGCGATGGACCGCGCCGTCGAGCGCGCGGTCGCCATGGCGCGCGAGGCGCCCGAGGATCGTTGGGCCGGGCTCGCGCCCGAGGAACGGCTGTTGCGCGGTGCGCCGCCGATGCTCGACCTGGACGATGGCGGCGAGGTCGCCCCCGAGGCGTTGCGCGCCGCCGCGCTGGAGGCCGAGGAGGCCGCCCGTGCCGTGGCGGGCGTGACCAATTCGGAAGGGGCGGGGGCTTCCGCCTCGCGCGTCGTCTCGGCGCTGGCGACCAGCCATGGCTTCGCGGCGGGCTATGCCGCCACCGGATACGGGCTGTCGGTCAGCGTGGTGGCGGGCGAGGGCGCGAACATGCAGCGCGACTATGCCCATCATGGCGCCCGCCTGCGTCGCCTGCTCGAAAGCCCCGAGGCGATCGGCACGCGCGCGGGCGAGCGGACCGTGGCGCGGCTCAATCCGGCCAAGCTGGCCAGCGGCGCGATGCCGGTCGTCTATGACCCGCGCGTCGGATCGTCGTTGGTCGGCCATCTCGTCTCGGCGATCGCGGGGGCGGCGATCACGCGGCGGACCAGCTTCCTGCTCGACCGTCTGGGCGAGCGGGTGATGGCGGCGGGCATCCGGATCGAGGATGATCCCCACCGCCCGCACGGCCTGCGTTCGCGCCCGTTCGATGGCGAGGGGCTGGCCGTGTCGCCGACCGCCATCGTCGGAGACGGGGTGCTGGAGACCTGGCTGCTCGATTCGGCCTCGGCCCGGCAGCTGGGGCTGGAGCCGACCGGCCATGCCGCACGCGGCACCGGCGGCGGGCCGGGCGTGTCGACCAGCAACCTGTTCATGGCGGCGGGCCGCGTGCCGGTCGACACGCTGATCGCCGACATCGCCGATGGTGTGTACGTCACCGAACTGATCGGCAGCGGCGTGAACCCCGTCACCGGCGACTATAGCCGGGGCGCGGCGGGCTTTCGCATCGTGAACGGGCGGATCGCCGAGCCGGTTGCGGAGTTCACCGTGGCAGGCAATCTGAAGGATATGTTCCTCGGCATGACCCCGGCCAACGACCTGGAATTCCGCTACGGCGTCAATGTGCCGACGCTGCGCATCGATGGAATGACGGTTGCCAGCGGCTGAGCTGATCCCTGCTGTCGTGGCGGCGGCGCGCGAGGCGGCGGCGATGGCGCTCGCCCGCTGGCGCACTGATTTCCGGCAATGGGAAAAGACGCCGGGCAGCCCGGTGTGCGAGGTCGATCTGGATGTCGACCGGATGCTCTATGCCCGGCTCCACGCGCTGATCCCCGATGCGGGCTGGCTGTCCGAGGAGACGGCGGACAAGCCCGACCGGCTGGCGGCTCGGCGCGTCTGGGTGGTCGATCCGATCGACGGCACCCGCGATTATATCCGCGGACGTGAGGGCTGGGCGGTGTCGGTCGCGCTGGTCGAGGACGGTGTGCCGGTGATCGGCGTACTGGCCGCGCCCGCGCGCGGCGAGCTGTGGCTGGCGCAGGCGGGGCATGGCGCGACCCGCAACGGCAGCGCACTCAGCGCGGGCTATTGCCACCAGATGCCCGGAGCGCGCGTGCCCGTGGATGCGCTGCCCAAGGCCGACCGCGATCTGGTCGCGGTGTTCAAGCCCAACTCGATCGCGTTGCGCATCGCCATGGTCGCCGCCGACGAAGCCGATCTCGTCGCGACGCTGCGCTGGGGCAATGAGTGGGACATCGCCGCCGCCGCGCTGATCGCCTCCGAAGCCGGAGCAGGGGTCGCCGATGCCCTGGGCCAGCCTTTGCTCTTCAACAAGCCCGACCCGCGCGCCTTTGGCGTACTGGTGACGGCGCGGGGCCTTCAGGACCCGGCGCTCGAGCGGCTCACGCCGCGTGCGCGCGAGGTCATCGTTCCCGTTACCGGCTGAGCATCTGCTCCACCCATTCGGGCACCAATTGCCCCGCCGGGCCGAGGCGGCTTTCGTCGAACCAGCCGCTCCCCTCCGACCGATCAAGATTCAGCTCCAGCGTCGCCGCGCCATAAGCGCTCGCCATCCGCACGAACCCGGCCGCCGGATAGACCGCGCCCGAGGTGCCGATCGACACGAACAGATCGGCCTTGGCCAGCGCCGCCTCGATCCGCTCCATATGATAGGGAATCTCGCCGAAGAACACGATGTCGGGTCGCAAGCGCGGCGCGGCGCAGGCGGGGCAGGGCGTACCGTGCGGCAGATCGCCCGGCCAGTCGAACCGCTCGCCACAGGCGGCACACAGCGCCTGCTTCAGCGCACCATGCATATGCAGCATCCGCTCTGCCCCCGCCCGCTCGTGCAGGTCGTCGACATTCTGCGTGACGATCAGCAACGCGCCCGGCCATTCCCGGTCCAGCCGCGCCAAAGCCTCATGCGCCGCATTGGGCGCGACACCGGCCAGCGCCGCCCGCCGCAGGTCGTAGAAGCGGTGAACGAGGTCCGGATCCGCGGCGAGCGCCTCGGGCGTGCAGACATCCTCGACCCGATGCCCCTCCCACAGCCTGCCGGGACCACGAAAGGTGGCGATGCCGGACTCGGCGGAGACGCCTGCGCCGGTGAGGATGACGATGTTGCGGATGGGGTGCATGCCCGAATGGCTATCGTGGAAATGGATCGTTCGAAAGGGATGGAATTGTCTTGTCGGGGACGGCGATGGTCCCAGGCGCTCGTTGGATCGGGATGACTTGAGATCGACTCGCCGCTCCCCTGGAGGACAGGGACTCATTCGGGTCAAACCCGTGTCGTCATGCTATGGGCTTTTCTGGACGGTCATTTGTGCGGTCCATGGCGGCAGGCCGGACGGAGGAGAGGCAACAGAGACTGTCAGGGGAACCCTCTCTCGCATCGCTAAATCAATTTCGGGTCGCGGGCGGGTCGGCATCCTCAATCTCCAAATCGTCGAACTCGTACCGGCATTCCATCAGGTTCAGATTGTCCGCTATGCGCTCTAGGGTTTCCCGACCCGTGACAATTGCGTCAATCGGGAAGGCCATTCGCCGCTGAAACTTCTGCCGGTCCAGTATCTCATAGGAGCCGTCAAACGGGTTCTGGTCCATGTGCCCATGTGCCAATTTGTTGCGGTCAGCATTAAGTTTCCGGAGGTGATTAACGTCTAGGTCTCTCAATTCATGCCTGAATGATTGCAGTAACTCAAATATGGTTAGCCTGTTGTCAAAGCTGCCCGCCTGCAGCCTTCCGATCAGCGCGGAATTGCCGCCCAAATGAGTAACGCATTGCCTGATGACTTGGGTAAGCCTGTAATCAACCTCATTGTGCGCGAGCAGGAAGCGGCCAAGCTCCGCCTCATAATCCTTCCTGATTTGCGGGTCGGCCATAGGCCAATCGTCATCGTCCATGCAGCAAAGCTATCCAATTCGTGGGGCGTCGCCAGCGCGTTAAAATGGCGTAGAAGTTCGAATTTCGAATGAGGATTACCAGCGCTTGCCCCATTTGCTACACGGCGCTCATATGTGCAAAATGGATAACCAAGAAAAATACATTATTTCAGCCTATGGGGCGCCATTTTCTCAAACCTTTTTTGGGGCTCATCTCCGTGGGTCTGGCAAGAAAATCACGCTAATCCGATGGACAAGCCGTTGCTGATCGCAAGTTGGACCGCCTCCAGCCAGTTTCCTCCGGCCGCAACCTATGTCAAGGAGCCCGGCGTGACGACCTCCTGCTTCTCATTCATCGGAGCCCCCGCATGACCGCCATCGGTATCTATGGCAGCGCCGGTCGCATGGGCCGTGCCATCGCCGACCTGATCGAGGGCGAGGGCGCGACGCTGGCGGGCGGGTGCGATTCGCGCGACGATCCGGATGCGCTGGCCAAGTCGGCGGACGTGCTGGTCGACTTCTCGATTGCGGGCGCGCTCGACGTGCATCTGGCGGCGGCGCGGGCGGCGCGCACGCCCATCGTGATCGGCACCACCGGCCTGTCTCCCGCGCAGCACGCCGCGATCGATGCCGCCGCGACGGAGATCGCGGTGCTCCAGACCGGCAACACCTCGCTCGGCATCACGCTGCTCGCCAATCTGGTGCGCGAGGCGGCGGCGCGGCTGGGCACCGACTGGGATATCGAGATCACCGAGATGCACCACCGGCACAAGGTCGACGCGCCCTCGGGCACCGCCTTGCTGCTGGGCGAGGCGGCGGCGGCGGGGCGGGGGCATAGCCTGTCCGAGCTGCGTGTCGATGGCCGCGCCGGGCTGGTCGGTGCGCGGACCGAGGGTACGATCGGCATGGCGGCGCTGCGTGGCGGCTCGGTGATCGGCGACCATGAGGTGATCTTCGCGGGCGAGGGCGAGCGGCTGACGCTCGGCCATTTCGCGCAGGACCGGACGATCTTCGCGCGCGGGGCCGTGCGCGCCGCGCTGTGGCTCGCGGGGCAGGTGCCGGGCCGCTATCGCATGGGCGACGTGCTGGGTCTGTAAGCGCCCATGAAGAAGGCCGATATCGTCGAATTCTATCGCCGGCTGGCGGAGGCGAACCCGCATCCCGAAACCGAGCTGGAATATCGCAATCCCTATACGCTGGTCGTCGCGGTCGCGCTGTCGGCGCAGGCGACCGATATCGGCGTCAACAAGGCGACCCGCGCCCTGTTCGCCAAGGTCGATACGCCGCAGAAGATGCTGGAACTGGGCGAAGAGGGGCTCAAGCAGCACATCAAGACGATCGGCCTGTTCAACACCAAGGCCAAGAACGTCATCGCGCTGTCGCAGATGCTGGTCGACGACTATGGCGGCGAAGTGCCCGAGGATCGCGCCGCGCTCGAGCGCCTGCCCGGCGTCGGGCGCAAGACCGCCAATGTGGTGCTCAACACCGCCTTCGGGCAGGAGACCTTCGCGGTCGACACGCATATCTTCCGCGTGTGCAACCGCATCGGCCTGGCCAAGGGCAAGACGGTGCTGGCGGTCGAGCTGAAGCTGGACAAGGCGACCCCTGCGCCATTCCGGCTCCATGCGCATCACTGGCTGATCCTGCATGGTCGCTATATCTGCAAGGCCAGGCGGCCCGAATGCTGGCGCTGTCCGGTCGAGGACCTGTGCGCCTATCGCCCCAAGACCCCGGCCCCCGTTGCCAGGAACGGAAAAGCAGCCGCCGCATAAAAAGGACTGGCGCGGGGTGCCCCGCGATGCTAGTCGGCCAGCCCACGCACCCGTAGCTCAGCTGGATAGAGCGCTGCCCTCCGAAGGCAGAGGCCACAGGTTCGAATCCTGTCGGGTGCGCCATTTTCTAAAAATTCTCCAGTAAAATCAATATCTTCTGATTTTAGGGCGATTTTTGTAACACATTTCGCACCACATTTTGCGCACATGCGCGGCTTGCGACACGGTTTCTGCGACTGTATCTCTTGCGCATGGCAATCATCCTTCGCGGCTCGACATATCATCTCAGGAAGCGCGTCCCCCTTCGTTTTCGCTCGATCGAGGTGCGCGAGCATGTCGCCGTATCGCTGCATACCGACTCGCAGAAACTCGCCGTTCGCAAAGCCGATGAAATATGGACTCAGTTGGTCGAAGGGTGGGAGTCAGCCCTTCGCGGCGACAACGGCGGTGCTCAAGCCCGATACGATGCTGCGAAGAACATAGCCGATCATCGCGGGTTTTCGTTCGTCGCCGCCCCTGCTCTTGCAGCGGGACCGATTGAGGAGATTGTGAAACGCGCCCTTAATGTTCCCGAAAACCGCGACGGGAGCGCGAACCAGCGTATCGGCAATGCCGTGCTAGGTGGCGTGGAAGAACCGGCTATCAGGATCGAAAAGGCGCTTGAGGTCTTTTGGGAACATGAGGCCGATAAGGAACGCGGCAAGAGTGCTGATCAGATTCGCAAATGGCGAAACCCCAAAATCAAAGCCATCAAAAACTTAGTTGCCCAAATCGGCAATAAGGAAATCTCTGCCATCACGCGAGCCGACATGGTGAAGTTTCGCGATTGGTGGCGTGACCGGATGCTGCAAGAAAACTTAGTTGCCAATTCCGCCAACAAGGACTCGATCCACGTCGGTCACGTTCTGCGAACCGCGAATTCCCGGCTCGGTCTCGGTCTCGACGATCACTTGAACAAAATTCTGGCTGACCTGTCTTTCAAAGACGAACGGGGTGATGAGCGCGAGCGGCCACCATTTTCCGACAAATGGATACGCGAGGTTATCCTCAAAGACGGTGCGCTGGATGGCCTTAATGTCGAAGCCCGCTGCATCCTTCTGGCGATGATCAACACTGGCGCGAGGCCATCGGAGATAGCAGGGCTGCTGCCTGAGCATATCCGTCTCGCCGACAAGGTGCCGCATATCTCGATTGAGCCTGTCGGCAGGCAATTGAAGAACCAGCAATCGAAGCGGATTATTCCGCTCACCGGCATATCGCTGAAAGCCTTCAAGGAATGCCCGAAGGGGTTTCCGTCCTATCGCGGCAAGGATACGTTCTCAGCGACGATCAACAAATTCATGCGCGAAAACGGCTTGATGGAGTCGGACCAGCACGTTCTCTATTCGCTGCGACACGCCTTTGAAGATCGCATGATCGCTGCTGAATTTGACGACAGGATGAGGCGGCAACTGTTCGGCCATAAGCTGGACCGCGAGAAGTATGGCAAAGGGCCGACGCTCGAACTCATGCACGAGAAGCTGAAAGCGATTGCGATCTAAACGAGGTCGCGGATTTCCCGGCGCTGGCGAGCGATCTTCTGGATTGGCGTTTCGCGCCGTCCTGCCATAGCCTGATATTCATCGTCCAATCGCTCGAAAACCGGCGCAAGCAGGGGATTGGCTTCCGCTAACTCGGCAACGATGCGACGTGCCTTTTTCAGTTCTTCGAGTGTTACGGCCATCTCCGATTCCCTTCTTTGCCCTCAAAGATAAGCCCCCGGCAGCCGTGACGCCACCGGAGGCTTCAATCATGGTAAAGGCCGATCAGGTCAGCTTGACGTGAACCGTGGCGCTGTCTGCGGCTGCAACGGTCACGGCAACGCCGATCTGCGGTTCGGTATCAACCGACGTGACCAGCTTGTCGCCAGCGTCATAGAAGACGGGATCGCCGATTTCGAACGCTTCGGCTGCCACCTTCGGCAGTTCGAACACGCCTTCGGTGACGAACACGAGGTCAGCCCCTTCGGCGGCGTTGATGCTGGCAATGCCGTGAAGCTCGCCGATGATGACGACATCGCCGCTGAGGGTGTTGGCGGGTGCCGGGACGGTCAGATTGACGCCCTGTTGAATGAAGTTCTTCATGATCAGAGTCCTTTCGAGGTCTGAAAGCGGATGGTGGATGCTGACTTGCGGTGAGCGGCGGCAATGGCTCGCTCCAATGCTGCCAGGGCGGATTTCAACTCGGTCTGGCTGCGGAACTCGATTTCCTCGCCATTGGCATCCCTCAGCCTGCGGGTGCCGCTATAGACGGCCCTTTCGAGCCGACCACGATACGCCTGTAGTTCGATCAGGCTCGCCATGATCAGACGCCCGGATTCTTGTAGGCACCGCGCCAGTCGGACCAGCCGCAACCGAAGTCGAGGAAGGCCCTGTAACGGATTCCCAAAGTGTCGAAGTTCTCAGTCCGCTGAATCTGGACTCCCTGAGCACTCGACAGATAGGCCATCTGCAACACCGGCAGGCGCGACGGTTCGGCAAACACGAACCAACGCTTGTCAGAGATACGCGGCTCGACAAGCAGGGTGAGCTTCTGAGCGAACGGGTTGCCGCTGGCGATGTCGGCGGCATAGATCGCGGCAAGCACAAGCTCAGCAGCCGTTTCCATCTCGGGACCGACAACCAGATACTTCGGCGCGGCTCCGACGATCGTCTTGCCGTCCAGCCCCTTCACGACGCGCATGGACTTGCGGGCGAAGTCGAGGGTCGCGACGGACAGGTCGCCGCCAGCCCCCGCGAGGTTGCCACGGCTGGCATGGAACACGGCCTTATTGTCGGAGAGCTTGTGCTCATCGATCAGAAGGCCCGCCAGCTTGTTCGAGACGGTCGCGGCGGCGGCATCGGCAAGGGCTGCCGTCATGTCGCCAAGCAGGTTCGCATCGTCGTCGATGAGGAGCTTACGGGAGACGTTCAAGCCAGCGGCATAGGTGCCAAGGCTCAACGTCTCGCCGTTCTCGGTGCGGCCCGTATGCTGGATTTCGCCATCCTCGGCCAGCGGCTTCAATTCGCCAAGCTCACCGGCACGGATCGAGGTGGACGCCTTGAAGTTCGGCAAGGTGCGCTTGCGGACCAGCGGCATGAGACCGGACGCGGCGGCATTGAACCGTTCGAGGGCGATCTTGTTGGCGACGTTCGAGACGATCAGCGGGAAATCCGAAGTCGTCATCGACGCGGCCCGCTGGAAAATCTCGTCGGTGCTGAGGCCGCGAACCGATACGCCAGCCCGTTCGAGCGAGGCGACAGCGAGGTCGCGGAAAGACATCTCGGCATACTGGCGAGCGTCTTCCGGCAGTTCGCCACCGGAAGCCCGGAAAGCGAGCGCGTCAGTCTGGCGACGGACCAGCGCGGCGGGATCATCGTTGGCGGCAACCGTGCGGATGCGCGTCTGCTGGCTGCGGCCCTGCATATGTGCAAGAGCGGCGGCGCGAGCGGTTTCGAGGGTTGCACCGGAGTCGATCTGATCTTCGGCCCATCCGCGAGTGAGGCCAGCCAGTTCGGCAAGGCTGCGAATCTGCTGCTGTTCGGCTTCCGGCGCGATGGTGAGTTCTTCGTGTTCAGGCATGTTTGCGGCCCTCCTTCGGGCATTAGGGTCAGCGCCCAAAGGCACAAGGCTGACTTCGGTGAGCACCCATTCCGTGGCGGTGCGGGTGCGGGACATTCCCGACAGGGAATCTGTGAAATTGAGGATGCGATAGCCGACAGAGAACCGGCTTGCCGTGCCGTCCTTCACGCGCTGGACAATCGGCTGCACGTCGTCGGCGGTCGAAAAGCGAAGGTCGGCAAGCACCTGATCGCCTTCGAGGCGGATATTCTTGGCGATGCCGATGACGTTGCGGATGCTGCCCTGCGCATGGCCGTCGAGAAGCGGGACTTCCTCCTCGGAACGGAAACCGGCAGGCGCGAGCACTTCCCCATAGATGCCCTTGGCGTCACGACGCGGGACGGGCGTGGCCGTGGCGATGACTGCGGTGATCGTCATGGCGTCGGAGTCGAACTGACCGGCCACCGTGGCGGCGCGGGCGAGCATCACCGGCAGATGGCCGTGAATAGCGTTTTCGCCGATGGTCACGTCGTCCTTCTCGTGCCGCTCCCATTCGGGCGGCTTGCGTCCGATGCGCTGATTAGTCGTCTTCGGCATTCGCGTTCTCCTTATTGGCCGGTGCGGACGATTGCGCGAAGGACAGGCCGAGTCGGGTGGCGCGGTCGCGATCTGCGGCGATTTCCGCATCGAGCTTTTCGATATTGAACCCCAGTGAGGCGACAGCCTGCCTGCGGCTCATGAGGCCAGCGGCGATCATGGCGGCGGTGCCTTCGGCATCCTTCTTGGGGTCGATCCAAGGCATTGCCGGGAAGAACCATTCGACGGCAGCCGCATCGTCACCGGCTTCGATCGTGCCATTGAGGTCAGCCAGGGCGAGCCAACGCCGATAGACGGGCGTGAACAGCTTCGGGACGAGAAGCGTGAACTGGATGGCTTCGAGGTGCTGCCGGAACTGCACAAGCGCGGTACGGGCGCTCGAATAGTTGACGTTGCGCATGTCGCCGCTGAGAAGGAATTCCGGCACCTGCATGCCCGCCGCAATCAATCGTATGCTATGAGATGCAAAATCGACGCTCTGTTGCATTTGAGCGGGATTGGAGAAGGTGACGCTGTAACCGGACGGCAGGACGCGCATGGTTCCCGGTTCAAGCGAGATGTCCATTGCGGTCGCGGATTGCAGGCCATCGGCGAAGGCCGTGCCGGTCCCATTGAGGTCTTGGACAAAGCCGCACATCATCGCCTGTATCTTGGCCGATACCAGCAAGGCGTCGTGAAGCTGCGACAGTTCGTTGAGCGGCAGGACGACAGGCGCATACCACGACAGGCCGCGATGTTGACCAGCGCCAGCGCGGCGAAACAGATGAATGACATCTTCGGCAGGGATGCGGACAGGCGTCTGGCTGGACGGGAAGATGTCGGTCAGCCGCGTCTTGAAAATGTGGTAGGCGACGATTTCATCGCTGGCATTGAATTCGACGCCGTTGGCGATATAGCCACCCCCGGCAAGCTCGACAGTCATGGACTCATCAAGCTGTTCGGCGGGGATATGCTGCAAGCGCAACTCGCCATCGTCATCGGTTCGCATGACCACGATGGCCTCACCGTCTGTCACGAGCGCGTCGATAATCTCGGCCTGCAACTCGGCGAACTGCGAGGCGATGGCCCATGCCGTGAACGCCTCATCGATCGTCGAACGGGTGCCAGCGTCCGAATGCTGGCTTGCGGCTGTCACGCCATATCCGACAAGGCCGGTGCGATAGATGGCGGCGGCATTGGCTGCCAGCGGATCGTTGTGGCGAAGATGGCGAGCGCGGCCACGGACGCGGGCTGCACCGCCTGCCACCTCGGCAGCCATCGGGCCGAAGGCGGGCGTGTTTGACCAACGCTTGCCGGAAGTCGCTTCCAACATGCGCTGGCTCTGAGGCTTGGACTGCCTTGCTTTGAAGAAATCGAATAGTCCCACGAGTCCAACTCCCGGCCTTGGCGAACGGGTATCGGACGAACTGATTCCATCTGTTGAATCGAAGCCCGCCGCCAAGCTGATCAGCGTTAAGCCGGGAGTTGGACTAGGTTCACGGCTGCATGGGCTATAAATCGCTTATCTGCAATCAGGAGTCAAGTTATTGATAATGCTTGTAAAATCGTATTTTACAATGAAGAAAGAGCTTGCGGCAAATCGGCGGGGGGGTGTAGTGTCCGATTGCTCCACGTTAGTTCCATAGGGGTTGTACGTGGCTAAGGCCGGTCTCTTTGCGGGGGACCGGCCTTTTCCGTTCACGAATTCATCGCGAAGTCTGAGCTATTCCATTCGACGCCAGCGCAATCGCAAGCCCGCTTGAGCCAAGCCTCGGTTTCTTGCGCGGAATTGTTGGTTCCGTACCACCAGATTTCAGACAGCTTCGCTGAATATTTTTCAGACAGGCCCTCAGAGTCGAACAAGTCTGCGGGGTTGCGAGCAACAATGCGTTTTGTCCCCGGCTTTACCTTGGAAAGAGATTCTAGCGTCCCCGGCTTATGCTCTTCTAACGCCTTCAACCCTTCCGCAAGCAAGTCCTTTAGAGAATATGCTTTGACCTCTCTGCCGAAGGCGACAAGTTCATACTCGCCCCGCTTCCTTGATGCTTTTGGGGTTTCGACGATGGCGAGCGGAACGCGCCCTTCGACGTTCGTCACTTCCTCGGTAGCAAAATCGATAGTCGCAATTTGCTTGAAGGTATCGTTTTCAAGGGAAAGCGTCGTTGAATTCATCACACGGACATTCAACGACTTTTGCGGATCGGCGGCTTGCAGAAGGGAAACCAGTTTGAAAGTCGGGATATATGAGACAGTTGCCATTTCGTCGTCCTCACAATTGCGATGGTCCCCTTATAGCAACTAACTTATGAGGAGTAAATGCCTTATAAGGAAGAAATCTAGCGATTTAAGTAGGAGGATTTGAACACGGTCTGCACCTGCTTCGGTGCGGCTGCCGTCGATAGCTCATCTTCACGACGATCGAGGTTCATGGTCACGAGCGTCCGCGCTGCGATGGCATAGACGGTCGCGTCCAGCGTTTCGGCCCGCTTGCCGGGGATGCGCTCGAACCGGCGCACCGGCTGTCCCTTGAAGTATCGGACCACCTTCCGCTCTGAGGTCAGTTGCTCGAAATAGATCGGTTCGAGGTCGGCTGAGAACCGCACGGAATTGCCGCGAGCGAGGCGGGTGAAAAGCTGGCTCTTGAGGCCGTCCACGCCGATCAGGAACAGCGGCGCTCCCTTCGTCGTGGACCGCTGCAAATTCGCCCTGGCGAAGCCGGGGACGCCCTTTCCTGCGACGATGCGCCGGGAGAACCGCGAGCGGGTGAAGCTAGTCACGATGTCGGTATGCCCGCCGTCGCCGCTATCGATCACGGCAGCGTCGACTCGAAGGGTGCCGCCGTTCGGGTGCTTCCACGTCGAACGCAAGGCGTCCTCAAGCTCCTGCCACGTCGTTTCCGCGTCTATGGCTCCCCAGATGACGGAATGAGCGAGGACGAACGTCTGGCCCTCCTTGCCGTGGCCGACGAACACGAGTTCGAGCCGGTCGTCTTGGCAGTCCACACCCACCGTCACAAGCAGGCAGTCGTGCGGCATGGCCGCAAGGCCGAACGGCTCCCGCTTCCCGGCAAGCTCCCCTTCGTCCAATTCGTCGGCGACTTCCCGCCACGGCTGCCCCAGTGTCAGGTTGACGAATGTCTGCAACGTCGCCGGATCGTCCTTCGCCGCCAGAAACTCGGCAGCCAGCTTGCCCCATGCTGCGTTGCTGTGAGGCGACACGAGGGCGTTGACGCGGAAACCCGCATGGCCCTTCACGTCGGGCGCTGTGGCCCGCCAGCGGCCCTTGGCGACCATGCTGGCCTTGTACCGTTCGGCGATCAGCGAGCCGCAATGAGGGCAGGCATAGGCGGCAGTTTCCGGCTGCCCTTCATCCCAATGGATTTGCGACCATTGGATTTCGTTGAAGTCCCCGCATTCCGGGCAAGGCACCTCGAAGATGCGTTGATCGGACTGGGCATAGAGCTTGCTGATAGGACCATGGTCAAAGACAGGGGTCGAACCGGCCAGAATCTTCCGGTCGCGGAAGGTGAGCGTTCGCATCGTCGCCAGTTCGATAGGATCGCCCTCTTGGCTCACCTCGAACCCGTCGATTTCATCCATGACCAGCACCTTCGCGGCATGGCGGCGCAAATTGCGCGGGGATTTCGCGGCGACCAGCTTCAACGATCCACCGGGAAACTTCCGGCTGAGGAGAGTCGAGCGGCCCGTTTCGTCGTTCTCGGCAGCGAGAAGGCCGCGCAAGGCCGGACTGGCTTCAAACGTGCCTTCGATGTCGGTGACGGCATAATCCCGACAGTCGTCTTGCGTCGGCAGGACGGTGAGGATGTTCGAGGGCGAGTTAGAGACGAACGCGGCGACCGTTCCGGTGAGAAGCGTCGTCCAGCCGACGCGGGCCGACTTGATGACGCTGATTTTCGAGATGGCCGGATCGTCAATCGCATCGCAGATGCCGCGCTGATACTCGAACAGGCGAATGCGGCCCGGAAGCGCCGAAACGGTCTGCGGCAGATAGACGTTCGACTCGATCCAATCAGCCAGGGCGATCTTCGGCGGCGGGCGAAGCGATCTGAGGGCGGCGCGACGGACAAGCGCAATCGGATATTCGGTCATGACAGGTCTTCCCCTGCGAGCGTTTCGAGGGTAGCCCGGATTTCAGCGTCGATTTCGGCAATGTCGTGAACGGTCAATCCGGGCAGACGGGTGCCGATGCGCGACGATACCGCGAGGAGCGAGGCGCGAAGATCGCGAAGCACGGACTCCCATTCGCGTTGCACGTCGGCGGCAGGCAGCATCTCGCGGCGGGCGAGCGCGTTTTGCAATTCGATCTTGTCGGCCTGTTCGGTCGCCAGCCGGACCTTCGCTGTTTCAAGTTCGCTGTCGCGCTTGCGGGAAAACTCGACATAGCGCCGGATGGAATCGCGAGTGTCGAATTTGCCCGCGTCGTTTCTCGGAAGGACGTGCTTTGTCGCGAGGGTGTGAATTGTGCGCTCGACAACGCCAAACAGTTTCGCCAGTTCGGCAGCACTCAATTCTTCCGCGATAGCGCCGGAACGGAAGTTGTCGTTTTCCGGCTCGCCAGCAAGTTCGAGGATTTCAGCGCGACGATTTCTCATTGTCTGATTCCGATTCTAAAATTTTTGTATGTGTTGATGGGCTGCGCTCGATGTCCCCCGCATCGGCCACCCACCGGGAAGAACCTATGCCGGTTGACCGTGATACGGATTGACACAACTGATAAGAAAACCGCGAAGCCAGCCGCGCCAAAAGGCGGCTAGCGGTTATATACGTAGTATATAGGGTATATGTTGCGACCCGTTGCGACCCCGAAAAGTGGGCGTTGCGACCCTGTTTTTGACCGTTGCGACCCCGTTGCGACCTGCGTTGCGACCCTGTGTTTTTGGCGTTGCGACCTGCGTTGCGACCTGTTGCGACCACGGATTCACGGATTTCGAACAGGCGATTTGCTGTTTTCAGAACGTCACTCATCCCGCTAACTCCGCGATTTCGATCTTGCGCATCTGCCTGCGGTGATTGTCCTCGCGCATCTTCACGATTTCGTCGGCATGTATCGCGCACCAATTTCGCCAGTCGATTTCATTGCGGAAGCGATCACGATCGACGCGACGTGCGACAAGATCATCGTAAAACTGATCTGCGGTGCGCGGAGTGAATATGTCGCGCCAATGCAGCATCGGGACGTTTGAGCTTTCGCGACCAATCCATCGCAACGGCTCGAATTCACCGATGCGCGATGCGAAAAGCTGATCTCCGCAACGCCACACCTGCAACGTCGTGCCATCACGGTCGCGATAATGATAGTCCTGCACATAGCAGAACGGATACCAGCCTTCCGGCCATCCCGGCGCGGCGTCCAGCCGGTCGATATGGAAGATTGCCCGCTCGCCGATAATGTTCGTCGGCGTCGGATCGGGCTGCATCCGCACCGTCGTCCCGTCGTTCATTTCATCAATGAGTTCTGAATCGCTGATCATTAGACAAGCTCCTGAATTTCACGGTTTCGGCGACGGTTGCCGGTCGGCGGTTGACTGGACGCCCGTTCAAGGTGCGTCCGCTTGCTATTGCCCTTGCCATGTTCGGCAATCACGATTTCACCGGCATCGAGCAGGCGCTCCATCGCATTTTTGAACGTTCGATTTTTGGTGTGTCCGGCCCTTGGATGCCCTTCAAAGAGAGACGGTGCATAGGTCGGCCCTGTATTATGCGAGACATACCGCCCCTGTTCGGTCATGGCGTCGAGGATTTCGAGGAACAGGTTATCGACAGGCAGGCGGCTATCGCCATCATCGTCGTCATCCGCCAATTCGGCGTCGGCGACGAACACACCGCGCCGCCAAGTCATGCGGATTTCCCCTCCGGTCGGGCCGTAGTTGGATTTCATAGTCCGCAAGACGCGAGCGTCGGTATCGTCTTCCGTGCCGTCATCGTTTCTGACGCGCTCAAGATACAGGCGAGACCGAACAGCGTTGTTCCACGCGACACTAAATCCCGATCCAGTGCCGGTATTCATGCCAGTCAATGAAGGGTGCGATAGGAGGAGGACCGCGCAATCGTATTGGATTGCGAGGTGCTTGAGCATGTTGATGAACTGAGTGACTTGGTTCGTGTTGTTTGCTTCGCCACCGTAGAGATGCGACCTAGTATCGAGTATTAGCAACGAGTAATGACGCTCGGACATGATGCGTTCGAGGCGTTCGTAAATAGCCGTCTCTTTCAATCCACCGCTGCGAGTCGGCTCGGCAAGAATGGCGTTCTCGCCTGCCATCGAACGCACCCACACATTGTCGAGGTCGGCCATGTCGAGGTTGCGTTCCCGGCAGATGTCCGCGAACCGACGATGCAACTCATCTTCCTCGTCTTCCGCTGCGATGACGCAAACTGCCCCCGGACGGTCCACTCGCTCCCCTAGAAACGGGCTGCCGGTGCCAACTGCTACGGCAAGCTGCAAAGCCAGATTGCTCTTGCCGGTGCCACCATCACCTGACAAATCCGTTACCTGCCGGTTTGGAATCAGATCAGGGATGAGCCATTCACGCTTAGGCACTCGCTTGCTCGCAAAGCTGCTGACCGGCTTCAAGAATGCGGAATCGTCGGCCTTCTGCCTTTCGGCGGCGTGGGCCTTGTCTTCTTTGATCAGGGCTTCAAGATCGGCATCGTAGTCGTCGAGGTCGGCGAGGGTTTGCTCATCGAGCTCGCTGTCACGCCAATCGTGATCCGCTGCGGCGCTGTAAAGCGACCGTTCCGTGATGCCGCCTTCCTTTTCAGGATCGAGATCGTCCCACGTATCGCGAGTGTGGCGACGGCTGTAGCTGTCATGCCCCTTCGACCATCCATCGAATACGGTGAACGATCCGCCTGCTGACTTATGCGCCGCTGCCATATCACGCCACCAACTGCGATCACCTTCGTTCGGGATAGACATAAGGGCCGAGTCGGCGACGTGCTGCGGGCGGGTTGCCCCTTCGTGGTTGTCGTTGGCCTCACGCTCCCGGCGCTCGCGATAGGGCTTTCCGTCGCGACCTAATGCCACCTCATCCAAATCGTCCGCATGGTCGATATACCCGCCGTCTACAAGGTAGGTCTGGACAGGTGTTCCGTCCTCGACGTTACCGTAATAGAACGACTGCGACATCGTGAAGGACGCGGGATCAAACGCCCCGTCGAAAAGGCCATTGATTCGCGCCACAAGCCTCTCGCGCTCGATAGGGTCGAGGTCTCGACTGGTAGGGCAAAGGATACGCCACCTGTTGCCCTTTCCGGGCTGCATATGGCTAGGGGTGGTAAAGATGAGAGCGGCAATGCCTACCTCCGACAGGATGGCGCGAGCGCGAGCCGGTGATATGTCGCCATCATCATAGTCTAGCTCAATGCCGCTGATCGCCTGCATGTTGGCGTTCGTGCGAAGGCTGCCCTTATCCGAGCGGGTATTCCCGAAACGGGCCAGCTTGAGCCAGGGCAAGTCCCCCTTGTATTCAGCCCATTCGTCTTTGATCACCTCCGCCAACTCGCGCAATGAGAGCGTGAGGTCATCCTTGCGACTTGCCGACTGTCGAGGGAACCGCGTCACCTTGAGCGGACGATCCAGCGGCGAAATCAGGGTTGCGCCCCTTCGGGAATTCGAGTATATATTCATATGACAGCACCTCATCTGCTGTTTGGTTGAGACTAAGGGCGAGTGTGGACCAGCACTCGCCCTTTCTTTTTATCTCAACCGCTCACAAAACGCCAGATATAGATTCGATGTACCATTTTGATACATTACCTTTGTCTGTTTTCATTTTACAAAGACGCTCCATTAGGCGTTTATTGCTTGTAAAATAGCTTTTTACTATGGTGATTTTACTTCACACACAATCAACGAAAAAACTAAGTTTTCCGTGCTAAGATGCGAGCGGATCAATCGGGAGAAGGCCGCGATGTCTGGCTGGTCGAAAGAGGAAGTCGAAGCGGAGCTAGAGCGACGGACGCGGGCTAACGCGGATGCGCGACTGGCGAGTATGAGGCCGATGCCTGTCGAAGGTGCCGATGCGGACTGCATTCATTGTGGAAGGGCCTTCCGTTTGGCGCTCGCCAGCGCCGGGAAATATGGCCTTTGTGATGACTGTCATTTTGCCGACTAACGCGACGGGGATTCGAACCTCGTCATTTTAGAGTCACCTAACGAATGTGTAACACATTTTGCAACACATTTTGAAAACAGGCAAATTTTTATTTGTTTTATTACAATGATTTAGGGAATTGTGTAGCACAAAATGGCGGATGTCGGGTGCGCCATTTCAGTACAGAACTGCGAACCGCAAACGCCGCCGTTTCCCCGCTCGAAGCGGCAACGAGGGTTTGAAGCAGGTCCGACTTGTTTCCCATGATGCGAACCTCGTCATCGGCGACCTCGACGCGCTGGGCGAAGACGCGCAGGTGATCTCGCTGATAGCCGCCGCCTTCGATCCGCAAGCTCCTGCGCGCGACTTGCGAAAGCGCGTCGATCATCTCCGGCGTCACGGCCCGATCGCCGGAGCCGTCGAGTGCCATCCGTATCCGCTCGGCATCGGCCGTGGCCTGATCGCGGATCGCTTTCAGATTGGCGATCGGGTCTTTCAGTCCCACGTCGTCCAGCGCTGCGACGCCTGATTCTATCGCGTCGTAGAGCCGGTTAAGGCGCTGATCGGTTTCCGTGATTCGCCGGTTCAAGTCTGCCAGATGCTCGCAGCGGCGCTCGGCCCGTTCCTGTCGCCGGTCGAGATGACCCGCGACCAGATGGTCGAGCTTGTCCATGCGGATCGAGCGACCTTCGCAGCCCGTCTTGCCCTGCCGCGCCTTGGTCGAGCAGGTGGAATAGCTATACTGCCCGCCATCACCATTGCTCGTGCGCAGGGTCATCGCGCCGCCGCACTTCGCGCAAAAGCAGATGCCGTTCAGCAGCGTCGGGCCATTGGAAACCCCGCGCACGCCTTGTTTGGTTTTGGTTGACCTTGCTCGCCGTCGGTTCAGTCAGAGGCGATTCGA
Source organism: Sphingomonas parapaucimobilis NBRC 15100 (assembly GCF_000787715.1). Taxonomy (GTDB): domain Bacteria; phylum Pseudomonadota; class Alphaproteobacteria; order Sphingomonadales; family Sphingomonadaceae; genus Sphingomonas; species Sphingomonas parapaucimobilis. The sequence continues at coordinate 42,929 of NZ_BBPI01000018.1, forward strand.
CTTGCGAAGCCCCGCAGGCTCGATCACGTTTCTCGCCATGGATCGAGAGGCGGGAAGGGCCTGCTAGAGTTTGGAACCACCATCGACGTGGATGACATCGCCCGTGATCCAACCGGCAGCGTCGCTCGTCAGGAAAGCGATCACCGCGGCGATATCGTCGGCTGTTGCAATCCGTTTGATGGATTGCAGTCCGAGCGTGAAATCATGGCCCTCCTTCGTTTCGATGAAGGTGGACATGTCCGTGGCGACGATACCAGGCGCAATGCCATTGACCCGAAGGCCTTGCTTCCCAAGCTCCGCCGCCAGTTGGATGACCAGGATTGAGATTACGCCTTTCGACGCTGCATAAGCGGAAAGCTCACCTACGGTCGTTCGAGCGGCCAGCGAAGAGGTGGGCACGATGCTGCCGCCTGACGGCATCATCGGAGCAAGTTGCTGGACCAGAAAGAAGGGCGCCCTGACATTTACGGCAAACTGTTCGTCGAAGTCCTCAGCGGTCGTATTTCTCAGGCTGAGAGGCCGGCAAATACCGGCGTTCGAAACGAAAATGTCGATCTTGCCATTGGCGATCCTGCGAACGGCGGCTGACAGGCCGAAAGGTCCGTCGGGCGTGCCAAGGTCGGCGCTCACCGTCTGAGCACTTCCTCCTCGATTCGAGATTTCAGCAACAACAGCATCGGCCGCTTGCCCGTTCGAATTGTAGTGAACCAGCACATGAGCGCCAGCGGACGCAAGTGCGATCGCAGCCGCACGGCCCACTCCGCGAGAGGCACCTGTCACCAAGGCCACCTTATTCTGCCGATCAGACATGGGCCGTCTCGCTTGTGATCTTCCCGGACAGCTCGAAAAAGCTTCCGTCCATCATCGTGTAGAAGGACCGAGTTGTCTTCTTTTCGAAATTGTCACAATGCACGACTGTGGATTTGTCTTCCTCCTGCCAAGATAGGATATATTCACCATTGCCTAACTCGAACCACTTGAAGGTTGAGGTCGACAAAGATCCCTTCATGGCTCCCTCAAGGTGTTCAACCGTTGCCGACTTTCCATCGGCAAGATAACTGTTACGGAACACCAGTCCGTCGCCGTAATTGACGATGAACGATCGCGTGGCATAGGGAAATTGAATTTCGTCGGTCATCATGCATGACTCCGGTTCGAGGATTGCAACAAGGGCGCCTCCCTGCTGTGGGATGCCGAATTGAGGCTACCCAGCAAGCCATTGTGGATAAATGGGCGGCAGTTCCGATCAGAGCGGACGTTGCCGTCTTCAATGGGGCCAGCTAAAGCGAGATTATAGATCATCTCGCGGGCATTTCGACCTTTGTTGCAGCCGCGGAGACGTTGAGCTTCACCGAAGCCGGACGGCGGTTTGGCGTTTCCGCATCCGCCATTGGCAAGTCGATCGCTCGTCTCGAAAGTCGCTTTGGCGTCCGCCTATTCCACCGGAGCACGCGCAGCATGAAGTTGACGGCGGAGGGCGAGCTCTTGCTTCAGCGGTGCCATCGTATCCTGAGCGAACTCAAGGCCGCCGAGCATGAGTTGAGCACCACACTCGTTATGCCCAGGGGCAAGTTACGAGTGAGTGTTCCGTTGATCGGAAATCTACTCCTGCCACGAATTGCCCGATTCATTGAATTTTATCCAAATGTCGAAGTCGAGATCGATGTCACCGATAGGAAGGTCGATCTCATCGATGAAGGCTATGACGCGGCCATTCGGATCGGCGATACAATAGATACCAGAATCATGAGCAGGTCGCTGGGGTGCTTTCGGCAAATATTGGTCGCTTCACCGAGCTATGTGGAGCGTTGCGGCCAGCCTGCCACCGCACAGGATCTCCTTTCGCATACCCTCCTTCTTTATCGCTTCCCCAACACCGGAAAATTCGAGCAATGGCCCGTGGCGGACTTTCAGAACGTCATCGGCTCGACCAATGTGTCTAACGTCGTCTGTAATTCGGTCGAGATACTCAAATATCTCACCCTTGAGGGGCGCGGCATTGCCTGCCTTCCTGACTTCGAGGTAGCGCAAGCGTTGAGATCGAAGAGATTGGTTGACCTTCCGCAAGAGGCAGCTGCGGCGCCGCGCACGCTAACCGTCCTTTGGCCGTCCAGTAAGCACCTCTCTCCGAAGGTGCGCGCCTTCATCGATATATTGAGTGAAGATTCTTGTTTGCCGGAGGCCTGATCGATCATCGGAAATTTGGCATGACTCATCGCGCGGACTGTCCGTGATGCCACGCGACTAACAGCCAATGATTTGAATACAGCCGAAAAAGTTGCTTATATCTTGTCCCTTAGGTGTTCATTTCTCTAAATATGTTTCCAAATACTTTCTCGGGAATTGGGGGTTGGAGTGCCGCGATGAAGCGTTCGAGAGTCGGTACGATAAGTTTCACGGGATCGGCGGCAGGCTGGTTCGTCTCGGGACGAGCACCGCAGCGTATATTGGAAGATCGCGGCGGTCAGCGGCGGCGTTGAGGAGCGCGAGCTGCTTGTCCTGTGCCGTCGCCTGTCCCGGCTGACCGAGTTGCGGCTGAAGCCCCAGCCGCCATGCCGTCCATTGCGTCGCCGCCCAGGTCCTCCGGAGTATGATGGCAAAGACGGCGGCGATCTGGCCCCAGAGTATTCGGCCTCCTCGCACAGGGGCGCCATCATCCTGTTCCGCTTCGGCGTGCCGGGCGCGAAGCCCTGGTCTACGCGCTGATAGCCATATCGCGGCTTGGCCAGAATGTGGCGCATCGGATCATCGGGGTGGCGACGACCCCAGGGCCGCGGCGTCGGCCAGGGAATCGGTCATACGACCCGATTTGTAACGCAGGTCGGCGTGTCGACCGGGGTGGGTGCGCCATCAAAAGGCACGCACGTGCAATATTAACGCATGACACCGCCGCATTCCGTCTGTTAGCCCTATGCCCATGCCCGTTTCGGCCGCCGCATCCGCCCGCGAGATCCTCGTTCGTCTGCACGACGTGATGGCGTCGCGCACCCCCGCCCAAGCCAAGCTGAACCAGGTGGTCCAGATCATCGGCGAGGCGATCGGCAGCGAGGTCTGCTCGATCTACCTCCTGCGCGAAGGCGTGCTGGAACTGTTCGCGACCCGCGGCCTGGCCGAGGAGGCGGTGCATGTCACCAAGCTGGCGATGGGCGAGGGGCTGGTCGGCACGATCGCCGAGGATGTCGAGGTGCTCAATCTCGACGAAGCCGCCAGCCATCCCGACTTCGCCTATAAGCCCGAGACGGGCGAGGACCGGTTCCACAGCTTTGCGGGCGTGCCGATCATCCGGCGCGAGCGGGCGGTGGGCGTGCTGGCGGTCCAGCATAGCGAACCGCGCAAATATGCCGATGTCGAGATCGAGGCGCTGCAGACCGTTGCGATGGTCCTGTCCGAGCTGATCGCCAATGCCGGGCTGATCGACGCGGCGGCGGGAGCGGGGGCGCGGCCGCAGATGACCGCAACGATCCGCCTGTCGGGGCAGAAGCTGGTCGAGGGCATGGGCAGCGGCTTTGCCGTCTATCACCAGCCGCGCATCGTCGTCGAACATACGGTGGCCGAGGACATCGATGCCGAGCGCCGCCGCGTCTATGCCGCGTTCGACAAGATGCGCGAGCAGATCGACCGCATGGCGCGCGAGGCCGAATTCGGCGTCGCGGGCGAGCATGTCGAGGTCATCGAGACCTACAAGATGTTCGCCTATGACGAGGGTTGGGCGCGCCGCATCAACGAAGCGATCGACAGCGGCCTGACGGCCGAGGCCGCGATCGAGCGGGTGCAGCAGCGCACGCGCCAGCGAATGCGCCAGATCGACGATCCGCTGCTCGCCGACCGGATGCACGACCTGGAGGACCTGTCGAACCGGTTGCTGCGCATCGTGTCGGGCCAGATGGGCACGGCGGCGCAGCTGGGCCTGCGGCAGGACACGATCCTGATCGCGCGCAACCTGGGGCCTGCCGAGCTGCTGGAATATGACCGGCGGCGGTTGAAGGGCGTGATCCTGGAGGAAGGGTCGCTGACCGCGCATGTCATCATCGTCGCGCGCGCGATGGGCGTGCCGGTGCTGGGCCGGGTCAGCGACGTGCGCCGCCAGATCGCGGATGGCGACCAGCTGCTGCTCGACGTATCGGAGGGCAGCGTCCTGGTCCGGCCCTCGTCGGCGATGGAGGAGGCGTTCGACGCCAAGCTGGAGCTGCGGCAGAAGCGCCGCGCGGCCTTTGCTGCGCTGCGCGACGTGCCGCCGGTGACGAAGGACGGCCACCGCGTCACACTGATGGTCAATGCCGGGCTTCGCGACGATGCCGCCGCGCTCGATACCACGGGTGCCGACGGTATCGGCCTGTTCCGTACCGAGTTCCAGTTTCTGGTCTCCGCCACCCTGCCGCAGCGTGAGCGGCAGCAGCGGCTGTACCGCGACGTGATGGAGGCGGCTGGCGACCGGCCGGTCGTGTTCCGCACTATCGATATCGGCGGCGACAAGGCGCTGCCCTATCTCAACACCGAGGCGGGGGACGAGGAGAACCCGGCGATGGGCTGGCGCGCACTGCGCCTGGCGCTGGAGCGTGACGGCCTGATGAAGGCACAGGCGCGCGCGCTGATCGAGGCGGGGGCGGGGCGGACGCTCCACGTCATGTTCCCCATGGTGTCGGAAGCGTGGGAATTCGACGAGGCCAAGTCGCTGTTCGAGGCGCAGCGCGCCTGGCTCGGCTCGCGCGGGCGTCGCCTGCCGCTCGATGTGCGCTACGGCGCGATGCTGGAGGTGCCGGCGCTGGCGGAGCAGCTCGATCTGATCCTGCCCAATGTCGACTTCCTGTCGATCGGCACCAACGACCTGACCCAGTTCCTGTTCGCCGCCGACCGCGCCAATCCCAAGCTCGCCGAGCGCTATGACTGGCTCAGCCCGTCGATCCTGCGTTTCCTGCGCCGGGTGGTCGAGCCTGCGCGCGAGGCGGACGTGCCGGTCGGCGTGTGCGGCGAGATGGGCGGGCGTCCGCTGGAGGCGATGGCGTTGATTGGCCTGGGCATCGACCGGCTGTCGATCACCCCGGCGGCGGTCGGCCCGGTCAAGGCGATGATCCGTTCGCTCGACCGGGATGCGATCACCGCCGAGATGGCGCGGCTGCTGGCGCATCCGGTCCGCGACATGCGCGGGGCGCTTGGTGCCTGGGCTGCGACGAACGGTGTCGAATTGGCCTGATCCAGGTCAGGTGTTCGCGTTGACTTGATCCCAGCCGTCTGAAAGAACGACCGCGATCATGGGGTGGGCCATGGTCGCTTCGGAGTTGAGAATGGACGAGGTCAATCCCGGCCACGATGCCGCACCAGCGGCACCTGCCCGCGCCGGTGACGTCCTGCGCACGGCGCGCGAGGCGCAGGGGCTATCGCTGGGCGATATCGGTGCGCGGACGCGCATTCCCAGTCGCCATCTCGCGGCGATCGAGGCATCCGATTATCAGAGTCTGCCGTCGGCCACCTATGCGGTCGGCTTCGCAAAGGCCTATGCCCGCGCGGTCGGCGCCGACGAGGTCGCGATCGCGCAGGCCGTGCGCGCCGATGTCGACAAGCTGGGCCGCCGCGTCACCGAATATGTGCCGCAGGACATCGCCGACCCCGCCCGCGTGCCCTCGCGTGGGCTGGCGATCGTCGGCGTCGGCCTGGCGCTGGCGCTGCTGATCATCGCCGGGCTGTGGTACGGCACCGATCTGTTCCGCCGTGACCGCACCGCGCAGGAGGTGCCCGCCGCGACCCCGCTGACCAACAGCGCTGCGCCCGCACCCGCGCCTGCCCCCAGCCCGACGCCGGTGACGGCGGGCAAGGTCGTGCTGACCGCCAATGGCGAGGTATGGCTGCGCGTGTACGACGCCGACAATGTCACGCTGAAGATGGGCACGCTGAAGCCCGGCGAAAGCTATGAGGTGCCCGCCACCGCCAAGGGGCCGCTGCTGAATGTCGGCCGCCCCGACAAGCTGAGCGTGACGCTGGACGGCAAGCGGATCCCGCCGCTGGGCGATGGCTCGCGCGCGATCAAGGACGTGCGGCTCGATCCGCAGGCGATCGGGGCGCGACTGTCGGGGGCTTCGACCGCTGCCGCCGCGCCGACGCCGGCCGTGCGTACCCCGCTGCGCGAGCGGACGGAGCGCCGTTCGACGCGTGATACGAGCGGCGAGACGGGCGCCAACGCCCTGACGACGCCTGCGCCGTCGCCGTCCTCCGCCACCACGGCTCCGGCGGATTTGTAGGAAGCGGAAATCTTCAGGCTGGAGACAGCCGGGGCAGGGCAGGGTGGCCCTGTCCCTTTCATAACCAGCCCACCGGGGGGTGAAACCGATGCGTAACCTGTTGCTGGCCGGGGTCGCGGCCGTGATGATCCTGCCGACCGCCGCCGCCGCCCAGTCCAATGTCGAGGGCCGGGTCGGCAAGCTGGAAAGCGAGATGCGCGCCGTCCAGCGCAAGGTCTTCCCGAACGGCGCGGGCGGCTATGTCCAGCCCGAGATCACCGCGCCGCAGACCCAGGCGCAGGCGCCGGGCGTTCCCGCCTCCAGCGCGCTGTCGGACCTGACCTCGCGCGTGACCTCGCTGGAGGAGCAGATGGCGGGGCTGACCGGCCAGATCGAGCAGAATGGGTATCGCACCCGCCAGCTCCAGGACCAGTTCGACGCCTATAAGCGTGCCACCGAAGCGCGGCTGAAGGCGCTGGAATCCGGCCCCGCGCCGATCGCCCCTGCGGGGCAGAGCGCGCCGCTCGACACGTCCGCCATGCCCGTCGCCGCGACCGGATCGACCCGCCCGCCCAAGACCCCGGCGGCCCCCTCGGTCGTGACCGGCGACACCGCGACGGCGACCCCGGCGGCGGCGGTCGACAAGCCCTCGACCGGCGATGCGGCAGAGGACGCCTATCTCTATGGCTATCGCCTATGGGCCGCGAAGCGCTATCCGGAAGCGGAGGCCGCACTGAAGAAGGTGGTCGCCGACTATCCCAAGAGCCGCCGCGCCAGCTTTGCGCAGAACCTGTTGGGGCGCACCTATCTCGATTCCGGCAAGCCCAGCCTGGCGTCGATGGCCTTCTACGAGAATTACAAGAAATTCCCGGACGGCGAGCGCGCGCCGGACAGCCTGCTCTATCTTGGCCAGGCGCTGACGAAGCTCAACAAGGCGGCCGATGCCTGCAAGGTCTATGACGAGTTGAGCGACGTGTACGGCGCCAAGCTGTCCGCCGCGATGAAGGGCCAGATCGCCAGCGGGCGCAGCGCGGCGAAGTGCCAGTGAGGCCTATTCCTCCCCTGTAAGGGGAGGGGGACCATGCGCAGCATGGTGGAGGGGTGTCCCCCTATCGAGAGGGCGACACCCCTCCCTCCGGGCTTCGCCCAGCCACCTCCCCCTGCAGGGGAGGAATGCAGACAGCGACGAAACCCCTTGCACTGGTGCGGCGGAAGGGCCAGAGCGCGCGCATCCCTGACCAGTTTTGAGAGCATCATGGCCACCGATGCCACGGCCGCCGATCAGATTGCGCGCTTTGTCGCCGATCTGACGCTTCTTCACGATCCCCATGCCGATGCGGCGCCGCTGTTGCTGGCGGTATCCGGCGGGCCGGACAGCATGGCGATGCTGACGCTGGCGGCGGCCGCCTTTCCGGGGCGGATCGCGGTGGCGACGGTCGATCATGGCCTGCGACCCGAGGCAGCGGACGAGGTGCGCATGGTCGCCGATCATTGCGCCCAGCTGGGCGTGCCGCATCACGGTCTGCGCCCCGAAACGCCGATCACTGGGGCGAGCATCCAGTCCCAGGCGCGTGAAGTGCGTTACGCCCTGCTTGCCGCACAGGCCCGCGCGATCGGTGCAGCGGCGATCCTCACCGCGCATCATGCCGACGATCAGGCCGAGACCTTCCTGATGCGCGCCGCGCGCGGGGCCGGGCTGTCGGGCCTGTCGGGGGTGCGCGCCCGGACGGTGATCGCCGATATGGTGGTGCTGCGCCCGCTGCTCGACTGGCGTCGCGCCGAGCTGCGCCGGATCGTGCGCCGCGCCGAAGCCCCGTTCGTCGACGATCCCGCCAACCACGACCCGCGCCATGACCGTACCCGGTTTCGGCAGTTGCTCGATGGCCATGAGTGGCTGGGCGTGGCGCAACTGGCGCGTGCGGCGGCGCAACTGGCCGAGGCGGATACCGACCTGCGTGCGACGGTCGACTGGCTTTGGGCCGACCGGGCGCAGATCGATGGCGACAATGTCCGGATCCAGGCCGCCGACCTCCCGCGTGAGCTGGGCCGCCGTCTGGCCCGCCGCGCGATCGGTACGGTCCGCACCGCCGCCGGGATCGAAAGCCCGGCGTGGAGCGAGGGGAGCAATATCGAAAAGCTGCTCGAATCGCTGGCGCAGGGCAGTCGCGCGACCCAGGCGGGCGTGATCGCTAGCGTCCGCTCGGGCGTCTGGCGTTTCCGGCCCGCCCCGCCGAGGAAGACGGGCTGATCCCATTCTTCAATCCTTCCTGCGCGAAGCGCGGGGAGGGGGACCGCCGCGTTAGCGGTGGTTCCCCTCCCCAAGCAAAGCTTGGGGAGGATCAAGTCAGGCGCCCCGATCACAATGATCGGTCTTGTTCCATTGCCATTAACCTCGTCATGCCTATCTTGGAGGCTGAAAGGTATCCGGCACCGATGAACGACAACGACAAGCAGCAGAGCCCCGATCCCAATGGGGGCGGCAACCCCTGGATGAAGAGCCTGTTGATCTGGGTGGGCATCCTGATGGCGCTCGCCCTGTTCGTCAGCCTGTCGGGCGCGGGTTCCTCGGCGCAGAGCGGCAACCAGATCGAATATTCGACCTTCCTGGACAAGGTCGACGAGGGCACGGTGAAGACCGCGACGATCTCGCGCGAGTCGATCACCGGCACGCTGTCCTCGGGCGAGAAGTTCCGCACGACGCCGGTCCCCGATTCGCAGCTGATCCCACGCCTGCGCGAGAAGGGCGTGACCTTCACGGCGAAGACCGAGGAAGGGCCGTCCATCTGGATGCTGATGCTCTATAATTCGCTGCCGTTCATCCTGTTCATCGGTATCGCCTTCTTCGTGCTGCGCCAGATGCAGAAGGGCGGCGGCGCGAGCGGCGCGATGGGCTTCGGCAAGAGCCGTGCGCGCATGCTGACCCAGAAGGAAGGCAAGGTGACCTTCGACGATGTGGCCGGCATCGACGAAGCGCGCGAAGAATTGCAGGAAATCGTCGAGTTCCTGAAGGATCCCTCGAAGTTCGCCCGCCTGGGCGGCAAGATTCCGAAGGGCGCGCTGCTGGTCGGCTCGCCGGGTACGGGTAAGACGCTGCTCGCCCGCGCGATCGCGGGTGAAGCGGGCGTGCCGTTCTTCACCATTTCGGGTTCGGACTTCGTCGAGATGTTCGTCGGCGTCGGTGCCAGCCGCGTGCGCGACATGTTCGAGCAGGCCAAGAAGTCGGCGCCCTGCATCGTCTTCATCGACGAAATCGACGCGGTCGGTCGCCATCGCGGCGCGGGTCTGGGCAACGGCAATGACGAGCGCGAGCAGACGCTGAACCAGCTGCTGGTCGAGATGGATGGTTTCGAGGCCAATGAAGGCATCATCATCATCGCCGCGACCAACCGCCCCGACGTGCTCGACCCGGCGCTGCTGCGTCCCGGCCGCTTCGACCGCCAGGTCGTGGTGCCGCGCCCGGACATCGACGGCCGCGTGAAGATCCTCGAAGTCCATATGAAGAAGGTGCCGCTGGCCCCCGACGTCGACGCCCGTGTCATCGCGCGCGGCACGCCGGGCTTTTCGGGCGCGGACCTCGCCAACCTCGTCAACGAAGCGGCGCTGATGGCGGCGCGCAAGGGCAAGCGCCTGGTCGCCAATGCCGAGTTCGAGGAAGCCAAGGACAAGGTCATGATGGGCGCGGAACGCCGCTCCATGGTCATGACCGAGGACGAGAAGCGGATGACCGCCTATCACGAGGCGGGCCACGCGATCATTGCGCTGCACGAACCGGCGTCGGACCCGATCCACAAGGCGACGATCATCCCGCGCGGTCGTGCGCTGGGCATGGTGATGCGCCTGCCGGAGCGCGACTCGTACAGCTATCACCGCGACAAGATGTACGCGAACCTGGCGGTCGCCATGGGCGGTCGCGTCGCCGAAGAGATCATCTTCGGCTATGACAAGGTGTCGAGCGGTGCCAGCGGCGACATCCAGTACGCCACGGGTCTGGCCCGCGACATGGTCACGAAATGGGGCATGTCGGACAAGGTCGGCCCTGTCGAATATGCCCAGCCGGAGGGCGAGAGCTTCCTGGGCTATTCGTCCAGCCAGCCGGTGCGCATGTCCAACCAGACGGCGCAGCTGATCGACGACGAGATCAAGTCGATCGTCGAGGGCGGCCTGCACCGCGCCAAGCATGTCCTGACCGAGCATGTCGACCAGCTCCACCTGCTGGCCGGGGCGCTGCTGGAATATGAGACTCTGTCGGGTGACGAGATCAAGAAGCTGATCGCGGGCGACGATATCGGTCGCGACGATCCCAAGCTGAAAGCGGCGCCGATCGCCAAGGCGGGAACCTCGATCCCGAAGACGCGGCGCGGCAACGGGCCGTTCGGATCGCCGAGCCCGTTGGGGGCGTGATCTTGCGGCCAGGCTGACGAAAGGGCCGTCCCCGGTGCGGGGGCGGCCTTTTTGTTTGGGGGGGGCGTTTTCCCGTGGCCTTCGACTTCGGTCAGGCTGAACGGACTGGGGGGATTTGCCGCCTGGCTCTCATGGAATAGCTCCCACCCTCCTTTCAGCCTGAGCGAAGTCGAAGGCCACGCTCTCAAACCCATCCCATCAACCCTAGCCCCTGCCGTCCTGCACGACTAAGCTCCCCATCACACTCGCATAAATACCGGCACCCATGCCGGACCCGCGACCGGAGTGGAGGATGCCCGCATGACCGATATCCCCCCGAATGAATCCCTGCGCGACCGCGCGGTGCGTATCTATGACGCCTTCACCCATGAGCATCACGACCGCCGGACCCTTTTGCGCCAGATGACCGCACTCGCGGGATCGGTCGCCGCCGCCGAGGCGCTGATCCTGGGAATTTCCGCCAGTCCCGCCGCCGCCGCAATGACCGACCCCCATGACACCCGGCTGCGCATCGACCGCCGCGAGGGGATGGAGGCCGGTGCGCGATCGGCCGCCTATCTCGCCAGTCCCAGGGGCGTGAAGAAGCGGATCGGGACGGTGCTGGTCATCCACGAGAATCGCGGGCTGACCCCGCATATCGAGGATGTCACGCGGCGCGTGGCGCTGGCCGGGTTCCATGCGGTTGCCCCCGATCTGCTCGCGCCACAGGGCGGCACGCCAGCGGACGAGGATCGGGCGCGGACGCTGATCGGAACGCTCGACTATGATCTGGCGCTGGCCCAGGCGCGCGCGATGATGGCCCATGCCGCCGCCGACAAGACCGGCACCGGCCGCGTCGGGGTGGTGGGCTTTTGTTGGGGCGGGGCGTTCGTCAACCGGCTGGCGGTGGCGGCAGGCCCGACGCTGGCGGCGGGCGTGGCCTATTACGGCCCCGCACCCAATCCCGGCGAAGCGGCCAAGGTCCAGGCACCGTTGATGCTCCATTATGCGGGCAAGGATGCGCGCGTGAATGCGACCGGCGAGCCCTGGGTCGCGGCGCTGAAGGCGGCGGGGCGGCCGGTCGAGGCCTTCACCTATCCGGGCGTCGACCATGCCTTCAACAATGACAGCTCGGCCGAGCGCTATAATGCAGCGGCGGCGACCCAGGCCTGGTCGCGGACCATCGCCTTTCTGCACCGTCATCTCGATCGCGCCTGATCCCGCCCCCTCCCTTCGCCTTGGAGAGCCTGATGACCGCCGACCTGACGCTGTACACCAACCCCCCAGTCGCGGGGCCGTATCGCGCGCTGGATGCTGGAGGAGACGGGGGCGACCTATGACACGGTCGTGCTGGATTATGGGACGACGATGATCGCGCCCGACTATCGCGCGATCAATCCGATGATGAAGGTGCCCGCCATCGTCCATCTCGGCCAGGTCGTGACGGAGACGGCGGCCATCTGCGCCTATCTGGCCGATGCCTTTCCCGATGCCGAGCTGGCACCGCTGCCGCAGGAGCGGGCGCGTTATTATCGCTGGCTGTTCTTCGCGGCGGGGCCGCTGGAAGCTGCGATCACCAATCGCGCGATGGGCATGGACCCGACCCCCGAGCAGCGGCGTATGGCAGGCTATGGCGATTTCGACCGGGCCGTGGGTGTCATAAGCGCGGCGGTGGCCGAGCATTCCTATATCACCGGTGAGCGCTTCACGGCGGCGGATGTCTATCTGGGCTCGCAGCTGATGTGGTTCACCCAGTTCGGGCTGATCCCCAGGACCGATGCGATGATGGCCTATATCGGCCGTTTGCAGAATCGCCCGGCCCACCGGCGCGCCACTGCGCTGGATGATGGCAAGAGCGCTGAAGACGCCTGACGATCAGACCGCGGCGGCGGCTCCCGCCTGTTGATGGGCGGCGCGCAGCATCTCGAGTCCCGCAGCGATGTGGTTGCCCGCCAGCGGCTGGTTCAGCGCATCCGCACCGTCCATCGCGGCCTTGGCGAAGGCGATGACCTGCTCAAAGGTGACACCATGCTCACTCATCTTCGATTCCATTTCCACCGCAACGACTCTGTTCCAACGTCCTGACGACTCGACATGTATATAATCCTAAGCTGCAATAAAGTTTCACGCGATATGCAAATAAGGCTGGTCCTTTCGAACTGCCCCCCGGCGGGACACCGGGGGGGCGACTGAGCCTCAGCGCATCAGCACCAGCTCTTCGGACATGGTCGGGTGCAGCGCGACGGTGGCGTCGAACTGCGCCTTGGTCAGCCCGGCCTTGACCGCGATGGCGGCGGCCTGGAGGATTTCGGGCACGTCGGGGCCGATCATGTGCAGCCCGACCACGCGGCCGGTGTCGCCGTCGCATACCATCTTGTAGAGCGCGCGTTCCTCGCGGCCCGCCAGGACATTCTTCATCGGGCGGAAGTCGGAGGTATAGACCTGCACCGACCCCAGGATCTGGCGCGCCTGCGCCTCGGTCATGCCGACGCCCGCCATCGGGGGATGGCTGAACACGGCGGCGGGGATGCAGTCATAGTCGACACGGGTCGGCTTGCCGCCGAACACGGTGTCGGCAAAGGCCTGTCCCTCGCGGATGGCAACGGGGGTCAGCTGGACCCGGTTGGTCACGTCGCCGACCGCATAGATGCTGGGGCAGGTCGAGCGATTGTCCTCGTCCACCTTGATCGCGCCATGATCGTCCAGCTCGACACCGGCCGTCTCCAGCCCCAGGCCATGGGTATTGGGAAGGCGGCCGGTCGCGAACATCACCAGGTCGACGATCATCGGCTCGTGGTTGGACATGGATACCTTCAGGCAGCCATCGTCCATCTTCTCGATCCCCTCGAACGTCGCGTCGAAGCGGAATTCGATCCCCTTCATCATCGAGATCTGGAGCAGCCGGTCGCGGATCGTCAGGTCGTAACCGCGCAATATGTCCTTGCTGCGATTGATCAGCGTGACGTGCGCGCCGAACTGGTGGAAGACGCCCGCAAATTCATTGGCGATATAGCCCGCGCCGGCAATCAGCACGCGCTTGGGGATGGCGTCCAGATGGAACGCCTCGTTGGAGGTGATGCCATGCTCGTGACCGGGGCAGGAGGGGACGGCCGGATGCGCGCCGACCGCGATCAGGATGCGTTCGGCGGTCTTCTCGGTCCCGTCGGCCAGGCGGACGCTGTTGGGGCCGGTGACGACGGCGCGCTGGTCGATGATCTCGACATTGTGGCTCTCCAGCGTCTTCTTGTACGCGCCGTTCAGCCGGTCGACTTCCGCCAGCACATTGTCCCGCAGCGTTTGCCACGAGAATTCGCACTCGCTCGGCACCTGCCAGCCGAAGCGGCGGGCGTCCTTCAGATCCTCGGCGAAATGCGCGCCATAGACGAGCAGCTTCTTGGGCACACAGCCGCGAATGACGCAGGTGCCGCCGACCCGATATTCCTCGGCCACCGCCACGCGCGCGCCATGCGCCGCCGCGACCCGCGAGGCGCGCGTGCCCCCCGACCCTGCACCGATGACGAACAGGTCATAGTCATACTCAGCCATGGGAACGGTTTCTCCGGGAATTGGGGGCGGTTCAGCCGCCTGAAAGCATAACGGGGGACGCCGAGCCAAGTTCAGCGTCCCCCTGACAGTGATCGGAAATGATGTTCATCCTTCCCGCTTGCGGGGAGGGGGGCCATGCGAAGCATGGTGGAGGGGGCGTTCCACAAAGGATATCCTGTGAGGAAGCCCCCCTCCGTCAGGCCTGCGGCCTGCCACCTCCCCGCGAGCGGGGAGGATAGTTATTCGCCAAAAGCCCGCTTGATCAGGTCCTCGGTCGAGGGGTCGAACTCCTGCCCGCCCTGATCGGCCGCCTTGGCCATTTCCTTGCCCAGCTCGACGCCGAACTGGTCGAAGCTGTTGATGCCCAGCAGCACGCCGTTCACGAACACGCGGTGCTCGTAGAATGCGATCAGCGCGCCCAGCGTGCGCGGATCGAGCGTGTCGAGCAGGATGGTCGATGACGGACGATCGCCCGAATAGCTGCGCGCAGGGTCGTCGACCTTCTTGCCCTTCATCAGCGCCGCACCCTGCGCGAACGCATTGAGCAGCAGCTGGCGGTGATGATCGTCGCTCAGCACATCGCCCGGCTCGATCACGGCGATGAACTCGACGGGCACCAGGTGCGTGCCCTGGTGGAGCAGCTGGAACACCGCGTGCTGCGCATCGGTGCCGACGCCGCCCCAGGTGATGGCGGCGGTCGGGCGGCCGACCGGCTGACCGTCGACGGTCACACCCTTGCCGTTCGACTCCATCTCCAGCTGCTGGAGATAGGAGGGCAGGAGGCGCAGGCGCTCGTCATAGGCGAAGGGCGCGCGCGTCTCGGCATGGCGGACCTGGGTGTAATAGAGGTCGGCAAAGGCGGCGAGCGCGGGTGCGTTCTGGCTAAGGTCGGTGAGGCGGAAGTGGCGGTCCATCTCGGCCGCGCCCTCCAGCAGTTCCTCGAACGCATCCCAGCCCAGGCCCAGCGCAGCGGGGAAACCGATGGTCGACCAGAGCGAATACCGACCGCCGACCGACTCGGCGAAGGGCAGGATGCGCGTCTCGTCCACGCCCCATTCGACCGCCTTTTCGGGATTGGCGGTCAGCGCGATCACCTTGCCATAGGGATCCTCGACACCGCTCTCGGTCATCCACTGGAGCGCCGAGGTGGCGTTCAGCATCGTCTCGGTGGTGGTGAAGGTCTTGGAGGCGACGACCAGCAGCGTGGCGGCGGGGTCGAAGCGTTTGAACACCTCCTCCAGCGCGACGCCGTCGACGTTCGAGACGATCGCCACGTCGTAACGGTCGCTGTCACGGCCCAGCGCGTCGACCAGCAGGTCGGGACCGAGCGCCGAACCACCGATGCCGATATGCAGGACATGGCGGATCGGGCCGAGCGCCTCGGCCTCGATCGCGTCGATCAGCGCGCGCATCCGGGCGTGCGACTGGCGCGCGGTGGCGACGCTTTCGGGATTGCCCTCGCCACGCTCGGCGGTGTGCTCGACCGCGCGGCCTTCGGTGACGTTGACGACCTCGCCGCCGAACAGCGCGTCACGCTTGGCGGCCAGCCCGCTTGCCTTGGCGAGTTCGGCGAAGGCGGCGACGGCCTCGCGGGTGAGGTGCGTCTTGGACCAGTCGAAATGGATGCCCGCCACGTCCAGGCTGAGCGAGGCCAGCCGGTTGGGATCATTCGCGAAAAGATCGAGAAGCGGGGTCTGCGGGAGCGATTCGATCGTCGACCAGTCGGCAGCCATGATGCCTGTTCCTTCCTTGCGCGTGCCCCGAAGGGCTTCCCTCACGGCGTTAGCCAAAGCGGGCGGGCAAAGCCAAGCCTTAGATTGGTATGGTGGGCATGTTAGCGAGGCCCCGCCGCACGGATGGTGTCGAACGCCTCGTTGACCGTCTCGTCCGATACGGACAGCGCCCAGTTTCCAAACAAGCCCGGCAAACGCCTGAACAGAGCGGGGCGGTCAGCGGCCAGTACTCTTGCGTGATGAAAGGCTCCGTCGCCATGCTTTAGTAGATTGGCAAGCAACGCCAGAAAATCCAATCGCGTATCGATGGGATAATGAGCCGCCATACCCCTTTTTAGTACAGCGTAATTGTCATTGCGCCCATTGAGTTTGGTGATGGATCGGGACCAGCTTTCCCAATAATGGAATGCGCTTATTATAAATGCTTCCCGCACAACTCGAGCCGATAGGGTGGTGCCCATTGCAGCGTAATCCAACGCATGTTGGGTGCTGTGAACAAGGACGCGATGCTCGCCCTCATATTCATATTCGCTGTCGTCTGAGCCACTTTTGAGGTAATTTATCGCAGCCCGATTGGCAGCGTGTGTGGCAACATCCAACGCTGAAGCGGATAATTGATAGGCATCGCAAATTCGATCAATGCCGGACTGGTAAAGAAAAGCGATAGTTTGCGGTGGGAGTATTGTCATCGCATTTGCCTTATCTCCACCAAGCTTTCGATGTGTCCGTACTACCGATGCTTCCCCGCCACCGGGTCACGGACCACGCCGACATCGGCGAAGCGCTTCGGTTCGGCGGGGTGGGGGGCGGGTTCGGCCAGTTCGCGCTGCCAGTAGCCGACGTCGATCCAGCGGCCATGCTTGTGCCCGACCTCGCGGAAGACGCCCGCGCGGCGGAAGCCAACGGCTTCGTGCAGCTTGATCGAGCCGTCATTGGGCAGCGCGATCACGCCCATCGCCTGGGTGAAGCCTTGCGCGGTCAGCGTGTCGACCAGTGCCTCGTACAGTAGCCGCCCGATGCCCGAACGCTGCGACACGTCGGCGACGTAGATGGTCGTCTCGACCACCCAGCGATAGGCCTCGCGCTCGCGGAAGCGCGCGGCATAGGCATAGCCGATCACCGCATCTTCACGGCCTTCTTCGTCGGCCAGCGTCGCGACGATCCAGGGATAGAGGCCGTCCGCCCCCTCCATCCGCGCGCGCATCATGTCGGCGTCGGGGGCCTGGGTCTCGAACGACACGACGCCCGCCAGCACATGCGGCGCATAGATGGCGGCGATGGCGGCGGCGTCATCGGGGCGGGCGGCGCGGATGGCGATCATGGGGCTTTGCGTCTCCTGAAGCGATGAGACTGGGTAGCGCGGGGGGCCGTGCTGCGGAAGGGGCCAGCATTCTTTGCCTTTTGCGCCAAGTCCCCCATCCGTTCGCACTGAGCGAAGTCGAAGTGCACGCCCCGCGCTTGAGACGAGGGCGTCCCTTGGCCTTCGACTTCGCTCAGGCTGAAGGGGAGTGGGGGAGGCTGGGCATTGTCTGCGCGTAAAAGTTACAGCCCCAGTCGCGCGATCAGCAGGTCGAGCAGCCGCTCGTCGCTGGCCGTGCCCACCGGACCCAGCGCGCCGCACTCCAGGCATTTCGCCTGGACCGAGCCGCCCCGCGCCAGCCGCGCGACATCGCCCAGCGCCCGCGCCGCGACCGCGCGGCGTTCGGCTGCCGCGATGGCGAAGACGTCGCCGCCCTGCTGGCTGTCATCGTCGCTGTCGAACCCTTCGACCAGAGTCGCGGCAAAGCCCGGCTTCTTTTCCAGATATTCGGCATGAACCTTGGCCGGGTCCAGCTTGGCGCGGCGGGCGGCCTCGGCGATGGCGTCGGACAGGTTGCCGAATCGGTCGACCAGTCCGATCTGGCGCGCGGTGCCGCCGTCCCAGACGCGGCCCTGCGCGATGGTGTCGACCTTTTCGGGCGTCATGTGGCGCGATTGGGCGACGCGGGTCAGGAACTGGCGATAGCCATTCTCGATCCCCGCCTGCAGGATGGTGTCGAGCATCGGTGTCGTCCCGCCCAGCACGTCGGGCTGGCCGGTCAGCGGCGTGGTCTTCACCCCGTCGGTGGTGACGCCGATCTTGGCCAGCGTATTCTCGAAGGTCGGGATGATGCCGAAGATGCCGATCGACCCGGTGATCGTGCCCGGCTCGGCGAAGATCAGGTCGGCCGGGGTCGACACCCAATAGCCGCCCGACGCCGCGAGGCCACCCATCGAGACGATGACGGGCAGCTTCTGCCGCTTGGCCTCAAGGATCGCCTGGCGGATTTGTTCGGAGGCCAGCACCGAGCCGCCCGGCGAGTCGACGCGGACGACCAGCGCCTTCAGATTCTTCTTGGCCAGGCCGTCGAGCAGTGCCTTGGACACCGTCTCACCCGCCGCGGTGCCGGGACCGGCCTCGCCATCGACGATATTGCCCGCAATGGTCAGCACGCCGATCGCATCGCCCTTGGTCGGCAGCGGGTTCGCCTTGACCCAGGCGGCATAGGAGATGGTGCGGAACGCGCCTGCGGGCTTGTCCGCCTCCGCTCCCGCAATCTCGGCCACGCGCTTGCCGAAGGCCAGCTTGTCGCCCAGCTTGTCGACCAGACCGGCCTTCAGATTGGCATCGGCGATGCTGCCGTTCGCGGCGAGCACGGCGCGGTCGGGCTGGGTCAGGAAGGCGTCGATCTGCGCCTTGGGCCGGGCCTTGGCGACCGCTTCGCGCCACTGGGCGAACAACGTGCCGTACAGCGCCTGCGACGCGGCGCGCGCATCGGGGCTCTGGTCGCTGCGGATATAGGGTTCGACAAAGGACTTGAACTTGCCGACGCGGTAGACATGGGTGGTGACGCCCAGCTTGTCGATCAGGCCCTTGTAATAAAGCTGGTTGCCGCCCGGCCCGGTGAATAGCGTGCCACCCAGCGGGTTGACCCAGATCTCGCTGGCATTGGCGGCCAGGCGATAGGCGCCGTCGGTATAGGCGGTGGCATAGGCCAGCACCGGCTTGCCCCCTTTACGGAAGCGCTGGATCGCGTCGCCGACCTCTTGCAGGGTCGCGGGGTATGCGCCGCCGAACGCATCCAGGTCGAGGACCAGCAGTTTGACGCGGCCATCGTCCTTCGCCGCGTCGATCGCGCGGACGAGATCACGCAGGCGATATTGATGCGGCACGCTGCGCCCCGACAGCATGGCGAGCGGCGCGATCGCCTCGGGCTGTTCGACGATCGGGCCGTCCAGCTTCAGCAGCAGCGCGCCGTCGGTGATCGCTTTGGTCCCCGGCCGGGCGTTGAGCGCGGCGAAGATCAGGCCGAAGAACAGCAGCATGGCGGCCAGCACCAGGAAATCCTTGATGCCGACCAGCAGCCGCCACGCGCCCCGGACCAGCCGCCACCCGCTGCGCCGTCCGGGCTTGCGCCCCGGTCGGCTGAAATCCTGGTCGAGCGGAGAGGCGGGCGGAAGCGCGTCGGCGCGGGCGTCGGTCATTCCCTATCGCTACCCCAGCGACGAATGCTCGGCAATGGTCCGTGTTAGCGAGCCAATACGCGGGGCGGGCGGCCCCGATTTTGTTCCCACCCGCGCCACGCTTCGTCGAAATTTTTTGCAGGCGGGCGTTGACGCCCTGAATGCCCGTTCACATATCCGGGGCGTTGGCACTCGCATGGCTCGAGTGCCAGAAAAGTGTAACACGCCAGATTAAAGGGACATGGCAATGAACTTTCGTCCGTTGCACGACCGCGTTCTCGTCCGTCGCGTCGAGGCCGAGGAAAAGACGGCTGGCGGGATCATCATCCCGGATACCGCCAAGGAAAAGCCCCAGGAGGGCGAAGTCGTCGCCGCCGGTTCGGGCGCGAAGGCCGAAGACGGCAAGGTCACGCCGCTGGACGTGAAGGCGGGCGACCGCATCCTGTTCGGCAAGTGGTCGGGCACCGAGGTCAAGGTGAACGGTGAAGACCTGCTCATCATGAAGGAATCGGATATCCTCGGCATCATCGGCTGAGCGACCGGTTTTCCTCCCGTTTTTTCTGACATTCTATTGAAAGGGTAGCCACCATGGCAGCCAAGGAAGTCAAGTTTTCGCGCGACGCGCGTGAGCGCATCATGAAGGGCGTCGACATCCTCGCCGATGCCGTCAAGGTCACGCTGGGGCCGAAGGGCCGCAACGTCGTGATCGACAAGTCGTTCGGTGCCCCGCGCATCACCAAGGACGGCGTTTCGGTCGCCAAGGAAATCGAACTGAAGGACAAGTTCGAGAATATGGGCGCGCAGATGGTGCGCGAAGTGGCGTCGAAGACCAACGACATCGCCGGTGACGGCACCACCACCGCGACCGTCCTGGCCCAGGCGATCGTCCGCGAGGGCATGAAGTCGGTCGCGGCCGGCATGAACCCGATGGACCTGAAGCGCGGCATCGACATCGCCGTCGCCAAGGTGACCGAGGACATCAAGTCGCGCTCGAAGCCCGTGTCGGGTTCGTCGGAAGTGGCGCAGGTCGGCATCATCTCGGCCAATGGCGACCGTGAAGTCGGCGAGAAGATCGCCGAAGCCATGGAGAAGGTCGGCAAGGAAGGCGTGATCACCGTCGAGGAAGCGAAGGGTCTCGATTTCGAGCTCGACGTCGTCGAAGGCATGCAGTTCGACCGTGGCTACCTGTCGCCCTACTTCATCACCAACCCGGAAAAGATGACGGTCGAACTGAACGACCCGTACATCCTGATCCACGAGAAGAAGCTGTCGAACCTGCAGGCGATGCTCCCGATCCTGGAAGCTGTCGTCCAGTCGGGCCGTCCGCTCCTGATCATCGCCGAGGACATCGAGGGCGAAGCGCTGGCGACCCTGGTCGTCAACAAGCTGCGCGGCGGCCTGAAGGTCGCAGCGGTCAAGGCACCGGGCTTCGGCGATCGTCGCAAGGCGATGCTGGAAGACATCGCCATCCTGACCGCGGGCGAGCTGATCTCGGAAGACCTGGGCATCAAGCTCGAGACCGTTACCGTCGGCATGCTGGGCACTGCCAAGCGCGTCACGATCGACAAGGACAACACCACCATCGTCGATGGTGCGGGTGAAGCCGACGCGATCAAGGGCCGCACCGAGGCGATCCGTGCGCAGATCGAGAACACCACCAGCGATTACGACCGCGAGAAGCTCCAGGAGCGTCTGGCCAAGCTCGCTGGCGGCGTCGCCGTCATCAA
Source organism: Sphingomonas parapaucimobilis NBRC 15100 (assembly GCF_000787715.1). Lineage (GTDB taxonomy): Bacteria > Pseudomonadota > Alphaproteobacteria > Sphingomonadales > Sphingomonadaceae > Sphingomonas > Sphingomonas parapaucimobilis. The sequence goes on from NZ_BBPI01000018.1 coordinate 64,010, forward strand.
GGTCGGCGGTGCGACCGAGGTCGAGGTCAAGGAGCGCAAGGACCGCGTCGACGACGCGCTGCACGCGACCCGCGCGGCCGTCGAAGAGGGCATCGTCCCCGGTGGTGGTACGGCGCTGCTGTATGCGACCAAGGCGCTGGACGGCGTCAAGGGCATCAACGACGACCAGACCCGTGGTATCGACATCGTTCGCAAGTCGCTGACCGCGCTGGTTCGCCAGATCGCCCAGAACGCCGGTCATGACGGTGCGGTCGTGTCGGGCAAGCTGCTCGACCAGAACGACACCTCGTTCGGCTTCAACGCGTCGACCGATACCTATGAGAACCTGGTGACGGCTGGCGTCATCGACCCGACCAAGGTCGTGCGCACCGCGCTCCAGAACGCGGCGTCGGTCGCAGGGCTGCTGATCACCACGGAAGCCACCGTGGCCGAGCTGCCCGACGACAAGCCCGCCATGCCCGCCGGTGGTGGCATGGGCGGCATGGGCGGCATGGACTTCTAAGTCGGATCGGGGACCGGCGGGGCAACCCGCCGGGAACCGGACCGGCCTTGTCCTTGCGGCACAGCCAAAAGAGGGCCTGGGGAGCGATCCCCGGGCCTTTTTTTTGTCTGTTCAGTTATCCCACCGATCGTTCAGCCTGAGCGAAGTCGAAGGCCACGCGACTCGCTTGGCGCTAGGCCGGGTCGTGCGCTTCGACTTCGCTCAGCGTGAACGGTGGTTGGGGGTGAGGCCTACTTCCCAGGATCACGCCGGGTGCCGCGCTCCCTACATCCGTTCAGCCTGAGCGAAGTCGAAGGCCATGGGACTCTCCGGGGAAGACGGCGGGGCGTGCGCTTCGACTTCGCTCGGTGGGAACGGGGTGTGATGGTCGGGGGGCGATAAAAGGCCCCGCACCCCGCAGGCCCCGTACCCCGGCGAAGGCCGGGGTCCAGTTTCGGTGCGCTCGAGGTGGCGCTGGACATGGCGTGGAGGCAAAACCTACGCACATCGTCACGGCCTCCGCCGGGTACGGAAGGCGGCATGGAAAAAGGCGGCCGGACCTTCGCCCGACCGCCTTTTCCGTAATCCGAAAGTCAGACCCGCTTACGCGCCCGCGTTCTTCAGCGCCGCCTGCACGTCCGGCCAGCTGACCGCGCCCTTCAGCGGCTTGCCGTTCAGGATGAAGGTCGGCGTGCCCGTCACGGTGCCGTCGGCACCGCGATCCTGGGTCTGCTTGGTCAGGCGGTCGATCTGCGTCATGTCGCTCAGGCACTGGCGCGCCTTGGCTTCGGGAATGCCGCGCTGCTTGACGAAGTTGATGAGGTCCATCTGGTCGGCCAGCGCCTTGATGACGTCGACCGGCTTGGCGTTCTGCAGCGCCTTCTGCTGCTCGGGGCTCATCGCCTGGAGCTTGTCGTTGAAGCCCTGTTGCGACTGGTACATCTGTTCCAGCACCGGGAAGAAGGTCGCCTCGCCCGCACAGATGCCGAGCAGCGCCGGGGGAAGGTCGGGCGCGCCGTGGATCAGGAATTCGCGGAATTCCCAGCTGACCTTGCCCGACTTGACGTAATTGTTCGTCAGCGGCTCATACCCCTCGCGCGCGAAGGCGCCGCAGGCCGGGCACAGGCGCGAGCCATATTCGACCAGCTTGATCGGCGCGTTGGGGTTGCCCATCACATAGCCCTCGGCGGTCTTGCTGACGACCTGGGTCCAGTCCTGGCCCGCGGGCGCAGCGACCGCGGGCAGCGGCGAAGCGGCCGGGGCGCTGCTGTTGGCGTCGCCATTGCCGCCACCACAGGCGGCCAGCGCCAGCGGAAGGGCGAGGAGGAGGAGACGAGACTTCATCGACATATGCTCCGAAGGAAAAGAAGGATTTAGCGGGCGCCGCCTGCGCGCAGCAGCGGCAGCAGCTTGTCCCAGGTAAAGACGCCCATGGCCTGTTTGCCGTTGATGAAGAAACCGGGCGTGCCCTCGATCGAGTCGGGGGCGGCGGTGGTCATCGCGACGATCCGGTCGGTGGCGGCCCGGTCCGACAGGCAGGCGGTGATCTGCGCATCGCTCAGCCCGGCGCTCTTGCCGATCGCGGTCAGGCCCGATCCGTCTGCCTCGGCACGCATCTGCGCGGCGGCGGGATAGGCGGCGATCCGCTGGCCATTGGCCTGGTCGAACTCCATGCCGCGCTTCAGCCAGTCGCGCTGCTGCGCAAAGATCGTGTCGCTCAGTCCGGCAAATTTGCCCGCCCCGCCGCAGCGCGCGATAAGGGCGGCGGCCAGGTCCAGCCGGTCGCGGATGAAATGGCGGATCTCGATGCTGGTCGAGCCCGACCGAACCATCTGTCCTTTCAGCACGGGGGCCGATTCGGTGGTGAAGACGGCGCAATGCGGGCAGGTATAGCTGACATATTCGACCAGCTTCACCCGTGCCGCCGGATTGCCGATGACATAGGCCCCGGCGGGCGTCTGGGTGATATGGCTCGCCCAGTTCACGCCCTTGTGCTGGGCCTGGGCGGACTGGGCCGAACCGGCGGCCACCGCAAGGCCGAGCGCGGCCAGCGACAGGAAAAGACGCATCACGACACCTTGGGAAGGCCGCGCGTCGCAGCGACGCCCGCGGCAAGCGATTCGAGCACGGCGCGAAGTTCCGGGTCCGCGATCTGGCGCAATCCGTCACCCATTTCCGGCGGCACCGGCTGCGGCTTGGGCGGGGCGGCACGACGCGGCGCGGCCATGGGCAGTTCGCCCTGCCGGATCTGGAGCCGGGCAACTGCGGGATAACCGAAGAAGCGGTTCACCCGTTCGATGATCTCGGGCGCGATATGCTGCATCATCGGCGCGTGCGCCCCGCGCACGACCAGGGTCAGCACGCCGTTCTGCTTCTCGCCCTGCGGGAAGCGAATTGATTCGGGCGCGCTGGCGGTGGACAGGCGGGGGCCGACGATATCGGGCCAGCGGCTGACGATCGCGCTCTGCACGAAGCCGAAGCGGCGAAAGGCCGCGCCGCCGATGGCGGGCAGCAGTTCGGACACCGCGCGGGGGCGGTTGGAACGGGGGGGCGGCTCCTGGGGGGCGCGGACGCGCTTGCTCATATCCGTCCCCATGCCATAGCGGGCGGGTGGACGCCAAGCATTCATCATCGCCCGCCCCCCTGGATGGCGGCCCCGCCGCCCGGCTGCTCGCCTGGTACGACCGCCATGCCCGCGACCTGCCCTGGCGCAGCCGTCCGGGGGAGGTGTCCGACCCGTACCGCGTCTGGCTGTCCGAGGTGATGCTGCAACAGACGACGGTGGCGGCGGTCACGCCCCGCTTCACCGCCTGGGTGGAGCGCTGGCCCGATGTCGCCAGCCTGGCGGCGGCGCCGGACGAGGATATCATGGCCGCCTGGGCGGGGCTGGGCTATTATGCGCGCGCCCGCAATCTGGTGAAGGCGGCGCGGGCGGTGGTCGCCGAGCATGGCGGGCGCTTTCCGACGACCGAAGCAGGGCTTCGCGCACTGCCGGGGCTGGGGGCCTATACGGCGGCGGCGATCGCGGCGATCGCGTTCGGTGAGCGGGCGGTGGTGGTCGACGCCAATGTCGAGCGGGTCGTCGCCCGGCTGTTCGCGATCGAAACGCCGCTGCCCGCCGCGCGGCCCGCGATCCGCGAGGCCACTGACCGGATCACGCCCGATGCCCGCGCGGGGGATTTCGCGCAGGCGATGATGGACCTGGGTTCCTCCATCTGCACGGTGAAGAAGCCGCAATGCCTGCTTTGCCCGATCGCGGTGGATTGCCGGGGGCGGGCGGAGGGGATCGCGGAGACGCTGCCCGCCAAGGCCCCCAAAAAGGCGCGACCCTATCGTCACGGTACCGTCTTCTGGATCGAGCATAAGGGCTGCGTCTGGCTGGTCCGCCGCCCGGACAAGGGGATGCTGGGCGGCATGCGCGCGCTGCCGACCGGGCCTTGGGTCGATGCACGGCCGGGGCTGGCCGATGCGCCGGGGCAGGGGCCATGGACGATGCTGAACGAGACGGTCGTGCATGGCTTCACCCATTTCGAACTCGAACTGGCGCTCGCCCGCACCGATGGCAAGCCGGAGAATGACAGCGCGGGTGAATGGTGGCCGATCGCCGATCTGGGAACCGCGGGGCTGCCTACCTTGTTCGCGCGGGCAGCCGATCTGTTGAAAAGGGTCTGATATCGATGATGCGCCGAGTGATGATGACGGGTGGGGCGATGCTGACCCTGCTGAGTGCCGCCGCCCCCGCGCAGGTGGCGCAGGTGCCCAAGGCGCAAGCCGCCAGCACGCTGCCCGCGACCCAGGCGCTGTTCGACGGTTATGTCCGGTCGGGCAAGATGCCTGGCATCGTCGCCGCCATCGGACGCCCGGGGCAGCCGCCGATGTTCGTGGCGGCAGGCCGGATCGCCGCCGAGCCGAATGCGCCCGCCGCCACGCCCGACAGCCTGTGGCGGGTCTATTCGATGACCAAGCCGATCACCGCCATGGCCGCGATGATCCTGGTCGAGGAAGGCAGGCTGAAACTCGACCAGCCGCTGTCGGACATCTATCCGGCCTATAAGCAGATGCGGGTGCTGACCAATCCGCAGGCCTCGCTCGACAGTCGCCCGGCCACCAACCCGATCACGATCCGCGAACTGATGACCCATACGGCGGGGCTGGGATACAGCTTCACCGCCAAGGGGCCGCTGCTCAAGGAATATGAGCGGCTGGGACTGGTGCCCTTTGCCGCCAATGCGCAGGTCGAGGCCGTGGTCCGTCCGACCCGCCCCGCCACCCTTCAGCAATTCGCCGAGCGCGCCGCCACCGCGCCGCTGATCGCCGAGCCGGGGACGCGGTGGAGCTATTCGATGGGCCTCGACGTGCTGGCGGCGGTGGTCGAGAAGGTGTCGGGCATGCCGTTCGAACGGTTCGTCCAGACCCGTCTTTTCACGCCCTTGAAGATGAACAGCAGCTATTGGCAGGTTCCCGCTTCGGCGGCGAACCGGCTGGTCACCAACTATACCTTCGTGGGCGACACGATGGTGCCGGTGGATCCGGCGGCAACCTCGGTCTTTCGCTTGGCCCCCAGCTTTCCCTATGGCGGCGCGGGGCTGGTCATGTCGGCGCGCGATTATGACCGCTTTCTCCAGATGCTCCAGAATGAGGGGCAGGTCGACGGCGTCCGCGTGATGAAGCCCGAGACGGTGCGGCTCGCCATGTCCAACCTGCTGCCCGCCGGGGTCACCTATGGTTCGGTGACGGGCGCGAGCGGGGGCAGCGGGGGCGAGGTGCCGACGGGTTACGGCGCAGGCGGATCGGTGACGCTGGCCGACACGCCGGGCGGGCCGGGCAAGGGCACCTATGGCTGGGGCGGGGCGGCGGGCACCATCGCCTATGTCGATCCGACCCGGCATGTGCGCGGCACGGTGATGGTCAATTATTTTCCCGCCGACCGTTATCCGTTGCGCGGCGATCTGGCGGCGGCGCTCTACAAGGATCTGGGGCGGATGGCGAAGTGACGACGCTGGGTTTTACCGGCGGGCGGCTGGATCGGGCCGACCCGCTGCGCCACGATCCGGCGGGGTTCGCGGCGGCGCTGGCCGATCCGTCGGCGCGGCTGCTGATGCTGAACGACTATCAGCCGGTGTTGGACGGCGGGCGGCTGGGCTGGACCGCGATCGATGCGGATGCGGTCCCGGAGGATCATGTCCTGCTCGGCATCGAGGACGGGGTGCCGCATTTCGCGCGGCTGACCGGCGAACCGGCGACAGGCCGTTCGTTCGAGATGATCGCGGCGCTGCACGCGCTGGAGGCGGGCGAGGCCGCGACTTATGCGGCGGCGCGATCGGTGCTCGACTGGCATGCGCGGCATGGCTTCTGCGCGAAATGCGGGGCGGCAACTGCGCCGTTCCGGGCGGGCTGGGGGCGGCATTGCCCCGCATGCGGGACCGAGCATTTCCCGCGCGTCGATCCGGTCGTCATCATGATCGCCGAGCATGACGGCCGCGCGCTCCTCGGCCGCCAGCCCGCCTTTCCACCGGGGCGCTATTCGGCGCTGGCCGGGTTCCTGGAGCCGGGCGAATCGATCGAGGAAGCAGTGGCGCGCGAACTGTTCGAGGAAGCGGGCGTGCGGGTGCGCAATGTCCGCTATATCGCCAGCCAGCCCTGGCCGTTCCCGTCGTCGCTGATGATCGCCTGCGTGGCGGAGGCGGTGGACGACCGGCTGACCATCGACACGACCGAGCTGGAGGATGCGATCTGGGTGTCGCGCGACGCGGTGCGTGCGGCGCTGGCGGGGGATGAGTCGCGTTTCGGCGTGCCGCCGTCCTATGCCATCGCGCATACGCTGCTGGAGGCGTGGGCAAAATAAATCCTCCCCGCTCGCGGGGAGGTGGCAGGGCGTAGCCCTGTCGGAGGGGGCGCGCCTTTAAAGGACGTCCTGTGTGGTAGCCCCCCTCCACCACCGCTTCGCGGCGGTCCCCCTCCCCGCACCGGGGAGGATTTTACCCCCGCTCCCGCGCCTGGGCGTAGGTGCCCAGCATCCGCACCCACTTGCTGTGGAACCCCAGCTCCTCGATCGCCCGGTCGAACGCCGCTTCGCCCGGGCGCCCGACCACGTCGCAATAGAATTCCGTCGCGGCAAAACTGCCGCCACGCTGATAGCTTTCCAGCTTGGTCATGTTGACGCCGTTGGTCGCGAAGCCGCCCATCGCCTTGTAGAGCGCAGCGGGAATATTCTTCACCTCGAAGATCAGGCTGGTCATCCACGGCCCGTCGCCGACCGGCGGCTGGCCGCCCCGCGCCAGCGCGACGAAGCGGGTCATGTTGCTGTCGGCGTCCGAGATATCCTCGGCCAGCAGGTTCAGGCCATAGAGTTCGGCGGCGCGCGGCGGGGCAAGGGCTGCGACGCGCGGGTCGGCCATCTCCGCCACCCGCGCCGCCGCGCCCGCCGTGTCGGCATAGGCGATGGGACGGATGCCATGCGCGCGCAGCCAGTGGCGGCACTGGCCCAGCGCCTGAGGATGGCTCATCGCCTCGACCAGCCCGTCGCGCCCGCCCGTCGCCATCAGCGCGTGGCGGATCGAGAGGAAATGCTCGCCGGTGATGACCAGCCCGGATTCGGGCAGCAGGAAATGGATGTCGGCGACGCGCCCGTGCAGCGAATTCTCGATGGGAATGATCGCGCGGTCGGCCTTGCCGCTCTTCACCGCGTCCAGCGCGTCGGCGAAATCGAAGCAGGGCAAGGGCAGGCCGTCCGGGAACACCTCGGTCGCGGCGACATGGCTGTTGGCGCCCGGCGCACCCTGAAAGGCGACGGCGCGGGCCGGTTCGGCCAGCGCGGCGGCGGTCATCGCCTCGACGATGGGGCGGGCGGGGGCGGCGTAATTCTCCATGGGCGTGCGGCGTAAAGCGCCCGCGCGGCACGATCAAGGGAAGCGGCGCGGAAGCAGAAGCAAGGAAGCAGAACTTGCCGTTCGCGAAAGCCGCACCTAAGGTCCCCGTTCAGGAGAGATATTGGCGGGGCAGCGAAACGCGATGGACCTAAAGACCAATACGATCGCGGGATGGGTGCTGGGTGCGGCAGGCACGGCATTGGGCCTTTCGATCGTCGGCGGCATGATCTTCCACGAGGAACGCCCCGAAAAAATGGGCTATGCGATCGAGGGCGTGGAGGCCGAAGGCGCGGGTGGCGGTGCCGCCGAAGTGCCGATCGCCTCGTTGCTGCCCACCGCGGACGCAGCCAAGGGCGCCGAAGTCTTCAAGAAATGCGCCGCGTGCCACACCATCAACCAGGGTGGCGCGAACGGCATCGGACCCAATCTCTATGCCACCATGGGTGAGGCCATTGCGCAGGGGAAAGCGGGCTTCGCCTTTTCCGACGCGCTGAAGGCGGTCGGCGGCAAATGGGACTGGGACAAGATGAACGCGTGGCTGACGTCCCCGCGCAAATTCGCGCCCGGCACCAAGATGACCTTTGCCGGGCTGTCCAATCCGCAGGACCGCGCGAACGTGATCCTGTACCTCAACCAGCAGGGATCGAACCTTCCGCTTCCGGCGGCCCCGGCCGCCAAGGCGGAACCGGCGGCGGGCGACGCGCCTGCGAACGGCACGGACCCGGCGGTCAACAAGGTCGAGGAAGATCCGCGCGCCGACACCGGATCGATCGCCAATACCGGCACGCCCGCCAAGGGCGCGCCCTCGGTCGATCCGCAAGCGGCGGTGGAAGGTGCCAAGGCACCGCGCTGATACGGGTGCGCGGGATCGGCTGACCCTCGACGTTCCGATCCTGCAGGCGCCGATGGCGGGGGTGTCGACCCCCGCCATGGCCACAGCGGTGAATGCGGGCGGCGGTCTGGGCGCGATCGCGCTCGGGGCTGGCGACGCCGATGCGGCCGCCCGGATGATCGCCGAGACGCGTGAGCGGACCGAAAGGCCGTTCAACGTCAACCTCTTTGTCCATGCGCCGCCCGAGCCCGATCCGGCGCGCGAGACGGCGTGGTGCGAGGCGCTGCGCCCCGCCTTTGCGGCGTTCGACACCCAGCCACCAGCAGCGTTGCGGGCGATCTATCCGAGCTTCGCGCAGGACGATGCCATGCTGGCGCTGCTGGTCGCGGCGAAACCGGCGGTGGTCAGCTTTCACTTCGGCCTGCCCGATGGTCCCCGCATCGCCGCGCTGAAACAGGCGGGATGCCTGTTGCTGGCCAGCGTGACCTCGCTGGCCGAGGCGCAGGCCGCCGAGCGTGCCGGGATCGATATGCTGGTGGCGCAAGGCTATGAGGCGGGCGGCCATCGCGGGATTTTCGATCCCGATGCGCCCGACGACCGGCTGGGTACGCTGGCGCTGACCCGCTTGCTGGTGATGCGGACGCGGCGGCCGGTGATCGCGGCAGGCGGGATCATGGACGGTGCGGGCGTGTCGGCCGCTATCGCGCTGGGGGCGGTGGCGGCGCAGCTGGGGACGGCGTTCATCGCTTGTCCCGAGAGCGCGGCGGATGCGGCGTATCGCGCTGCCCTGATGGGCGAGGGGGCCGCGCATACGGTGATGACCCGTGCGATCTCGGGGCGTCCGGCGCGCTGCTTGCCCAATCGCTTCACCGCGATGGGGGAGGCTTTGCCGGTGGCGGTGCCGGATTATCCGATCGCCTATGATGCGGGAAAGGCGCTGAATGCGGCCGCCAAGGCGCGGGGAGAGGGCGGCTATGGCGCGCAATGGGCGGGGCAGGGGGCGCCATTGGCTCGTGCCCGGCCCGCAGCGGAACTGGTTCGGGCGATTGCGGGAGAGATGCGAGGATAGGGCGAGGCGTGGGCATCGGCCAAGGGATGCACTCCCCCAACACTCCGCTAAACCCGTGACATGACCACCAAACCCCCCATCGGTCGCGACACGCGGCTGTGCATGTCGCTGTCGGCGCGGCCCGGCAATTTCGGGTCGCGCTTCCACAACCGGCTCTATGAGCTGACCGGGCTGGACTATGTCTACAAGTCGTTCAGCACGACCGATCTGGCGGCGGCGGTCGGCGGGATTCGGGCGCTGAATATCCGGGGTTGCGCGATTTCGATGCCGTTCAAGGAGGCGGTGATTCCGATGCTCGACGGGCTGGCGGGGTCGGCGGCGGCGATCGACAGCGTCAATACCATCGTCAATGATGATGGGCGGCTGACCGGCTACAACACCGACTATGCCGCCGTGGTCGAGCTGATCGCCGATATCGATCCCTCCACACCCTTCGTCCTGCGCGGATCGGGCGGCATGGCCAAGGCGGTGGCGGCAGCCTTGCGCGACGCGGGTTTCGCGAACGGGACTATCGTCGCGCGCAACGAGGCGGTCGGGCGCGAATTGGCCGCGCTTTATGGTTTCGGCTGGTCGGCGGAGTTGGATAAGGGGGCGCCGCTGCTCATCAACGTCACGCCGATCGGCATGACCGGGGGCGATGAGGATCAGCTCGCCTTCCCGGAGGCGATGATCGACCGTGCCGAGATCGCCTTCGACGTGGTACAATATCCGCCTGAGACGCGCTTCCTGTCCATGGCGCGGGGGCTGGGCAAGCGGGTGATCACCGGCACCCAGGTCGCGACCATCCAGGCGCTGGAGCAGTTCGTGCTCTATACCGGCGTCCGACCCACGCCCGAGCAGGTGCAAGAGGCCGCCGATTACGCCTATCGCATGGGCTGATCCTCCCCGGCACGGGGAGGGCGACCATCCGCTGCGCGCTGCCACCTCCCTTTGCAGAGGAGGATTTGAAGCATGATGGCATCAGCTTGATCCACCCCTCCCCTTCAGGGGAGGGGCAGGGGGTGGGGCGTTTCCGCAAACGCCCGGCCTGTGGCGATGTCCCACCCCACCCCCTCCCCTGAAGGGGAGGGGCCAGGCTTGGTTCGATCCCATGCCATCGCGCCCTAAAGTTCTGCCATCGCCATCAACACCGCCCATTCCGCCTCGCCCACCGGCGATACGGAGAGCCGCGACTGACGCAGCATCGGTAAAGCCGCGAGCCTGACTTCGGCCTTCATCGCGGCCAGCGTGACGGGGCGGGGCAGCGGGCGGTCGGGGGCGATCTCCACCGAGACCCAGCGCCCGTCATCGCCATCGGGTTTGGCGGCGCGGGTGATCGTCGCGATGCCGACCGCCGCCTTGTCCTTGCCGCTATGATAGAAAAGCACCGAGTCGCCCGGCTGCATCGCCCGCAAATGCCCGGCGGCGACGGCGTTGCGCACGCCGTCCCATTCGGTCCGCCCGTCCCGGACCAGATCGTCCCAGCCATAGCTGTCCGGCTCCGACTTCAGCAGCCAGTATCCCATTTCCGCTTTCCCTCCTGAACCGCGCCTAAACGCCACATTCCGTGTCCATTCAGCCCCATAGTGGCAGGGAAGGCAACACGGACGCCGCCTGCGCGTTTTGCGATCAGCGGACCGGGCGTATCAGTATCGGAGGTTCGGTATGAACGGAGTTTGGAAGAAGCTGGGACTGGGCCTCGCCTTGGGCGCCACCGCGCTGACGGCGGCGCCGCCGGCCGAGGCACAGCGTTGGGGCCGTGGCTGGGGTGGTGGTTATGGCGGCTATTACCATCGTGACCGGGGCGGCGATGCCGTCGCGGGCGCGCTGCTGGGCGGTATCGTCGGTCTGGGCGTCGGCGCGGCCATCGCGAGCAGCAACCAGCCGCGCTATGTCGATCGCGGCTATTATTACAACCGGGGCTATGATCCCTATTACGCGCCGCCGCCCCCGCCGCCGGTCTATCAATATGAGTATCGCAGCTATGCGCCGCGCTGCTGGAACGACTGGCGCTGGGACCCCTATTGGGGTCGCAATGTACAGGTTCAGGTCTGCAACTAAGGCCTTTGGCGGCGTCGGGAGCGATCCCGGCGCCGTTTTTCTTTGGGCTTTTTCTTGGGAGCCCTGCTTGGCAGCGCCCCCGAGTCGGCGTTAAGGCCAAGCCATGACCGATACCGTTCCCGATCGCCTGTCCACCAACCCGGACAGCCCCTATTTCGACCAGGACCTCCTCTCGCGTGGGGTCGGCATCCGCTTCAAGGGCAATGAACGCCGCGACGTCGAGGAATATTGCATTTCCGAAGGCTGGATTCGCGTCGCACTGGGCAAGAAGGTCGATCGCCATGGCCGCCCGCTGACCCTGAAGCTGAACGGCGAGGTCGAGGCGTGGATCGAAAATCCGGCCGACGGTGCCGAAGAGGGTTCGGAAGAAACCGAAGCTTAATTACCGGGCCTGCCCCGGCATTGTCAGGCGTACCCCGGCGATGGCCGGGGTACAGTTGCGCAGCGTATCAAGGGTGGTGGGCCATCGCCTCCCCCTCATCAAATCGCGCGCCGCCGACTTCGCAGAAACTGGACCCCGGCCTTCGCCGGGGTACGCCTGTGATAAGGGAGGGTGAGTACCCAACCTCCGTTCAGGCTGAGCGAAGTCGAAGGCCAAGGGAATTCCTCACCGCACTTCGACTTCGCTCAGTGCGAACGGATGGCGGGCATCACGCCGCCTCCATCGCCTCCCCGGCTTCCATCCAGCGCACTTCCGCTTCGGCCAGCTTGTCGACCACCTCGGCACGCCGCTTGTTCAGCTCGCCCATCGACAGTTTCGCATGGCGCGGTTCGGCCGCCGCCGGGTCGTTCATCGCCTTGTCCAGCGCGTCGCGCTCGCGGGTCAGCTTGGCCATCTCGTCCTCGATGCCGCGCAGCGTCTTCTTCATCGCGTTGAAGCGCTCGCGCTGCTCGGCCGAGGCCTTCTTGTTCGCCGCCCGGTCCGCCTTGGACGCGGCGTCGCCCTGGCCCGCGTCACCCTTCAGCACGAAGGCGATGTAATCGTCGAGCGATCCGTCGAACTCCTTCGCCGTGCCATTGTCGACCAGCACCAGCCGGTCCGCCGTCATTTCCAGCATGTGGCGATCATGGCTGACCAGCACGACCGTGCCCTTGTACATGTTGAGCGCCTGGACCAGCGCCTCGCGCGCGTCGACGTCGAGGTGGTTGGTCGGCTCGTCGAGGATCAGCATGTGCGGCGCGTCACGGGTGATGAGCGCCAGCGCCAGACGCGCACGCTCGCCGCCCGACAGCTTGCCGACCTTGGTCGTCGCCTTGTCGCCCGAAAAGCCGAACCGGCCGAGCTGCCCGCGCACCGCCGCCGGGGTCGCGCCGCGCATGATACGCGTCATATGCTCCAGCGGGGTGTCGTCGGTGTCGAGTTCCTCGACCTGATACTGGGTAAAGTAACCGACGCGCATCTTGCCGCTCGAGTTCATGTCGCCTTCCATCGGCGTCAGCTGCGCGGCGAGCAGGCGGGCCAGCGTCGTCTTGCCGTTGCCGTTGCGACCCAACAGCGCGATCCGGTCGTCCGGGTCGATGCGCAGGTTCAGCCGCTTCAGGATCGGCGTCTCGGCATAGCCCACGCTCGCCAGGTCCAGCGTGATGAGCGGCGGGCGCAGCTGGTCGGGATCGGGGAAGTCGAAGGACAGCGACGGATCATTCGCCATCTCGGCGATCGGCTGCATCTTCGACAGCATCTTGGCGCGGCTCTGCGCCTGCTTGGCGGTCGAGGCGCGGGCCGAGTTGCGGGCGATATAGTCCTGCAACTTGGCGCGCTGCGCATCCTGATTCGCCTTGGCGGCGGCGAGCTGCGCCATCCGCTCGGCACGCTGGCGCTCGAACGAGTCGTACCCGCCTGGATAGAGCGTCACCTTGCCGCCCTGCAGGTGCAGGATATGGTCGACGACGTTGTTCAGGAAATCGCGCTCATGGCTGACCAGCAGGATCGTCGCGCGATAGGATTTGAGGAAATCCTCCAGCCACATCACCGCTTCGAGGTCGAGGTGGTTCGACGGCTCGTCGAGCAGCAGCACGTCGGGCGCGGAGAAGAGCAACGCCGCCAGCGCCACGCGCATCTTCCAGCCGCCCGAATAGCTGGACAGCGGCCGCGCCTGCATCGCCTCGTCGAAACCCAGGCCTTGCAGGATGCTGGAGGCGCGCGCGGGGGCGGTATAGGCGTCGATCGCGATCAGGCGCTCATAGATATCGCCCAGCTTTTCCGGATCGCTCTCGGTCTCGCTTCGCTCCATCAGTTCGGCGCGCTCGATGTCGGCGGCCAGCACCGTCTCGAACGGGGTGGCGCTGCCGTCGGGCGCCTCCTGCGCGATATAGCCGAGCTTGGCGCCCTTCGGCATCTCGCACGCGCCGTCATCGGCCTCCAGCTGACCCGCAATCACGCGGACGAGCGTCGATTTGCCCGCACCGTTACGACCGATCAGGCCAACCCGGCTGCCGGGGGGGAGTGCGGCGGATGCACCGTCGAGGATCGTGCGGCCGCCCAGGCGCACGGTGATGCCATTCAGATTGAGCATGGCCGCGCGCCTAGCAAATTATGGCGCGGATGGGGAGGGGGGCTTTCATCCTCCCCGGTACGGGGAGGGGGACCGCCACGAAGCGGTGGTGGAGGGGGCGTTCCACACAGGGCATCCGTAGTGGAAGCCCCCCTCCGTCAGGCCTGCGGCCTGCCACCTCCCCGTGCCGGGGAGGATTTGGTCTTAGCGCGCCGCCAGGCTGGTCGCGCCGGCGGGCGGCCAGTTCTGGATGCCGCACTTCTTGACGACCCATTCCGCCTTCTTGTTCCAGCACAGCGCATCCAGGCGCGGCATGGTGGCGACGATATGCTGCTCGCGCCCGATATAGCGCGGGAAACGCTGCTCGCCGTACGGGACCAGGCTGTTGCGCAGCTCGCGCATCCGGTCGACCGCCAGCTCGCCCAGATGGCCGCGCGGGGTGAACACTGCCTGATGCAGGATCGACGCCGCCGTGGTGCAGAAGCCCAGCTGTCCCGACACCGACGAGAAGCTGGCATAGGTGCGCGTGCCATATTGGTCGAGCGCGTCCTGCCCGGCCTTCACCGACTTGTTCTGCCGCTTGAAATAGGCGCCCAGCGTGTCGAACGCGCCCTTCAGCTCGGCCTCGTGATCCTTCAGCGTCGCGTTATAGTTGGAAACGGTCGTCAGCATCGGTTCGAACTGGCATTGCAGCGCGGCGACGTTGAGCGCGGCGCGCATGTTCCACAGCAGGCCCGCGCGCAACTCCGCCGGGGTCGCGCCGGGCAGCGGCTGGCCGATGCCGGGTTCGTCGCCCTGGACGGGCTTTCCCTGGAAATTATAGGGCTGCAGGAAGAATTGCGCCGATGCGGGCGCCGCGGCACCCATCCCCCAAAACGCCACGCCAGCTACCAGCGCGGTACGCACCACTTTCATTGTGTTCCGATCCTTCCCCCGTAGGGCCTTCGAGCGTCCCGAAACATAACGCTTTCCGGCTTTTTTCCCAAACGGAATTACGCCCGCACGGCCATCGTTCATGCGCGATCGGTCGTTACGGAAACATAGCGAAATCCGGCGTTTGCCCCGCCCGTCATCGCGAACATTTGGGGAGCACCCATGAAAAAGGGGCCGCCCGGTCGCCCGGACGGCCCCCTTCGTCGGGATGACCCCGACGATGATTACATCGCGTTGGTCGCGTTGGTCATCATCGTGTCGTTGGCCATCATCATGTCGTTCGACATGGTGGTGTCGTTGGCCATCATGCCACCGTTCATGGTGCCGTCGACGGCGGTCATGTTGTCGGTGGCGGTGTCCATGCCTTCCGAAGCGTTCATTTCGGTGGTCATGTTCGCGTCGGTGGTGTTCTCGGTCTTCGAGCCGCAAGCCGAAACCGCGAGCGCCGCGCCGGCGATGATCGAGCCCGTCAGGACCTTGGAGATGATTGCACGCATTGGAAGCTCCCTTGATATTATGGATTTGGAACGGCTTGCTGGCCCTATTACCCAAATCGGGGTGGACATTAATCGGATACCGTCTGGTCCTCAAGCCTCGTTTTGTCGCACCGCGTCGAGATCGTTGAGGAAAGCCGGAAAGCTGAACGCAAGCGCCTCGTCAAAGGTTTCCAACGACTTGACGCCGTTCAACGCAAAAAGGCTGGTCACCGGGAATTCCGCGAGGCCGCAGGGCACGATCCCCCCGAAATGGGACAGGTCGGGCGCGACGTTGATCGCAAAGCCGTGCAGTGTTACCCAGCGACGCACGCGCACACCAATCGCGCCGACCTTCGCCTCCGGGCCGCCGTCGCGGGTCCAGATGCCGACCCGCCCCTCGGCACGGAACGCGTTGACCCCCAGCCGCCCCAGCGCGGCGATCAGCCAGTCCTCCAGCGTATGGACGAAATGCCGTACGTCGCGCCCGCGCTTGTTGAGGTCCAGGACCAGATAGCCGGTCCGCTGGCCGGGGCCGTGATAGGTATATTTCCCGCCGCGCCCGGTCTGGAACACCGGGAAACGCGGATCGACCAGCTCGACCGGGTCGGCGCTGGTCCCGGCGGTATAGACGGGCGGATGTTCGAGCAGCCAGACAAGCTCCCGCGCTTCGCCCGCCACCACGGCGGCGGCGCGCGCCTCCATCTCGGCGAGCGACTGGTCATAGGGGGTCAGGCCCGGGCTGATCCGCCATTCGATATCGGGCATGTCAGGATTATGGGTCACGATTCCTTGTCCTTGCGCCCGGCGGTGCGTCGATGCAAGCGCTCCGCAACCAGCCGGTCCTGGCATGATGGCTTTGCATCCGGCAATCGTTTAGGCAGACCGGGACAGGCGGACGGGGTGGGCCGCCAAGGGAGGTAGCATGACCGTCAGGATCGGAACGGTGTGGGACAGCACGCAGCAGGTGCTGACGGGCAGGGCCGGGATGATGGCCCCCTTTGCCCTGATCGGCTTCGTCCTACCGGGCGTGTTGCAGATCGTGCTGCTGCCGTCCGGAGCCACCCAGCCGTCCATGGGGGTGACGGGGCTGGGGTTGATCGTCCTGTCCGCGCTGCTGGGCATCTGGGCACAGCTGGCCATCATGGCGCTGGCGACCCATCCGGCGACGACCAGTGCCGCCGCGTCGCGCGCGGGCCTTCGCCGGATGTGGCCGGTGCTGGGCGTCGCCCTGGCGATCGGTTTCGCCTTTGCGCTCGTCGTGCTGGTGATGGTCGTCGTGCTGGGGCTTTCGCATTTCAACTTCGCCGCCGCGGTCGCAGCGAACGGCGACCCGTCCAAATTGCCGTCGATGAGCGGCGGCGCGGCGTTGTTCCTGATCCTGTACGGCCTGACGATCATGGTGGCGTCGCTGTGGCTCGCGGCGCGGTTGATGCTGATCTATGCCGTGGTGCTGAACGAGCGGCGCGGACTGGGGGCGATCCGTCGCTCCATCGCGCTGACGCAGGGGCTGACCTGGCGGCTGATCGGCGTGTTCCTGCTGTTCGGGGTGGTCATGCTGGTCGCGACGCTGGCGGTGCAGGGCGTCACCGGCGCGGCGCTTCGTCTGGCGCTGGGCGCGGATCAGGCGTTGACCGCCGTCCGGCTGGCGGCACTGCTCGGATCGGTGGTCAGCGCGGGGTTCATGACGCTGGCCTATGTCTTCGTCGCGCGGCTGTACGTCGCGACGGCGGGCGAGCAGGCGCATCGTGGAGAGGTCGGTTCGTCCCTGTGATGAAACGGGCCTTGTGATGAAACTGGATGTCGTCGCCACCCTGCGGGATGCGTGGGCCGTGTTCCGCCGCGATCGCGTGCTGCTGATCCGCCTGTCCGCGCCCTTCCTGTTCTGGCCCGCCTTTACGCTGGGGCTGCTGGTGCCTGCGCCGCCGCTGCCCGAGACCGAGGGTGGCGAGGCGACCGCGCGCGCCATGGCCTGGATCGATTCGGTCGGGGCCTGGGCGGGCCATTATGGCGGCTGGTATTTCGCCAGCTATGCGGTCGGCCTGATCGGGACGGCGGCGATCCTGGCACTGACCCTCGGCGGGCCGGTAACGGTCGGTGAAGCGCTGGGCCGCGCATTGCGGATGGCGCCGCGCTTCCTGCTGGCGATGATCCTGGTCGCGCTGCCGGTGGGGGCGGGGATGCTGCTCTACATCCTGCCGGGGCTGTATGTGGCCGGGCGGTTGCTGCTGGTCGGCCCGGTGCTGTTCGCCGAGCGGCGTATGCCCGCCATGGCGGCGCTGGCCCGTTCGGTGTCGCTGACGCGGGGCACGGGCCTGTCGATGGCGGCGCTGGCGTCCTGCACCTATCTGGGCGGCATGATCGCGGCGCAGCCCTTCCTGGCGTTGATCGAGGCTGTGCAGGGCGATGGTGCGGGCAATCCGGTCGCGGTCGCGCTGCTCCAGGCCGGATCGGCGGCGGTGGCGATGGCGGCGGGGCTCGCCCAGGCGCTGGTGTCGGTCGCGGCCTATCGCCGCCTGGTCAATCGCGCGGGCTGAGCCGGGGGATTTGCGGCGCGGCGTCCTCGGGCAGGACGCCCAGCGCACGTGGATCGCGAAACGTCTCGATCGCGCGCGACACGGGCACGAAGCCCTGCCTGCGATAGAAATTCAGCGCGGACGGGTGGTCGAGCGTGCAGGTATGCACCCACACCCGTTCGACCTTCGCGGTCCAGGCGCGCATCAGCGCCTGCGCCATCAGCCAGCGGCCATGGCCTTGCCCCGCCAGCTCGGGGATCAGCCCGAAATAGCCGATCTCGCATTCCCCATCCGTGCGATGATCGAGTTCGAGCAGCCCGACCTCGATCCCCGCCCGGTCGACGACGGCGAAGACCGCGACGGCGGGATCGTGGATGATCGCGGTCAGCGTCGCATCGTCCATCACCAGCCGCGAGAACCAGAGCCAGGGCGCGCCCACACGCTGGAACAGCATGCGATACTTCGCCGGATCGGGCTTGCCCCAGGCGACCAGTTGCAGCGGCGCGGCGGGCAGGGGGCGGGGGCGTGGCCGCTCGCGCATCTCCAGCGTGGTGACGATGGTGGCGATCTCGGCGGGGTCGACGGGGATCAGCGCCATGGGCTTATTCCCACGTCGCCAGCGGCGGCAGGCTCATCAGGATCGCATCGATATTGCCGCCGGTCTTCAGCCCGAACAACGTGCCCCGGTCATAGACCAGGTTGAACTCGGCATAGCGCCCGCGCCACGCCAGCATCTGCGCCCGGTCCGCCTCGGTGAAGGACAGGCCCATGCGCCGCCGGACGATGCGCGGGAAGACGTCCAGGAACGCCTCGCCGACATCGCGGGTGAAGGCGAAATGGCCGTCGAAATCGCCCTCCAGATGATCGTAGAAGATGCCGCCCACGCCGCGATGCACCTGGCGATGGGGGATGTAGAAATACTCGTCCGCCCAGGCCTTGAACCGGGGATAATGGTCGGGATCATGCGCGTCGCACGCGGCCTTCAGCCGGGCGTGGAAATCGGCGGTGTCCTCCGCGATGGGCAGCGGCGGGTTCAGGTCCGCGCCGCCGCCGAACCAGCGCTTGGTGGTGGTCAGGAAGCGGGTGTTCATATGGACCGCGGGGACATGCGGGTTGGCCATATGCGCGACCAGGCTGATGCCGGTGGCCACGAAGCGCGGATCGTCGCCCGCGCCGTGGATGGTCTTGGCGAACGGCCCCTCGAAGGTGCCGCCGACGGTCGAGACGTTGACACCGACCTTCTCGAAGACGCGGCCCTTCATCACCCCGCGCACGCCGCCGCCGCCGGGCTCGCCGCTGGGGTCGGCGCGGTCCCAGGCGGTGTAGTCGAAGGCGGCGTCCGACCCCGCTTCACGCTCGATTGCCTCGAACTCGGCGCAGATCCGGTCGCGCAGGGATTCGAACCAGAGGCGGGCGGCGTCCTGCTCGGCGTCGAGCGCGATGTCGGGGGTGCGGCTGTTCATCGCCCGGCGTTCTGGGCGGGGGCGGGGGGCAGGGTCAACCCGGCATTTGATCCCAACCCGTCTGGCGGCGTGCCTCGGCCAGCAGAATCCCGCCGGTGATCGCGACGTTGAGCGAGCGGACCCCGGCCCGCATCGGCACGCGGACGCGGATATCGGCGGCGTTATGAACCGCTTCCGGCACGCCCGCGCCCTCGGAGCCGAGCAGGATCACATCGTCGGGGCGGAACACCATCTCGGGCAGCGGGATCGCGCCCAGCGTCGTGGCCAGCACGATCCGCCCGCGCGTCGTGGCGTGAAAGGCGTCCCAATCGGCATGGCGCACCACCTCGGCCAGGGCGGCATAATCCATCGCCGATCGGGCAAGCGCGCGGTCGGAATAAGGAAAGCCCATCGGCTCGATCAGGTCGACCGCGACGCCGAAACAGGTCGCGGTGCGGATCAGCGTGCCAACATTGCCCGCGATATCGGGCTCATGCAGCGCGAGCCGCATCAGTGGCCGGGGAAGGACAGCAGCGCATCGACCGCGATGTCTTCCTTGCGCAGGGCATCGGCGCCGCCCAGATCGGGCAGGTCGACCAGGAACTGCGCCTGCTCGACCACGCCCCCCGCCTTGCGGATCAGCCGGACAGCGGCGCGCGCGGTGCCGCCGGTGGCGATCAGATCGTCGACCAGCAGCACGCGGGCACCGGGGACCAGCGCATCCTCGTGGATGGCGATGCGGTCCTGGCCATATTCCAGCGCATAATCCTCGGCGATGGTCGCGCCGGGCAGCTTGCCGTCCTTGCGGATCAGCAGCACGCCCGCCTTCAGCGGCAAGGCGAGCGCAGCGGCGAAGAGGAAGCCCCGCGCCTCGATCCCGGCGACCAGATCGACGGTCCCGCGTGTCGCGGCGGCCATCCGTTCGATCGTCTGCGCGAAGCCTTTGGGATCGAGGAGCAGGGTGGTGATGTCGCGGAACTGGATGCCGGGCTTGGGGAAGTCCGGGATCGTGCGGATCAGGGCTTTCAGGTCGTCATTGGCGCTCATGAGGGGCGTAATGGGCCTGTGGGGCGCGGGGGTAAAGGGGGAGGCCCGAACTCCATCACTTCCGTTCAGCCTGAGCGAAGTCGAAGGCCAAGGGAATCCCTCTGCCAAGGGCGGAGAGGCCGGAGCGTGGGCTTCGACTTCGCTCAGCCCGAACGGATCGAGGAAACTGGGGCGAGTGAGGTCGGAGCTGACCCCAATAAAAAGGGCGGCTCCCTTGTCGGAAACCGCCCCAGTTCTCTCACATCGGGCTTTCCCGATCTCAGTGTTTCACGTCGCGCCAGACATTCTGATACGCGCCCCAGGCCAGGAAGCAGAAGATCAGGATGAAGACGAACGCCCCGATCCCGGCCGCGTGACGCGATTCCAGCTTGGGCTCGGCGGTCCAGGTCAGGAAGGCGGCGACGTCCTTGGCCATCTGGTCGCGGCTGGCCAGCGTGCCGTCGGCATATTGCACTTGGCCATCCGAGGTCAGCGGCGGCGGCATCGCGATGTTCAGGTTCGCGAAGTATGGGTTATAGTGCAGCCCGGTCGGCGTCTTGGCGTCGGGGAACTTGCGCAACAGCTCGGCGGGCTGCGGGCGATAGGCGTCGGGGCCGACCAGCGAGTAGATATAGTTGCCGCCGTCATGCCGCGCCTTGGCCATCAGCGACAGGTCGGGCGGCAGGGCGTTGTTGTTTGCCGCGCGCGCCGCCACCTCGTTGGCGAAGGGCGAGGGGAAGCGGTCGGCGGGGACGTTCTTGCGTGTCGTCGCCTCGCCCGTCTCCGGGTTGATGCTGGGCTGTTCGATCACCCACTGGTTGGCGATCGCCTTCATCTCGGGGTCGGTATAGCCCAGGTCCTTCAGGTCGCGGAACGCGACCAGCCGCAGCGAGTGGCAGGCCGCGCAGACCTCCTTGTAGATCTGGAAACCACGCTGGAGCTGGCGGCGGTCGAAGCGGCCGAAAATGCCGTCTGACGCCAGATGCGCGGGCTTGGGGTGAAGGTGGAACTCCTCCTCGGCGGTGGGGACGGGCGGCTCTGAGACGAGCCCCGAGACGCTGCCCCACAGCGCGATGGCGAGGACGAAGGTGAAGGCCGCCCCGACCAGGAATGCGATGCCACGAACCATGTTCAGCTATCCTCTTTCGGTTCGGGTCAGGCCAGGGCCGACTTGGTGGGTGCGGTCCCGCCATGCTTGGACAGCACGGCTTCGGTGATCGAGTTGGGCAGGGGCGTGGGGCGCTCCGTCCGGGCGATCCAGGGCAGGATCACCAGGAAATGGAGGAAATAATAGGCCGCCGTCAGCTGGCTGAGGATGATGAAGAAAGGCGTTGCGGGCGAGCCGCCGCACCAGCCGAGCAGCAGGACGTCGACGACCAGCACCCAGAAGGCGACCCGCGCCTTGGGCCGGAAATTGTTCGACCGCACCGGCGAGCTGTCCAGCCAGGGGAGGAAGAACAGCAGCAGGATCGACCCGAACATCGCCAGCACGCCCCACAGCTTGGCGGGCAGGATGAAGTCGGCGGTGAAGGCGCGCAGGATCGCGTAGAAGGGCCAGAAATACCATTCGGGCACGATATGCGCCGGGGTCGAGAGCGGGTTGGCCGGGATATAATTGTCCGGGTGCCCCAGATAATTGGGGAAGAAGAACAGCAGGCTGGCGAAGACCAGCAGGAACACGCCCAGACCCACCGCATCCTTGGCGGTGTAATAGGGGTGGAAGGGCACGGTATCCTGCTCGCCCTTCACGTCCACGCCGGTCGGGTTGTTGGAACCCGGAATGTGCAGCGCCCAGATGTGCAGGATGATGACGCCCGCGATCACGAAGGGCAGCAGATAGTGGAGCGAGAAGAAGCGGTTCAGCGCGGCATTGTCCGGCGCGAAGCCGCCCAGCAGCCAGATGCGGATGGTATCGCCGACCAGTGGGATCGCCGAGAAGAAGCCGGTGATGACTTGCGCCCCCCAGAAGCTCATCTGCCCCCAGGGGAGCACATAGCCCATGAAGGCCGTCGCCATCATCAGGAGGAAGATGACCACGCCGAGCAGCCACACCATCTCGCGCGGGGCCTTGTACGATCCGTAATAAAGGCCGCGGAAGATATGGGTATAGACGACGATGAAGAACATCGACGCGCCGTTGGCGTGGGCATAGCGCAGGAACCAGCCCGCGTTCACGTCGCGCATGATGCTTTCGACCGAGTCGAAGGCGACGCCCGCATTGGCGGCATAATGCATCGCCAGCACGACGCCGGTGATGATCTGGATGGCGAGGGCGGCCCCCGCCAGCACGCCGAAATTCCAGAAGTAATTCAGGTTGCGCGGCACCGGATAACCCGCACCCACCGCATTGTAGACGAGGCGCGGCAGCGGCAGCTTCTCGTCCAGCCAGCGCATGACCGGCTGTTTCGGCTGATAATGTTTGGCCCAGGGAAAGCTCATCTCTCGGGTCTCCCTTAAGCGGCCGCGCCGACCGTGACGGTCGTGTCGCTGTCGAATTTGTAATCGGGCACGAACAGGTTCTTCGGCGCCGGACCCTTTCGGATGCGGGCGGCGGTGTCATAGGCCGAGCCGTGGCAGGGGCAGAAATAGCCGCCATACGGCCCCTTGTTCTCGCCCTCGCCCGCGCCCAGCGGCACGCAGCCCAGATGGGTGCAGACGCCCAGCGTGATCAGCCAGTTCGTCTTGCCCGGCTTGGTCCGCTCCGCCAGCGTCTGCGGATCGCGCAGTTCGGACAGCGGCACGGCGTTGGCTTCGGCGATTTCCTTGGGCGTCAGGTTGCGCACGAACAGCGGCTGCTTGCGGAAACTGGCCTTGATCGCCTGGCCCGGCTGGATCTTCGACAGGTCGATCTCGGTGGTGGACTGGGCGAGAACGTCGGCCGAGGGGTTCATCTGGTTGATGAGCGGCAGCACGATCGCCAGTGCGCCGACACCCGCGAAAGACACGGCGGCGACATTGATGAAGTCGCGGCGACGGGGATCATGGACCTCTTCGTGGAATGGCTCCGGCGCCTCGCCGGGGGGTACGGTGTTCTCCGTCATCGCCATTCGTCCTGTCCCTCCACCTTCGCTCGCGTTCGACACGCTACGATCCGACGGTCGTGCCGGATTGCCCCCGGTCATGCGCCGCCTGTCTCAAGCCCGTCCTCGATGAACGGCCCGTCCTTATGAACGGTACGTCAGGTTAGCCTTGCTTGACCGACTTTGCCAATCCCCTTTGGGCGTTCACCGCCCGTGCAGGCGGCAAGGCGCAGGAACCTCCCTTCGCGCTGCGGGGTTGACCGTCGATAGACGCGGATGACGGACCCCTGCCGCACCCGCTCCGGCTGGACCAGGGGCATGGAGAGGATGATGACCCTGAAAAACCTGGGGAGAAAGACGGGCTGGGCCGTGGCGATCGCGGCCGGGTTGCTGGCGCTGGGCGGATGCGCCGACGGCTATGGCTATAACGGCGTATCGGTCGGCGCGGGCTATGGCGGTGGTTATGCGCCAAGCTATTATGGCGGCGGCTATGGCGGTTATGGCTACGCGCCGTCCTATTATGGCTGGTATAACGACTTCTATTATCCGGGCACCGGCGTCTACGTCTATGATCGGTATCGCCGCCCGTTCCGCTGGAATGACGGTCAGCGCGCCTATTGGGAAGGGCGTCGCGATGCGTGGCGCGGCGGCGCGATCCGGGACCAGTGGCGCGGCTGGGGCCGGGGCGGCTGGCGTGGACCGGTGCCCGGTGCGGCCCCTGCGCCCGGCGGCTGGCGTGGCAATCCCGGCCGGTGGCGCGGCGGCGAGGGCGTTCGCCCGACCCCGTCCGCGCCGCGTCCCGGCGGCTGGCGTGGCGGCCGACCGGGTGGACGCGGCGGGCGGGGTCCGCGTTAGCCGGCCTTTGGGCGGGTACGGATCATGACGGTGGGACGCATCGTCATGACCGGCACATTGTCCTGATTAAGCACGGTCCAGCGGCTGATGACGAAGCCCATTTCGGGGCGGCTGGCCGAGGTCCGCGTCTCCAGCACCTCCGTTTCGCAATGGAGCGTGTCGCCGGGAAAGACGGGCCTGGTCCAGCGCAGTTCGTCGACCCCGGGCGAGCCGATGCTCTGGAAGCCGGTATCGCGGAAATGCGCGACGATCATCGCCATCGCCATCGATGCGGTGTGCCAGCCGCTGGCCGACAGCCGCCCGAAATGGGTGGCGGCGGCGGCTTCGTCGGACAGGTGGAAGAGCTGGGGATCGTAACGCCGGGCAAAGGCGATGACCTCGTCCCGCTCCACCTTGTACGCGCCGAAGCGCGACACGTCGCCGACCGCGACATCCTCCAGCCAGATCATCCTCATTGCCTCCTTATCGTCGGAACGCGCGGCGGAACGGCGCGTCGTTGCCGTCCAGCCCCTGGCCCGGCGGCAGGCCGATCAGGTCGCGCAGCAAGGGGGCAACGTCGACATTGGCGAATGGTGCCAGCCGGACGCCCGGCCGGAACGCCGGACCATGGGCGACGAACAGCGCCTCCATGGTCGGATCGGCATTGTCATAGCCATGCATCCCCCCGGCAAAGGGCTTGTCCGGCGCCTTCTCCTCGATCATCCACCCGGCATCGGCCAGACAGAAATACGGGGCGATGCGCGGGTTGCGGCCGTACTGAAAGCGCGCCGGAATCTCGCTTTTGCGCCAGCAGGTCATATGGCCGCGCCGTCCCAGCAGACGCGCCTCCAGCGCGGCCTCATGGCCGGGCTTCGCGGTCAGCGACGCGAAGGGGCCGTCGTCGCTCAACTGGTAATCGGCCGGGTCCAGAAGCTGATCGAGCGCGATCACCCGGTCGCTGGAGGTCGCGGCCATGCCATGATCGGCGACGACGACCAGATTGGCGGGCTGATGCAGTTCGGCCAGCCCCGCCACCAGCATCCCGATCGCCCGATCTGCCTTGGCGATGGCGGTGTTGATCTCGGGCGCGTCGGGGCCGACCTCGTGCCCGGCGATATCCACCTCGTCGATATAGAGAGTCAGGAAGCGCGGCCGGGTCGCCACCGGACGGCGCAGCCAGTCGATCAGCGCATCGACCCGCTGCCGGTCGGACACGGCGGAGTTATAGGCCTGCCAGTCGTGCGGGCGGGTGCCGCCGGTGACGGTGTGGTGGCTGTCGTCCTGCTGGACCCCGCCCCAGGCGACGGTGGAGCCGGGCCAGAACATGGTGGCGGTGGGGATGCCCGCCTTCTCCGCCGTCACCCAGATCGGCTCGGCGGCATTCCACCAATAGGGCTGCTCCGACGACATGGTGAAGCGTTCGCCGGGATGAGCCGGATCGGTGAAGCTGTTGGCGACGATGCCGTGGCGATCGGGAACCAGCCCCGTCACCAGCGTCCAGTGATTGGGGAAGGTCTTGGACGGAAAGGATGGCCGCATCGGCGCGCTCACGCCGCCTGCCGCCAGTCGCGACAGATTGGGGGTGATACCCCGTTGCAGATAGTCGGCGCGGAATCCGTCGATCGACACCAGGATCGTGATCGGCGCACGTTCCTCCCCCATCGGGGCGACGGGGGCAGGGCCTGCCATGGTGGCGGGCGCAGCGCTCGTCACGGCGGTCATGGCAGGCGGGGTATAGGGATAGGCGCAACCGCCGAGCAGGGCGAGCGCGAGAGCGGCAAGGGGGAGTCGGATCACGGGAGGGGCAGTCCTTTCGGCTCAGCCCGATAGCGTCGCATTATGACAGTGGCGAGTGGAAGCTGCCGCCCTTCGCGGGGTCAGTCGACCGGGAAGAACTGGCGGATGGTCGGGTCGGCATTGCGGAGCAACAGGCGCAGCCGCTCCGCGGCTTGCGCGGGGTGGTCACCGGGCAAGCCAGCCATCGCCCATTCGCCGAAGGCGGGGCCGTCGGTCATCCCGTCATCGAGGATGCGGATGTCGGTGTGGCGGGGATCGCGCATGATGCGCGACAGCGTTTCACGAACGCTATCCACCGGCCCTTCGAGCAACTGGCGATATTCGCCATCGCCGATCCACAATATGCCCGAGATGCCGTCCATGCCGTTGTTGCGGCGCGAGGTCGACAATATGGCCTGATGGTCGGCGCGCTGGTCATCGCCGACGGCGCGGCTGGTATAAATGACACGGCGAAACGCACTAACATGGATCATGTCGTGTGCCTAGCTGCATGAGCCGCATCTGCAAAGCGGCAATAAGCGGGTTCGGACGCCGGTCGAGCGAACCCGACCGGCGCGCGATGGATCAGACGTTGAAGCGGAACAGCATCACGTCGCCGTCCTGGACGACATATTCCTTGCCTTCCGCGCGCAGCTTGCCCGCATCGCGTGCGCCCGCTTCGCCCTTGAAGGCGATATAGTCGGGATAGGCGATCGTTTCGGCCCGGATGAAGCCGCGCTCGAAATCGCTGTGGATTTCGCCCGCCGCATTGGGGGCCTTGGCGCCTCGATGAACGGTCCAGGCGCGGGCCTCCTTCGGGCCGACGGTGAAGAAGGTCAGCAGGTCGAGCAGCGCGTAACCGGCGCGGATCACGCGGGCGAGGCCGGTTTCCGACAGGCCCAGCTCCGACAGGAACTCGCCGCGGTCTTCGGCGGGCATGGTCGCGATCTCGGCCTCGATCGCGGCCGAGACGACGACGGCCTGCGCACCCTCGGCCGCAGCCTTCTCGAACACGCGCGCCGAATGGGCATTGCCGTTCGCCGCGTTCGATTCCTCGACATTGCAGACGTAGAGGACGGGCTTGGCGGTCAGCAGCTGCGCCTGCGAAAAGACGCGGGCTTCCTCCTCGTCCTTGGGCACGGTCAGCCGCGCGGGCTTGCCGTCGCGCAGCAGTTCGAGCGTCTGGCCGAGGACCGACGCGGCGATCTTGGCTTCCTTGTCGCCCTGCTGACCCTTCTTGATGAAGGCGGGGACGCGCTTTTCCAGGCTTTCCAGGTCGGAGAGCATCAGCTCGGTCTCGACCGTCTCCGCGTCGGCGATGGGATCGACCTTGCCCTCGACATGGGTGACGTCGCCGTCCTCGAAGCAGCGCAGGACATGGACGATGGCGTCCACCTCACGGATATTGCCCAGGAACTGATTGCCGAGGCCCTCGCCCTTGGACGCGCCGCGCACCAGCCCAGCGATGTCGACGAACGCCAGCTGCGTCTCGATGATCTTGGCCGAACCAGCGACTTCGGCCAGCTGGTACAGGCGTGGATCGGGCACCGCGACATTGCCGACATTGGGCTCGATCGTGCAGAACGGATAATTGGCGGCCTGCGCCGCCGCCGTTTCGGTCAGCGCGTTGAAAAGGGTGGACTTGCCGACATTCGGCAGGCCGACGATGCCGCAGCGGAAACCCATGCGTCGCTTATCCTACAGGAAAGGGGAAAGCGCCCCTCTAGCGAGGATGGGGGGATTTCTCAACCGATGGTGGTGGGGGGAAGGGAAGACACCGCTGCCCAAACCCCAAGCTCCGTTCAGCCTGAGCGAAGTCGAAGGCCAAGGGCTGACCTTCGCCTCAAGGATGTTTGATGACTGGATTCCCGTGGCCTTCGACTTCGCTCAGGTTGAACGGAGTTGGGGAGGGGGCAGGGGCGTTACCCGCCCGTCAGGCGCTCACCGCCAATGCGGCGGCATAGCCGAGCAGCATGATACCCATCGCACCCGAAAAGCCCATCAGCACCAGACCCATATAGCGCAGGATCGGCGGATTGGCGCGCTGCGCCTTCTTGTTCCGGCCCAGGCCCGACAGCACGAAGCTGGCCAACATACCAAAGGTGAAGACGGCGAATTCGAGCATCGTGGATACGTCCGAAAATAGGGAGGTGCGATCGCCACCCTCCTTACCCAATATAGGTTAACGGCACGATATCGCCGCGACAAAACGCCCCGTATCAAAGGCGAGTCGAGGGAACTTTTCACCTGATCGCGGGTGTGGCGCATGTCGTCGCACCCGTTCCGGTCGGATCAGCGATAATTGAAGCTGACGCTGATCCGTTCGCCCTTGGCGCCGTTGGGCACCACCTCATGCCGCAGCCAGCTTTCCCAAAGCAGCACCGTGCCGGGCTCGGGCGTGGCGGTGGCGAAGGTCGCCAGATCGTCCGGCGCATC
This sequence comes from Sphingomonas parapaucimobilis NBRC 15100, assembly GCF_000787715.1. Lineage (GTDB taxonomy): Bacteria > Pseudomonadota > Alphaproteobacteria > Sphingomonadales > Sphingomonadaceae > Sphingomonas > Sphingomonas parapaucimobilis. The sequence continues at coordinate 92,249 of NZ_BBPI01000018.1, forward strand.
GGGGCGGCGTGGGGGCGCGGCCATCAGCATGGGCAGGCGCGGGTCTTCTAATTTCAGCGCGCCCGAGCCCTGGGGCATGGCGACATAGAGCGTGCCCGACACCACCGAATGCGGGTGGATATGCGCCGAGTGATGGCCCCCCGGCTTCAGGACATTGACCCACAGGCTGTCGAGCTTCAGCTTGCGGCCACCCAGATCGAACGCGCATTCCTCGGCAAAGCGCGCGACATGGCGGTCGAGCTTCTTCTTGAGGTCGGCAAAGACCGGATCGCGGATCGGCAGGTCGTTGAGCGAGGCATAGCTGGTATAGCCGCGATAGCCATGCTCCTTGGACCAGCGCCGCCCGGCCCGGTCGTCCTCGGCCAGTGCCCAGCAGCTTTGTTCGATGTCGGCCAGCAGATCGGCATCGTCCAGCTGGCCCTCATAGAGCAGCGAGGCGAAGAGGCGCCGCACGCTCATGCCGCATCCCCCAGTCGCAGCGCGATATCGTTGACGAAGCGCACGTCGTCGCCCTCCGCCAGCCAATGCGCCTCCGCCGCCACCGCGCCTAGCAGGTCGGACAGCGGCTCGATCTCCGCCTTGGCGTAATTGCCCAGCACATGGCCGGTCACGCGGTCCTTGTGCCCCGGATGCCCGATGCCGAGGCGCACGCGGCGAAAGTCCGGCCCCAGATGCTGGTCGATCGAGCGCAGGCCGTTATGCCCCGCCGTGCCGCCGCCGGTCTTCACCTTGACGCGGAAAGGCGCGATGTCGAGTTCGTCGTGGAACACGGTCAGCGCCTCGACACCCAGCTTGTAGAAGCGCAGCGCGTCGCCGACGCTCCGCCCGCTTTCGTTCATGAAGGTGGCGGGCTTCAGCAGCAGGATCTTTTGCCCGCCGATCCGGCCTTCCTGGGTCCAGCCCTGGAATTGCTTCTTCACGGGGCCGAAATCATGCACCTCGGCGATGGCGTCCATCGCCATGAAGCCGACATTGTGGCGGTGCATCGCATATTGCGCCCCCGGATTGCCCAACCCGGTCCAGACCTGCATGTGGTGTTCCTCGTTCGCGTTACGGATGAGGCCCCTAGCATCGGGTGTCGGGACGCCAAAGCCGCTATTCGGGGCGGGGCTGCGTCAGCCGGTCGATCGCGCGGGCCGTCATCCGGCGATAGGTCTCGTCCGAATAGCGGTGCGTGCCGACGAAATGGACCAGTCGCTCATCGCCGGTGACCGGCGTGCGCCAGAAATTATAATAGCGACCATAGGGCAGGGTGACAGTGCCGGGCTCGTTGCAGAGCAGGAAGTTCGACGTCACCTGTTCGCTTCCCCATTCGGCCCAGGTCGCGGTGCCGACCAGATTCTCGGCCCGGCGCGAAAAGGCCGCCGCTGCTGTGCGGTCGCTAGGCCCACCGCGAGCGAAGCCCGCAAACCCCGACGATGCCCGGACGTAGGAATGGCATTCCGCGTCGGGATAGGCGGCATAACGGGATTCGATCAGCGCCTGCATGTGCGCCGGAGCCGACACCGGGCCGTCGGGATATTTGCGCCGGACGAACTCCGGCAGCGTCTGGATGCCCAGGGCCTGGCTGTCGGGGCCGCCCAGCAGCATGAAGCTCCGATTCCCGGTGATCGCTGCGCGAACCTCGGGCAGGTCGTTCAGCGTCACGGTATCGGAATCGAGCTGGACGACATAGTGATCGGCGCGCAGGTCGAGCAGTACCAGCAATCTTTCCCAGGTGCCGCCGCGCGGACACGCGCCTGTGTCGATCTCCGCAATCGGAATGATCCGGGGCGCGCCGCAATGCCGTGCCAGGACGCGCCGGTCTGCATCCGTCAGGCTGCCGTCGTCGATCAGGACGATCCGGCCCATGGCCAGATGCTGGTGGAAGGATTTGATCGCGACCAGATAGGGGATCAGCGTGCGGGTGCCGATCATCGACAGGACGATCACGCCGTCGTCGCGGGGTATGATCGGCGGCGTCGCCAGTATCCGCTGCGCGACATGCAGGTGCAGGTGCATCCGCGCCCGGCGCATGGTCCGGTCGAGGACCTTGCAGAAAAGCCGGTGGGGACGGGCGGACGACGTCATCATATGGGGATGCGGCAGCGCGACGGAGATGACAAGCGAGTCACGCCCCCCGCCTGGTCATAATGATACGCTTCGACGGCGGCGTCAGATCAGCCCCTGCGCCCGCAGGCTGACATGCCCCGCCGTGCCGATGATGATATGGTCGTGTACCGTGATCCCCAGCCTCTTGCCCGCCTCGGCGATGGCGCGGGTCACGTCGATATCGGCCCGGCTGGGCGAGGGGTCGCCGCTGGGGTGGTTGTGGACCAGGATCAGCGCGGCCGAACCGAAGTCGATCGCGCGCCGGATCACCTCGCGGACATAGACCGGCGCCTGGTCGATCGAGCCCTGTCCCATCAGCTCGTCGCGGATCAGCATGTTGCGGGTGTTCAGATGCAGCACCCGCACCCGCTCGACCCCGTGATGCGCCATGTCGGCGTGCAGATAATCGAGCAGCGCCTGCCAGTTGGACAGGACGGGACGCTTCATCGCCTCCGCCTGGACCAGCCGCAGCGCGCAGGCCTGGGCGATCTTGATCGTCGCCGCCGCCGTCTCGCCTATGCCGTCGACCCGCTGGAGCGCGATGGGGTCGGCGGTCAGGACGCCGCCGATATCGTGGAACTCGCGCAGCAGGGCCTTGGCCATCGGCTTGGTGTCGCGGCGCGGAATGGCGGTCATCAAAAGATATTCGATCAGTTCATGATCGAGCAATCCGCCACCGCCCAGCAATCGGTCGCGCAACCGCGCGCGGTGCCCGGCATGGTCATTGGCTTCGATTTCGCTGGTATCGCGCATGTCCCGCCCCCCGTGACGGGGCATCATAAAGCGGGCGGCGGGAACTGTCGCCGGGCTTCACGCGATTGCGTGGCGCGGGGCTGGGTGTCTATGACGTGGGTCAAGATTGAGGGAGTGGCATCGGGGTGGAGGGCGCGAGCGAAGAGAGCGAGACGCGCGTGACCCCGGTCGCGAGCCCCGCCCGCCGTTTCCGTCGCCTGCAACTGACCCTGATCGCCATCGCGCTGGTCATACTGGCCGCGTTGATCGCCCTGTGGATCGAGCGCAAGCCGCTGGCGGGACAGGTGCTGGACCGCGAACTGGCGAAGCGTGGCGTGCCCGCGCGCTACAGGATTTCCGACCTGGGCTTTGGTCGACAGCGGCTGACCGATGTCGTGCTGGGCGATCCGCGCCGGCCCGACCTCGTCGCCGACTGGCTGGAGACGCGGACCCGCATGACCCTGTCGGGACCGGTCGTGACGGGCGTGCGCGCCGGGCGGGTTCGCCTGCGCGGGCGGTTGATCGACGGGCGGATCAGCCTGGGCACGCTCGACAGGCTGATGGGACCGCCCGACGCATCGGGCAAGCCGTTCCAGCTGCCCGCGCTGGACGTGGCGGTGCAGAATGGCGGCATCCGGCTCGAAACACCGCACGGAGTCGTCGGCCTGAGCGTCTCGGGGCAGGGGGTGCTGAGCGACGGCTTTACCGGACGGCTGGCGGCGGTCGCACCCAGGCTCGTGATGGGCGATTGCGTCGCGACCGGGCTGGCTGCCCCCTTGCGCGTACTGGTGGTACGCGAACAGCCGACGCTGACCGGGCCGCTGCAACTCGGCAATCTGCGCTGCGGCGAGGTGGCGGTCGCCGATCTGGCGGCGCGGGTCGATGTGACCTTCGGGGCGGCGCTCGACCGCTGGCAGGGGCGGGCTTCGCTCGGCAGCGGGGCGATCCGGCATCCGGTCCTGGCTGCTGCGGCGATTGACGGCCAGATCGACTTTTCCGGCACTGCCAAGGGTACGCAAGGCCGGTTGCAGGTCGCCGCGCGCAACGTCGCGGCGCGCTTTGGCCGGGCCGAACGGGCGATGGTCGCGGGTCGTTATCTGATCGGCACCGCCACCCGCTTCGACGGACAGGCGCAACTGGGCGGTGCGCAGGCGTCGGCCGCGATGCTGGCCCCCGTGCTGACGGCGGGCGAGGCGGCGGCGGGCACGCCGGTCGGCCCGGTGCTGCGTGCCATGACCCAGGCGGTCGGACGGGCGGGGCGTCGCTTCGCGGCCGACATGGCGCTGGCGATCGACAGCGACCGGGGATCGCGCGGGCCGGGCTTTGCGGTGCGGGTGCCGCGCCTGACGGTCGCGTCGGCGAGCGGCGGGCGGCTCGCCTTCGCGGGCGGCTATGGCCTCGCCTATGATATGCGGGGGCTGCGGATCGATACGCGGGCGGCGATGGGCGGCGGCGGTCTGCCGACCCTGCGCGCGACGTTGCAGCAGGATGGACCGAAACAGCCGATGCGCGGCACCGCCGAGCTGGCGCGTTACGAAGCCGGCGGCGCGGCTTTGGCCTTTGACCGGATGGTGTTCCGCGCCGCCGCCCATGGCGAAACCCAGGTGACGACCCGTATCGCGCTGTCCGGGCCGATCAGCGGCGGGCGGATCGACGGGCTGGTCCTCCCCATCGCCGCGCGCTGGGATGGCGGACGGCGCCTGGTGGTCAATCCGGACTGCCAGCCGCTGGCGATCGACCGGCTGGCGCTGTCGGGCCTTAGGCTGGCGCGGGTGGCCACGCGGCTCTGTCCGCTCGACGGCGCGCTGGTCCGGCTGGACGGCCCAAGGCTGGGCGGCGGCGCGCAACTCGGGCCGACGAAGCTGGTCGGCCAGATCGGCAGCAGCCCGCTGACCCTGGCGGCGGCGGCCACCCGCTTCGCGCTGGCGGATCGCGGCTTTACCCTGACCGACGTGCAGACGGTCATCGGCCGTCCCGAATCGCCGACCCGGATCGACGCGGCCGAACTGAATGGCCGGATCACGCCGGAGGGCCTTGCGGGCCAGTTTACCGGCGGCGCGGGGCAGGTCGGGCAGGTGCCTCTGCTGCTGGGTGAGGCAGGCGGCGACTGGCGACTGGCGGGCGGCGTGCTGACGCTGAACGGCGCGCTTCAGGTCCGTGACGCACGCGCCGATTCGCCGCGCTTCCTGCCGATGGCGGCGCGCGACGTCACGCTGACGCTCGCGGGCAGTCGCATCGACGCCAAGGGCACGTTGTTCGAGCCGACCAAATCGGTGAAGGTCGCCGATGTCACCATCACCCACGCGCTCGACAAGGGCGCGGGCGAAGCGGACCTGAGCGTGCCGGGCATCACCTTTGCCAAGGACTTCCAGCCCGAATTGCTGACCCCGGTGACGAAGGGTGTGATCGAGGATGTACGCGGGCCGATCAACGGGCGCGGCCATATTGCGTGGGACGCGAACGGCGTACGCTCGACCGGGCGATTCGGCACCGATGGGATCGACCTGGCCGCCGCGCTCGGCCCGGTCAGCGGGATCGCGGGCACGATCGACTTCACCGACCTGCTGGCCTTGGAGAGTGCGCCGGGACAGGTGGCGACGGTCAAGACGATCAATCCGGGCATCCAGGTGACGAACGGTGTGATCCGCTATCAGACATTGTCGGGCGCGCGGGTGAAGGTGGAGAGCGGACGCTGGCCGTTCGCGGGCGGCCTGCTCACCCTCGACCCGACATTGCTCGACTTCTCGCAACCGGTCGAACGCCGCATGACCTTCCATGTCGAGGGGGCGGCCGCCGACCAGTTCCTGCTCCAGTTCGACTTTCAGAATCTGAACGCCACCGGCGTCTTCGACGGCACCCTGCCGATGATCTTCGACGAGCGGGGCGGGCGGATCGAGGGCGGGCGGCTGGCCGTGCGTTCCGGCGGCGGCAGCATCGCCTATCTGGGCGAACTGAGCCAGAAGGATCTGGGCGTCTGGGGCAATCTGGCGTTCGGGGCGCTGCGTTCGCTCAACTATCGCAGCTTGCGGATCGACATGAACGGCCCGCTGGCGGGCGAGATGGTGACGGACGTGCGCTTCGCCGGGATCAGCCAGGGCAAGGGCGCCAAGTCCAACTTCATCATCCGGCGGCTCCAGCGCCTGCCCTTCATCTTCAACGTGCGGATCAAGGCGCCCTTCCGCGGGCTGCTCGATTCGGCGCAGTCCTTCTACGACCCGCGCCGCCTGATCCAGCGCAACCTGCCCGCGCTGCTGGACGAGCAGAACAAGCGCGCCGCGCCGCCGGCCAATATCCCCATTCAGCCCTCCGCAAGCGAGACCGTGCCATGACCGTAACAGGATTGAAAATGCTGGGAAGGATGCCGATCTTGGATGCGACACGATGGATGCCGGTCGCGCTGACCCTGCTGAGCGGAGGATGCGTCAACATCTCCGCGCCGGAGAAGCCGATCGAGATCAATCTGAACATCAATGTGACGCAGGAAGTGGTATATCGCCTGGATGGCGAGGCCAAATCGCTGATCCAGCAGAATCCGGGGATATTCTGATCATGAAGGCAAAGACGGTGATCCTGGCGCTCGGCGCGGTGGCGCTGCTGGGCATATCGGGCATGGCGATGGCGCAGCGGGATCCGGCCTATGCCGCCGCGCGCGCCGAGGGGTTGGTCGGCGAGCAGCCCGATGGCTATCTGGGCATCGTGGGCAGTGCGACGCCCGCGCTGCGCACGTTGGTCAACAGCATCAACATCCAGCGCAAGGCCGCCTATACCCAAAAGGCACAGGCCAGCGGCGCGACCGTCGAGCAGATGGCCTTCACCAGCGGCTGCAACCTGATCGCGCAGACCGCGAGCGGCGAGAAGTACAAGACGCCCGAGGGTGTGTGGAAGACCCGCACCGGCGCGGCCCCGGAACGCGCGCCCGCCTGCGTGTAATTCCCTTTTTACTCCCCTCCCGCAGGCGGGAGGGGCTGGGGGGGGGAGTCCGGTTGCGATAGGGCGTACGGTCTGGGGCGTGGACTGGTGTCGCTCAAATAACTGACGACACCACTTGCGGACAGCGCCAACCCTCCCCCAACCCATCCCGCCTGCGGGAGGGGAGATGAAGAGGGGGCCTGCCGCTTGCGGGGTGGGGGGCGAAAAGGGGAGCGCTGTCACTCCCCGGCAACAATCCTTAACACATCTGTCACAAGCTCCACCCCAGGCGGTTGACTTGGGGGGAGGGGCTTTCTAAACGGGCCTCGCCTTGGCGGGGTCGCTCGCCGTTCGCGCGCATTCTCCCCTTCGGTGACGAAATCAGGTGAGGGTGGCTGCGTGGCGGAGAAGGAACCCGGACAGGACTTTGGCGATGCGGACGATCCGCGTCTGGCCGCGCTGGATCAGCGATTGGCCAAGGCGAAAGCGGACGGCGCAGCGCGGCAGGGGGTGAAGGTGGACGCCGACAGGGGTTATTCCCAGGGCAGCCGCGTGATCTCCGCGCTGATCGGAAGTCTTGTCGGCAGTGCGTTGATCGGCTGGCTATTCGACCGCTGGTTCGGCACCGCACCCTGGGCCTTGATCGTGATGCTGTTCCTGGGGATCGGCGTGGCGTTCAGGCAGATCATTCGGATTTCTGGTGAGCGCCCGGAGTAACCGGGCGTTCGTCATATGTGGGAACGAAGCAGCGTGGCGGCAGAATCGGGCGGCAAGATTGATCCGATGCACCAGTTCCTGATCGAGCCGGTGCTCGGTCAGCACTGGATGGTCGGCGGCTACGACCTTTCCTTCACCAATTCCGCTCTGTGGATGGTGGCGACGCTGGTCGCGCTGTGGGTGTTCATGATCGGCGGCATGAAGCGCGATCTGGTTCCCGGGCGCTGGCAGGCGGCGGTCGAAGGCTTTACCGGCTTCGTGAATGCGATGCTGACGTCGAACATCGGGCCGGAGGGCAAGCGCTTCCTGCCTTACGTCTTCTCGCTGTTCATGTTCATCCTGTTCGCCAACGTGCTGGGCCTGCTGCCCTTCGGCGTGGTGCCGGGTGTCCATCCCTTCACCGTGACCAGCCATGTGACCGTGACCGGCGTACTCGCGCTGATCTCGTTCGCGATCGTGCTGATCGTCGGCTTCGGTCGCCACGGCTTCCACTTCTTTGCGCTGTTCGTGCCGCACGGCACGCCCAAGCTGATGATTCCGCTGATCTTCGTGGTCGAGCTGATGAGCTTTCTGGTGCGCCCCTTCTCGCTGGGTCTGCGACTGTTCGTCGCGATGACCGCGGGGCATATCCTGCTGAAGGTTCTCGCCGCCTTCGTCATCAACGGCATCAACATGGGTCCGGGCTATGCCGCGCTCATCACCCTGCCGAGCTTCCTGCTGATGATCGGCATCACCCTTCTCGAACTGCTGGTCGCCGCGATCCAGGCCTATGTCTTCGCGCTGCTGACCTCGGTTTACCTGAACGACGCCGTCAACCTGCACTGATCCGGTACGGCCGGATCGGGCAGGCGGGCGCGCCGCCGACTTGAATACCCAAACGACCCTTTTTGAACTGGAGTGATTGAAATGGACGCAGAAGCCGCGAAGCTGATCGGTGCCGGTCTGGCCGCTATCGGCATGGGCATCGCCTCGCTCGGCGTGGGCAACGTGTTCGCCAAGTTCCTCGAAGGCGCGCTGCGCAATCCGGGTGCGGCGGACAGCCAGCAGGGCCGCCTGTTCATCGGTTTCGCCGGTGCCGAGCTTCTGGGCCTGCTCGCCTTCGTGACGATGATCATCCTGGTGTTCGTCGCCTAATCATTCGGATCGGCCGGGCGTGTCGCTGACGATGCGCCCGGTTGATATGGCAACGAGGACTCCATGCCCCAGATAGCACAGATCAGTGCGACCTATGCGTCGCAGATCTTCTGGCTCCTGATCACGTTCGGCCTGCTGTATTTTGTGGTCGGTCGTGGGATGGTGCCCAAGATTCAGGCGACCGTCGACGCTCGCGAAGGCCGTATCGCCGGCGATCTGGCGGCGGCGGAGGCCGCGCGTGCCGAGGCCGACCGGGTCGAGGCGGCATGGCGGGCCGAAATGGACGCCGCCCGTGTCGCCGCGATGGCCGAAACCAACGCCGCCAAGGCGCGGGCCACCCACGCTTTTGAGGCGCAGGTGAAGGCGGCCGATGCCGACCTGGCCGAGCGTCTGGGTCATCACGACCTGGCGATCGCCAATGCCAAGGTCGAGGCGATGGCCAATCTTCAGACCGTGGCGGCCGAGGCCGCTCGCGATCTCGTCGCCAAGCTGTCCGGCGTCCAGGTGGGCGAGGATGCGGCGGCCGACGCGGTGCGAAAGGTGAGCGCGCATGGCTAATCATTCCGCAAACGGCGTGCTGGCCAATGGCGATGCGCTGGTCGCGCAGAACCTGGCCGATGCGGCGTCCGCCGAAGGCATGGCGCAGAAGCCGATCCGCGAGGGAGACGGCCTGACCGGCAACACGGTCGCGCCCGGCGGGGTCGAGCATGGGGCCGAGCACGCCGCCAGCCCGACCGCACTGGGTTTCGATTCGACCGGCTGGGTGGCGCTTGCCGCTCTGGTCGTGCTGATCGGAATGCTGGTGAAGAAGGTGCCGTCGATGATCGGTCGTTCGCTCGACCAGAAGATCGCCGGTATCCGCGCCCAGCTCGACGAAGCCAATAAGCTGCGTCAGGAAGCCGAAGCGCTGAAGGCTGAATATGAGGCCAAGGCGAAGGCCGCCCATGCCGATGCCGAGGCGATGCGCGCCCAGGCCCAGCATGAGGCGGGTCAGCTGCTCAGCAAGGCGAAGGCCGATGCCGAGGCGCTGATGGAGCGTCGCGCCAAGATGGCCGAGGACAAGATCGCCGCCGCCGAGCGCACCGCGATCGCCGAAGTCCGCGCCCGTGCCGCCGAGGCCGCCGCGAAGGCTGCCGGTCTGCTGATCGCCGAGCATCATTCGGCGGATGCGGACCGGGCGATGATCGACCGCACCATCGCGGGGCTCGGTCGCCCGAACTGATCGGCTGCAAGGCCGGAGACAGGACCGCGCTTCGGGAAGCCGAGGCGCGGTTCGGTCGTTTTTGGAAGCCAAAAGACCACCGCCTCCGTTCAGGCTGAGCGAAGTCGAAGCCTACGCCCTATGCTCGCCTCTCATGAGGAGAGGGATTCCCTTAGGCTTCGACTTCGCTCAGCCCGAACGGAGCGGGGAGCATGACCCATTCCTCCCCAAGCTCGCTTGGGGAGGGGGACCGCCGGGCAAAGCCCGGTGGTGGAGGGGCCGCCCCCCAACTGCATAGCCCGCCCCCAAAAGGCAGGCCCGCATCGCCGTCTCTTCCGGGTTTCCGGCGACGATGCCCATATCGCCGAGCCCGTGACAAAGGAGACACTTCCTATGGCATGGGTCATTCTGGGCATTGCCGTGATTACCGAGATTTGCTGGGCGCTCAGCCTGAAATGGGCGGCAACCGTCGCGACCTGGCAGGCGTCGAGCGTGCCGATCATCCTCAGCTTCGTGAACATGGGCCTGCTCGCACTGGCGATGCGCGGGCTTCCGGCCGGAACCGCCTATGCGGTGTGGACCGGGTTGGGTGCGGTGGGCGTCGTGATCGGCGGGGCCATCGTGTTCGGCGACAAGATCGCGCCGATCCAGGCGGGCTTCATGGTCCTGACCGTGATCGGCGTGATGGGGACCAAGCTCTTCGCGCAAGGATAAGTGGTCGTTCACGCGAAGCCGCGAAGAAAATGGTCCGCGCAGAGGCGCGGAAGACGCAGAGGTGTTCTGAAGGTGGCAGTCGGAAGACCTTCTTCCCCCTCCGCGTTCTCTGCACCTCTGCGCGCAAAAAACCTTCGTGTCTTCGCGGCTTCGCGCGAATCAAACACCCTGACAGGGTAGCGATCCGCCCTTGGCGCTCCTAAATCGCACGCAATGTCCGAGCCTCCCGTCGACCGCTTCAACGAAGAGAAATCCACCTTCACCCTGCGCGGGGCCGATGCGCCCGATCTGAACGCGGGGGTGGCGGCGATCCGCAACGTGCTGGCGACTCTGCCGTTGCGGCCCGGCGTCTACCGGATGCAGGATGCGCGCGGCGATGTCCTCTATATCGGCAAGGCACGCGCGCTGAAGAACCGCGTCGCCAACTATACGCAGGTCGACCGGCTGCCCAAGCGCCTGCAACGCATGGTCGCGCAGACCCGGTCGATGACCATCGTCACGACCAATAACGAGGCCGAGGCGCTGCTGCTCGAAGCACAGCTCATCAAGCGCTATCGCCCGGCCTTCAACGTGCTGTTGCGCGACGACAAGAGCTTCCCCTTCATCCTGCTGCGCAACGACCATGATTTCCCGCGCATCCAGAAACATCGCGGCGCGCGGCGGGCGGTCGGCAATTATTACGGCCCCTTCGCCAGCGCGGGGAGCGTCAACAACACGCTGAACGCGCTGCAAAAGCTGTTCTTGCTGCGCTCCTGCACCGATAGCTTCTTCAAGGGGCGCGACCGGCCGTGCCTGCTCTACCAGATCAAGCGTTGCTCGGCGCCGTGCGTCGGCCGGATCGACGAGGCCGCCTATGCCGAGCTGGTCGCCGATGCCAAGAACTTCCTCGGCGGCAAGTCGACCCAGGTCCAGGCCAAGCTCGGTACCCAGATGCAGGCAGCCGCCGAGGCGATGGATTTCGAGCTGGCGGCGATCCTGCGCGACCGGCTGAAGGCGCTGACCTTCATCCAGGGCACGCAGGCGATCAACGCGGAAGGGGTGGGCGACGCCGATATCTTCGCGCTGGCCAATCGCGAGGGGGTGATGGGCATCCAGGCCTTCTTCATCCGCGGCGGCCAGAATTGGGGGCATCGCAGCTTCTTCCCCGCGCACACCAATGACGTGCCCGAGGAGGAGGTGCTCACCAGCTTCCTCAGCCAATTCTATGAGGAGGTGCCGCCCGCCAAGACGATCCTGCTCGACCGCGACCTGCCGGAGGGCGACCTGCTGGCCGAGGCGCTGGGCGAGCGGGCCGGGTACAAGGTGCAGCTCAACGTCCCCCAGCGCGGCGACCGCCGCCGCCTGCTCGACCAGGCCAAGCGCAATGCGGTCGAGGCGCTCGACCGGCGGCTGGCTGAGTCGACCACCCAGGCCAGGCTGCTGCGCGAGGTGGCGGAGTTCTTCGACCTGTCCGAACCGCCGCAGCGGATCGAGGTCTATGACAACAGCCATATCCAGGGCACCAACGCGCTGGGCGCGATGGTCGTGGCGGGGCCGGAGGGTTTCCAGAAGGGCCAGTATCGCAAGTTCAACATCAAGGGGAACGAGGCGGCGACCAACGACGATTTCGGCATGATGCGCGAAGTCTTCCGCCGCCGCTTCGCCCGCCAGCTGGAGGAGAACCCGGATCGCGACAATGCGACCTGGCCCGACCTGGTGCTGATCGACGGCGGTCGCGGCCAGCTCAACGCGGCCAAGGCGGTGCTGGAGGATCTGGGCATCGAGGATGTCTGCCTGGTCGGTGTCGCAAAGGGTCCGCATCATGGCCGCGAGGGGCGCGAGGTCTTCCACATGATGGACGGCAGCGAACGGATGCTGCCTGTCAACGCGCCGCTGCTCTTCTACCTCCAGCGGCTACGCGACGAGGTCCACCGCTTCGTGATCGGCGCGCACCGCGACAAGCGCGCCAAGGCGATGGGCGCGAGTCCGCTGGACGAAGTGCCCGGCATCGGCCCGGCGCGCAAGAAGGCGTTGCTGATGCATTTCGGCACGGGACGGGCGGTGCGGAATGCTAGTCTGGAAGACCTGCAAAAGGCGCCGGGGGTCAGCCAGGCGGTGGCACAGCAGGTCTACGATTTTTATCATAGTCGGTGAGGGGGGAACCGGCCATCCCTGTGGCCCACCATTCCAATTTCTTCATCAATCCAAAGCTGTTTCGGGAAAGATTACTCGGGAACATATTTGGGGATACTTGCTGGCTCTTGCGTTTCTCCTCACTGCAAACGCAGGGCATTCTTGCTTAGAGTTCCCAATCGGGAAGTCGGCTCAACGGGTTTGAGCCATCACAGTGTCTTCAGATAGTCCTCGAAGCGCCGCCCCTTTTCGTGTCGAAAGGTGGTGCCCGTGCCGCTGACGGTAGCAATTCGGTCGACCCGAAAGTTGCGGAAAGCGTTCCTGGCTTCACACCAGCTGGTAAGGAGCCACGCTGCATCGAACAGGGTCAGTCCGAGCGGTCTTATCGTCCGTTCGCTCTCGTTTTCCGAAAGGTCCGCATAGGTGATGCGGAGGATCAGGCGTCCGCGTATGGCATCGCGCAACAGGGGCAGATGCGCCTTGGCACACTCGCTTTCCGATGTCCGCCTGGACACCGCGCGCAGCGGCAGGTTTGAATAGGCCGCTTGCCGGTCGGGTCCCATTGAGGCGGCAAACTTTGCCGATGCCCGTCGCGCGGCGGCCGCCAGCGGCTTGTCGCTCCGCGCTGCGATCAGGCGCATTCCCAGCATGACCGCCTCCATCTCGTCATGATCCAGATGCAGCGGCGGCAGGAAATAGCCCTGCTCCAACTGATATCCGACGCCCGGTTCCCCGCGAACCGGTGCGCCCATGGCCTGCAATGTCACCATGTCGCGATAAATCGTCCGCACCGACACGCCGAGCATCTCGGCCAGCGTGTCTGCCGAGATCGGGACTGACCGTCCGCGCAGGTGATCGAGAAGCGCAAAAAGCCGCAGTGAGCGCATGGGAAGGCTGTCGTTCCATCCTGACGGAAACTGTCAGGGATGACGTGTATCGCGGGGCTTCACGAACGTCACCGTCAGGAAACGCCATGACCGCCATTTGCTATGAGATCGTCACCTACAGGACCAACGACGCGGATCAGGCGGACAGGGTTCGCGACTACGCACGGGCGCTGCTCGTCCGCCAGCCAGGCTTCATCGCCTGGACGCCTTTCAAGGGTGTAGACGATGCGAACGAGCGGGTCGATCTGGTCGCTTGGACCGATCATCATAGCGCCCGCGTCGCCGCGCAAATGGTCGGGAATGCCCCGGAGTTTGCCGACTTTCGTGGCTCCGTCGCGACGGTCGCGAGTATGGCGCACTACATTGCCCTTTCCCTCGACCCGCAGCCAGTGGTGGCGGGGAGCGGCATCGAGCTTGGTCGCTTCAAACTGAAGCCCGGTGTCGAGGAAAGCGCGATGCGAGCCGCCTACACGGCGATGGTGTCAGATCATCTGGGACACCAGCCGGGGTGGCGGCGTCAGCATCTGGTGAAGCTGCAGGATGGTACGTTCGTCGATCTGGCCTTTGCCAGTGACCGCGATCGCGCCGAAGCGATCTGCGCCAGTTGGGTTGGTAATGCGGATTGTGACCGCTTCCTTTCCATGATCGAGCCTGTCAGCATGGAGTTCGGCACGATCGTTTGAGTTGACCGTGCAGGTGCGGGCTTTCCCAATATACCATCGTTTTTGGGATTGGCGATGCCCTTCAGGGAGCCATCGGCGTCGGGTTACACGGATCATGATGGCCTGCTGCCATCCATAGCATCCCACCCCATTCCCCCCTACATCCTCCGTCATGCACCGGGTCGCCCCCGCTATCATCCTGTCGGTTCGGCCGCATGGCGAGCATGGGGCGATCGTGCGGGCTTTGACCCGCGCGGACGGGGTGCAGCCGGGCTATGTCCGGGGCGGGCGGTCGCGGGCTTTGCGGCCGGTGCTGCAACCGGGCAATGGGATCGTCGGCGAGTGGCGGGCGCGGACGGTGGAGCAGCTTGCCGCGCTGACCGTCGAGCCGGGGCATAGCCGCGCGGGGCTGCATGGCGAGCGGCTGGCCGCCGCCGGGATCGAGTGGCTCTGCGCGCTGACCGCGGCGACGCTGCCCGAGGAGCAGCCTTATCCCGTGCTTTACGAGGCGCTGGACGCGGTGCTGACCGCGATTGAATCGGCCCCGTCCGCGCGAAGTTGGGCGGGGGCGTTGGTGCGCTATGAACTGCTGCTGCTCGGGCAATTGGGGTTCGGGCTCGATCTGGAGCGATGCACCGTGACCGGCGGGACCGCCGATCTCGCCTTTGTCAGCCCCAGGAGCGGGGCGGCGGTGTCGGCGGGGGCGGCGTTCGGATACGAGGCGCGGCTGTTCCCCTTGCCCGACTTCCTGCGCGAGGGCGGGGTGGCCGACTGGCCGGATATCTTTGCCGCCGGGCGGATCACCGCGCATTTCCTGGCGCGCGATATCCTGGCCGGTCTGCGCAACGATCCGATGCCCGCCCGCGTGCGGCTGTTCGATCGGTTCAAAAGGGCGGTTGCGTGAAGACCGCCCGCTAAGGCAAAGGGCGCTCCGAACTTAGGCAAGACAAGGGGCCAGCCATGGCATTGATCGCGATCCTCGCCGGTGACGGCATCGGCCCGGAAGTGACCGCCGAAGCGCGGCGCGTGCTGGAGGCGCTGGACCTGGGCCTGACCTTCGAGGAAGCCAAGGTCGGCGGGGCGGCCTATGAGGCGGCCGGGCATCCGCTGCCGCCCGAGACGCTGGAGGTGGCGGGCCGCGCCGACGCGCTGCTGTTCGGGGCGGTCGGCGATCCGCGCTTCGACAATCTGGAGCGCGCGCATCGGCCGGAGCAGGCGATCCTGGGCCTGCGCAAGGCGTTCGGCCTGTTCGCCAATCTGCGCCCCGCGCGCCTGTTCGAGGGGCTGGAGGATGCCAGCTCGCTGCGCCCCGATATCGCCCGCCGCATCGACATGGTGATCGTGCGCGAGTTGACCGGCGACGTCTATTTCGGCGCCAAGGGTCGCGGCACCACCGAGGCGGGCTTGCGCGAAGGTCATGACCTGATGCGCTATGATGAAGAGGAAGTCGCCCGGATCGCCCGTGTCGGTTTCGAGACCGCGATGCGCCGCCGCCGCCGCTTGCTGTCGGTCGACAAGGCCAATGTGCTGGAAACGTCGCAGCTGTGGCGCGACGTGGTGATCGAGGTGGCGAAGGAGTATCCGGACGTCGCGCTCGACCATATGTATGTCGACAATTGCGCGATGCAGCTGGTGCGTGATCCGGGCCAGTTCGACGTCATCCTGACCGGCAACCTGTTCGGCGACATCCTGTCGGATCAGGCATCGATGTGCGCGGGGTCGATCGGGATGCTGCCGTCGGCCGCGCTGGGCGCGACCGGCAAGGGGCTGTACGAGCCGATCCATGGCTCGGCCCCCGACATTGCAGGGCAGGGCAAGGCGAACCCCTGCGCCGCGATCCTGTCGGCGGCGATGATGCTGCGCCACTCGCTGGGGCAGCCGCAAGCGGCCGATCGCATCGACGCGGCGGTGGCGGGCGCGATCCGCGAGGGCGCGCGGACCGGCGATCTGGGCGGCAGCCTGTCGACCCGCGCCATGGCCGACGCGATCCTCCAGCGCCTCTGAACCCCATGAGCGCGCTCCTCGAACTCGCGGTCGTCATCCCGACCTTCAACGAGCGCGCCAATGTGCCGACGCTCATCGCCAAGCTCGACCAGGCGCTGGCCGGGCGGCGGTGGGAGGCGATCTTCGTCGACGACAACAGCCCCGACGGCACCGCCGAGGCCGCGCGCGAACTGGGCCGCGTCGATCCGCGCGTGCGGGTGATCCAGCGGATCGGGCGGCGGGGGCTGTCGTCCGCCTGTATCGAGGGGATGTGCGCCACCGCAGCTCCCATGGTCGCGGTGATCGATGGCGATTTGCAGCATGACGAAACGCTGCTGCCCAAGATGCTCGACCGGTTGCAGGCGGAAGGCGATCTCGACATCGTCGTCGGCTCGCGCTTCGTCGATGGCGGCGGGACGGGGGACTGGGACCGCGACCGGGTGGCCAAGTCGGCCTTTGCGACGAAGCTGTCGCAGCGGGTGCTGAACGTGAACCTGTCCGACCCGATGAGCGGCTTCTTCATGGTGCGCACCCAGGTGGCGCGCGACACCGTACCGTATCTGTCGGGGATCGGGTTCAAGATCCTGCTCGACATCATGAGCGCCTCGCCGCGCCCGCTGCGCGCCGCCGAGATGCCCTATGTCTTCCGGCTGCGGACAGAGGGCGAGTCGAAGCTCGATCATGTCGTGGCGATGGAATATCTGATCGCATTGTACGATCGTCGCTTCGGCAAGGTGGTGCCGGTGCGCTTCGCCATGTTCTCGGCGATCGGCGTGCTGGGGGTGGGCGTCCATATGGCCGTGCTCAGCCTGTTCTTCGTCCTGCTGGGCGCCAGCTTCCTCGCCAGCCAGATCGTCGCGGTGGCGGCGGCGATGACGTTCAACTTCTTCCTGAACAATGCGCTGACCTATCGCGATCGGCGCCTGACCGGGGTCAAGCCGCTGCTCGACGGCTGGGTGTCCTTCTGCCTGGTCTGCGCGGTGGGGGCGATCGCCAATGTCGGCGTCGCGGCCTTCCTGCACGATGCGCGGGCCAATGAGTGGGCATTGTCGGCACTGATCGGCGTGCTGGTCGGGGCGGTGTGGAATTATGCGCTGTCGTCGCGGTTCGTCTGGGGGCGGTACTGAGTTCGGGATGAGGGCGGGGCGTGGGCTTCGACTTCGCTCAGCCTGAACGGCGGTTTATATAAAGCCTGACCCCAAACTCCGTTCAGCCTGATCGAAGTCGAAGGCCAAGGGACGGCCTCACCGCCAGTCCATGAACCACGCATAGCGCGCAAAGGACTTTGGCCCCGCCAGCGCCCCCGCTGTCAGGATCGGATAGAAATACACGAACAGGCACGCCACCGCGACCAGATAGGCCTCGTCCCAGTCGCGCAACCACGTCCGCCAGCGATCGATCGCCACAGCCAGCACGACCGACAGCCAGATCGCGGGCAGGAAGTAATAATAATAGAAGCCCAGCGACTTGGGGATGATCGCCCAGACCGCGAAGCCGCCGATCCAGAGTGCCGCCGCGACGCCCAGCCGTACCTCGCGTGTCCGCAGCCACCCGAGCGCGCATGCCGCCACCGCGACCAGTCCGCCCCACATCACCGCCGGATTGCCCAGCAGGAAGATGCCCCGCTGCGCACCCTGGGCCATTTCATAGAAATACCAGATCGGCCGCCCGATCACGGGCCAGCTCCACCATGTCGACTGGTAATGATGCGGCGGCAGGATCTGGGTCTGGCGGGCATACATTTCGAGCTGGAAGGGCAGAAGCTCCGCCAGCGTCATCGGCTCGCGCATATAGAAGAAGGCCGGTGCAAAGGTCGCCGCATAGGCCAGCGCCGCGCCCAGGCCGAGAAGACCCCAGGCCGACCACCAGCGCAGGCCCGGCCAGCGGCTGGGATCCTGTCGCTTCAACAGGACAAAGCCGATCGCCGCATAGCCCAGATAGGGCATTGCCGCCCATTTCACCCCGACTGCGAGACCCAGCAGCACCGCGCCCAGCGTCCAGCGCCAGCGACTCCGCGCGGCGTTCCCGCGCATCGCCCAGGCCATCGCCGCGACGGCCAGCACGACGAACGCCGCCATGAAGCCGTCGAGCATCGCGATCCGCGCCTGCACCAGCACCATGAAGTTCAACATCGTCAGCAGCGCGCCGATCGCCGCTGCGCGTGTCCGTCGGGTCATCAGCCAGACGATGCCGAACACCCCGCCGACGATCGCCGTCCCCGCGACCGTGGACAGCGCGCGCCAGCCCAGCGCGTTGTCGCCGAACAGCAGCATGCCCGCCGCGATCAACGTCTTGCCGAGCAGCGGATGCTCGATATTCACCGGCCCCTCCAGAGCCAGCAGCGTGCGCGCGGCGGGAACGTAATGCACTTCGTCGAAGACCAGCATCGGCGGCATGGTCAGCCGCCAGCAGAACAGCGCCTGTGCCGCGATCAACAGGGCCAGCAGGGCCGAAACCGGGCGATGGAACGGGGCGAGCAGGCGGCGCATG
Organism: Sphingomonas parapaucimobilis NBRC 15100; assembly: GCF_000787715.1. Classification (GTDB taxonomy): domain Bacteria; phylum Pseudomonadota; class Alphaproteobacteria; order Sphingomonadales; family Sphingomonadaceae; genus Sphingomonas; species Sphingomonas parapaucimobilis. Next base: position 110,881 of record NZ_BBPI01000018.1, read on the forward strand.
AGCCCGGTCATGGCCGACCGGCCCCAAGGGGACAATTGCTTTTTCGGTCGCGTTCGGAACGGCGGGCCACCCTAACCAAACTTTCAGACACTCGAGTTAGGTCGATGCTTTGGAACGCAGGCCGTTGGCCGGTCGGGGCGATTGCAGCCGCAACAAGGGATGGGATGGCGCGATGGGTTGGCTTGGCAAAAAGGAAGTGAATGTCGATCAGGTCATGGCCAAGGCCGTGTTCGATCATTCGCCTGATGCGATGCTGCTGTTTTCGGGCGGCAAGTTCGTCTCGGCCAATCCGGCCGCCGCGCGGGTCTATGACCGTCCGCTCCAGGCGATCCTGGGCCATTCGCCCGCGACCTTTGCCGCGCCCTGTCAGCCTGACGGGCGCCCGACCGAAGTGCATGTCGGCGAACGGGTGGCGCAGGCGCTTCAGGAGGGCTTTGCGCGATTCGAGTGGCTGAACACCGACAGTCGCGGTCAGATCGTGCGTATGCTGGTCACGCTGATCCCTGCGCATGTCGTGACGCCGCAGGACATGCTGGTCCTGTGCCAGGAAATGGGCGAGACGATGGCGATCGTGAACCAGCTGGGGGACGGGCTGTCGCGCCTGGCCAATGGCGACCTGATGCATCGGATCGAAAAGCCGTTCCGCGACGATTACGAGCCGCTGCGCCTCCATTTCAACGAGGCGGCACAGATGCTGGGCGGATCCATCGAGTCGATCAACGCCTCGTCGCGCCGGGTGCATAGCGCGGCGTTGGAGATCGGCAAGGCCGCGGGCGACCTGTCGCGGCGCACGGAGCATCAGGCCGCTTCGCTGGAGGAAACCGCCGCCGCGATGCGGCAGGTGACGACCGCGATCCAGGAGACCGCGCAGTTCGGCAACAAGGCCGCGCAGGTCGCCGCCTCGGCGCAGCAGAATGCGGCGCAGAGCGGCGTCGTGGTGCAGCGCGCGATGGACGCGATGGGCGGGATCGAGCGCACCTCCAATGAAATCTCCGAGATTATCGGCGTGATCGACGGCATCGCGTTCCAGACCAATTTGCTGGCGCTGAACGCGGGCGTCGAGGCGGCGCGCGCCGGTGACGCGGGCAAGGGCTTTGCCGTGGTTGCCAGCGAAGTCCGTGCGCTGGCGCAGCGTTCGGCCGACGCCGCCAAGGATGTGAAGAGCCGCATCGGCGCGTCGGATGCACAGATCCGCTCGGGCGTGCAGGAGGTCGACGCGGCCGGATCGACGCTGCAGCGCATCGCCGCGCAGGTCAGCGAGATGGCCACGCTGATCGGCGATATCGCCAGTGCCTCCCAGCAACAGGCGAGCAGCGCGTCGCAGATCACCATCGCGATCGTCGACCTCGACTCGGTGACGCAGCAGAATGCCGCCATGGTCGAGGAAGCCTCCGCCGCCGCCCGTGAAATGGTGAGCGAGGCGAGCGCGATGACGGATCAGGTCGGTCGCTTCCGCCTGGGCGCCCAAGCCCCCGCGATGGCGCAGCCCATGTGGAAGGCGGCCTGAGCAGCCCATCCTCCCCGATACGGGGAGGGGGACCGCCGCGAAGCGGTGGTGGAGGGGGCGTACCGCCAATGATGCCGTGCGTGGAAGCCCCCCTCCGTCAGGCCTGACGGCCTGCCACCTCCCCGTGCCGGGGAGGATAATGGCGCTCATTCGTCAGACAATTTGACGAACCCCCGTCTTGCATGGCACCCATGATGCCCAAAGCGGGGGCGGGTGACATGAGGTGTCCTCAATCCCGTCTGTGCGAATGCGACAGAATGAACGGGAGAGTGACGTGACGCGAGCGGTTCGATCCACCTTGTGCGCAATTCTGGCGGCCACCGCGCTGTCGCCCCTGACGGCGCAAAGCATGTCGGCGCAAGGTCCCCTGTCGAATGACGGCCCGGCAAAGACCTTCGCGGTGCAGGGCAAGGGTTTCCTGCGCAACGGCCAGCCGCATCAGGTGATCTCGGGTGAGATGCACTATACTCGCATCCCGCGCGCCTATTGGCGCGATCGCCTGCGAAAGGCCAAGGCGATGGGGCTGAACACCATCACCACCTATTCCTTCTGGAACGCGCATGAACCGCGCCCGGGCGTCTATGATTTCAGCGGCCAGAACGACATCGTCGCCTTCATCCGCGATGCCCAGGCCGAGGGGCTGGACGTGATCCTGCGCCCCGGCCCCTATGTCTGCGCCGAATGGGAGCTGGGCGGCTATCCGTCCTGGCTGCTCAAGGACCGTAGCCTCGTCCTGCGCTCGACCGATCCGAAGTACACCGCCGCCGTCGATCGCTGGCTGATGCGGCTGGGGCAGGAGGTGAAGCCGCTGCTGCTGAAGAATGGCGGGCCGATCGTCGCGGTGCAGCTGGAAAATGAATATGGCGCGTTCGGCAGCGACCAGGCGTATCTGCGCGGGCTGGAGGCCAGCTATAAGCGTGCCGGGTTCGCCGATGGCATCCTGTTCACGTCGAATCAGGGCGGCGATCTGGCCAAGGGGTCGTTGCCGAATCTGCCATCGGTCGTGAATTTCGGCTCGGGCGGCGCGCAAAGCTCGGTCGCCAAGCTGGAGGCATACCGTCCCGACGGCCTGCGCATGGTCGGCGAGTATTGGGCGGGCTGGTTCGACAAATGGGGCGAGGAGCACCATGAGACGGACGGCAGGAAAGAGGCCGAGGAAATGGCCTATATGCTCAAGCGCGGCTATTCGATCTCGCTCTACATGGTGCATGGCGGCACCACCTTCGGTTGGATGAACGGGGCGGACTCGCACACCGGCAAGGACTATCATCCCGATACGACCAGCTATGACTATGACGCGCCGATCGATGAGGCGGGCAATCCGCGCTACAAATACGGCCTGATCGCCGCCGCCATCGCCGAGGTGACGGGCAAGCCCGCCGCGCCGACGCCCGCAGCCACGGTCGCCACGACCTTCCCGGTATCGGCGGTGCGGCGCAGCGCGTCGCTCTGGGACAATCTGCCCGCGCCGGTGCGTGCCGCGCAGCCGAAGACGTTCGAGGAACTCGACCAGAATTACGGGTACGTCCTCTACCGCGTGAGCGTGCCCGCAGGTGCGGCGGGGCCGCTGACGCTGAAGGGGATGCACAGCTATGCGCAGGTGTATCTGGACAAGACGCTGGTCGGCACGCTCGACCGGCGGCTTGACCAGGAGACGGTGGAGCTGCCCGCGCGCGCCAAGCCCGCGACGCTGGATATCCTGGTCGAAAATACCGGCCGGGTGAACTATTCCCATGCGATCCGCACCGAGCAGGCGGGTTTGACCGGCGCGGTCACGCTGGCGGGGCAGCCGCTCAGCGACTGGCAGATGTTCCGCCTGCCGATGGACAATCTGGCGTCGCTGAAACTGTCGGCCAAGCCGTGCAACGGGCCGTGTTTCTATGAGGCGACGATGACGGTAGCCAAGCCCGGCGACACCTATCTCGACATGCGGGGCGCGCATAAGGGGCAGGTTTGGCTGAACGACCATAATCTCGGCCGTTTCTGGAGCATCGGGCCGGTCCACACGCTCTACACGCCCGCGCCGTGGCTGAAGGCCGGGGCGAACCGGGTGCTCTTCTTCGACCTGACCGGGGATGCGAGCGACAGGCTGGCCACGGTCGACAAGCCCTTTTACGGCAAGGTGACGAACCACCGCGAGGCGCAGTAAGGATGGGGGCGGGGCGGCCCGTCATCGGCCCCCCCGCTTCAGGACGGCGTGAAAGGATCCGGATGAAGCCTGGCATCCATTATGAATTCCATCACATGGGTATCCCGACGGATATTCCCCATGATGGCGAGCAATTCAGCGCCAAGGCCGGGCTCTACACCGCCGACAATCCCGGCAAATTCCGTATCCAGTGGCACCGCTTCACGCCCGACTCGCCGCTGCACCCGCTGATCCGCACCATGCCGCATCCCGCCTTCAAGGTCGCCGATCTGGCGGCGGCGATCGAGGGGGAGACGGTGTTGCTTGGCCCCTATGAGCCGATCGACGGCTATCATGTCGCGATCATCGACGATGGCGGCGTGCCGGTCGAATTGATCCAGACGACCCTTTCCGACGAAGAGATCTGGGGGCGGGCGCGTAGCGGGCAGGGCGCGCTCTATCGTGCATGACGGGGGCTCCTCCCCAGATCGGGGAGGAGCGGGGTGGCGTTACCGGACGGCGGCGGCCTGGTTGTCGATGACCGCCTCGCGATGCTCCGGGCTCATCGCGGCGGCGTTGACGTCCGCCGCCTTGATCGCATCGGCGCGATCCTCGGCATAGTCGCGGGTCTTTTCGGCCTGCTTGTCGAGCATCTTGGCCTGGTTGCGCAGCGCGTCTGCCTGATCTTCCATGCCATCGGCGCGGTTGTCGGCGGCCTTCTCGACATTCTCGGCCAGCTTGTCGGTGCCCTTGCTGTTGCAGGCGGACAGCGACACCAGGCTGGCGGCCATCAGCAGGCCGATGCGGATCTTCATGCTCATTCTCCCTGTTTGCATCGGGAGGAATAACCGGATCGGATGCTTTTCCGTTCCGCTGTCGTAACGCTGACATAACGGGCGGGCGTCCGAATATCCTTGAACCCCGCTGCCCGGACCGGCAAATGGACGGGCATGAAGCGCAAGACTGGCCAGGACCGTTCGATCACCTCCCAATGGCGTCCCGCGACGCAGGCCGTGCGCGGCGGCACCGCGCGGTCGGAATATGGCGAGACCTCCGAGGCGCTCTTCCTGACCTCGGGCTATTGCTATGACCGGGCAGGGGACGCGGCGGCACGGTTCGCGGGCGAGCAGGAGGGGATGACCTATTCCCGCCTCCAGAACCCGACCGTCGAGATGCTGGAACAGCGTATCGCGCTGTTGGAGGGCGCGGAGGCGTGCCGCACCATGGCGTCGGGCATGGCGGCGATGACGGCGGTGCTGCTTTGCCAGTTGCAGGCGGGCGACCATCTGGTCGGTGGCCGCGCGGCCTTCGGGTCGTGCCGCTGGCTGACCGATACGCTGTTGCCCAAGTTCGGCATCGCCACCACCGTCGTTGATGCCCGCGACCCGCAGGCGTTCCTCGACGCGGTGCGGCCCGAGACCAAGGTCTTCTTTTTCGAGACGCCCGCCAACCCGACGATGGACGTGGCGGACCTGGAGGCGATCTGCGCCATTGCGCGCGAACGTGGCATCACCACGGTCGTCGACAATGCCTTCGCCACCCCCGCGCTCCAGCGGCCGATGGATTTCGGCGCGGACGTCACCGCCTATTCCGCCACCAAGATGATGGACGGGCAGGGGCGCGTGCTGGCGGGCGCGGTGTGCGGGACCGAGGACTTCATCACCAACACGCTGCTGCCCTTCACCCGCAACACCGGACCGACCCTGTCGGCGTTCAACGCCTGGGTGGTGTTGAAGGGGCTGGAGACTCTGGACCTGCGTATCCATCGCCAGTCGGAGTCGGCGCTGAAGGTCGCGACCTTCCTGGAGGGCCGCGTGCCCCGCGTCCTGTGCCCCGCGCTGCCCAGCCATCCGCAGCACGAACTCGCCATGCGCCAGATGAAGGCGGGCGGCAGCATCTTCGCGCTGGAACTCGATGGCGGTCGCGAACAGGCGCATGGTCTGCTCGATGCGCTGGAGCTGATCGACATCTCGAACAATATCGGCGACTCGCGCTCGCTGATGACCCATCCCGCCTCGACCACCCATGCGGGCGTCGCCGAGGACAAGCGGGTCGAGATGGGCATCGGCGAGGGGATGCTGCGCCTGAATGTCGGGCTGGAGGATGCGGACGACCTGATCGACGATCTCGACCAGGCACTCCGCGTCGTGGGTCTGTGAAGGCGCTTTTCTCCCATGCGCTGACCACCGGGCCGGTGACGGTCCGGGTGTCGGTCAGCTATCTGCCCGAACAGTCCGAGCCGCAGCGCGGGCGCTGGTTCTGGGCCTATCATGTCCGTATCGAGAATGAGGGCGACCAGCCGGTCCAGCTGCTCACCCGGCGCTGGATCATCACCGATGCGCGCGGCGCGCGCCACTCGGTCGAGGGTGAGGGCGTGGTCGGCGAGCAGCCGGTGATCCAGCCGGGCGCATCCTATGACTATGTCTCCGGCTGTCCGCTGGCGACGACCAGCGGGGCGATGCAGGGCAGTTACCGGATGGTCGGCGCGGATGGCGTGACCTTCGACGTGGCCATCCCCCATTTCGCGCTCATTGCCCCGGCGGTGGAGACATGAAGCGGACGCATCTGCCGCTCAACGGCCTGCGCGTGCTGGACGCCGCCGCCCGCCATCTGAGCTTCACCCGCGCCGCCGACGAGCTGGCCGTTACCCCCGCGGCCGTCGGGCAGCAGATTCGCGCGCTGGAGGATACGCTGGGCGTCGTGCTGTTCCGCCGCACGACGCGCGGGCTGGAACTGACACCCGAGGCCGAGGCGGGGCTGGCGCCCTTGCGTGCAGGGTTCCTGCAATTCGAGGATGCCGTGCGCGCGATGCAGGCCGGCCAGTCCTCCAAGTCGCTGACCATCGCCGCGCCGCGCGACGTGACCGAGAAGTGGCTGATGCCGCGCCTGGCCGGCATCGCCGCGAACGACCCGGACCTGCGTTTCTCGCTGATCGCGTCGGACGAGGGGCTGGACTTTACCGAGGCCAATCTGGACCTCGCCATCCGCTGGGGCGATGGCCCTGGCGGGTTGGAGGGCGAGGCGATCGAGTCGGACGGGATGATTCCGATCGGCCCCGCCAATGCGCCGCTGATCGCCTGGCCGGGTGCGCCGGAAGAGGGGACGCCGCTGGTCCGCGTCACCGATGCGGGCCTCGCGATCGATGCGGTCGCTGCCGGGCTGGGCCGGGCCATCGTGCCGCAACTGCTCGCCGAACGCGACCTCGCCGAGGGGCGCGTGGTCGCCACCGGCGAAGCGGTGCCCTCACGCATGGGATACTGGCTGGTCGCCCCGCTGCCGCAATGGCGCCAGCAAAAGGTCAAGGCGCTGGTCGAGGCGCTGGGCGGCTGATCCTCCCCGGCACGGGGAGGGGGACCATGCGCAGCATGGTGGAGGGGTCGCGCCCCAAAGGCCGTCCTATGTGGAAGCCCCCCCCCCCCCCCCC
>NZ_BBPI01000017.1 GCF_000787715.1 Sphingomonas parapaucimobilis NBRC 15100
TCGCCACATACCTCACGCTTGCGGAGGCGCCCCACCCCTGGCCCCTCCCCTGAAGGGGAGGTGGGCAAGCCGATCCCATCCCAATCTACGCCGCGATCTCCAGCGCTTCGCCCGCCGCCGCGCCCAGCAGCCTTTTCTCCAGCGTCTTCAACCGGCCGCTATTGGTGATCTGATCCCCGGTCAGGTCGGTCAGGTAGAAGACGTCGACCGCGCGCTCGCCATAGGTCGCGACATGCGCGGAGTGGATCGTCACCTTCGACTGGAACAGCGCATGGGCCAGCTGATTCAACAGCGCGGGTCGGTCGCGGGCATGGACCTCGACCACCGTGAATCGGTTCGAGGCGCGGTTGTCGATCAGGACATTGGGCGCGATGTGGAAGGCATCGGCGCGCGGTCGCGCATTGGGCTTGGCGACCAGCCGGTCGGCCAGCTTGCTGCGATTGGCGAGCGCATCCTCGATCGCGCGGCGCAGGCGGGACAGCTGGCCGGGATCGTCAAAGGGGCGGCCCAGCGGGTCCTGCACCAGGAAATTGTCGATCGCCATGCCGTCGCGCGTGGTGTGGATGCGCGCATCGATGATGTTGCCGCCCGCGACATGGATCGCGCCCGCGATGCGATAGAACAGGCCCGGATGGTCGGCGGCATAGATGGACACCAAAGTCGCGCCGCGCTCGCCGTAAACCTGCGCGTCGATCGACAGCTGCGCATCGCCCGCCGCCGCCATCTGGCGGGCATTATGGGCCAGCACATCCTCGGGCTCGGCGATCCAATAGGCTTCGGGCAGCCGACGGACCAGCGCGGCGAACTGCGCCTCCGGCCAGCCCAGTATCTCCGCCAGCCGCGCCTGCTTGGCGGCGATGCGTTCGGTGCGGCCGCGCTGCTTGTGACCCAGGCGCAGCACCTCCTCGGCGGCGTCGTACAGGTCGGCGAGCAGCTGGCGCTTCCAGCCGTTCCACGTCCCCGGCCCGACCGCGCGGATATCGACGATGGTCAGCAGCAGGAGCAGGCGAAGCCGCTCGGGGCTCTGCACCGTCTCGCAGAAGTCGAGGATGGTCTTGAAGTCCGACAGGTCGCGCTTGAACGCGGTGGCGGACATCAACAGGTGCCAGCGGACCAGCCACGCGACCGTCTCGGTCTCGGCCTCGCTCAGGCCCAGGCGCGGGCAAAGCCGCTCGGCCACTTCGGCACCCAGGATCGAATGGTCGCCGCCGCGCCCCTTGGCGATGTCGTGGAGAAGGACGGCGACATAGAGGACGCGCCGCGACACGATCTGGCCGATGATCGCCGAGGCGACCGGATGCTCCTCGACCAGTTCCTGCCGCTCGATCCGGGCGAGCAGGCCGAGCGCGCGGATGGTGTGCTCGTCGACGGTGTAATGATGGTACATGTCGAACTGCATCTGTGCCACGACGCGCCCGAAATCGGGCATGAAGCGGCCGAAGACGCCCGCCTCGTTCATCCAGCGTAGCACCAGTTCGGGGTCATGGTGGCTGGTCAGCACGTCGAGGAACAGCGCATTGGCGCGCGGATCGTTACGGATGTCGTCGGCCAGCTTGGCATCGCGTGAGGCGGCGCGCACCGCCAGCGGATGGACCTCCAACTCATAACGGTCGGCGAGCTGGAAGATCTCGATCAGGCGGACCGGGTCTTCTTGGAAAAAGTCGTCGCGCGGCAAGGCGAGCCGTCCGCGATCCAGCACGAAGCCGTTCAACCGGCGCGGGCGCCGGCGGATGGTGGGCAGGCCGAAGCGATGGCCGCGCGCCGCGAACCGCTCGTCCAGATGCGCCAGGAACGCGCCGGTCAGCGCGCCGACCGTCTTCACCTGCAGGAAATAGAGCTGCATGAACCGCTCGACCTTGGCCTTGCCGGGCCGGTCGGAGAAGCGCATCCGCTCGGCGATCTGGCGCTGCACGTCGAAGGTGAGGCGATCCTCGGCGCGGCCGGTGATGGTGTGCAGGTGACAGCGGACCGCCCACAGGAAATTGTCGGCGCGGTGGAACTGGCGATATTCCTCGCGGGTGAACAGGCCACGGTCGATCAGGTCGGCGGCGCGGTCGACGTCATAGACGTACTTGCCGATCCAGAAGAGCGCGTGCAGGTCGCGCAGGCCGCCCTTGCCCTCCTTGACATTGGGTTCGACGACATAGCGGGTGTCGCCCATCTTGCGATGGCGCAGGTCGCGCTCGGCCAGCTTGTCGGCGATGAACTGGCGGTGCGAATCGGTCTGGATCTCTATCTTGAAGCGCCGCGCCGCCTCGTCATACAGCGCCTGGTCGCCGCACAGGAACCGCCCTTCCAAAAGGGCGGTGCGCACGGTGACATCGCCCTTGGCCTGCCGAATCATCTCGTCGACCGAGCGGCTGGAATGGCCGACCTTCAGCCCCAGGTCCCAGAGCGAATAGAGCATCGATTCGATGACCTGCTCGGCATGGGGCGTCTGCTTGAAGGGGGTGAGGAACCCGATATCGACGTCCGAATAGGGCGCCATCTCGCCCCGGCCATAGCCGCCGACCGCGATCAGGGTCAGCCGCTCGCCCGCCGTGGGGTTGCTCAAGGGGTAGAGCGTGTCGGTGGTGAAATCGAACAGCACCTTCAGCACCTGATCGGTCAGATACGCCTGCGCCGCCGCCGCCTCCAGCCCGCGCGAAGGATGGAGCGACAGCCGTCGCGCCACTTCCTGCCGTCCGGCATCGAGCGCGGCGCGCAGGACGGGGGTGACGAGCGTGCGGCCTTCCGGCCCTGTGATGCCCAGCGCCGCGACCTGTTCGGCGAGCGCGCGGCGATCGACGATGGCGCGGCGGTTGGGCAGGGATTCGAAACGGCTGTGCATCCGGCCTTCATAGGGGCTGGTGATGAACAAAAGGAGAGGGGGCCGACTCAATCCTTGCCAAGGTGCGCTTGTCCGTGACCGGCGGTGCGGGTAGCGCCGGAACCCGTGAAGCGGGAGACGATCCGATGACGCGGTGGCAGGGCTTGGGCGGCATTCGGGCGGGGCTGTTCCTGCTGGTCTGGTTCTCCTGCGCCTGGTTCGGTTCGTGGGAGTTCAATCCCAACAACGCGACCCGCCTGTTCGCCGCGATCCGCATGGTCGAGAACGGCACCGCGACCATCGACCCGTTCGCGCTGCTGACCATCGACAAGGCGCAGTTCGGCGCGCACGCCTATCTCGACAAGGCGCCTGGCATGACGCTGATGGCGCTGCCCGCCGTGGCGCTGGCCGACCTGGTCACCGGCGACCGGGCCGAGCGCCATGTCCTGTCGACGGTCGATCCCGGTTTCGTCGATTATCTGAAGCTGCGCACCCGCGTCGCCGCCGCCACGGGCTCGGCGCTGCTGACCGCGATCGCGGCGGTGATGCTGTTCGACCTGGCGCTGGGCCTGAGCGGGCGCGCTGGGGCGGCGCTGTTCGCCGCGCTCGGCTATGCGCTGGGGACGCCGATCTGGGGCTATTCCACGACCCTGCTGGGCCATGCGAGCGTGGCGGCGCTGTTCGTCATCGCGCTGGTCGGCGTGGCGCGGGGCGGTGGACGCTGGCTGGCGGTGGCGGGGCTGGCGCTCGGCTGGGCGGTGGTGGTCGAATATCAGGCGGTTCTGGCGGGGTCGGTCATCGGGCTCTGGGCGCTGTGGCGAAATCGCGCGAACCCGAAGACGCTGGTGCCGTTCCTGGCGGCGGGGCTGGTCGGCCTGATCCCGTTGGTCGCCTATAATCTCTTTGCCTTCGGGACGCCGTTCCGCATCGGCTATTCGGGGGTGGTCGGGTTCGAGGGGATGAACCAGGGGCTGTTCGGACTGACCTTTCCCCGGATCGCGGTGCTTCGCGAAATCCTGATCGGTCCGACGCGTGGGATCGTCTGGGTCGCGCCGGTGCTGGTGCTGGCCCCGATCGGGCTGTGGCGGCTGGGCGAGGAGCGGGCGACGCGCGGGCTGGCGCTGACCGCCGCCGGGGTCGCGATCGTCGCGTTGCTGGTCAACGCGGCCTATGTCTATTGGGATGGCGGCAACGCCACCGGCCCGCGTCATGCCATGCCGCTGGCGGGGGTGATGGCGCTGGGGCTGGCGCCGCTCTGGGTCATGGCGCGGCCCTTCTGGATGCGCGGCTTGCTCGCGCTGGTGCTGGCGGGTTCCATCGCTATCAACCTGACCATCGCCGCGGCCGAGATCTTCGCGCCGCCGACCTTCCGCCGGGCCTGGTGGCAGGCGGTGATGCAGCAGCGCTTCCTGGTGGGCGACCTGCGCACCATCCCCTCCGACTGGTGGGGATGGACGACATGGAACGGCCTGTACCTGTGGGCGGCGGTGGCGGTCCCGCTCGCTTTGTGGCTGGTTCAGTCCTGCGCGCGCTTCAGCCCGCGTACCCGGTGCCAGACATAAAGGCCGATCAGCACGACCAGCACGATCCCGATCGCCAGGTCGGCACGGTGGAAGAACGCCTTTACGCGGGGATCGGAGTCCCACTTCTCGCCCAGCTCGCGCCCGACGATGGCGAGGACGAGGCAGAAGGGCCAGCTGCCCAGAAACGTGTAGAGGTGGAAGGGAACAAGCTTCATCCGGGCCACCCCCGCCGGAAAGGCGATGAAGGTGCGGATCACCGGCAGAAGCCGCCCGATCAGCACCGCGATCGAGCCATAGCGGGCGAAGAAGCGGTCGGCGGCGTCCAGTTCGCCCGGCCCGATCAGGAGGTATTTGCCCCAGCGCTCGGCGACTGGCCGCCCGCCGCGCTTGCCGATCTCATAGGCGACGATCGAGCCCAGATTGCAGCCCAGTGCTCCTGCGGTCGCGGCGAGATACAGGTTGAACTGGCCGGTCGACACCAGATAGCCCGCGAACGGCATGATGATCTCGGAAGGCAGCGGGATGCAAGCGCTCTCGATCGCCATCAGCAGCATGATGCCCAGATAGCCACCGGTGGAAATGACCCAGATGGCGAAGCTCGCCAGCGCGGAAAGAATATGCTCGACCATGGGGGCAGCGACTTGCGCGATCGGGGGGGCGGGGGTCAATCGGAACCGCATGAGGTGGCGGCCGGTTTGGGACGGCATGAAGACACTGACCCTGAACGACGGCCGCTCCATGCCCCAGCTGGGGCTCGGCACCTATCAGATCCCGGATTCGCAGGCGGCGCTCGTCGTGCGGCGTGGCCTCGATACCGGATACGGCCTGATCGACACCGCCGCCATCTATGGCAATGAGCGGGGCGTGGGCGACGGATTCCGTGACGCCGATGCCTTCCTGACCACCAAGCTGTGGAACGACCGCCACCGCGATGCCGAGGCGGCGCTGGATGAAAGCCTGGCGCTGTTGGGTGTCGAGGCGGTCGACCTATACCTGATCCACTGGCCGGTTCCCGCCGAGGATGCCTATGTCGAGGCATGGCAGAGCCTGATCGCGCTGCGCGACGCGGGCAAGGCGAGGTCGATCGGCGTGTCCAACTTCCTGCCCGAGCATCTCGACCGGATCATCGAGGCCACCGGCGTCGTGCCGGCGGTCAACCAGATCGAACTCCACCCCCGTTTCCAGCAGCGTGAGGCGCGGGCCTATCATGAGGCCAAGGGCATCGTGACCCAGAGCTGGAGCCCGCTGGGTCAGGGTGGCGAACTCCTGAAAATGCCCGAGATCGCGGGCATCGCGGACAAACATGGTCGCTCGACCGCGCAGGTCGTGCTCGCCTGGCACCTGGCGCATGGCCTGTCGGTGGTCCCCAAGGCGGCGGATGCGGCGCATATGGCCGATAATTTCGCCGCCGCCGAGCTGGTGCTGGACGACGAGGACATGGCGGCGATCGACGCACTGGACGATGCGGACGGGCGAATCGGGCCGGACCCTCGCGAAATGTGAGGGGCGGTCAGGTCGCCTGAAAATACCCTGTCTGATCCACGAAGCCGCGGATGGCCGTCGCGTCGTCATAGGGGAGTTCGATCAGTCGCTTGATCGCCGCTCGTTTGTCATGTGCGGCATCGTAATGGCGCCGGGCGATCCGATAGCCGACGAAATAGCCCAGATCGCTGACGCCGAAGGGATTGGCGGCGCTGTTCCACAGCCAGTTGTCGTAATTGTCGCCCGTCATCTCGGTGACGAACCGTGCCTTGATGTCCGCCTCATGGGCGGGGCCATAGGCATAGAGCGGCAGGGCGGGCTTGCGGCCGGTAATCAGCTCCGCCACCAGCTCGGCGACGCCCTCGCGCAGCGATTGTTGCAGCAGATTGCCCTGCGTTTCCTGCTGCTGGGTATGGACATATTCGTGAATATTGTTCTGCGCGTTGTTGGCGAAGGGCCGCGACCGGAAAAAGGTGGCCAGCCGCGATCGCATCGGTTCGGGCAGTTCGGACACGTCGACCGTCTCATCGCCCAGGGCGAGTTCGGCCCCGATCAGGACCTTGTCGGCCACGGTCGTTCCGCCTGTCCGCAGGACCCCGATGGCGTAGGTGATCGAGGCGGGGCGCAGTTCGGGGTAGAGTCGGCGAAAATGCGCGACATCGTCATTCAACGTCGCCACCGCCGCCGGGGACCGCCGGGTCAGCGGACGGACCGAGGCCCAGAATTTGGGCCAGCGAACGATGGCATCGACATATTGCTGGTCGGTATAGCGCCGCGCGGCCATGAGCGCGTGCAGGCCCGGCGTGCCCGGCTCGATATAGAGGCTGCGGATCAGGCGCAGTCGCGCGGCAGGATCGCCCTCTGCGTTGATCGCGTCGACAGCGACCCAGAAGCGGGCGATGTCACTATCGACCACCGACGTCGGCACGAGGGGCGGCGCGAGGGGCGGCGCGACGGTCACAGGTGCGGGGGCCGCCCCCGCCAAGGCAAATCCGCCCATCGCAGCCCATGCCACGGCAAAGAAATCAGCCCCCTTCATGCCCGCTCCCCCCGATCCGTACCCCTCAGGCATGGGTCGGGGGAGCGGGTTCGAAAGTCAAGCGACGGGAAAGATCGCTAACCCAAGGCTCCCGCCGCCAGCTTCAAATCCGCCACGAACCGCGCATATTCCGCCTCCTTCGCCGCCGGATCGGGCAGGCGGAGCAGATAGCTCGGATGGACGGTGATGAAGGCCATGCCGCCATCGGGCAGGGTCAGCGCCTTGCCGCGTTCGCGCCCGATGGTCATGACCCTGCCGAACAGCGAGCGCGCCGCCGTCGCGCCCAGCGCCACCGTCACCTGCGGCTGGATCAGCAGGCGTTCCTGTTCGACCCACCAGCGGCACGCCTGAATTTCCCCGGCATTGGGCGAGCTGTGGATACGGCGCTTGCCGCGCGGCTCGAATTTGAAATGCTTGACCGCATTCGTGACATAGGCCGTCGCCCGGTCGATTCCGGCTTCCGCCACCGCGCGGTCGAAGACCTGGCCTGCGGGGCCGACAAAGGGATGACCCGCCAGATCCTCCTGGTCGCCCGGCTGTTCGCCGACGAACATCAGCGCGGCATCGACCGGCCCCTCGCCGAACACCGTCTGCGTCGCAGGCGCGTGGAGCGGGCAGCGGGTGCAGCCCATCGCTTCCTCCCTTAGCGCCGCCCAGGCCGCTTGCGCATTGCCGCCGCGCCCGGAACGCACATCCACCTTGGCCGTGTCGATCATACCGCTCTCCCGCGCCTGCGCGCCCGCGATCAATTCGGACACCAACGCGGTTTCCGGCATGTTTTTCCAGTATTTGCGCGGCATCTCCTTCAGCATCGCGCCGATCTTCACGCGGGCGGGATTGAAGATGCTGGCATAATAGGTCTTCCACACCGCCTCGGTCGGATCGCCCTCCGGCGCGTCCGCCTTGCTGGCGCCCGGACCTTCGCTGAGCGTCTTGCCGTCCCAGTGGAGGGAGACCTCGGGCGTCAGGATCGACCAGCGCATCGTGGTGAAGCGGTTGACGAAGAACGCCGCATTGGCGCGCACGATGTGATGCTCGGGCTCGAACCATGCGACATAGCGCGGGCCTTCGGCGTCCTCGGTCTCGCGGAAGCGCAGGAAGGCCCGCATCTTGTGGATGTCGCGCCGCACCGCCTTGGCCAGCCGGTCGAGACGGCGGATCAGCGGATCGGCCTGATCCTCGATCAGCCGGGGCTGGTGCCGCAATCTGTCGAGCGCGGTGTGGAGCAGCGCGAAACGTTCCGGATCATTGGACAGGATGACGCTGCGCGCGAGGTCGATGAATGCGCGGGATACGTTGAAGCGGGGGGTGGCGGTGGTCGGCGTGTCGGCGGCGACCGCACCGAACAGGTCGGCGGGTTGGTCGCCAACCTGCCACACCACCTGATCGGGCGGCACATTGTCGGCGATCAACCCGCGCGCGGCGTCGCGCCAGGCGTCGAAGTCGTCGGGGGCGGGGAGGGTGATGATGCGCATGGCTACTCAATCCTCCCCGGTACGGGGAGGTGGCAGGTCGCAGGCCTGACGGAGGGGGCGTGCCGTACAGGTCATCCCTTGTGGCGCTCCCCCTCCCCCATGCTTCGCATGGTCCCCCTCCCCTTGCAGGGGAGGATTAGGGCTCCCAGAAATCAATCCCGCTCGTCTCCGCCGGGCGGGTTGGCCTTGGCTTCCTTTGCCTCGATCGGCTTGCGCTCCTCATAGATGTCCGCGAGCTTCTGCTCGGTCGCGTCGTCGAGTTCCTTCTCAGCGGCGGGGAACATCTCTTCCTCTTCCTCGTCGATATGATGCTCATAGCGATGGCGCATGTGGAAGAATTTGGATTCCCACTCGTCCGATGCGAAGTCGAGGTCCATCATCTCGCCCAGCAGATCGTCGATCTCCTTATGCTCGGAGACCGAATGGCGCGCATCGTCGCGCAGCTCGGGTTCGCCCAGCATGGTGGCATAAAGCGACTCTTCCTCGGCAGCGGCGTGGCTCTGCACCTCGATACGGAACGCCTCGAACAGCTTCTTGCGCTTCGCCCCGTCGCCCTTCAGCCCGGCAAGTTCCTTCAGCATGTCGCGCTGCTTGTCGTGGTCGCGCTTCAGATCGGCATAGATGTCGGCCGTGGCCATGGCGTGTCTCCTTCGCGCATCAAACGGCGCAGGATGACGCCCGTTTCACCCGCGAATCACTCTCACTCAGCCAAACAGTTCCAACTGCTTGCCCTTGGGCCTTATCAGCGGTTTCAGGTCCGCCCGCTCGGCCAGCGCGACGGGGCGCCAGTCCTCCGCGATCAGGAAGGGGCGCAGCTTGGTGATCGACACGGTCAGCCGCCCGACATCCTCCAGCCGCAGCTTGCGCCATTTGCGGGTGGCGATGATCCGGTCCACCGCCTTCACGCCCAGGCCGGGCACCCGCAGCAGCATCTCGCGCGGGGCACGATTGACGTCGACGGGAAAATTCTGGCGGAATTTCAGTGCCCAGGCGAGTTTGGGATCGATATCGAGCGGCAGCATCCCCGTCGCCTCGTCCGCCGCCGCCGCCACCTCGCCCGGCTGATAGTCATAGAAGCGCATCAGCCAGTCGGACTGGTAGAGCCTATGCTCGCGCATCAGGGGCGGCCGTTGCAGCGGCAGCACGGCGGATGCGTCCGGGATCGGGCTGAACGCCGAATAATAGACACGGCGCAGGCGGAAACGGTCATAGAGCGTCGCCGCGCGCCCCACGATGTCGCGATCGGTCGCGGCGTCGGCACCGACGATCATCTGGGTCGACTGGCCCGCGGGCGCGAAGCCGGGGGCCGACTTATACTTCTTGGCGGCGTCCGTCCGGTCCTCGATGGCGGTCTTCACATCGGCCATCGCGCCTTCGATCCGGCCCGCATCCTTTTCGGGCGCGAGGCGGCGCAGGCCACCCACCGTGGGCAGCTCGACATTGATCGACACGCGGTCGGCATGGACCCCCGCCAGCCGCACCAGCCCGGGATCGGCATCGGGAATGGTCTTGAGGTGGATATAGCCGCGAAAGCCATGATCCTCGCGCAGGCTGCGCGCGACCTCGACAATCTGCTCCATCGTATAGTTGGACGACTTGATGATGCCCGAGGACAGGAACAGCCCCTCGATATAATTGCGTCGATAGAAGGCGAGGGTGAGGTTCACCACCTCCTGCGCGGTGAAGCGCGCGCGGCGGACGTTCGAGGATTTGCGGTTGATGCAATAGTGGCAGTCGAAGATGCAGCTGTTCGTCAGCAGGATCTTCAACAGCGAGATACAGCGGCCATCGGGCGCATAGGCGTGGCAGATGCCCATGCCCTCGGTCGACCCGATCCCCTTGCCGTCGCGGCTGTTACGCTTGGACGTGCCCGACGACGCGCAGGACGCGTCATATTTGGCGGCATCCGCCAGGATCGCCAGCTTCTCACGGGTGTCGAGTTGCGCCATCTGTTCGATATATGTTCGCGTGGGCGGCGGGGCAAGCGGAACTCCGCCAGTCATCGGCCGTACAGCCCGTCTGGTCCAGATTGGCGGTGTCGAGGGGAGATGGATGATGCGTAAGATGATGATCGCGCTGGCTTTGATCGGTGCGGCTGGTCCGGCGATGGCGCAGATCGTGGAGCGCAACGCCAAGACCGCCGATTATGAGTTCAGCTACGCCTATCCGGCCGCTGCGACGCGGATCGCGGGGTTGAAGGCGTGGCTCGACGCCGAGCGTGCGCGTATCCAGGCGAAGACCGCGCGTGACGGTGCCGTCGCACGCCGCGAGGCCAAGGCATCGGGCTATCCCTACCACGCCTATTCCTTCGACAAGACATGGAAGGTCGTGACCGACACGCCGCGCTTCCTGAGCCTGTCGGGCGACAGCTATAATTTCACGGGCGGCGCGCATGGCTCGCCCGCTTCCTATGGGTTGGTCTGGGACAAGGCGGCGGGGCGGCGGCTGGACCCCAAGGCCGTTTTCGTGTCGCTGCCCGCGCTCCAGACCGCGATCCGCACCGACTATTGCGCCAGGCTGAAGGTTGAGCAGCGGCGGCGCATCCAGGGCGAATTGTCGTCGATGAATGCCTGCCCGTCGCTCAAGGACCTGACCGTGCTGCTGGGTTCGACCAACGGCCGCGCGATCGACCGGATCGGGCTGATCGCCGACCCCTATGTCGCGGGTTCCTATGCCGAGGGGGCGTATGAGGTCACGCTGCCGGTGACGCGGGCGATCATCGGTACGGTGAAGCCGGAATATCGCGGGGCGTTTGCCGTGGGGGGATGAGAGGGCCTTGGTCCCCTAGGCCGGGTGGATTAGGATCGATCCAACGGCAAGAAGGGGGGCATGGTGGAGATCAGGCGCGACGATCCCGGTGCGGCGTATATCGCAGATCTGCTCGAGCTGCATTTGCGGGAGCTTCGGGGTGAAATGGCGGAATATTCCTTCGCGCTCGACGCGTCGGGTTTGTCCTCCTCGGACATCAGCTTCTGGACAGCATGGGACGGCGAAAAGCTGCTCGGCTTCGCGGCCCTGAAGCAACTTGCACCCGATCATGGCGAGGTGAAGTCGATGCGCGCGGCTCCCGAGGCTCGCGGGCAGGGTGTGGGGCGGGGATTGCTCGACCATATCATCATGGAAGCACGAAACAGGGGGTATCAGCGCCTGAGCCTGGAAACTGGCACGGCATCGCTGCACGCGCCTGCCGTCCGCCTATATCGCAGCGCGGGTTTTACGCCTTGCGAGGCGTTTGGAAACTATGCCCCAAGTCCGCATAATCAATTCTTTCGTCTCGATCTGACGGCATAGGGCCTGCGCCCTAACCCTGACGCCGCCCGCGTCCCTTGGTCATCGGATCGGGCTTTTTCGGCGGCACCCAGCCTTCGGGGCGTTCCGGGCGCGACTGGCTGGTGCCGAGGCCCATGGCGCCGGGCTGCTGGCGGGTCAGGCCGCTGGTGTCGACGGCGACATCCTCCGCGCCGCCGCGAAGCAGGTTGATGCGGTCGCGCAAGGCTCGCGCCTCCTCGAAGTCGAGGCGTTCGGCGGCGGCCTCCATCTGGCGGCGCAGGTCTTCGAGGGTCGGGGCGGTCATGCCCGGATCAACGCCTCAGGCGGCGATGCGTGCCGCCTCGGTCTCGGCGATCCAGCCGCCGCCCAGCACCCGGTCGCCGTCATAGAGCACCGCCGCCTGGCCCGGCGACACGCCATATTCGGGCGTATCGAAGACCAGCCGGTCGCCGACCATGCGCGCGGGCACCGGCTTGGCCATGGAGCGGACCTTGGCGAACACCGGGCCGTCGAGCGGGCCGAGGATGTTCATGGCCGTCAGCCGCGCCGCCTCCACCGCCAGCGCGACGCGCGGGCCGACGACGACGCGCTTGGTATCGGGCTCCAGCCGGACGACATAGAGCGGCTCGGGGCTGCCGCCGATCTCCAGCCCGCGCCGCTGGCCGACCGTATAGTGGATCAGGCCGCGATGCTCGCCCAGCTTGGCGCCCGTCAGGTCGACGATATCGCCGCGCGTATCCGCTTCCGGACGCAATTTCTTGACCAGCCCCGCATAGTCGCCATCGGGCACGAAACAGATATCCTGGCTGTCCGGCTTGGCGGCGACGCCCAGACCCAGTTCGGCGGCGATCTCGCGCACCCGCGACTTAGGGAGAGCGCCGAGCGGGAAGCGCAGGAAGTCCAGCTGCTCCTGCGTCGTCGCGAACAGGAAATAGCTCTGGTCGCGCGCCGGATCGGCGCCGCGATGCAGTTCCGCGCCGTTCGCGCCTTCGACCCGCTGGACATAATGACCGGTCGCCAGACAGTCCGCGCCCAGGTCGCGGGCCAGTTTCAGCAGGTCGGTGAATTTCGGCCCCATATTGCACTGGACGCAGGGGATCGGCGTGCGCCCGGCCAGATATTCGTCGGCGAAGCGATCGACCACCTGGGTGCGGAAACTGTCTTCATGGTCGAAGACATAATGCGCGATGCCCAGCCGGTCGCACACGGCGCGGGCGTCGCGGATGTCGCGGCCCGCGCAGCAGGCACCCGCGCGGCCCACCGCCTCGCCATGGTCGTAGAGTTGCAGGGTGACGCCGATCGTCTCGGCCCCCGTGGCATGGGCGAGCGCGGCCACGACCGAGCTGTCGACACCGCCCGACATCGCGACCACGATCCGCTTGGCCCGGGGATCGCCCCC
Source organism: Sphingomonas parapaucimobilis NBRC 15100 (assembly GCF_000787715.1). GTDB lineage: Bacteria > Pseudomonadota > Alphaproteobacteria > Sphingomonadales > Sphingomonadaceae > Sphingomonas > Sphingomonas parapaucimobilis. The sequence continues at coordinate 12,998 of NZ_BBPI01000017.1, forward strand.
AAGCTGAAAGTCCACCATCTGCTCCATGGTCGCCCCCATACGCCTTTCGCGCGCGTCATGCAAAATAGCGAAGCGCCCTTTCGAACGAAGAAGGGCCGGGCCTTTTGAAAAAGTGAAAATAGTTTTCGGCCTTTACCCGACTTTCATATCCCGTCGATAACAAGGGCACTCACCCACCGGGATTGGACCGCGCTTTTGGACCTGAGTTTCAACCGTTTCGATCGGGATACCGAACTGACGGTGCTGCCGCCGGACCTGGCCGTGCTGATGGTCGGTGCGACGGCGCGGCAGGCGGCCAGCCCGACCGCCGCGGTGCAGGCCGGTTTCGCCCGCGTGTCCCCCGATCCGATGCTGTTCGCGCCGCTCGACGGGGCGTTCAACGGGCCGATGGCGCGGGCCATCGTCGGATGGACCAGGAATGAATGATCCGTTAACCTTTCGATTTTAGGCGATGTTCAAGGGCACATGGTAGAGCGGCCCGATAGACGACATGGGGTAGGGAGCCCCGACGAGGTTTGATGATGATCGAGAACCAGAAGATCCGCCCTGCCAAGGTAATCGGGCCGCTCGGCGAACCGCTGACGCTCGATACCCTGCCGCCGCCCAGCACGACGCGCTGGGTCGTCCGTCGCAAGGCGGAGGTGGTCGCGGCCGTCAATGGCGGGCTGCTTTCGGTCGACGAGGTCTGCGACCGTTATGGCCTGACCGTCGAGGAATTCGCCGGGTGGCAGCGTGCCATCGACCGTTCGGGAATGCCGGGCCTGCGCGTCACCCGCATCCAGCATTATCGCTCGCTCTACGAGCGCCAGCAGAAATACTGAGCCCCACGCAAAGGCCCGAATAAAAACGATCGCATCGTTGACATTCCCGAAAACGCTTCGTCGAATTGCCGGTACGGCCACGGAACAATAGCCACATTCGCACGTCTTTTCCCCGTGTCCCGCTCGCGGGCCCAACGGAGGGAAAGACAATGGGTATTATCCTGTGGCTTATCGTCGGTGGTGTCATTGGCTGGCTGGCCAGCATCATCATGCGTACCGATGCTCAGCAGGGCATCTTTCTGAATATCGTCGTCGGTGTCGTCGGCGCGTTCATCGGCGGCCTGATCTTCGCAGGCGGTTCGATCAACAATGCCGGTCTGACGCTGACCTCGTTCCTCGTTTCGCTGCTGGGCGCCGTCGTCCTGCTGGCGATCGTGAACCTGGTTCGTCGCGGTCGGGTGCGTTAATAAACGCACTCGCTCGTTGAGCCGAAAAGGGCCGTCCGGGAAACCGGGCGGCCCTTTTTCGTGGGTCCGGTATGGCGTGGTTCTCGATCCGCCCGCCGGAAGGGCCGCCCCCATGCCGGTAAAGGCATTGGGGGCGGTGACGTTCAGTTCAGCAGGAAGCGGACCGAGACATTGACGGTCACGTCGCGCTCACCCGGCGCGATGCTGGTCTTTTCCATGGTGTCCGAACGCATCGCCGAGGCGCGGAGCATCATCGGCGGCTGGGGGCCGCCCGCATCCGCGCCATTTTCGGTGATCGACACGATCCGCGCCACGCGCATACCCGCCGCCCTGGCGTAAAGCTCGGCCCGGGCGCGGGCGCGCTGGATGGCATCGGCCCGCGCTTCGTCCAGCGCGGCGTCGGGCTTGTCGATCGACAGATTGGGGCCGTCGATCTGGTTCGCCCCCTGCGCGACCAGTGCGTCGAGGACGCTGCCCGACTTGGCGACATCGCGGAAACGGACGCTGATCGTGTTGGTCGCCTGATAGCCGGTGATGGCGGGCGGGACATTCTCGCCATAGCGATATTGCGGCTGGAGCTGCACCGTCGCGGTCTGGATATCGCGGTCGGCGATCCCGGCGCGTTTCACGGCGGCGAGCACCCGCGCCATGCGCTGCGCATTGTCGGACAGCGCGGCGGCGGCGGTCGCACCCTGGCTGACCACGCCCGCCCGAATCGTCGCTAGGTCAGGCACGCGCGTCGTGCGCCCCTCGGCCGACACGTCCAGCACGGTCCCGGCGGCGGGCACCAGCGGCTCGACCGTGGTGGGCGCGGTCTGGGCGGTCGCCGTCATCGGCGCCAGCGCCGCGGGGGCCAGAGCGGCCAGAAGCAGATATTTGGTCATCGACATCTCCCGTATGATGATTGCCCATGGCTTTGACGCCTGATGGCAAAACACATGATGAACGCACCGCGCCGACCTTGGAGCCGCCGTAATTGCCGCGTACCAAAAGACACTTGAGTGGTGTGCTATATTTCTATAACACAGCGGCCATGGGCGCATCCTGCATGGCAATGGGCGCACGATGGATGCGGTTCGGGGATCGATGACGAGCATGAATTACGAGACGGGGGCGATCGGTGGCGGCCGGCATCTGGAGCTGGAGGGGCCGGTATCCACGCCACGCCGGCGCTGGATCTGGATCGTCGCGGTGGTGGTCGTGCTGGCGCTGGCGAGCTGGCTGCTGTTCGCGCCCAAGAAGCATGAGGCGGCGCAAGGTGCCGGTGCAGGCACGCAGGTGCCCAACATCACCGTCGTCGTTCCCGGCCAGCAGGCGGTCAGCCGCGTGATCTCGGCCACCGGCACGCTGGCTGCGCGCCGCGAAATGCCGGTCGGCGTCGCGGGCGAGGGGGGCATGATCACCCGTGTCCTGGTCGAACCCGGCCAGTGGGTCCGCGCGGGGCAGGTTCTGGCGACCGTCGACCGCTCGGTGCAGACCCAGACCGCCTCGGCCTTGAATGCGCAGATCGCGGTGGCCCAGTCGGATCAGAAGATCGCGCAGGCCGAACTCGACCGCGCCCAGCAGTTGGTCGATCGCGGTTTCATCTCCAAGGCGGACCTCCAGCGCCGCGCCGCGACCCGCGATGCCGCCGCCGCGCGCGTCCGGCAGGCGCAGGCCTCTTACAAGGAAGCCCTGGCGCGCAACGGCCGCCTCGACATCCGCGCGCCCGCCGAAGGGCTGATCCTGACCCGCGCCGCCGAGCCGGGCCAGATCGTCAGCTCGGGCTCGGGCGTGCTGTTCCGCATGGCGATGGGCGGCCAGATGGAGCTGCGCGCGCAGCTGGCCGAGGCGGACCTGGTCGGCCTGTCGGTCGGTGCGCCCGCGACCGTCACCCCGGTCGGCGGCGACAAGAGCTTCAAGGGTGAGGTGTGGCAGGTGTCGCCCGTCATCGACCCGCAGACGCGTCAGGGTATCGCCCGCATCGCCCTGTCCTATGACCCGGCGCTGCGCCCCGGCGGTTTCGCCGCGGCGACGATCCGTGGCGGCGCGGGCCATGCCCCGGTCCTGCCGGACTCGGCGATCCAGAGCGACGACAAGGGCAGCTTCGTGTATATCGTCGGGGCCGACAACAAGGTCGCGCGCCGTGACGTGAAGATCGGTCAGGTGTCCGACGACGGCGTGACCATCGCCTCGGGCCTGAAGGGCGACGAGCGGGTGGTGCGGTCGGCGGGTGGCTTCCTGGCGGCCGGGCAGCTGGTCCGCCCGATCCTTGGCGGCCAGGAGGCCAAGTAAGATGAGTTTCCGCAACATCTCGGCCTGGGCGATCCGGAACCCCGTTCCGCCGATCGTCCTGTTCGTCGCGCTGACCCTGGCTGGCATAGTCAGCTTCATGCGGATGGACGTGAACAACGACCCCGATATCGATTTCCCGATCGTCGTGGTCGTCGTGAACCAGCCGGGTGCGGCCCCGACCGAACTGGAGACGCAGGTCACCCAGCGGGTCGAGGCGGCGTTGCGGAACTTGCAGGGTGTCGACCAGATCACCTCGACCGTGACCGAGGGCACGTCGCAGACGCTGGTCCAGCTCGACATCGGCACGCCGATCGACCGCGCGGTGAGCGACGCGCGCGATGCGATCACCCAGATCCGCTCGATGCTGCCCGACGGCATCCTTGAGCCGCAGGTCATCCGCGTCGATTCGACCGACAATGATCTCGCCAGCTATTCGGCAGTCGCGTCCAACATGACGCCCGAGCAGCTCAGCTGGTATATCGACAACAACGTCACCAAGGAGCTGTTGTCGGTTCCGGGTCTCTCCAAGGTCATCCGCAACGGCGGCGTGACGCGCGAGATCCGCGTGATCCTCGATCCGCTGAAGCTCCAGGCGCAGGGCCTGACCGCCAGCGAGGTCAATGCGCAGCTGCGCATGACCAATTTGAACGCGGCGGGCGGCCGCGCGGAGATCGCGGGCACCGAACAGGCGGTCCGCGTGCTCGGCAATGCGCGCAACGCCTATGACCTGGGCCAGACCCAGATCAACGTGCGCGGCGGCCGCACCGTCCGGCTGGCCGACATCGCCACCGTGCGCGATCTTTATGCCGAACAGCGTTCGCAGGCGGCGGTCGACGGGCGGCAGGTCATCAGCTTCGACTTCCAGCGCGCCAAGGGCGCGTCGGACGTCAGCGTCTTCAACGGCGCGGTCGAGAAGCTGAAGGCGCTGGAAAAGCGCAACCCTGAGGTGAAGTTCGTCCTCCGCTCGAACAGCGTGAAATATACCGAGGCGCAATATGAAAGCGCCATCCACGCGATGATCGAGGGCGCCGTGCTGGCCGTCATCGTCGTCTTCATCTTCCTGCGCGACTGGCGCGCGACGGTGATCTCGGCGCTGGCCATCCCGCTGTCGGCGATCCCGGCCTTCTGGTTCATGGACCTGCTGGGCTTCACGCTGAACCAGATGACGCTGCTGGCGCTCAGCCTGGTGGCGGGCGTGCTGGTCGACGATGCGATCGTGGAGATCGAGAATATCGTGCGCCATATGCGCATGGGCAAATCCGCCTATCAGGCGTCGATCGACGCGGCGGACGAGATCGGCCTCGCCGTGCTGGCGACCACCATGGCGATCGTCGCGGTGTTCCTGCCCGTCGCGCTGATGCCCGGCGTTCCGGGCCAGTATTTCAAGAATTTCGGCCTGACCGTCGTCGTCTCGGTGCTGATGAGCCTGGCCGTCGCGCGCCTGATCACGCCGATGATCGCGGCCTATTTCCTGAAGTCCGCCGGGCATGCCAGCCATGGCGAGGGCAGGTTGATGGACGCCTATATGGCGACGCTGCGCTGGTCGCTGCGTTATGACCGGCCGACCGATGGCGTACGGCGCGGTGTCGTGCGGCGCTTCTTCGGGCGGTTCCGCGATCACCGCCTGTGGGTGATCGGCATCGGCTTCGGCGCCTTCGCGCTGACCATCGCGATGTTCGCGATCATCCCCAAGACCTTCCAGCCGCCCCAGGATAACGACCAGGCGGTCGCCAAGATCGAGATGGTGCCCGGCACGACGCTGGCCCAGACCGACAGGGTCGTGAAGCAGGTCGCGTCCTTCCTCAAGAAGCAGCCGGACGTCGAGTCCGTCTATTCGCGCACCGGCGTCGGCAATGGCCGCGTCGTCGCGACGCTGAAGGAGGATCGTTCGATGAAGAGCACCGACTTCGAACGATCGCTGGCCCCCGAACTGGCGGCGATCCCCGATGCGCGCGTATCGTTCCAGTCGCAATTCGGCTGGGGTTCGAGCGGGCGCGACCTGACCATCACGCTGGGCGGCGACGATCCCGCCGTGCTGCGCGACACCGCCAACAAGATCGTGGCGCAGATGGGCACGCTGCCCGGCCTCGTCGCGCCGCGCATCGTCGGCAATCTCGACCGGCCGGAAATCATCATCCGCCCGCGCCTCGACCTGGCGGCCAATCTGGGCGTGACGACGCAGGCGCTGTCGAGCGCGATCCGCATCGCGACGCTGGGCGATATCGACCAGAACTCGGCCCGCTTCTCGCTGTCCGATCGTCAGGTGCCGATCCGCGTCGCGCTGGACCAGAATGCCCGCGCGCGCCTGTCCACCATCCAGAACCTGCCGGTGCAGACCCAGACCGGCGGCTCGGTGCCCCTGAGCGTCGTCGCCGAGATCGGCCTGGGCGCAGGGCCTACCCAGATCGACCGCGTGAACCAGCGGCGTCAGGTGACGGTCGGCGCCGACCTGGCCAAGGGCGTCATCAGCGGCGACGCGATGAAGAGGGTCCACGATCTGCCCATCATGAAGAACCTGCCCATGGGGGTCAGCGAGATGGTGCTGGGCCAGGCCAAGATGCAGGCGGAGATGATGGCCAACTTCTTCACCGCCATCATCTCGGCGGTGTTCCTGGTCTTCGCGGTGCTGGTGCTGCTCTATCGCCGCTTCCTGCCGCCCTTCGTCAACATGGCGTCGCTGCTGCTGGCCCCGCTGGGCGGCCTGCTGGCGCTGTATTTCAGCGGCAATCCGCTGTCGCTGCCGGTCTATATCGGGTTGCTGATGCTGCTGGGCATCGTCGCGAAGAACTCGATCCTGCTGATCGACTTCGCGCTGGAGGAGATCGCCAAGGGCGTGCCGATCCGCGAGGCGGTGCTGGATGCCGGGCACAAGCGCGCCCAGCCGATCGTGATGACGACGGTCGCCATGGTCGCGGGCATGATCCCGACCGCGCTGTCGCTGGGCGGTGACGGATCGTGGCGCAGCCCGATGGGCGTGACGGTGATCGGCGGGCTTGCCCTGTCGACCGTCCTGACCCTGCTGATCGTCCCTGCCGCCTTCAGCCTGTCGGTCGGCGTCGAGCGCTGGATCGGATCGCGCCTGGGCCGACGCCTGCTGACCTACAGGCCCGGCGACGAGCTGGGCAGCGGGCCGGTGATCGAGGGGCCTGCCGGTGGTCCCGCGCTGCCGCCCGCGACGGGCAAGCTGGGCTACGATCCGGCGGAGTGAATCCTCCCCGGCACGGGGAGGGGGACCATCCGAAGGATGGTGGAGGGGGAGCGCCACGAAGGGCAACCAGTGTGGCAGCCCCCCTCCGTCAGGGCTGACGCCCTGCCACCTCCCCGAGCCGGGGAGGATCGTATCCGCCCCGTTTCGTTACGCTGGGGAAAGATTCCTCTTGAACAAAGCCGTCCTTCGCGAATTGTCCTGATTGATGGAACTCGCAATGCGATCGGGGGGTAGCCAGACCGTTCCAGCCGCCCTGCGGAAGATGCGGGTCGTGGCCACGGGGCTGCTGGTCGGCATGGCGGCGCTGTATCTGGTGTCGCGGGCGATGCAGCCCATGCATCCCGCCTGGGGCTATGTCCGCGCCTTTGCCGAGGCCGCGATGGTCGGCGGACTGGCCGACTGGTTCGCCGTCACCGCGCTGTTCCGCCATCCGCTGGGCCTGCCGATCCCGCACACCGCGATCGTGCCGCGCAACAAGGACCGGATCGGCGACACGCTCGCCAATTTCCTGCGCACCAATTTCCTGATCCCGCGCGTCGTCGCGCGGCGCATGGTCCGGCTCGACGTCGCGGGCGCGGCCGGGCGCTGGCTGGCGCAACCGCCGCAGGAAGGCGGGCGCATCCGGCGCGGGGCATCGCGGCTGTTCGCCGAGATGCTGACCGCCTTCGACCCGCAGCGGCTGGGCGGCATGGTGAAGGCGGGCATCGGCGCACGGTTGCGCGCCACCGAGGTCGCACCGATCCTGGGCCAGTTGCTGAAGGCCAGCATCGCCGAGGGGCGGCATCTGCCGTTGCTCGATTCGGTGCTGCGCTGGGCGGCCTCCGCGCTCGACGCCAACGAAGCGATCGTCCGGGCGATGGTGCATGAACGGGCGGGGGCGATCCTGCGCTGGACCGGGCTGGACGAGACGCTGGCCGACAAGCTGATCGACGGGCTGCACAAGCTGCTCCACGACGTCGCCGAGGATCGCGAGCATCCGCTGCGCCAGAAGATCGAGGAAGGGCTGGATCGCCTCGCCTGGGACCTGCAATATGATCCCGACATGCGCGCCAGGGTGGAGGCGATGAAGGCCGAGCTGATCGCCAATCCGGCGATGCAGCGCTGGCTGGACGGCCTGTGGGAACAGGCGCGCGAGGCCTTGCTGCGCATGGCGCGCGATCCGCAGGCGGTGACCGCCGGGCGGCTGGGCGATGCGATGCGGCAACTGGGCCAGACGCTGCAGGACAATCCCCGGCTGGCGGCGACGATCAACCGCTTCGTCCGCCGCGCGGTCGCGGGCATCGCCGCCGATTATGGCGACGGCATCGTCCGGCTGGTGTCGGAGACGGTACGCGGCTGGGATGCGGATACCGTCACCTCGCGGCTCGAGAATGCGGTGGGCCGCGACCTGCAATATATCCGCATCAACGGGACCCTGGTGGGCGGCAGTGTCGGCCTGATCCTGCATCTGCTGGATCGCCTGCTATGAAAACGTCACGCGCTCGTATAATTACTGCCGCCGGTCGATTCGTCGTGGGAACGAAGCGCCTTGTCGATACACCCGCTTTCCCGCAAAGAGGCAGTTGATGAACGCCAAGGCCGATTATCAACATGACCCGGCCGACGGGGGAGCCCTGCGCTTCACCGGCAGCCTTTCGCTGGCGACCCTGGGCGACCTGCCCGAGCGGCTGGACCGTGAGGATGGAGGCGTCCGACGGATCGACCTGTCGCAGGTCGACCGGATCGACACGGTCGGCGCCTGGCTGATCCACCGTTTCGCCGCGCGCAACGATGCCGCCATCGATGGCCTGGACGAAGACCAGCGCCACCTGTTCGCCAAGGTCACCGAAGCGGATCAGCCGGTCGCGATGCGTCCCAAGCCCGTCAGCCCCTTCGCGCGCGTGGCGGGCGAGGTCGGCGATGCGGTCGTCGCGACGCTCCAGACGCTGTACGGCCTGCTCGGCTTCATGGGCGCGACGGTTCTGGCCGGGCTGGCGGTGATCCGTCATCCGCGCCGCTTCCGCTTTAACGCGGTGGTCCACGAGTTCGAGACGGTCGGCGTTTCCGCACTCGCGATCATCGGCCTGATGAGCTTCCTGATCGGCATCGTCATCGCCCAGCAGGGCGCGGTGCAGCTTCGCCAGTTCGGTGCGGAGGTGTTCACGATCAACCTGGTCGGCCGCCTGACGCTGCGCGAACTGGGCGTGCTGATGACTGCGATCATGGTCGCCGGGCGTTCCGGCTCGGCCTTTGCCGCGCAACTCGGCACGATGAAGCTTACGGAAGAAATCGACGCGATGCGCGTCATCGGCGTCTCGCCGATGGAGGCGCTGGTCGTGCCGCGCACCATCGCGGCGGTCACGCTGATGCCGCTGCTCGGTTTCTATTCCTCGCTGATCGCGATGATCGGCGGGTGTTTCCTGGCGGCGGTGTCGCTGGGCATCCCGCCCGTCACCTTCATCGCGCGCATCCGCGAAGTGGTGCCGATCACCGACCTGTATGTCGGCCTGATCAAGGCCCCCGTCTTTGGCGCGATCATCGCGATCGCGGGCTGTTTCCAGGGGATGCAGGTCAAGTCGGACGCCGAGCAGGTCGGCCTGCGCACCACGGCGGCGGTGGTGCAGGCGATCTTCCTGGTGATCGTGCTCGACGCCTTTTTCGCGGTCTTCTTCACCTGGATCGGATGGGATTGATGGCCGAGCAGGACGAACATCTCATCCAGGTCCGGGGCCTACGCAACAGCTTCGGCGAGCAGGTCATTCATGACGGGCTAGACCTCGACGTGCGCAAGGGCGAGATCCTGGGCGTGGTCGGCGGGTCGGGCACCGGCAAGTCGGTGCTGATGCGCACGATCATCGGCCTCCAGACCCCCGATGCGGGCGAGATCACCGTGTTCGGCGAGCCGACCATCGGCCGTGAGGCGACCGAGGCGATCGACGTGCGCAAGCGCTGGGGCGTGTTGTTCCAGGGCGGCGCGCTGTTCTCGACGCTGACCGTCGCGGAGAATGTCGCGGTGCCGTTGCGCGAATTCTATCGCGACCTGCCCCCGGCGCTGATGGACGAGATCGCGTCCTGCAAGGTCGTGATGACCGGCCTGCCCGCGGATGCCGGGCCGAAATATCCGGCCGAGCTGTCGGGCGGCATGAAGAAGCGGGCCGGGCTGGCGCGGGCGCTGGCGCTCGACCCCGAACTCCTGTTCCTCGACGAACCGACCGCGGGTCTCGACCCGATCGGCGCGGCGGCGTTCGACCAGCTGATCGCGTCGCTCCAGAAGACGCTGGGGCTGACGGTTTTCCTGATCACCCACGACCTCGATACGCTCTATGCGATCTGCGACCGGGTGGCGGTGCTGGCGGACAAGAAGGTGATCGCCGTCGGCACGATCGACGAGCTGATCGCGCTCGACCATCCGTGGATCGAGGAATATTTCAAGGGGCCGCGCGGCCGTGCCGCCGTCGCCGCCAAGGACGAGGTGGCGGACATCCGCCCCCGTTCGGCGGACGCGGACGCCGCGCGCCACCCCACCGAAGTCGATGCCGATGCCATGGGACAGCATTCCCAGGGCAATGCGGCCGATGCCCATGCGAGAGGCGAAGCAGGGACACGCTGATGGAAACCCGTTCGAACCACGTCCTTGTCGGCTCTGTCGTGCTGATCCTGCTCGCAGTGCTGGCCATCTTCACCGTCTGGATCGCCCGGTTGGGCGGCACGTCGGAGAAGGAATATGACATCTTCTTCCGCCAGTCGGTGGACGGCCTGGCCAAGGGCTCGGCGGTCACCTATTCGGGCGTGCCCTCGGGCCAAGTGAAGGAAATCGCGCTGTGGCGTCCCGATCCGCAGTTCGTGCGGGTCCGCGTGGCGGTCAACGAACAGACGCCGATCCTGCAAGGGACCACCGCGTCGATCTCGGCCAGCTTCACCGGCACCAGCACCATCTCGCTGGATGGCGCGCGCAAAGGCGCGCCGCCGATCGCCTGTCCGGTGCCGGAGAACAAGACCGTGTGTCCGTACGGCGTGCCGGTCATCCCGACCAAGCAGGGCGGTATCGGCGCGATCCTGAACTCCGCGCCGCAGCTGCTGGAGCGACTGTCGACGCTGACCGAGCGGCTGACCGGCTTGCTGTCGGATCGCAACCAGGCGTCGATCGCGGGCATATTGGACAATACCAACCGCCTGACCGACGCGCTCGCCGATCGCGGGCCGGAGATCGCCGCGACGCTAGCCCAGACCCGCGTGGCGATCCAGCAGGCGGGTGACGCGGCGCAGTCGATCGGCCAGCTGGCGGCGACCACCAACGGCATCCTGGCCGAGGATGTAAAGCCGACCATCGCCAATCTGAACCGCACCATCGCCTCGGCGCAGAAGAGCGCGGACACGCTGAACGCCGCGATCGGCGATGCACGGCCGGGCCTGCAGACCTTCTCGAAGCAGACCGTGCCCGAGGTCGATCGTCTGGTGAAGGATCTGCGGGTGATGACCCAGTCGCTTTCGGCGGTCGCCGAAAAGGTCGACCAGCAGGGTGCAGGGTCGCTGATCGGGCAGCAGAAGCTGCCGGACTATAAGGGCAAGTGAGGATGCCGATGAGGACCGTCATGAAGACTCCGCTGATCGTGATGCTCGCATCGCTTCCGCTGGCTGGCTGCATCAGCTTCGGCGCCAAGCCGCCGCCCTCGCTGCTGACGCTTCAGGCGCAGTCGGCACCGAGCGTGGGGCAGACGCAGGATTCCGGGCCGGGCAAGTCGATCACCATCCAGGTGCCATCCTCGCCGCAGGAGCTGGCGACCGCGCGCGTGCCGGTGCAGGAGAATGCTACCAGCATCGCCTATGTGAAGGATGCGCAATGGGCCGAGCCGCCGACGCGGCTGTTCGCCCGGCTGATGGCCGACACGCTGACCGCGCGGGCGGGGCGTATCGTGCTGTCGTCGCGGGATTCGATCGGCGATCCGGGCGCCCGTCTGGGCGGCGAGCTGCGCCAGTTCGGCATGGACGCCACCCGTCGCGATGCGGCGGTGGTGTTCGACGCCACGCTGCAACGCGACGGCCAGACGACCATCGAAAAGCGTCGTTTCGAGGCGCGCGTGCCGGTCGGCAAGATCGACAATGAGAGCGTCGGCCCGGCGCTGAACCAGGCGGCGAACCAGGTCGCCCAGCAGGTTGCCGACTGGGTGGGGCGGTAAGCGTCAATCCTCCCCGCTCGCGGGGAGGGGGACCAGCGAAGCTGGTGGAGGGGGGATCGCCGCAAGGCATGACCTTTGTGGAAGCCCCCCTCCGTCAGGGCTTGCGCCCTGCCACCTCCCCGTGCCGGGGAGGATTTTTGGATCGACGGGGAACCTTCGCCCTCCCGAAACGTGTGCTGCCGGATGACGGAAATATGCCGCAGCCGTCACAATTTGCGACAGAAACACACTGGACGGGGCCGTAACGGCACGGCACGTTCCCGCCCCATGAGGCCTCGCACCCGCGTCCTTCTTCTCGTCACCGCCGCCTTGTCCGGCTGTACGGTCGGCCCCGATTACCGCCCCGCCGCGCCGCAAGCGCTGGGGGTGCCCGATGCCTGGTCGGTGCCCGCCGCCACGGCGCAGGCGCAGGACCTCGGCCATTGGTGGCGGTCGTTTGACGATCCGCTGCTCGCCGAACTGGTCGAGCAGGCGGTGGTCGCCAATACCGATGTCGTCCAGGCGATCGCCCGGCTGCGACAGGCGCGCGAAAGCCTGATCCAGAGCCGCGCCTCGCTGCTGCCCAATGTCTCCGGCTCGACCGGCTATCAGCGCAACGAGAATCTGCGCGGCGGGGGGCGCAGCTTCACGTTGCCCGACGGCACCGTGGTCGACACCGGCGGGGGCGGCAGCAACAGCTTCACCGTGGGACTGTCGGCCAGTTACCAAGTCGGCCTGTTCGGCGAGGTACGCCGCACGGTCGAGGCCACGCGGGCGACCTATGAGGGCGCGGGGTTCAACTATGCCGCGACGCTGCTGACCGTCGAGAGCGAGCTGGCGCGCAACTATATGCTGGCGCGTGCCTATCAGGCGCAGCTTGCCAATGCGCGGGCCAGCCTGTCGCTGCAGGACGACAATCTGGAGATTGCGGGCTTCCGCGTACAGGCGGGCCTCGTCTCCTCGCTCGATGCCGAACAGGCGCGGGGCCAGCGGGCACAGACCGCCGCCACCATCCCCTCGATCGAGCAGCAATATAATGCCGCCGTCTCGCGGCTGGGCGTGCTGACCGGCCAGGCGCCCGGCGCGGTCAAGGCGCGGCTCGCGGCGGTCAGGCCGATCCCCACCGGCCCGGCCGTGATCGGCACCGGCATCCCCGCCGATATCCTGCGCCGCCGCCCCGATGTCCGCGCCGCCGAGCGCAATCTGGCCGCCGCCACCGCGCGGATCGGCGTGGCGCAGGCGGCGCTCTATCCGGCGCTCGCCATTTCCGGGAACATCAACACGGCGGCGACCAGCATCGGCTCGTTGGGCGATGCGATCACCGGCAGCCTGTTTGCGGGGCTGACCCAGGCGATTTTCAACGGCGGGCGGCTGCGCAGCCAGGTGCGTAACGCGCAGGCGCTCGCCGATCAGAGCTATGCCGCCTATCAGGGCACCGTGCTGCTGGCGCTGGAGGATGTCGAGAACGCCATCGTCGCGCTCAACACGGCGCGCGAGCGGGAGCGGCAATTCTCCATCCAACTCGATGCCGCGCGCAACTCGGCGATCCTGGCGCGTAGCCAGTACCGCTCGGGCCTCACCGACTTCACCACCCTGTCGCAACAGGAGGCGGCGTTCCTGAACGCGCAGAACGGGCTGGTTCAGGCTCGCTCCGACGCCGCGACCGCGCAAGTCGCGCTGTTCGCCGCGCTGGGCGGCGGATGGGACGACACGACCACCCCCGAAGCGCCGCCGCGCCTCGCCACAACCCCGGACAACCGCTGATGGCCGACCAGACTCTCGACGATTTCCTGGGCGTGAAGCCACAGCCGCGCTGGCGCAAATGGGTGCAGTGGGGCGTGGTGATCGTCGGCGTCGTCCTGCTGGCGCTGCTGCTCAAAAGCTGTTTCGGCGGATCGAAGGAGGCGGGCTTCTCCACCGCGCCCGTGACGCGCGGCGACCTGACCGTGACCGTCTCGGCCACCGGCAAGCTCGCGCCGACCAACCAGGTGACGGTCGGCTCGCAGCTGTCGGGTCTGGTCACCAAGGTGGTGGTCGATGTGAACGACCGGGTGAAGGCGGGCGAGGCGCTGGCGCTGATCGATCCCGAACAGATCGATGACCAGATCCGCGCTGCGCAGGCGACGCTGGCCGCCAATGTCGCGCAGGTGGCGCAGGCGCGCGCGACCGTGTCGGAATCGCAGGCACAGCTCGCGCGGCTGGAACAGGTCTACAAGCTGTCGAACGGCCGCGTGCCCTCGGCCACCGAACTCCAGGCGGGGCGTGCCGATGCCCAGCGTGCGGTCGCGGCGCTGCGCGTGGCGGAGGCCAATGTGACGGCCGCCCGCGCGCAGCTGGCGCAGTCGCAGACCCAGCGCCAGCGTGCGATCATCCGCTCGCCCGTCTCCGGCGTGGTGCTGGCGCGGCAGGTCGATCCGGGCCAGACGGTCGCCGCCTCGTTCAACACGCCGACCCTGTTCGTGATCGCCGAAGACCTGACCAAGATGAAGCTGGAGGTCGCGATCGACGAAGCGGACGTAGGCGAGGTCAAGGTCGGGCAAAAGGCCAGTTTCACCGTCGACGCCTTTCCGGGGCGGACCTTCCCGGCGACGATCACCCGCGTCGATCTGGGGTCGAACCTGACGGTCAGCGCGGCGACCTCGTCCACCTCGTCCTCGGCCAGCGCCACCTCGACGACGGGGCAGGTGGTCAGCTATGCCGCCGATCTGACGGTGGCGAACCCGGACCTGCAACTGCGCCCCGGCATGACCGCGACCGCCGATATCGTGACGTCGGACAAGAAGAACGTGCTGCTGATCCCCAATGCCGCATTGCGCTTCAAGCCGTCGGACGGCGCGGGACAGGGCGGCGGCGGCATCGCCGGATCGCTGACCTTCAGACCACGCCGCGACCGGGCCGCGCGCACCGCGACCGTCCAGCGCGGCGCGACCCAGACCGTCTATGTCCGTGGACAGGACGGCAAGCCGCAGCCGATCCAGATCGTCACCGGCGACACCAACGGATCGATGACCGAGGTTCTGTCGGGTGGCCTGAAACCCGACATGCAGGTCATCACCGGCCAGCTGGCGGGCGGCGACAGCGCAGCGCCCCGTGGCGGTGGCCAGCGGCGTCAGGGCGGCGGCCAGCAGGGCGGGGGCGGCGGTGGCCGCTGACGCCCCGCTCATCCAGCTTCGCGGCGTCACCAAGACCTATGGGATGGGCGCGACCCAGTTCCAGGCGCTGAAGGGTGTCGACCTTGACATTGCGGCGGGGGATTTCGTCGCGGTGATGGGGCCGTCTGGGTCGGGCAAATCGACCACGATGAACATATTGGGCTGCCTCGACGTGCCGAGCGGCGGCAATTTCCTGTTTCGCAGCCATCATGTCGAGACGCTGGACCGCGACCAGCGGGCGATGCTGCGGCGGCGTTATCTGGGCTTCGTGTTCCAGGGCTTCAACCTGTTGTCGCGCACCACCGCGCTGGAGAATGTCGAGCTGCCGCTGCTCTATCGCGGCGAGGACAAAAGGACCCGGCGCGACCTGGGCATGGCGGCGCTGGAGAAGGTCGGCCTCGACAAATGGTGGGACCATACCCCCGCCGAGCTGTCGGGCGGGCAGCAGCAGCGTGTGGCGATCGCCCGCGCCATCGTCACCAGCCCCGACGTCCTTCTGGCCGACGAACCGACCGGCAATCTCGATTCCGAACGCTCGGTCGAGATCATGGAATTGCTGACCGGCCTCAACCGCGACAGCAACATCACCGTGCTGATGGTCACGCACGAGCCGGACATGGCGGCCTTCGCGCGCACCGTGATCCACTTCAAGGACGGGCTGGTCGATCGGGTCGAGGCGCAGCACCGGCCGGGTGTCGTGCCCGCCATGGATATGTATTGATGTTCGGCACCACGCTCATCCTCGCCATCCGCTCGATCCGGCGGCATGTGCTGCGATCGTTCCTGACGACTTTGGGCATCATCATCGGCGTCGGCGCGGTCGTGACCATGGTGACGCTGGGCAAGGCGACGACGGCCGCCGTGCAGCAGTCCATCTCGTCGCTGGGCACCAACATCCTTCAGGTCCGCCCCGGTCAGGGCTTCGGCCGCGGCGGCGGCGGCCCGCGTCCGCCCGACTTCAAGCCCGAGGATGTCGAGGCGATCGCCGACCAGATCGCGGGCGTCACGGCGGTGGCACCGCAGGCGCAGACGACCGCGACCGCCATCTATGAGGGCGCGAACTGGTCGACGACCGTGACCGGCACGACGTTGGCCTATTTCACCGTACAGCCCTGGCCGCTGGCCTCCGGGCGATACTGGACGGGCGCGGAGCAGGCGGCGGGCAAGGCGGTGTGCGTCATCGGCAATACCGTGCGCCAGAATCTGTTCCGCAGCACCGATGCGGTGGGCAAGCGCTTCCGTATCGGGGCGATCAGCTGCGACGTGGTGGGCGTGCTGACGACGCGCGGGCAGGGGGGCTTCGGCGATCAGGATGACGTGGTGCTGATGCCGATCAAGGCAGTGCAGCGGCGCTTCACCGGCAGCCGCGATATCCGCCTGATGCTGGTCGGCGTCGATCAGGCCTATTCGACCTCGGCGGTGCAATCGTCCCTGACCGACCTGCTGCGCGAGCGGCGTAGCATCACCGGCGGCAAGGACGATGACTTCAACATCTTCGACACCAAGCAGATCAGCGACACGCTGACCAGCACGACGACGATGCTGACCCGGATCGTCGCGGCGGTGGCGGCGATCAGCCTGGTGGTCGGCGGCATCGGCATCATGAACATCATGCTGGTGTCGGTGACCGAGCGCACGCGCGAAATCGGCATCCGCCTGGCGATCGGCGCGGTCGCGCGCGAGGTGCTGATGCAGTTCCTGGTCGAGGCGGTGGTGCTGTCCTGCCTGGGCGGGATCATCGGCCTGATCCTGGCGCAGGCGATCATCGCCCTGCTGGTTCCGCTGATGCAGGTGCCCTGGACCTTCGACCCCCAGATCAACATCATCGCCTTTGCGATCTCGGCGGTGATCGGGGTCGTCTTCGGCTATTTCCCGGCGCGGCGGGCCGCGGCGCTCAATCCGATTGACGCGCTACGGCACGAGTGATCGTCCGCTCGGGCGCGTGGACGAGCTGCCGGAGCTTTTCCAGATCCTCGGGCGTATCGATATCGATCAGCTCCGCCGGGGCGGTCACGACATGCCGCCCGCCCGCCACCAGCCTGCGGCCGCCTTCGTCGCCTTCCAGCTTGAGCAGCGCCTCGAACTGGCCTGAGCCGAAGACGCCCGGCGGGGTGGGGTGTTCGCCATTGCTCGACACCACGACCGAGTCCGGCCCGTCAAAGGCATCGAACAGGCGATAGATATGCGCCGCCGTCACGCGCGGCATATCGGCCAGCGCGATCAGGATCGCCTGGGGTGAGGTCGCCATGGCCTCGCGCACGCCCAGATGCATGGAGTGGGACATGCCCTGTCCGACATCGTCATTATGGATCACCCGGTATCCGCGTGCCCCGAAGTCGAGCTGGCAACCGTCCGTCACCACGATCCGGTCGGCAAAGGGAATGCTCTCCAATGCGGTGGTGACGTGAAAACCGACCGGCTTGCCGAGAAATTCGGCCTCCAGCTTGTTTGCCATCCCAAAGCGGCTCGACTGTCCCGCCGCGAGCAGGACGAGCACCACATCCTTAGGGTCGATCATGAAAGGCTCCTATCATCGCCGCCGCGATCGACAGCGCGATCTCGGAGGGGCCGATCGCACCGATGTCGAGGCCGACAGGGCCATCGATCCGGTCGATCGCTGACGGAGAAACGCCCATCGCCGCCAGACGCTCCCGCCGCGCGGCATGGCTGCGCCGACTGCCCAGCGCGCCGACATAGGCGGTGTCGCTCGCCAGCGCGGCGACCAGCGCGGGGTCGTCGATCTTGGTGTCGTGGCTCAGCGTCACGACGGCGGTGGCGGGGCCGGGCGCATAGGCCGCCACCGCCTCGTCCGGCCAGCGATCGTCGAGCGTGACGCCCGGAAAGCGCTCCTCGGTCAGGAAGCGCGCGCGCGGATCGATGACGACCGTCGCGATGCCGAGCGTCTGCGCCAGTTGCGCCAGGCTCTGCGCGATCTGCACCGCGCCGACGATCAGCAACCGGCGCGGCGGGTCGTAGCGATTGGCGAAGACCTCGCCGGTCTCCACGGGCCGCAGGTCCGAATGGCCGGTGGCCAGGTCGGTCGTGACGGTCAGGGCGCGGCCGGCCTCGCGGGCCTCGGCGATCCGGTCGAAGATTTCGGGATCGAAGCCGTCCGCCGATACGGGCTGGACCATCACCGCGATCTCGCCGCCGCAGGGCAGGCCGACTTCCCAGGCGGAGGCATCGGCGACACCATAGCGCTTCACCTGGAAGGGCGCGCCCGCGATGACTTCGGCGGCGGTGTGGAGGATGTCGTTCTCGACACAGCCGCCCGACACCGACCCCTCGAACCGGCCATCGGCATGGACCAGCATATGGCTGCCGCGCGGACGCGGTGCCGACCCCCAGGTCGACACCACGGTCGCGATCGCCATCGGCTCGCCCCGCCATTCGCAGGCGGCGGCGAGGACGCTGTCATGGTCGCTCATCAAAGCGCCGGGAGGTGATCGAGCAGCTTGTCGAGCGTCACCGGCATCTCGCGCACCCGGACACCCGTGGCATTGTAGATGGCGTTGACCACCGCCGGGGCCGCGCCGGAAATGCCCAGCTCGCCGATCCCCTTGGCATGGATCGGATTGGCGTGGATGTCACGCTCGTCGAGGAAATGGACTTCCAGCTGGGGCACGTCGGCATTCACCGGCACATGATATTCGGCGAGGTCGTGGTTCACCACCTTGCCCGTGCGCGGATCGTGGATCAGATCCTCGGTCAGCGCGGTGCCGATGCCGAAGGTCATGCCGCCCAGGCACTGCGAGCGCGCCGTCTTGGCGTTGAGCACGCGCCCGGCCGCGAACACGCCCAGCATCCGCCGGACCCGTACTTCGCCGGTGATGACGTTCACACCGACCTCGGCGAAATGTGCGCCGTAACCGGCCTGGCTATACTGCTTCTCCTGCGCGCCCGGCTTGATCTCGCCGATCGCGGACAGGCCCTTTTCGCCGACCAGCTCGCCGATCGGGACCGAGCGGTTGTCGCCGATCGCCATGCCGTCCTTGAGCGTCAGTGCATCGGGTTCGACACCCATCGCCTTGGCGAGCTTCTCGCGCACGCGTTCGGCCGCCAGATAGACCGCCGAGCCCGCCGAGGCGGCGCCCCAGGACCCGCCCGAACCGGCGGCGGGGGGATCGTTGGTGTCGCCCAGCGCCATCGTCACGCGCTCGACCGGCAGGCCCAGGATCTCGGCGGCGATCTGCGCCATGATCGTGTAGCTGCCCGTGCCGATATCGGTCATCGCCGAGGAAACGGTCGCGCTGCCATCGGGGTGGAGTTCGACCTTGGCGGCCGACTGCTGCAACTGGTTGGAGCGGCAGGCGGCGGCAACGCCCATGCCGATCAGCCAGTCGCCCTCGCGCCGCTGGCCCGGCTTCCGGCGCTGGTCCCAGCCGAAATGCCTGGCGCCTTCCTCCAGCGAGCGGGTCAGCTGGCGGGTGGAATAGGGGACCTTGAGTTCCGGGTCCTGCTCGGGATCGTTGACCTTGCGCAGGGCGATCGGGTCCATGCCGATCGCCTCGGCCAGCTCGTCCATGGCGCATTCCATGCCGACCATGCCGACCGCCTCGCCCGGCGCGCGCATCGAGCCCGACAGCGTCCAGTTCAGCCGCACCACGTCATGGTTGATCCGCCGATTCTCACCGCCATAGAGGAAGTGCGTACCGATCCCGACGGGTTCGAAGAAGTCTTCGTCGGGCAGGTTGGAGGTGATCGATTCATGGCCCAGCGCGACGATCCTGCCGCCCGCCTCGGCACCCAGCCGCATCCGCTGTTCGGTGTTGGAACGGCGCACGGTCGCCTCGAACACCTGCTGGCGCAGCATCACGGCCTTGACCGGGCGACCCAGCTGCTTGGCGGCGATGGCGGCGGCGACGCTCTCGGGGGCGATGCCCAGCTTCGACCCGAACCCGCCACCGATATAGCGCGAGATGATCCGCACCTTGGACGCCGACACGCCCAGCGCCTTGGCCAGCTGCTGCGCGTCGGAGGTCGGCATCTGGTAGGCACCGTACAGCGTCAGCGCACCGTCTTCCCACACCGCGATCGAGGCGTGGGGCTCCATCGCCGCCGAGTTCTGGCTGGGGGTGGTGTAGGTGACGTCGACCTTGACGGCGGCATTCTCGAACGCCTTGTCGAAATCGCCCTGGTCGTAATGGCCCTTGATCAGGCCGTCGGGCGCGGGCTCGGCCTCGCCCTTGTTCGCCTCATAGTCGAAGGTGCCGTCGAGCGGTTCGTAATCGACCTTCAGCTGCTTGGCGGCGTCGCGTGCCACCTCGAAGCTCTCGGCGACGACGATGGCGATGATCTCGCCGAAATAGTCGACCGTGCGCACGCCTTGCGTCGGCGCGCTCGTCTCACCGCCCTGCTGCGAGTTGCGGATGAAGGTGTCATAGTCGGTGATGACGTCGATGACGCCGGGAATGGCCTTAACCGCATCGGCGTCGATCGTCTTGATCTTCGCATGGCCCCTGGTCGCACTGACCAGCACGCCATGCGCCACATTCTCGATGGCGTACTCGGCGGCGTAGGTGGCGGTCCCCGTCACCTTTTTCGGGCCGTCCACCCGGTCGAGCGGTTTGGAAATCACGCCCTGCACGCCCGTGTCGAGCAGACTGTCGGGATGCGGCTGATTCATGGTCAGCGCGTTTTTGTCGTCCTTGCCGAATCCGAACATGGGATCAGCCCTCCTGCGTCAGTTCACGGAGCGTCGCGACCAGAATGCGGCGCGTCAGCGGAATCTTGAAGTCGTTCGAGCCATAGCCCCTGGCGTCCGCCAGCAGCGCATCGGCGGCGGCGTGGAAGCTGGCATCGGTCGGCTCCTGTCCGACCAGCGCGGCCTCCACCGCCTCGTTGCGCCATGGCATCGGGCCAAGCCCGCCAAAGGCGAGGCGTGCCGAGGTGATCCGGCCGCCCTCGACGGCGACGATCCCGGCGACCGAAACCAGCGCAAAGGCATAGGATGCCCGGTCGCGAACCTTGCGATAGGTCTGGCGACCCGCCGGGGCGGGGGGCAGCTCGACATGGGTGATCAGCTCGCCCGGCTCCAGCACATTCTCGATCTCGGGCATATTACCCGGCAGGCGATAGAACTCGCCGATCGCGATCCGGCGGCGATCGCCATCGGGCTTTTGCGTGACGATCACCGCCTCCAGTGCGCGCATGGCGACCGCCATGTCGCTGGGGTGAGTCGCGATGCACTGGTCCGAGGTGCCGAGGATCGCGAGGATGCGGTTCTCGCCGCCGATCGCCGAACATCCGCTGCCCGGCTCGCGCTTGTTGCAGGGGGTGGCGGGGTCGTAGAAATAATAGCAGCGCGTCCGCTGGAGCAGGTTGCCGCCGGTCGACGCCTTGTTGCGCAGCTGCCCCGAGGCGCCCGCCAGCAAGGCGCGCGACAGCACCGGATAGCGCTCGATCACGCGCTTGTCGGCGGCAAGGTCGCTATTGGGCACCAGCGCACCGATGGTCAGCCCGCCATCCTCGCGCTCCTCGATGTCGGTCAGGGGCAGGCGGCTGATGTCGATCAGAGTCTCGGGCGCCTCGACCTGCAATTTCATCAGGTCGAGCAGGTTCGTGCCGCCTGCGATGAAGCGCGCGCCAGGGACCGCCCCGTCGCGGGTTGCCGTCGCGACCGAATCGGCGCGCGCATAGTCGAACAGCTTCATGCCGCGACCTCCTTGCCGACATCCTCATTGGGATTGCGGTCGCCCAGACCCGCCGCATCGCGGATCGCATCGACGATATTGGGATAGGCGGCGCAGCGACACAGATTGCCGCTCATCCGCTCGGAGATTTCCTCGACCGTCAGCTCGGCCGCGCCCAGATCCCCGGTGACATGGCTGGGCCAGCCCTTCTTCACTTCGTCCATCATGCCGACCGCCGAGCAGATCTGCCCCGGCGTGCAATATCCGCACTGGAAGCCGTCATGGCGGACGAAGGCGTCCTGCAAGGGGTGGAGGTTGCCCGGCTGGCCCAGCCCCTCGATGGTGGTGATCTCGTCATTCTGATGCATCACCGCCAGCGTCAGGCAGCTGTTCACGCGGCGGCCGTTGACCAGCATCGTGCAAGCACCGCACTGACCATGGTCGCAGCCCTTCTTGGAGCCGGTCAGGCCCAGATGCTCGCGACACAGATCGAGAAGGGAGGTTCGGACATCGACCTCGATGTCATGCGATTGACCATTGATTGTGAAATGCATGCGGCATCCCCTTTGGGAACAGGATTGGATGAACAAACGCCATGAATTCCCCGCGTTTCCCGTTGCGAACCACTCTCATTGCCGCCGCGCTGGTCTTGGGGCAGGGTGAGGCCATGTCCGCCGAACCCCAGACGCCGCTCTCCTCGCCCATCGTCATCGCGCATCGCGGGGCCAGCGGGGAGCGTCCCGAACACACGCTGGCCGCCTATGATCTCGCGATCCGCGAGGGTGCGGACGTGATCGAGCCCGACCTGGTGCCGACCAGGGACGGCCATCTGGTCGCGCGGCACGAGAACGAGATTTCGGGCACCACCGATGTTGCCGCCCATCCGGAGTTCGCCGATCGCAAGGCGACCAAGACGATCGACGGCCAGACCGAGACCGGCTGGTTCACCGAGGACTTCACGCTGGCCGAGCTGAAGACATTGCGCGCCCGCGAACGCCTGCCCCAGCTGCGCTCGACCGCCTATGACGGGCAATTCCAGATCCCGACGCTGGAGGAGATCATCGCGCTGGCAAAGACCCGGTCGAGGGAGACCGGGCGTACCATCTCCATCTATCCCGAAACCAAGCATCCGACCTATTTCGCATCGATCGGCAAGGGCACCGATGCGCCGCTGGTCGCCGCGCTCGACAAGGCGGGCTGGAAGACAGCGGACGCGCCGGTCTTCATCCAGTCGTTCGAGGTGAAGAACCTCCAGCATCTGAAGACCATGACCGGCATCCGCCTGATCCAGCTGGTCGCAGGCGAGGGTGGCCCGGCCGACAGGGCCGCGGCCAGCTATGCCGCGATGATGACGCCCGAAGGTATGAAGCAGGTCGCGACCTATGCCTGGGGGGTCGGGCCGGACAAGGCGATGCTGTGGAACGGCGATGCGCCTTCGTCCTTGGTCGCCGACGCCCATGCGGCGGGCCTGCGTGTCCACCCCTGGACCTATCGCGCGGAAAACCAGTTCGTGCGGGCGGCCTTTCGCAAGGGCGCCGATCCCAGGGCGCATGGCGATGTCGCGGGCGAGATTCGCGCCGCACTGGGCCAGGGCATCGACGGTTTCTTCACCGATTTCCCGCAAATCGGGGTAGAAACGCGCAATGCTTTTTTGCGCGCCCGCTGAAAGACCCCGTATCCATGCGTAACCTCGTCCTGAAACTCGCCGTCCTGACTCTCCCGCTGGCGACCGGGGGCTGCGTCAAGACGGTGGCCAGCGTGGTGAAGGCGCCGTTCCAGGCGGCGGGGCAGGTGGTCGACTGGACGACGACCAGCCAGTCCGAGGCCGACCGCAATTACGGCCGCAAGATGCGCAAGCAGGAGGCCAAGGAAGGCCGCGAGCGCCGCGACTATGAGAAGCAGTGCCGCAAGCACCCGGAGCAATGTCAGCAGGGTCGGCAGGGCCAGCCCAGCCAGCAGGGCTATGACGGCTATCGCGCCGGTTACTGATCGCTGACGGGCGGCGGCCATCCGGCGAGGATGGCCGCCACGGCAGCCTGGACCTCGGGTCGGTGCTGGACCCATAAAGGGCTGGATCGGACCTCGACCGCCGGGCTCATATCGTCGCGGCAGATCGTGCCCGCGACCAGCCCGTCGGTCCGGTTCCAGACCGCGGCCGAGGGGGCGAGGACGGCGGGATCACAGCCACCATGTCACCGTCCATGGGAAGGGCGTCCACCATCCCATCCGCACCCCTGCCGCCGCCAGCGCGTCGCCGGTCCAGCTGTTGCAGGTATGCGTGGCGCTGTACCGCCCGCTCGCGTCATAAAAGGCGTCATACACGCCATAGCCCGGATAATGCGGCCCTCCGCGCCGCCAGCTCGCCTGAATGAAGGCGATCAGGTGGCGATAGGCCTCGCGCGACAGGCGGATCGCCCGCACATCCTCGCCATTCGCGCGGGGCAGGGGCAGATGGTCGACATGGATCAGCGTCCGGTCGCTGCCCAGCGCGGCGTGCAGGATCGTGCCCGGCTTCACGTCACGCCAGTGCGGCGTCTCGCGAAAGAAACCCGCCTCGCCCCAGCCGATGGCGAGGAAGGGAAACCCGGCATAGCGCGGGTCGCGCAGATCCTGTGGCCTCGCCCAATCGCGCCAGTCCATGCCTGCCGCCTGTTTGGGCACGATGATCGCGGTGTGGACAGGGCTTGACTCGACGAAGATCGTGACGGCATCCGCGCCCGCCTCCGGCATCGGCACCGTCGCCCGCGGGATCGCCCCCAGCGCCAGCCCCGCGCCCAGATAGGCCAGCAGGATCAGCCCGATAGCGGCCAACGCCCCCCTTGCAACGCGCCCCAGCCGTCGCCACGATATGGTTTCATTTGTCACCATCATCATGATAGGCTCCGCGAATGGCACAGGATACCCATGTTCTCGCCGCCCCGCCCGAAGGGGCTGGAGCCGATTGGACCATCCCGCAGGGGTGGGATCGTTACACGGCGGAAGAACATGCGACCTGGGATACGCTGTTCGCCCGCCAGTCCAAGTTGTTGCCCGGTCGCGCGTCGGAGGCGTATCTGCGCGGCCTCGATGTGCTCAAGCTGTCACGACCCGGCATTCCCGATTTCGAGGAACTGTCCGACCGGCTGATGAAACTGACCGGGTGGCAGGTGGTGGCGGTGCCGGGGCTGGTGCCCGACGATGTGTTCTTCGACCATATGGCCAATCGCCGCTTCGTCGCGGGCAATTTCATCCGGCGGCCCGACCAGCTCGATTATCTTCAGGAGCCGGACGTCTTTCACGACGTGTTCGGCCATGTCCCGATGCTCGCCGATCCGGTCTTCGCCGATTATCTCGCCGCCTATGGGCGCGGCGGACAGCGGGCGCTGGGCATGGATGCGCTGAAATATCTGGGGCGGCTCTACTGGTACACGGTCGAGTTCGGGCTGGTGCGTGAGGACGGCGACCTGCGCATTTACGGCGCGGGCATCGTGTCGAGCTATTCGGAAAGCCGCTTCGCGCTGGAGGACCCGAGCCCCAACCGGATCGGCTTCGACCTCGCCCGCGTGATGCGGACGGAGTATCGGATCGACGATTTCCAGCAGAATTACTTCGTGATCCCAAGCTACGAGGAGTTGTTGCGCACCACGCTGGAGACCGATTTCGCGCCGCTTTACGAGGAGATCAAGGCGTTGCCGGACATTCCGGTCGCGGAGATCGTGCCGGGGGATGAGGTGGTGACGCGGGGGACGCAGGATTATGCGAAGGCGAAGCTGGGATAGGGTTTCCCTGGGGCTTCGACTTCGCTCAGCCTGAACGGAATTTGGTATGACGCCCCAGCTCCGTTCAGCCCGAGCGACATCGAAGGCCACGCCCCAACCTCACCCCCAACCCCCGAAACGGAACCTTATCCCGCACCCCCGGTTCGCCATGTCATGCATGACCAGCCCAACAGAGCGGTGAAATACCCGCTGCTCGCCCAGCCCCATATCCAGCTCTACGGCACGGTGGACGAGGTGATGTATGCCGGGTTCAAGGACCAGCTGGCCGCCGCGCCCACGGACGGTCCGCTGGTCGTGTCGATGACCACCTTGGGCGGGGACCCCGAAATGGCGCGGGCGATGGGCGACTCGATCCGCTTGCTGCGCGACTATACCGGCCGCGAGACGCTGTTCCTGGGCAAGGTCGCGGTCTATTCGGCGGGGGCGACCTTCATGTCGGCCTTCCCGGTCGAGACGCGGTTCCTGACGCGGGGCACCCGGCTGATGCTCCATGAGCGGCAGATGTCGGGCTCGATCGACCTGACCGGCCCGCTCACCAGCCTGCCCGCGATCCTGAAGGCCAAGCTGCATGAGATCGAGCAGTCGGTCCTGATCCAGGAGGAGGGCTTCCGCGCCATCGTCAACGGGTCGCAGGTGTCGTTCGAGAGCTTGCGCGAAAAAGCAACGAGCAACTGGTATATCGACGCCGAGGAAGCACGCGACCTGGGGCTGGTCCTTGATGTGATCTGAGCCACCGCCTAAATCGCGCGAAGACATTTGCGACAACCGGCCCTGTCATGTATCGGCTCTGCTAATCCTTTGCCGGTCCCGGGACCGGCCCATCCAGCGGGTTAGAGACCATGGCCGAATTTGCCCTGCCGAAGAACAGCGTCATCAAGAAGGGCGAAACGCATCAGGCGACCACCGGTGGCCGCCTGAAGAAGTTCAAGGTGTACCGCTACGATCCCGATTCGGGCCAGAACCCGCGCTACGACACGTTCGAGGTCGATCTGGACGAATGCGGCCCGATGGTGCTCGATGCGCTCATCAAGATGAAGGCCGAGCAGGACAGCTCGCTGACCTTCCGCCGTTCGTGCCGAGAGGGCATTTGCGGATCATGCGCGATGAACATCGACGGTCGCAACGGCCTGGCCTGCACCACCGCGATCGAGGATGTGAAGGGCACGGTCCAGATCACGCCCCTGCCGCACATGGACGTGGTCAAGGACCTGGTCCCCGACTTCACGCATTTCTATGCGCAGTACGCGTCGATCAAGCCGTGGCTGCAGACCGTGTCGCCCGCCCCCTCGGGCAAGGAGCGGCTGCAGTCGCCGGATGACCGCGCCAAGCTGGACGGTCTGTACGAGTGCATCCTGTGCGCCTGCTGCTCGACCTCCTGCCCCAGCTATTGGTGGAACAGCGACAAGTTCCTGGGTCCAGCGATCCTGCTCCAGGCCTATCGCTGGCTGGCCGACAGCCGTGACGAGATGACCGGCGAGCGTCTCGACGAGCTGGAAGATCCCTTCCGCCTGTACCGCTGTCACACCATCATGAACTGCGCGAATGTCTGCCCCAAGGGCCTGAACCCCGCCAAGGCGATCGCCGAGATCAAGAAGATGGAAGCCGAACGGGTCATCTGATCCGGCTGCTTTCGATGGAAACGGGAAAGGGGGTCGGAAACGGCCCCCTTTTCTTATTCCTCCCCAAACTTGGCTTGGGGAGGGGGCCATCCGAAGGATGGTGGAGGGGCAGTATCCCCAACGAAGCGGTGACACCCCTCCGTCAGGCCTTCGGCCTGCCACCTCCCCTTGCAGGGGAGGAATGGGGTTGACGTCGGACAGGGCAGGGCAGACATCGCCCCCAACATGCCCGACATCCTCAACGCCTATCATCGCCTGATCGCCGCCGAAGAGCTTCGCCCCGATCCCGAACAGGCCGCCGCCGCCGCGCGTCTCGAACAGCTCGCGACCGAGCTGGAAACCCCGCGCAAGACCGGCTTCCTCGCCCGCCTGACCGGCAAGGGTGCGCCTGCCCCCAAGGGGGTCTATCTCTGGGGTGACGTCGGGCGCGGCAAGTCGATGCTGATGGACCTGTTCTTCGATCACGTCGCGGTCGAGACCAAGCGCCGGGTCCACTTCGCCGAGTTCATGCTGGAGGTCCACGCCCGCATCGCCACCGAGCGCGCCAAGCAGGCGGGCGACCCGATCGCTCCCGTCGCCGCTGCGCTGGCCGAGGAGGTCAGGCTGCTGGCGTTCGACGAGATGATGGTCACGAACAGCCCCGACGCGATGATCCTGTCGCGGCTGTTCACCGCGCTGATCGAGGCGGGGGTGACGATCGTCACCACCTCCAACCGGCCGCCCAAGGACCTCTACAAGAACGGCCTCAACCGCGAACATTTCCTGCCCTTCATCGCGCTGATCGAGGAACGGCTGGACGTGCTGGCGCTCAACGGGCCGACTGATTATCGGCGCGACCGGCTGGGGCGGCTCGAC
The DNA here is from genome assembly GCF_000787715.1 of Sphingomonas parapaucimobilis NBRC 15100. Taxonomy (GTDB): domain Bacteria; phylum Pseudomonadota; class Alphaproteobacteria; order Sphingomonadales; family Sphingomonadaceae; genus Sphingomonas; species Sphingomonas parapaucimobilis. The sequence goes on from NZ_BBPI01000017.1 coordinate 40,859, forward strand.
ACCTGGCTGGTGCCCAATGGGCCGAAGGCGACGATGACGCTGTCGGCGGCGTTCTTCCGCCTGACCGACTATCCGGTCGAGGATGCCGCGCATGTGCCTTCCGAGGACCTGAAGGTCGGTGGACGCGTGCTGCATGTACCCAAGGCGCTGAAAGGCGTCGCGGTCTTCTCGTTCAAGCGTCTGTGCGGCGAGGCGCGGGGCGCGGCGGACTATCTGGCGGTGGCGCGACGCTTCCACACCGTCATCCTGGTCGGCATTCCCAAGCTGGGGCCGGAGAATCGCAACGAGGCGGCGCGCTTCGTCCAGCTCATCGACGCGCTCTACGAACACAAGGTCAAGCTGCTCGCCGCAGCCGACGCGCAGCCCGCCGAACTCTATGAAACCGGGGACGGCCGGTTCGAGTTTGAACGCACGATCAGCCGGTTGGAAGAGATGCGATCGGACGAGTATCTGGCCCAGGGTCATGGTCCCGATGAAGGGCTGATGACGCCTTAATGCATTTGCGAACTATTATCGTTTAAAATCTTAAACTCTGTGGAATAACGGTTGCCCCGACGCCCCAATAGGCGTAGGCCGCGTGACCAATCACGTACGTCCACTACGGAGTAGGATTGGAATGGCTCGCAAGAAGATCGCGCTGATCGGCGCCGGTAACATCGGCGGCACGCTGGCGCACCTCGCCGCGCTCAAGGGGCTGGGCGATATCGTCCTGTTCGACGTTGTCGAGGGCGTACCCCAGGGCAAGGCGCTCGACCTGTCGCAGTGCGGCCCGGTCGAAGGCTTCGACGCGAATATCAAGGGTTCCAACGACTATGCCGACATCGCGGGCGCCGATGTCATCATCGTCACCGCCGGTGTCGCACGCAAGCCCGGCATGAGCCGCGACGACCTGCTCGGCATCAACCTGAAGGTGATGAAGGCGGTCGGCGAGGGCATCCGCGACAACGCGCCCGACGCGTTCGTGATCTGCATCACCAACCCGCTCGACGCGATGGTCTGGGCGCTGCGCGAATTCTCGGGTCTGCCCGCGAACAAGGTCGTCGGCATGGCGGGCGTGCTCGACTCGGCACGCTTCTCGCACTTCCTCGCCGAGGAGTTCGGCGTGTCGGTGAAGGACGTGAACACCTTCGTGCTCGGCGGCCACGGCGACACCATGGTCCCGGTCCTGGAATATTCGACCGTCAGCGGCATTCCGGTCAGCGACCTGATCGAGATGGGCTTCTCGACCAAGGAAAAGGTCGACGAGATCATCAAGCGCACCCGCGGCGGCGGCGGCGAGATCGTCGCGCTGCTCAAGACCGGCTCGGCTTACTATGCCCCCGCCACCAGCGGCATCGCGATGGCCGAGGCGTATCTCTACGACCAGAAGCGCATCCTGCCTGCCGCCGCCCACCTGTCGGGTGAGTATGGCATCGACAATCTCTATGTCGGCGTCCCCGTCGTGATTGGCGCCGGTGGTGTCGAGAAGGTCGTCGAGGTCAAGCTGTCGGACGAGGCGAAGGCCAACCTTCAGGTCTCGGTCGACGCGGTCAAGGAACTGCTCATCGCCTGCAAGGGGATCGACGAGAGCCTGGCGTAATCAGCGAGTGAGCACCCACCCCGGCGAAAGCCGGGGTCCAGTTGGGAGTGTCCTCCCCCATGGATGGTCCGGCCTATGTTTACATTATGGCCAACCGCCGGAACGGAACGCTCTATCTGGGGTCGACGATCAACCTGCCGAAACGGGCCTGGGAGCATCGCAACGGCGTCGTCGAGGGGTTCACGAAACGATATGGCTGTCATCTGCTCGTCTGGTACGAGGTGCATGAGAGCCTGGAATTTGCACGGCAGCGCGAGCTGCAAATGAAAGAATGGAGACGGGGCTGGAAGTTGCAGGAAATCGAAGGACTCAATCCCGACTGGGATGATCTTTACGATCGGATCGCGCTTCCATGACCGTCTTCCCAACTGGACCCCGGCGTACGCCGGGGCGGTAAGGACGAAAAGCAGATGAGCATCCTCGTCAACAAGAACACCAAGGTCATCACCCAGGGCATGACGGGTGAAACCGGCACGTTCCACACCCAGCAGGCGCTGGCGTACGGTACGCAGATGGTCGGCGGCGTGACGCCGGGCAAGGGCGGCACCGAGCATATCGGCCTGCCGGTCTTCAACACCGTCGCCGAAGCCAAGTCAAAGACGGGCGCCGATGCGTCGGTCATCTACGTGCCGCCGCCCTTCGCGGCCGACTCGATCCTGGAAGCGATCGACGCGGAGATTCCGCTGATCGTCGCGATCACGGAAGGCATTCCGGTTCTCGACATGGTCAAGGTGAAGCGCGCTTTGTCGGGTTCGAAGTCGCGCCTGATCGGTCCGAACTGCCCGGGCGTGCTGACGCCGGGTGAGTGCAAGATCGGCATCATGCCGGGTTCGATCTTCAAGAAGGGTTCGGTCGGCGTCGTTTCGCGCTCGGGCACGCTGACCTATGAGGCGGTGTTCCAGACCTCGAACGCTGGCCTGGGTCAGACGACCGCGGTCGGCATCGGCGGCGACCCCGTCAACGGCACCAACTTCATCGACGTACTCGAGCTGTTCCTGGCCGATGACGAGACCCAGTCGATCATCATGATCGGCGAGATCGGCGGCTCGGCGGAAGAGGAAGCCGCGCAGTTCCTGCGTGACGAAGCCAAGCGCGGTCGTTCGAAGCCGATGGCTGGCTTCATCGCGGGCCGCACCGCGCCTCCGGGCCGTCGCATGGGCCATGCCGGTGCGATCGTGTCGGGCGGCCAGGGCGGTGCCGAGGACAAGATCGCGGCGATGGAAGCAGCCGGGATCAAGGTCGCGGCCAGCCCCTCGGAGCTCGGCTCGACCCTGCTGTCGGTGCTGAACAAGTAAGGCGTATCGCGTCACCCCGGCACAACCGCCGGGGTCCGTGGCGGCAGGCGGGCCGCTCGCGGCTGCGGACCCCAGGCGGATGTGCCGGGGTGGCGATCATGAAGAAGACGGGCGGTCGAGGAAGCGTCTCATGGGCTACGAAGGCCAGGAATTCAGCGACATCGCGGCGGGCGTCAGCCCCGCTTTCATCGAAACGCTCTATGCCAAGTATCAGGCCGACCAGGCGTCGGTCGATGCGGGCTGGCGGACCTTCTTCGAGGGTTTGGAGCAGGGCGTGGGCGCCCCCAGCTGGCAGAACAAGCGCTGGCCGCTGACCTCGACCGACGACCTGACGGCGGGCCTCGACCCGACCCAGATGGAACCGGCCCCCAAGCCCGCCAAGGGTGGCAAGCCTGCGCCTGCTGCTGCGGCCGCCGCACCTTCGACCGCCGACATTGTCAAGGCGGCGGGCGACGCGATCCGCGCGCAGATGCTGATCCGCACCTATCGGGTGCGCGGTCACCTCGCGGCGAACCTCGACCCGCTGGGCCTGTCGGGCCTGCGTGAGCTTCCGGAAGATCTGAAGACCGAATATCACGGCTTCACCGACGCCGATCTCGACCGCAAGGTTTACCTCGGCGGCACGATGGGCTTCGAATGGGCGACCGTTCGCGAGCTGGTCGACACGCTGCGCAAGAACTACTGCGGCAATGTCGGCCTTGAGTACATGCACATCGCGGACGTGGAGGAACGCCGTTTCCTCCAGGACCGGATGGAAGGTCAGAACAAGGCGATCGAGTTCACCGTCGATGGCAAGAAGGCCATCCTGAACAAGGTCATCGAGGCCGAGCAGTGGGAAAAGTTCCTCGGCAAGAAGTATGTCGGCACCAAGCGCTTCGGTCTGGACGGCGGCGAGTCGATGATCCCCGCGCTGGAATCGGTCATCAAGTACGGCGGCCAGATGGGCGTGCGCGAGATCGTGTTCGGCATGGCGCATCGCGGCCGTCTGAACGTGCTGGCCAATGTGATGGCCAAGCCGCTGCGCGTGATCTTCCACGAATTCGCCGGTGGTTCGGCCAACCCCGATGACATCGGCGGTTCGGGCGACGTGAAGTATCACCTCGGCACCTCGACCGACCGTGAATTCGACGGCCACAAGGTCCATATGTCGCTGGTCGCCAACCCCTCGCACCTCGAGGCGGTGAACCCGGTCGTGCTGGGCAAGACCCGCGCGATCCAGACGATCGCGGGCGATCTGGAGGATCACTCGGCCTCGGTGCCGGTGCTGATCCATGGCGACGCGGCGTTTGCGGGCCAGGGCATCGTCTGGGAATGCCTCGGCTTCTCAGGGATTCGCGGCTACAACACTGGCGGCTGCATCCACTTCATCATCAACAACCAGGTGGGTTTCACCACCAGCCCGCAGTTCGCGCGCTCCTCGCCCTATCCGTCGGATGTGGCCAAGGGCGTCCAGGCGCCGGTCTTCCACGTCAATGGCGACGATCCCGAGGCGGTGACCTTCGCCACCAAGATGGCGATCGAATTCCGCCAGAAGTTCCACCGCGACATCGTGATCGACATGTGGTGCTATCGCCGCTTCGGTCACAACGAGGGCGACGAGCCGGGCTTCACCCAGCCGCTGATGTACAACAAGATCCGCCAGCACCCCGGTGTCGCCGAGACCTATGCGAAGCGTCTGGTGTCCGAGGGCGTGGTCGATCAGGCCTGGGTCGACGAGAATATCAAGCAGTACACCACCCGCTGTGAAGGCGAGTTCGAGGCGGGCGCGAGCTACAAGCCCAACAAGGCCGACTGGTTCGCCGGTCGCTGGTCGGGTCTGTCGGCGCCCAAGGAAACCGATCAGGGTCGCCGCAACGTGGAGACCGGCCTCGACAAGAAGCTGTTCGACGCGATCGGCCGCACGCTGACCACGATCCCGGAAGGGCTTCAGGTCCACAAGACGCTGAACCGCGTGCTCGACGCCAAGCGCCAGATGTTCGCCACCGGCGACAATTTCGACTGGGCGACCGGCGAGGCCCTGGCCTTCGGTTCGCTGCTATCGGAAGGCTATGGCGTGCGTCTGTCGGGCCAGGATTCGGGTCGCGGCACCTTCTCGCAGCGTCACGCGGTCTGGGTCGACCAGACCGACGAGCACAAGTACGTGCCGCTCAAGACCGTCGAGCATGGCAGCTTCGAAGTGCTGGACAGCCCGCTGTCCGAATATGGCGTGCTGGGCTTCGAATATGGCTATGCGCTGGCCGATCCGAAGACGCTGGTGCTGTGGGAGGCGCAGTTCGGCGACTTCGTCAACGGCGCGCAGATCATGATCGACCAGTTCATCACGAGCGGCGAGTCCAAGTGGCTGCGTGCCAACGGCCTCGTGATGCTGCTGCCGCATGGTTATGAAGGGCAGGGGCCGGAGCACTCGTCGGCACGTCCGGAGCGCTTCCTCCAGTCCTGCGCCAACGACAATATCCAGGTTGCGAACTGCACCACCCCGGCCAACTATTTCCACCTGTTGCGCCGCCAGATGCATCGTAACTTCCGCAAGCCGCTGGTCGTCTTCACGCCTAAGTCGCTGCTGCGCCACAAGCTGGCAGTGTCGAAGGCCGAGGATTTCCAGGGCGAGAGCCACTTCCGCCGCCTGCTGTCGGACACCAACGGTGCCGCCGACGAGGCCACGACGCGGCTGGTCCTGTGCACCGGCAAGGTCGCCTATGACCTGATCGAGGCACGCGACGCGGCAGGCGATACCACGACCCAGATCGTGCGCGTCGAGCAGCTCTATCCGTTCCCGAGCGACGCGCTCGCCAAGCGGATCGCGCGGATGCCGAACCTGCAGGATGTGGTCTGGGCGCAGGAAGAGCCGAAGAACAACGGTTACTGGTTCTTCGTCGAGCCGCTGATCGAGGAGTCGCTGGCCGAGGCCGGGGCTTCGGTGAAGCGTGCCCGTTATGCGGGTCGTGCGGCGGCGGCTTCGCCCGCCACCGGCCTGATGAAGCGCCACACCGCCGAGCAGGGCGCGCTGGTCGCCGATGCGCTGGGCCATAATGTCCGCGAGGAAATCCGCCGGACGCGCGCCGAAGGCAGCAACACGACCGCCAAGCCGACCACGGCGGCGGCGGACTGAACGACTGACGAGTGCCCCGGTCCTTCGCGGGACCGGGGAGGGATGAAATCTGGCGCGGGCGTTTTGCCCGCCCGCGTAAGAGCCCCGGTCGATGGACCGGGCGGAGGAAATGGAAATGGCGACTGAAGTTCTGGTCCCGGTACTGGGCGAATCGATCTCCGAAGCGACGCTCGGCGAATGGCTGAAGCAGCCGGGTGATGCGGTGGCGGTCGACGAGCCGATCGCGAGCCTGGAGACCGACAAGGTCTCGGTCGAAGTGCCCTCGCCGGTGGCGGGTGTCATGGGCGACCATGCGGTGAAGGTCGGCGACACGGTGCAGGTCGGCGCGCTGCTGGCGACCGTCGACGCCGGTGGTTCGGCCCCGGCCAAGACCGAAGCGGCGACGCCTGCGGTGACCGCGGCTCCGGCGGCTGCTCCGGCTCCCGCCGCCGCCCCGGCCGCCGACGATTCGAGCGATTCGCCCGCCGCGCTGTCGCCGTCGGTGCGTCGTGCGGTCCTGGAGCATGGCCTCGACCCCGCGACGATCAAGGGCACCGGCAAGGACGGCCGTATCACCAAGGAGGATGTCGCCGCCGCCGCCGCCAACAAGTCGAGCGCCCCGGCTCCGGCCGCCGCTGCTCCGGCCGCTGCGCCTGCCGGTTCGGCGCGCAAGGAAGAGCGGGTCAAGATGACGCGCCTGCGTCAGACGATCGCCAAGCGTTTGAAGGAAGCGCAGAACACCGCCGCGATGCTGACGACGTTCAACGACGTCGACATGACCGCGGTAATCGAGGCGCGCGCCAAGTATAAGGACCTGTTCGAGAAGAAGCACGGCGTCCGCCTGGGCTTCATGGGCTTCTTCGTGAAGGCCGCGACGATGGCGCTGAAGGACATTCCTTCGGTCAACGCCTCGATCGAGGGCGATGAGATCGTCTATCACGATTATGCCGATATCTCGGTCGCCGTCTCGGCCCCGAACGGCCTGGTCGTGCCGGTCATCCGCGATGCGCAGGACCTGACGGTCGCGGGCATCGAAAAGACGATCGGCGACTTCGGCAAGCGCGCCAAGGACGGCACGCTGAAGATGGACGAGATGAAGGGCGGCACCTTCACCATCTCGAACGGCGGCGTGTTCGGCTCGCTGATGTCGACCCCGATCATCAACCCGCCCCAGTCGGCGGTGCTCGGCCTCCACCGTATCGAGGAGCGCCCCGTGGTCGTCGACGGCCAGATCGTCATCCGCCCGATGATGTATCTGGCGCTGTCCTATGACCACCGGATCATCGACGGCCGCGAGGCGGTGACTTTCCTGGTCGCGCTGAAGAACGCGATCCAGGATCCGACCCGCATCCTGATCGACCTTTGATCGCTTTGTGATCTATACGGATTCTCGTAACCACGAGGGTCCGTCCTTGCTGTGACAGGCGGGTGCGCCCGCAGGCTGGACCCCGAGAGCCGGGGAACGGGAGAGACAAATGGCTGAGTATGACTATGACGTCCTGGTGATCGGCGCTGGCCCCGGCGGCTATGTCGCGGCGATCCGCGCGGCGCAGCTGGGCCTGAAGACCGCGTGCGCCGAAGCGCGCGAGACGCTGGGCGGCACCTGCCTCAATGTCGGCTGCATCCCGTCCAAGGCGCTGCTGCACGCCTCCGAGCTGTTCGAGGAAGCGAGCCACGGCGCACTGGCGAAGTTCGGTGTCGAGATCGAAGGCGCCAAGCTCAACCTCGACCAGATGCACGCCGAAAAGGCCAAGGCGGTGGGCGAACTGACCGGCGGCATCGAATATCTGTTCAAGAAGAACAAGGTCACCTGGCTGAAGGGCAAGGCCGCGTTCCAGGATTCGAGCACGGTCAAGGTCGGCGACCAGATTGTCACCGCGCGCGACATCGTGATCGCGACCGGCTCGGTCGTGACCCCGCTGCCGGGTGTTGAGATCGACCAGAAGGTCGTCGTCGACTCGACCGGCGCGCTGGCGCTGCCCAAGGTGCCCGAGCACCTCGTCGTCATCGGCGGCGGCGTGATCGGCCTGGAGCTGGGTTCGGTCTGGCGTCGCCTGGGGGCCAAGGTCACGGTCGTTGAATATCTCGACCAGATCCTGCCCGGCTTCGATGGCGAGGTCCGCAAGGAATCGGCCAAGCTGTTCAAGAAGCAGGGCATGGAACTGAAGACCTCGACCAAGGTGACCGGCGTCACCGTCGAGGGCGACCGCGCGACCGTGTCGGTCGAACCGGCGGCGGGCGGTGCGGCGGAAACGCTGTCGGCCGACGCCGTGCTGGTCGCAATCGGCCGCAAGCCCAACACCGATGGGCTGAACCTCGAAGCCGCCGGCGTGAAGCTGAACGGCCGTGGCCAGGTCGAGATCGACCATGACTTCGCGACCAATGTCGACGGCGTCTGGGCGATCGGCGACGTCGCGCCGGGCCTGATGCTCGCGCACAAGGCCGAGGACGAAGGCGTCGCGGTCGCCGAGAACATCGCTGGCCAGACCGGCATCGTGAACCACGACGTCATCCCCAGCGTCGTCTACACCATGCCCGAGATCGCCGGTGTCGGCCTGTCGGAAGAGGCCGCCAAGGAGCGCGGCGAGGTGAAGGTCGGCAAGTTCCCCTTCATGGCCAACAGCCGCGCCAAGACCAATCGCGACACCGACGGCTTCGTGAAGGTCATCGCCGATGCCAAGACCGACCGCGTGCTGGGCGTGTGGATCATCTCGAGCCTGGCGGGCACGATGATCGCGCAGGCCGCGCAGGCGATGGAGTTCGGCGCCACGTCGGAAGACATCGCCTATACCTGCCACGCGCACCCGACCCATGCCGAGGCGCTCAAGGAAGCCGCCATGGCGGTGCAGGGCAAGCCGATCCACATCTGATCGGGCTGCATGGGACGAACGAAGGGAGGCGGGCATCGCGAGGTGCTCGCCCCTTTTGTTATGGGCCTCTGTAATTCCTCCCCTGCAAGGGGAGGGGGACCGCCGCGAAGCGGTGGTGGAGGGGGCGGGCCGCGAAGATCGTCCTGAATTGAAAGCGATCAGCATTGCACGGCTTTAGCCCCTCCCCTTTAGGGGAGGGGTTGGGGTGGGGCGTCGCCATGAGCGTTTCGCTTGCGGAAG
>NZ_BBPI01000016.1 GCF_000787715.1 Sphingomonas parapaucimobilis NBRC 15100
GGTTCCAGGCCATGATTTGTAACAGGAAAAACGACGGTTTTGCGCCGAATGGAGGGGGCGCAAGGCCGGACGCAGGAACCGAACCGCCCTCCCAACCATATACAGATATCGGAGAAGATCCCGGAAATGCGCGGGTTATTGGCGCATCTTCGGGACCCTGGAGACCTGAAATGACGTCGCCTGAGATTGACGAAGACTATTTCTACCAACGTGCGGAAACCGAACTCGAACTGGCCCAGAAGGCAACCCATCCGGCAGCGGTTCGAGCGCATTACATCATCGCCAACCACTATCTCGATCGTGTGTACAGCCAGCCCGAGGGCGGCCAGGTCGTCGAGGCGGCGGAGTAACGCTTGCGTTGTTTGGGGGGGCGTTCCGGGAAACGCGACGCCCCCTCGCGCTGCAAGAGCGCATCTTGTGGCTCTGCTCCGGCAGGCCATCTTGCGGTTCCATCCGGCGAAATCGATGGCGCGTTGCTCCGCCGCCTGTAACGCCGCCGCCTCCACGCCATGATCCAGTTCCTGTAACGTACCCCTCTGGAAAAGTCGGGGCATCGCGTAAGAAGGCGTACCACCCCGACGCTCGACAGTCCTCGCGCCCATGCCTAGGGCGAGGCGATGGAAATGCGCCATTCCCACGCGAAAATCTTGCCGCGTCCGTCCGGGCGGAGCTGGAGCGGCATTGCTCTGTTCATGCTCGCCTGGGCGCTCTCCATGGTGATCTTCTTTCGCGTGCCGATCGCCAGCGGGTTCGATCTGGGCTTTGGCGAGCGTGGCGATGCGCTGATCGAGATGACCATCCTCGAACATTGGCGCAATGTCTGGTCGGGGGTGTCGTCGTGGAATAGCGGCTTCTACTTCCACCCTTATAGCGGGACGCTCGGCTATAATGACGGCTATTTCCTCTATGGCATCGTCTACAGCCTGTGGCGGCTGGTCGCCGATCCGTTCCACGCCGACACGCTGAACATCCTGACCTTCAAGACGATCGGCTTCTTCGCGGCCTATGGGCTGGTGGCGCGGAGCCTGCGCTGGGGGCGGGGGGCGGCGTTGCTGGTCGCTTCGCTCTGGACGATCGCCAGCAATATCCATCTGCAAGCCGTCCATGCCCAGTTGCAGAGCGTCGCGCTGTTGCCCGTGGCGATGATGCTGGCGATCGGTTGCGTCGGCGCGGAAGGGGCGGGGCGGCATCGTGCCGCGAGGGTCCGGGCGGTGGGGCTGGCGGCGCTGATGGCGGCGTGGCTGATGACCTCCTATTATATGGCCTGGTTCACCATCTTCTCGGCCTGCCTGTTCCTGTCGTGCTGGGGTGTGATGACCGGCCAGGCGCGGCCCGCCGCCGCATGGGGACTGGTCCGCCGCCATGCCGGGACGATCGCGCTCGGCTTCGGTGCCTTTGCCGTCCTGATCCTGCCCTTTCTGATCGTCTATCTCCCCAAGATGCGCGAGACGGGGGGCGAGGGGCGGGAGGACATGCTCGGCTATCTCGTCACGCCGGTCATCGACATGGTGAATGTGGGACCGGGCAATTATGTCTGGGGCTGGCTGCTCGTGCCGCTCCATGCGCTGGTCCATCATCTGTTGCCGGATGATCCCGACCTGCCGCGCCGGGTGCTGGGGGGCGAGCATGAGGCGGGGTTTCCGCTGGCGATGGTCGCGCTGCTGCTGGTCGCGGCATGGCGGATCGTCGTGCCGCGACGGGTGGGCGCGGCCGTCGCGCCGGTGACGCTGCGCGCCTTCACCCTGGCCATGATGATCGCCTGGGTCCTGACCCTGCAATTCTGGTACGCCTCGCCCTGGCTGCTGGTGTTCGAGCTGGTGCCGGGGGCCAAGGGGTTGCGTACCGTCTCACGCTACCAGCTGTGGCTGACCCTGCCGTTCCTGCTGGTCATCGTCGCCGGGTGGCGGGCGCAGGCGGCGCGCTGGCGGGCGATGCATCCGACCTGGCTGGCGGCGATCGTCGCGCTGCTGGTCGCCGAGAATCTGAGCGCCGAGACGCCCGCGCAGCTGAGCCGCGCCGAACAGCGCGCCGCCCTGTCCGCGATCCCCTGGCCGCCGCGTGACTGCCGCGTCTTCTACGTCACCGCGTCGCGCGTGGCCGAGCCGCTCTATATCAGCGAGGAGTTGCACAAGCTCTATCCGCACAATGTCGACGGCATGTTCCTGGCCGAAATCTGGCGCGTGCCGACCATCAACGGCTTCTCGACCTTCAACCCGCCCGACTGGAATTTCGGCGACCCACGAGCGGCGGATTACGATGCGCGGGTGCGGGGTTATGTCCAGCGGCACGGGCTTCACCGTGTGTGTCGGCTCGACATGCGGCGGGCGCAGCCTTGGAGCCGGTTGTAACGAAGGTCTATCGCAAGATGGGCCCAAGATCGACGAGCGTCACGTCGCGCATTTGGTTTAGATAGGCTTCGTAATAGGGTTTGTGCGACGCGCCGACGATGGCGAGCATCCGCGTGCCAGGTGCGCGGCCAAGGACCTCACGGATGTTGGCCACCATGCGCAGGTTGCGTGTTTCCCAATAGGCAACATAGCGCCGCCCATAGCCCTGCGGCGACGGCTCGGCGAGCGCGGGCCCCCAGTCGGAGCGATAGGCCAGGTCGGCGGCCTTCGGCGCGTTCAGGGCGCGATAGAGGGCCAGCAGCCCGTTGGGCTGGGTAAGCCCGGCGTAGAGCCGCTCGCCTTCGGCCTTACGCGTTTTTGCGGCGGGGTTGTCCCAGGCACGGGCGATTGCCTCGCCATACGCCTTGTCGTCGATCTTCGCGCCGACGAAGGACTGGTCGTCGACGCTCCAGACCCGCTCCAGTCCCGACCGCGCGGCGAGTTGCGCGGCGACCAGCTCCGTTTCGCTTTTCGCCGTGAGTCGGGCCTGGAGGTCCCTCACCAGCGCCTCCGTCAGCCCGTTCTCCGCACGTCGCTCATCGGCGGGCAGGCGGAACCACTGGACCATCGCCGAGGCCGGTTCCCCGGCGGCGAGGAACAGTAGCGCCAGGCGACGGCGCTGGGCGGGTGTCGGCGCGGCAGGCCAGGCGGCGAGCAGCTCTTCGGCCCTGGCATTGGCGGCGACGACGTCAAGGCCCGCCGCCTGCCCGGCGGCGCTCGGGTCGAAGCAATAGGCTTCGACTTCCTCGGCATGACGTTCGCGCTGGTGACGCATGGCATCGCATTGCAGCCCGGCGATACTCTCGCTGGCCACTGCGGTCGGCTTCCAGCGGATCAGGCGCTCGAGCAGTGGCTCGACCATTTCAGGCCGAAAGCTGGCGGGGAGGTTCGACAGATGCGGCGAGCCCAGTACGAGCACCTCGTTCGGGCGTCCGGCGGGCCGATCGGTCATCGCGTCGGGATGGAAAGCCGGGCGATAGCGCTGGGCCTCGGCCATGCCCGCCAGCCCTGCCATGGTCGCCAAAAAGATGAAGCTGATCCGTCGCATCCGTTGCCCCCCATATCCCCGGACACAGCCGCCATGCTATTCGGTCAGCAGCTGTATTATCGATATAGTACGGCATGGCGATGGCAGGGGTCAATGGCATGGCGGACCCATGCCTCGCCCCAACAGAAAAGGGCGACCCCCGAAAGGGCCGCCCTTAACTTTAGCTCGCCAAGCGAACGGGTGCGGCCGGTTGCCCAGCCGCAGTCCGATTACTTGAGCTCGACGGTCGCGCCGGCTTCTTCGAGCTGCTTCTTGATCTTCTCGGCCTCGTCCTTGGCAATGCCTTCCTTGACGGGCTTCGGAGCGCCTTCGACCAGCGCCTTGGCTTCGGTCAGGCCCAGGCCGGTGATCGCGCGGACTTCCTTGATGACGTTGATCTTCTTGCCACCGTCGCCGGTGAGGATCACGTCGAATTCGGTCTTCTCTTCAGCGGCCGGAGCAGCAGCGCCGCCAGCAGCAGGAGCCGCGGCAACAGCAGCGGCGGCCGAGACGCCCCACTTCTCTTCGAGCATCTTCGAGAGCTCGGCGGCCTCGAGGACGGTCAGCTCGCTCAGCTGGTCAACCAGCGCGTTCAGGTCTGCCATGGTCTTATCTCCAATACGGGCCGTCTAAAATGGCCCGAGTGTGTCAGTTCAATCGTGTACGCCCGAAGATCAGGCGGCTTCCTTGTCCTTGTCGGCATAAGCCGCGAGGACGCGGGCGATCTGCGCCGCGGGAGCCTGGGTGATGGTTGCCAGCTTCGTGGCGGGTGCCACGATGAGGCCGACAATCTTCGCCCGGAGCTCGTCCAGCGAGGGCAGAGTCGCCAGCGCCTGCACGCCTGCGACATCAAGGACGTTCGCACCCATCGATCCGCCGACGATCTCGAACTTGTCGGTCGTCTTGGCGAAGTCCACGGCCACCTTGGCGGCGGCCACGGGATCGATCGAGCTGGCAATGCCGACGGGACCCGTCAGCATGTCAGCGACACCGGCATAGTCGGTGCCCTGGGCTGCGATCTTGGCAAGCCGGTTCTTCGAGACCTTGTAGGTCGCGCCGGCTTCCCGCATCTTCGTGCGCAGGGCCGTCGACTGGGCGACGGTCATGCCGTGGTTGCGGGTGATGACCACCACGCCAACCTCGTTGAAGTTGCGGTTCAGTTCGGCGACGGCCTGGCTCTTTTGATCGCGATCCATGCCATTCTCCATGGTTGGAACGGCCGCGAACGACCATCCCGGTTGCTTGACCGGGGGGTGAAACCACCCCTCGGGGTGTCCAGCGATGGGGAATGGGCAACCGACGCGTGAGAAACGCGGGGCAGACCGGGCGGGACCAGCGAGTGGTACGACCGGCAAAATCCTTTTCCCCGTCTCGGCAGGAGATTAAGCCAGGGCATATTCCCCGGCACCTGCTGTCTTGGACGGAATCCGAACGGGCAAGCCCATCCGGATGCGGGGCTGCCCTTACGGGGATCGCGCCGGGGAGTCAAGCGATCCCATCGCATGACGATGTTGTCATGCGCCAGTCATGCATCGGTCACCGACATGACGCGGAAATGAAGCGTGGATGACTTGGTCGGGCGGCAAAGCCCCCCTGTCTACCGCAACGCTTCCCGCGCGGTATCGGGGGAAATTCCATGTCGGATATCAACACCATGGTCGCCTATGATGATGGCGACATCGACACCAACCGCTCTGCGAATGCGCATATGAGCGACCTGATCGCCACCCGCCTGTCGCGCCGCCAGACGCTGCGCCACGGCGTATCGGCGATGACCACCGCGCTGTTCGGCGGGGCGCTGCTGGCCGGTTGCGACGACGAGAATCCGCAGGCGGTCACGGCCACGGCGGCGGGCAGCACCGCCAGCGTCGCGGCGGGCCGTCCCGTCACGCTGACCGGCACGGTCGGCAGCGGCCAGGTCGCCAACGTCAACTGGAGCCAGACGGCGGGTCCGTCGGTCACGCTGACGGGCGCCAACCAGCTGGTCGCCTCGTTCCGCGCACCCGCCGTGGCGACCGCGACGCAGCTGGCGTTCAAGCTGGAGATCACCAGCCGCGACGGGCTGGTCACCAACAACACCGTGACGGTCACGGTGACGCCGATCACGCTCGACTTCACCGCCGTGCCGCACAGCCTGGCCGATATCGTGACCGTCCCCTCGGGCTATAGCGTGACCGTGCTCTATCGCCTGGGCGATCCGATCAGCAGCGCCGTCCCGGCCTTTGGCAATAACGGCACCGACACCAATTTCGCGCAGCGCGCGGGCGACCATCATGACGGGATGAGCTATTTCGGCCTGTCCTCGTCGGGCGCCAATCCGGACCCGAACAGCAGCACGCGGGGGCTTCTGGTCCTCAACCACGAGAACATCACCCAGCTCTATCTCCACGCCAACGGCCCGACGCCCGCCCCGCGTCCCGAGTCGGAAGCGATCAAGGAGATCGAGTGCCACGGCGTCTCGGTGGTCGAGGTCGCCCGCACGAACGGCGCCTGGACCTATGTCCAGAGCTCGTCGCTGAACCGCCGCATCACGCCCAATACCCCGATGGCGTTCAGCGGCCCGGTGAAGGGTAATGCCTGGCTGAAGACCGCCTATTCGACCAACGGCACCATGGGCCGCGGCACGATCAACAATTGCGCCAACGGCACGATGGCGTGGAACACGTACCTGACCAACGAAGAGAATTGGGCGGGTTATTTCCGCCGGACCGCCGGTGACGCGGCGGTGCGGACCGCGACCACGGCCCGGCAGAACGTCTCGCTGGCGCGCTATGGCATCAGCGAGGGGCGCTCGGGTAATTATGGCTGGACCACGGTCACGCCATCGGACGCGTCGAGCACGATCTTCCGCCGCTGGAACGCGACCGCGAACGCCGCGCTGGCCGCCGATGGCACCGCCGACTTCCGGCACGAGCCGTTCCAGTTCGGCTGGGTGGTCGAGATCGACCCGTTCAACCCGAACTCGACCCCGCGCAAGCGCACCGCGCTCGGCCGCATGAACCATGAAGGCTGCCAGAGCGGCCGGATGATCGCCGGGGTTCGCCCCGCCTTCTACATGGGCGACGATGCGCAGAACGAATATATCTACAAGTTCGTCTCGGCGACGCCGTGGAATGCCTCGGACGCCAGCGCCAGCGATCGTCTGGCGGTGGGCGACAAGTATCTGGACAATGGCACGCTCTATGTCGCCAGGTTCAATGCGGACGGCACCGGCCTGTGGATGCCGCTGGTCTTCGGGCAGAACGGGCTGAATTCGTCGAACAGCATCTATCCCTTCGCCGACCAGGCCGATGTCCTGATCAACACCCGTCTGGCGGGCGACGTGCTGGGCGCGACGAAGATGGACCGGCCGGAATGGACCGCCGTCAACCCGGCGACCGGCGAGATGTATTGCACGCTGACCAACAACGCCTCGCGCCGCCCGGTCGCCTCGGGCAGCCTGACCGGCGTCGATGCGGCCAACCCGCGCGCCTATGTCGATGCGCCCTCGACCTCGGTCGGCAACCGCAACGGCCATATCATCCGTATCCGCGAGACGAACGACACGACCGAGGCGACCAGCTTCACCTGGGACGTCTATGCCTTCGGGGCGGGCGCGGACCTGGACCCGACTAACATCAACCTGTCGGGCCTGGATGCGACCAACGACTTCTCGTCGCCCGACGGCCTGTGGTTCAGCCTGCCGAGCAATGTCGCAGGACAGCAGACGCCGGTGATGTGGATCCAGACTGATGACGGCGCCTTCACCGACGTCACCAACTGCATGATGCTGGCCGCGATCCCGGGCCGGGTCGGCGATGGCGGCACCCGCCCGGTGACGAGCAGCGCGGGCGGGGCGAGCGCGACCGTCACCACCCGCATCGGCAAGGCGCCGGGCGTGACGCTGAAGCGCTTCCTGGTCGGTCCGAAGCAGTGCGAGATCACCGGCATCCACTCGACGCCGGACGGCACGTCGGTGTTCGTCAACATCCAGCATCCGGGCGAGGACGCCAGCAGCCCGGCGGCCCCGACCAGCAACTGGCCGGACAGCCAGGGCGGTTCGGCCTCGGCGACGATCCGTCCGCGCTCGGCCACCATCGTCATCACCAAGAATGACGGCGGCGTGGTCGCGATCTGATCGGCTGATCGCATCGCAGGCGCCGGGGGGCGGGAAGGCGATTGCCTTCCTGCCCCCTTTGGCGTTTGAAGGCCGCCGAACGGAGAGGCGGCATGACGACGACACGGCGTGAGGTGATAGCGGGCGCGATCGTGGCCACGGGACTGGGCGTCGTGGGCGAGCCGCTGTTCGCGCGCGTGTTGGTGCGGGACCGACTGATCGCGGGCACTTATGCCAATGAGGGTGGCAACGGTTTGTATCCCATCGTCGACGGGCACGTAGGCCGGCCGGTGGCGGGAATCATCAATGCTTCCTACGGTGTGGGCGGCGGTCCGAACGGCACCGTCTATCTGCTGCGCGAACAGGCCGAGGGGCGCGTGACCGGCTATGCCCCGGACTGGACCGCGCGGGGCGGTGCCTCGACCGGCGGGGCGGACCCATGTCATGTCGCGATCGACCATGCATCGGCCTGTCTGGCCGTCGCCAATTATTCCAGCGGTTCGGTCGCCTTCTATCGGCTGGATCGGCGCACGGGCGCGACCGGCGCGGCGCAACTGTTCCAGCATCGCGGTCACGGCCCCAACACCGAGCGTCAGGCCGGGCCGCACGCGCATTGGGTGGGGTTCAGCCCCGACCGGCGCTGGCTCCATGCGGTCGATCTGGGGGCGGATGCGATCTTCGCCTATCGCTTTGATCCGGTGGCGCGCACGCTCGCCGAGCCGGTGGTCGCATGGTCCGCTCCGGCGGGGGCGGGGCCGCGCCACATGGTCCGCCACCCGACCCTGCCGCGCGCCTATCTCGCCTGCGAATTGACGCCGAAGCTGTTCGTCCTCGATGCGCTGCCCGATGGGCGTTTCCGTGACGCGGGCGAACACGCGCTGCTCCCCAAGGGGACGACGGGGCCGTCCTATGCCGCGCATATCGCGATCGATCGGGCGGGGCGGACGCTCTATGTCTCCAATCGCGGCGCGAACAGCATCACGGTCTTCGCGCTCGATGCCAGGGGCGAGCCCCGGGTGGTGCAGCATGTCCCGACCGGCGGCGACTGGCCGCGCTTCTTCCTGCTGCGCGAGGGGCGGGGGGAGATGCTGGTGGCGAACGAGCGATCGGGGACGGTCGTGGCGTTCCGCGTCGCCCCTGACGGTCGCCTTACCTCGTCCGGCCGCAGCATCGCCATTCCGGGCGTGGTGTTCCTGGCCGAGGATCGAGGGGGCAAAACCCTGCCACAAAACGCACCCCCTCCTGCAGGCGGGAGGGGGCCGGGGGGAGGGCAAGGTGTCTCACCGAGACCGTCGCTTGCGGCGCAGCCCCCACCCTGAACCAGTTTCAGGTAAACGATGCCCCGCATCGTTTAGGCCATGCCGGGGGCATGACCGACCTGAAACTCCCCTGCCGGGAGGAGGGGCTTATCCAACGCAAAACCCCATAGGCCACCATGCGCTTCTTCCAACCCCTGCTCGCCGGAGCCACGCTGTCCGGCCGTCTGCTCGCCTGTGCCGGGGCGGTCATCGGCATCGCGCTGACCGTCATCGTGTGCGGCGGCCTGCCCATGTTCGGTCCCGACCTGCCGATCATCGTCGCACCGCTCGGGGCCTCGGCGGTGCTGGTCTTCGCCGTGCCCGCCAGCCCGCTGGCCCAGCCCTGGTCGGTGGTTGGCGGCAACGTCCTGTCGACGCTGGTCGGGGTGGCGATGTTCCAGGCGATCCCGTCGCTGCCCCTGGCGGCCGGGTGCGCGGTCGGGGGGGCAATCCTGGTCATGTCATTGGCGCGCTGCCTGCATCCACCGGGCGGCGCGGCGGCGCTGACTGCGGTGATCGGCAGCCAGGGGATCCATGCGGCGGGCTTTTCCTTCGCCTTTGCGCCGGTCGCGATCAACTCGATCGCGCTGGTGGCGCTGGGCATGTTCTTCCACCGGGCGACGGGGCGCAGCTATCCGCACGAGCCCGCGCTGGCTCCGCCGGTCGGCGACGCCTCGCGCATCCGGGCCGAGGATGTCGATGCCGCGCTGGCGGACATGCATGAGAGCTTCGACATTGCGCGAGAGGATCTGGACATGCTGCTCGCCCATGCCGAGCGCCATGCGCGGGCGAGGGCAAAGCCGGTGACGGCCGGGCGATTGCGGATTTTGCGGCGGGGGTAGGGCGTGGCCTTCGACTACGCTCAGGCTGAACGGGGGTGGGATCGACCCCACCCCGTCCGTTCGCGCTGAGCGTAGTCGAAGCGCACGGGTTAACCGGGCGGCTTGGCCAATGTCTGCCCGTGGCCTTCTACTTTGCTCAAGCTGAACGGACGGGGGATAACAAAAGGCCCGCCCCTCGGCCTGAGGGGCGGGCCTTTCCGTCACGCGGTCGAGCCGATCAGCGATACTTGCCGGTGAACGACACGCCGATGATGCGCGGTTCGTTGAACACGGCCGCCATATAGTTCTCGATCACGCCCTTGAGGTTCTTCTCGTTCGTGATGTTGCGGGCGAAGACCGACAGGCTCCAGTCGTCGTTCGGCGCCGAATAGCCGATGCTCAGGCCGCCCTCGAAATTGCCGTTCGAGGTGAACTCCTTGGTCCGGTACAGGACGAAGTTGGTATAGCCCTGCAGGTTCCAGTCGGTCGAGATGAACGCCTTGCCGCCATCGGCCAGCGGCATGTCGTACTTGGCCGCCAGGTTGACGTTATATTCCGGCGCGTTGGGCAGCGGGTTGCCGTTGATCGGCACGAAGAACGCCTTCGAGCCGAAGATCGTGCGGGTCGTGACCGGGCCGTTCAGCACGGTGCAGACCATCACGCCGTTCAGGCCGCAGGTCTGGACGCTGACGTTGCGGTCGCGGATCTCCGAGTGCAGCAGGCTGACGCCCGCCGACAGCGCCAGGTTGCGCACCGGCAGCCACTGGGCATCGGCTTCCAGGCCGTACGCCACCGCCTTGTCGGCATTGAGCAGCACGCCGTTGCCGTCCGAGTCATTGCCGTTCAGCTGGATGTTCTTGACGCGATAGGCAAAGGCCGCCGCGTTCAGGCGCAGCGTGTTGTCGAACAGCTTCGACTTGAAGCCGGTCTCGAACGACAGGTTCGTTTCCGAACCGGCGGTCGAGAAGTCCGAGTTGAACACCGCCGAACGCCCCTGGATGGTCGGGCCACGGAAGCCCTGCGCCGCGCGGACATAGACGTTCAGGTTCGGATTGACCTCATACATGGCCGACAGGTCCCAGCTGGGCTGGGTGTCCGACAGGCGCACGTCGCGACGACCGGTATAGCGTACACCACCGTCGGGACGGCCCGGTGCCTTCAGCAGCTGGGTGCGCTTGGTGTCCTCGCTGATCCGGCCACCGGCGGTCAGGGTCAGGCGGTCGGTCGCCTGATAGCTGACCTGCCCGAACACGCCCCATGAGGTGTTGACGTTGTGCAGGCGGACCCAGTTGTCCGGGTTGTTGGTGTTCGGATTGCCGGGCGCGGCCGGGTTGTAGGCGGGCAGCAGGAAAAAGCGGCGCTGATAGAAGTCGGTGATGTCGCGGCTGTCGAAATAGATGCCGCCGACCTGCCACTTGAACGCACCGCTGCCGGTCGAGGCCAGGCGGACTTCCTGCGTCCACTGGTCAAGACCGCGCACCTGGCCCAGGCTCAGGCCATAGCCGTTGGGCTGGCCGCCCACAGGGAAGTTCGCGGCCGCGCCACCGTCGGTGTCGCCCTTGCTGAAGCCCGCCGTGGTCTCATAGGCGGTGATCGATGTCAGCTCGGCCCCACCCATGTCCCAGGCGGCGCGCAGCGAGGTGCCTTGCGTGTCGTAGGACTGCGGGTTGTTCTGACCCTCGTCATAGGCGACACGGTCGCGCGGTTCCGCCGACACGTCGCGCGAACCCTTCTTCAGGGCAGCCCGATGGAACAGCGTCGAGGTGCCGTCATACCAGCGGGCATGGCCCGACAGGTTGAACGACAGCGTGTCGGTCGGCGTCAGCAGCAGCTGGAGGCGGACGTCGCGCTCGGTGAAGCCGCCCATGGCATTGTTCTTCGGGGTCAGCGTGCCGTCCAGGCTGGTGCCCGCATAGGTGTTGTCGACCCAGTTGTCGCGATGCTGGACCAGCGCCGACAGGCGGAAGGCCAGCACGTCGCGGATCAGGGGGCCGCCGACACCGGCGTCCATGCTGATCGTGTTGTAGCTGCCGATCGAGGCGGTGGCGCGGCTCTGGAAGGTCTGGGTCGGCTTGATCGTGTCGAACTTGATGATGCCCGCGGTCGTGTTGCGACCGAACAGCGAGCCCTGCGGCCCGCGCAGCACTTCGACCTGGTCGACGTCGAAGATCGGGTTCGACTTCAGCACGACATGCTCCAGGACCACGTCGTCCTGGATGATCGACACGGGCTGCGACGCGCCCAGATAGAAATCGATATTGCCGAGGCCGCGAATGTAGAAGCGCGGGAAGATGCGGCCGGTGGTCGTCTCGGCATACAGGCCGGGCACGCGGCCCGACAGCGCCAGGATGTCCTCACCGCCCTGCTGGAAGGTGCGCAGGTTCGACCCGCTGACCACGCCGACCGACACTGGCACGCGGTTCAGGCTTTCCGAACGGCGCTCGGCGGTGACGACGACGTCGCCCAGACCCTGCTGCTCGTCGGTCGCGGCGGTGGTGGCCCCATTCTGGGCGTTGCCCTGATCGGCGGCCGTCTGTGCCATCGCAGGCGCGGTCGCCAGCGTTCCCCACGCAGCGCCCAGCAGCGCCGCGGTCTTGATAACCGATTTCATATAGTCCCCACGCTCCGGCGGGCGGTTCACGCCGCCCGACTGATTAGATTCTCCCGGTAGGGCGGGCCGTTAGAGGCGCATTATGGCGCTCGCGTGACAGAGGTGATGCGGAAAAACCACAATGGCCGATGAATTTGCAATCGGTCGTGGCCAAGGCTCGACCGCCTTGGCGCGGCCGCTCTGGACCCTGTTGTCACAGAGTTGTAACCCGGTTTTGCTTGACGGGGGGCCTGCGTCTGGTCAGGGGGGCGGCGTTCGTGCCATCCTCGGTTCTTGACCCTTTGACGGTCCGGCGTTTCGTCGTGGCCCGATCGGTCATGGCCTGAAGACGTGTACGTTATCGGATCACTATCGGGGTTTACCGACTGATGTTCGCCTGGTTCCAACGCCTCCTGCCGAAGACGGGAAATTTCTTCGAGCTGTTCGAGGCGCAAGCCGCCACCATCCTTGCGGGGGCCGAGGCCACCGTTCGGCTGTTCGACAGCCAGGGTCACACCGCCGACGAGATCGCCGTCGTTGCCGCGCGCGAGCATGACGCCGACGAGATCACGCGACAGGTGCTGACCTCGGTCCGCTCGACCTTCCTGACGCCGTTCGACCGCGCCTCGATCACCTCGCTGATCGGCTCGCTGGACGATACGATCGACGAAATGAACGCGGCGGCCACCGCGATCGGCCTGTACCGGCTGACCAACTTCGCGCCCGAGATGCGCGAGATGGCGGCGGTCGCGGTCGAGGCGGCCCGGCTGACCGTGGAGGCGATGCCGCTGATGCGCGACGTCGCGCGCAACGGCGACCGCCTCCACGCACTGACCGAGGAGCTGGTCCGGCTGGAAGGGCGTGCCGACGAGATCCATGCGGCAGGCCTGAAGCGCACGCTGGACGAATGCGGCGAGCGCGACACGCTGCGCTTCGTCATCGAAAAGGAAGTCTACAAGCATCTGGAGCGCATCCTCGACGCGTTCGAGGATGTCGCCGACGAGATCGACGGCATCGTCATCGATCACGCCTGAGGCGGCGGCAATGCATGAACTCGCCTTTCCGTTGCTGGCCGGCCTGATCCTGGTCGCGCTGGCCTTCGATTATCTCAACGGCCTGCATGACGCGGCCAACTCGATCGCCACGGTGGTCGCGACCCGGCTGCTGTCACCGGTCGCGGCGGTGGTGTTCGCGGCCTTCTTCAACTTCGCGGCCTATTTCCTGACCGTCGCCTTCCCCAGCCTGCACAAGGTGGCGGAGACGGTCGGCAAGGGCCTGATCGCCCAGGACGTGGTGACGCCCGCCGTCATCTTCGGCGCGCTGGGCGGGGCGATGGCGTGGAACGTCATCACCTGGCTGCGCGGCATCCCGTCGTCGAGCAGCCATGCGCTGGTCGGCGGGCTGGTCGGTGCCGGTGTCGCCCATGCGGGCATGGGCGCGGTCCAGTGGGCGGGGCTGAACAAGACGCTGCTCGCCATCGTGCTGTCGCCGCTGCTCGGCATGATGCTGGCGATGCTGGTCATGCTGCTGAGCAGCTGGGCACTGCGTCGGTCGACGGCGGGGCAGGCGGAGCGCAGCTTCCGTGCGCTGCACCTCGTCTCGTCTGCGGCCTATTCGCTCAGCCACGGGCTGAACGATGCGCAGAAGACGATGGGCATCATCACCGTCCTCCTCTATTCGACCGGCCGCCTGACCGGCCCGTTCGAGGTGCCGCACTGGGTCGCCATTTCCTGCTATGTCGCGATGGCGCTGGGCACGATGACCGGCGGCTGGAAGATCATCGAGACGATGGGCAGCCGCATCACCAAGCTGTCGCAGCACCAGGGGTTCAGCGCCTCGACCGCGGGCTCGATCGTGATCTTCTGTGCCTCCGCGCTGGGGATTCCGGTGTCGACGACGCATACCATCACCGGCTCGATCATCGGCGCGGGCGTCGCGCGGCGCGCCTCGGCAGTGCGCTGGGGCGTGGCGGGCAATGTGGTGATCGCCTGGATCATCACCATCCCGGCCTCCGCCGTGATGGGGGCAGGGTTCTATCTGCTGACCCGGTTGTTCTGATTGGGGGGAGGGCTGAGGCTCTCCCCTTTTCTGATGATCCTCCCCGTGCCGGGGAGGTGGCAGGCCGCAGGCCTGACGGAGGGGGGCTTCCTCACAGGTGGTACTTGGCGGATAACCCCCTCCACCATCCTTCGGATGGTCCCCCTCCCCGTGCCGGGGAGGAATAAGACGTGGCCTTCGACTTTGCTCAGGCTGAGCGGGGGGCGGGGATGAGCCATATCAGCCCACCCCCCGCAATCCTCAAGACCCCGTAACCGGCCCGCCCGCCGCCTGGAACAGTGCGACCGTGTCGGTCATCCGGGCCGCCTTGGCCTGGATCAACTGCGACCGCGCCTGCGCATCCGTGGCGGTGGCGTTCAGCAGCTGCAACGTCCCCACATCACCCAGCGCCAGCTGTCGCCGTGCGAAGGTCAGCGCCTGGCCCGCGGCGTTGCTCGCGCGCTGTGCCGCGTCGAGCGCCTGGGCGTCGGTGGACAGGCCGGTCAGCGAGTCCGCGACATTGCCGAACGCCTGAAGGACGGCCTGGCGATATTGCGCCTTGGCCCCGTCCAGCGCCGCTTCCGCCGCCTTTTGCTGGTGACGCAGCGCGTTGGCGTGGAACAGCGGCTGGGTGACCCCGCCGAGCAGCGCCCAGAAGGGGTTGCCGCTCTTGAACATGTCGCCGAAATTCTGCGCCGAGCCCCCCGCATTGGCGGACAGCTGGATGCTGGGCAGGCGCGCGGCGATGGCGGCGCCGACATCGGCTCCGGCACCCTGCAACTGGGCTGCGGCGGCCAACACGTCGGGACGGCGATGGACCAGCTCGGACGGGACGATCGCGGGCAGTTCGCTCGGCAGGGTCAGCTGCGACAGTTCGGGCAGCGGCGGCAGGGGCGAGCCCGCCGGGCGGCCGATCAGCGTGGCGATGACGGTCCGCTGCGCGGCCTCGGCACGGACCAGCGGGGGCAGGGCGCCCTCGGCGGTGGCGAGCGCGGCCTGCTGCGTCGCCACGTCGGACGCGCCCACCGCGCCCAGTCGCTGGCGCTGTTGGAGCGCGGACAGGATGTCGCGGTTGACCTTCACGGCGGTCTGCGCGGCGGCGACCTGTTCGGCCAGGCTCGCCCGCTCGATCAGCGCGGTGACGAGGTTCGCCGCCACCGTCATCCGTGCCGCGTCGAGCTGATGCCGCTCGACCTCGGCCCGCGCGACGGCGGAGCGGACCTGCGCCCGGTTCCCGCCGAACGCGTCGACGTCATAGGACACGCTGACCTGCGCGGTGTGCAGCGTGTAGAGCTGCTGGTTCTGGTCGGCGACCGCCGGGGACAGCGCGTTGGATACGCGGGTCCGCTGGACATTGTAGTTCAGTCCGCCCTGCGGAAACAGCAGCGAGCCACGCGTCGCCCGTGCCTGCTCGCGCGCCTGCCGCAGCGCGGCTTCGGCGACGCCCACGTCGTTATTGTGGGCCAGCGCCTCGGCGACCAGCGCGTCGAGCTGGGCATTGCCGAAGGCGTGCCACCATTCGGGCGCGACGGTCGCCGACACCGTCTGCGCCGGGCCGGTCGCGGGTGCGATCACCGGCGCAGGGGCCATGGGCGGCAGGTTGGCATGCGCGTCCAGATCGTGCGGGCCGACCGCGCAGCCGGAGATGCTGGCCGAGACGCACGCCAGCAGCGGCAGGGTCAGGAAACGCTTCATGCCGTGGCTCCCGTCTCGGGCTGGTCGTCGTGGAAGTGGTCGGTTTTCTGCTTGCGCTGCGACAGCGGCAGGCGCGTCGAATAGCGGCTGATCAGCACCGGCAGAACCAGCAGGATCAGCACCGGGGCCAGTGTCATGCCGCCGACCACGACCAGTGCGAGCGGCTTCTGCACCTGGCTGCCGATTCCGTGCGAGAGTGCTGCGGGCAGCAGACCGATGGCGGCGACCAGACAGGTCATGACCACCGGGCGCAGGCTGTTCTTGACGGTGGTGGCCAGCGCATTCTCGCGCGGCGCGCCTTCGTCGATGGCGTTGTTGAAGGTGGTGACGACCAGGATCCCGTCCATCACCGCAATGCCGAACAAGGCCACGAAGCCGATCGCCGCCGAGATGCTGAACGCCGTGCCGGTCAGCGCCAGCGCCAGCACACCGCCCACGATCGCCATCGGGATCGCGGAGAAGGCGAGCAGGCTGTCCCGCATCGATCCGAAGTTCGCATAGAGCAGCAGCAGGATGAGGACGAGGCTGATCGGCACCACGATCTCCAGCCGGGCGATCGCGTTCTTCAGGTTATCCAGCTCGCCCGCCCATTCCAGATGATAGCCCGGCGGCAGGTGGACATTCTGATTGATCCGCGCGCGTGCCTCCTCGACCGCGCCGCCCAGGTCGCGGCCACGCACCGAGAATTTGATCGGGACGTACCGCTCCTGATGCTCGCGATAGATGAACGACGCACCGCTGGTCAGCTTGACGTTCGCCACTTCGGACAGCGGGACCTGTATGGTCCCGTTGCCGTCGGGCGAGGGCGCGCCGATCGTGATGTTGCGCACCGATTCCAGCGAGTCGCGCTGGGTCGGCTGCAACCGCACGATGATCGGGAAGTGGCGGTCGGTGCCCGGCTCGTACAGGTCGGCCGAGGACTGGCCACCGATGGCGGCGGCCACCGTCTGGTTGATGTCGTCGGGCGTCAGGCCGTAGCGGGCGGCCTTGGCGCGATCGACGTCGATCCGCACGGTCGGCTGGCCCAGAATCTCGAACACGCCGAGATCCTCAATGCCCTTCACCTTGGCCATCTGCGCCTTGATCTGGTTGGCCAGCTTCTCCAGCGTGACCAGATCGGGGCCGAACAGCTTGATCGAATTGGCGCCCTTCACGCCGGAGGCGGCTTCCTCGACATTATCCTCGATGATCTGCGAGAAGGAGAAGTCGACGCCCGGATATTTCTTGGCGAGGCGGGTCGACAGCTCGTCGATCAGCTTCTCCTTGGTCATGCCGCTCGGCCAGGTGTCGAAGGGCTTGAGCGGCACGAAGAACTCGACGTTGAAGAAGCCGGTCGCATCGGTGCCGTCATCCGGGCGGCCATGGGCGGACAGGACCGCCGTGGTCTCCGGGTAGGAGGCGATGATCTTGCGCACCTCATTGGTCACCTTCTCGCCCGCCTCGAGACTGATCGAGGAGGGGAGGGTGGCGCGGATGTACATATTGCCTTCTTCGAGGTGCGGCAGGAACTCGATACCCAGCGAGCGCACGCCGACGACCGCCAGCCCCATCATCAGCACCGCGCCGCCGATCGTCACGACCTTGTTGCGCAGCGCGAAGGAGGCGGCGGGTTCATAGACGCGGCGCAGCTTGCCGACGATGAAGGTTTCGGTCTCGGCCAGCTTGTCCGGCAGCAGCAGCGTCGAGAGCACCGGCGCGACGGTAAAGGTCGCCAGCAGGCCGCCGCTGATCGCATAGGCATAGGTCTTGGCCATCGGGCCGAAGATATGGCCTTCGACCCCGGTCAGGGTGAACAGCGGCAGGAAGCTGGCGATGATGATCGCGGCGGCGAAGAAGATGCCGCGGCTCACCTCCGAGGATGCGCCCAGCACCGCGCCGAAGCGGCTCGCCATGGTATAACGGCCCTGGCCACTTTCGACGGCGGCGGAGCGTTCGACCATATGGCGGAAGATATTTTCCACCATGATGACGCAGGCATCGACGACCAGGCCGAAGTCGAGCGCACCCACCGACAACAGGTTCGCACTCTCCCCCTGCAACACCAGGATCAGGATCGCGAAGGCCAGTGCGAAGGGGATGGTCGCCGCCACGATGATCGCCGAGCGCAGATTGCCGAGGAACAGCCACTGCAACGCGAAGATCAGCAGGATGCCCACCACCATGTTTTCCATGACGGTGTGGATGGTCAGTTTGATGAGGTCGGAACGGTCATAGATCCGCTCCAGATGCACGCCGGGGGGCAGCACGCCGCTGTCGTTGATGTTGGCGACCTCGGCCTGCACGGCCTTGATCGTCGGCATCGACTGGGCGCCGCGCTGCATCAGGACGATGCCCTGCACGATGTCGTCGTCATTGTTGTATCCGGCAATGCCCATGCGCGGCGCGTTGCCGACCTTCACGGTCGCCACGTCCTTGATGAGCACGGGCGCGCCGCCCGCCTGGCCGACCAGAACGTTCTGGATCGCGTCGGGCGACTGGATCAGGCCGATGCCGCGCACGATCGCGGCCTGTTCGCCGAAGTTGATCGTCTGGCCGCCGACATTGCCGTCGCTCTTGGACAACGCCGCCAGCACCTGTGCGACGGTCACGCCGTGGGCGTTCAGCCGGTTCTGGTCGATCACCACGTCATAGGCGCGCAGCTTGCCGCCCCAGCCGGTCACGTCGATGACGCCCGGAATCCGCTTGAACCGGCGTTGCAGCACCCAGTCCTGCAGCGTCTTGAGGTCCATCACCGAATAGCCCTTGGGCGCGGCGATGCGGTAGCGATAGATTTCCCCCACCGGCGAGGTCGGCGACAGCGTCGGCTGCGCGCCACCGGCCAGCGGCGGCAGCTGCGACAGGCGGTTGATGACCTGCTGACGTGCCTGCTCGTTGGTATAGTCGTAGGTGAACTGGATCTTGATGTCCGAGAGGCCGAACAGGCTGATCGCGCGGATCGCGGTCAGGTGCGGGATGCCCGCCATCTGGACCTCGATCGGGATGGTGACGTTGCGCTCCATCTCCTCGGCCGACAACCCTTGCGTCTGGGTGATGACCTCGACCATCGGGGGGACCGGGTCGGGATAGGCTTCGATGTTGAGGTTGATGAAGCCGATGACGCCAGCGACGATCATCGCGAAGAACAGGCCGACGATCAGCAATCGCTGACGCAGCGCAAAGTCGACGATGCGGTTCATTATTCGCCGATCCCCGCTTCGTTCACGAACAGCGCGCCCGAGGTGACGATCTTCTCGCCCGGCTTCAGGCCCTGGGTGATGGTGACCAGGCCATTGGCGGAGTCGCCCGTCGTCACGTCGCGCGCGACCAGCAGGCCGTCGGGCCGCATGATCCAGACGCGCGCGGTGTCGCCTTCATGGATGACGGCGGCGGCGGGGACGCGGATCGCTTCGCCCGCGTTCAGATGCTTGATCGCGAAGCTGGCGAACATCTGGGGCTTGAGCGCCTTGTCGGGATTGGGGATCGAGGCGCGGACCGGCAGGCGGTGCGTCTGCGGGTCGAGTGCGGCGCCGACCAGGTCGATCGTCGCGTGGAAGACGCGGCCCGGCAGCGCGGGGGTCGTCACCTCGACGGGATCGCCGACGCGGACATTCTCGGCATCGCTCTCGGCCACCTGCGCGACCAGCCATACGCGCGACGGATCGGTGATGGTCATCACCGGCTTGTCGCCGCCCTGCGACACATATTGCCCCGGCGCGACATCGCGCGAGGCGACGACGCCGCTGATCGGTGCGTGCAGCGTGGTGATGTCGTGGATGCCGGAGACTTCGCCGACATTCTCCAGCCGGTTGATTTCACCCTGCGACTTGCCGAGGATCGCCAGCTTGTCGCGCGCCGCGCCCAGCGAGGCGGCGGCGGTGCGCGCGGTCGCCTGCGCGGCGGCGAGGTCGGCCTTGGCCTGCTGATAATCCTTCAGCGCGCCACCGGCGGTCTCATAGATTTGCTGCTGGCGGTCGGCGTTGCGCTGCGCCGCGACCAGCTGCGCCTGCGCGTTCTGGTAGGCGGCGCGGGCCGAGAAGAGGCCCGAGCGGGCATCGACGAAATCGCTGGTCTTGATGAGGAGCAGCGGCTGGCCCTGGCGCACCGTCTGGCCCGCATCGGCCAGCACGCGCACCACCTGCCCCGCATAGGGCATCAGCACCGGGGTCGAGCGGGTCGCATCGACGGTGATCGCGCCGGTCGCCATGGGCTGGTCGCCCGACGCGCCCAGCCCGACGCGCATCGTCGGCATCGCGGCCAGCTGGTCCTTCGACAGGCGCAGCGTGCCCGGCGGCGGCGGGGCGGGGGGCGTTTCTTCCTTGTGCGTCAGCTTGCCGATAACCGTGAACAGGACCAGCGCCCCGATCAGCACGGCGGCGGCGATGCCGACCCAGCGCCATTGCTGTGCGGAGGACAGGCGGCGGGTTTCGGGTAGCGTTGCGTCGGCGGGATTGACGTGCATCGGTGTCTTTCGGCGCAAGAAGGCGGATATTAGCCCGGCCGATAGGGGCAAATCCCTGACGCACCCCTTACGGGTTCCTTACGAGACGTTCATGATTGCACGCCGCCGGACGGTCCGAAAACCTGCGAAAATTGCCCGAATGACCCGATTCCAACATCTTGGGGGGAGGCTTGCCGATATGACCGCCCTGTCACCTGTCCGGAACAAAAGTCACGGTTCGTCGTTGAAATCCAACGGCTCGACATAAGGGAGGGTGTAAAATGGCCAGTCACATGCCGCCGCCACGGATTTCCGACATGCCGCGAGAGCAGCGTCTGGATGCGCTCTATCGTCGTGCGGCCGAGGATCGTGCGCGCTATCTGGCGATGCGTACGCGCAAGCCCGGCCTGCTCGACCGGCTGCTTCACATGTTCTGATCGAGTGGCGTCGCGTGCGTCAGGGAAGGGTGTGACGCGCGCGACGACGTGGAATCGTCCGGGGGCGCAGGCGCTTTTCGCGACGCATGTCGCTGTGACCCAGCGCGATCATGATGATGACAAGCGAAGACAGCGCCGACACGGTCAACCAGATTTCCACGAGCGCGCCCGCCATGCCATCTCCCCCAATTCGGAACCGCGCCAACGCGCTTGTCCGCGATCCGATCCCTTCACGCATCGCAATATCCTTTGGTCGCGCCGCATCCGCCGCGATATAGCTGCCCGCCATGATCCGATCCGATCGCCGATCCTGGCCGCTGGCCATCTGGCTGGCCCTGTTGGCCGGTTATGTCGATGCGATCGGATTTCAGCAGCTTGGCGGCTATTTCGTCTCCTTCATGAGCGGCAATGGCACGATGCTGGCAGTCCGGCTGATCGCGCCGCAAGGTCCTATGTCGGGCGGGGTCGCGATATTGGCGATGCTGCTGGCGCTGTTCGTCGCGGGCGTGCTGGTCGGCACACTGGTCCGGCTGGCATTGCTGCGGGTCGGGCAGGTCGCGGTGCTGCTGCTGGTCGCCCTGCTGTTGGGCGGCGTCGTGGTGCTGGGCGGCCGGGCGGCCCCCACCATGGCGCTGGTGATGGGTGCGACCAACGCCACCTTCGAGCGTGATGGCGAGGTGAGCATCGGCGTCACCTATATGACCGGCACATTGGTCAAGATCGGACAGCATCTGGCGCACAGCGTCGCGGGGCGCGCGCGTTGGGGCTGGCTGCCCTATCTGCTGCTCTGGAGCGGATTTCTGGTCGGTGCGGGGCTGGGGGCGCTGGCCTTTCCGCTTTGGGGGTTGACCGCGCTGGCGGCGGCGGTGGCAGGCGCGCTGATCGCGGCGGGGGCGGCATGGCGGCTCCGTCCGATGGCCTGACGCACGCGGCAACGGCCTCGCCGCCTTTTTGGTCGACCCGACTTGGATTTCACGCCCGAGCAATATAATTACAAGCCAGAGAGTCGGGCACCAGACCCGAAACAGGAGAGTTTATGCGCGTGATCGACCATATGGTTGCTGGCGGACAGACCGCGACCGACGCTGCCTCTACCCGCCAGGGCGACGTCTTCGACCCGAATAGCGGCCAGGTTCAGGCCCGTGTGATGCTGGGCGATGCCGCGCTGCTGGAACGCGCCGTCGCCGCCGCGCAAGCCGCGCAACCCGGCTGGGCCGCGACCAATCCGCAGCGCCGGGCGCGCGTGATGTTCCGGTTCAAGGAACTGGTCGAGCAGAATATGGACGCGCTGGCGCATCTGCTCTCTTCCGAACATGGCAAGGTGATCGCCGACGCCAAGGGCGATATCCAGCGCGGGCTGGAGGTGATCGAGTTCGCCTGCGGCATCCCCCACGCGCTGAAGGGCGAATATACGCAAGGGGCGGGACCGGGCATCGACGTCTATTCGATGCGCATGCCGCTGGGCATCGGGGCGGGCATCACGCCGTTCAACTTCCCCGCGATGATCCCGATGTGGATGTTCGGCGTCGCCATCGCCTGCGGCAACGCCTTCATCCTGAAGCCGTCCGAACGCGACCCTTCCGTCCCGGTGCGCCTGGCCGAACTGATGCGCGAAGCGGGTGCGCCCGAGGGGATTCTTCAGGTCGTCCATGGCGACAAGGCGATGGTCGATGCGATCCTGGACCATCCGGCGATCGGCGCGGTCAGCTTCGTCGGTTCGTCCGACATCGCGCATTATGTGTACCGGCGCGGCGTGGAGGCGGGCAAGCGCGTCCAGGCGATGGGCGGGGCCAAGAACCACGGCATCGTCATGCCCGACGCCGATCTGGACCAGGTGGTCGCCGACCTGTCGGGCGCGGCCTTCGGCTCGGCGGGCGAGCGCTGCATGGCGCTGCCCGTGGTGGTGCCGGTCGGCGACAAGACGGCCGATGCGCTGCGGGAGAAGCTGATCCCGGCGATCGACGCTTTGCGGGTCGGCGTCTCGACCGATGCGCAGGCGCATTACGGCCCGGTCGTGAACGCCGCGCACAAACGCCGCGTGGAAGACTGGATCCAGACCGGCGTCGACGAAGGCGCGGAACTGGTCGTCGACGGGCGCGGCTTCAAATTGCAGGGCTATGAGGAGGGTTTCTTCATCGGCCCGTCTCTGTTCGACCGCGTGACGCCTCAGATGCAGAGCTACAAGGAGGAGATTTTCGGCCCGGTCCTCCAGATCGTCCGCGCCCCCGATTTCGAGACGGCGGTGCGGCTGCCCAGCGAGCACCAGTATGGCAACGGCGTCGCGATCTTCACCCGCAACGGCCACGCCGCGCGCGAGTTCGCCGCACGGGTGGAGGTGGGCATGGTCGGCATCAACGTGCCGATCCCGGTGCCGGTGGCGTATCACAGCTTCGGCGGGTGGAAGCGCTCGGCCTTCGGCGACGTGAACCAGCACGGCATGGAGGGCGTCCGCTTCTGGACCAAGGTGAAGACGGTGACCCAGCGCTGGCCGGATGGCTCGCCCGATGGAAGCAATACGTTCGTTATCCCGACTATGGCCTGAACCTAGGCACGCCCCTCCCGCAGGGGGGGGGGATGGGGGAGGGCAGGCCACGAGCGATGGTCTCGGTGAGACTCCCTGCCCTCCCCAAACCCCTCCCGCCTGCGGGAGGGGCTTAAAGAAGCGAGAGATTTCGATGACCCAATTCGACCTCACCGACGAACAGCGCGAGATCCAGGAACTGGCGCGCCGTTTCACCGCCGACCGCATCACGCCGTTCGCGGCGGAGTGGGACGAGAAGCACATCTTCCCCCGCGACACGATCAAAGAAGCGGCCGAACTGGGCTTCGCCGCCATCTACGTGTCCGAAGAATCGGGCGGCATCGCACTCGGGCGAATGGAGGCGGCGCTCATCATGGAGGCGATGGCCTATGGCTGTCCTTCGACCAGCGCCTTCATCTCGATCCATAACATGGCGTCGTGGATGATCGACCGGTTCGGCGATGCGGATGTGAAAAGCCGTTACCTTCCCGACCTCGTCACCATGGATCGCATGGCCAGCTATTGCCTGACCGAGCCGGGTTCCGGCTCCGACGCCGCCGCGCTCAAGACCCGTGCGGTCCGTGATGGCGATGATTATCTCGTTTCCGGCTCCAAGCAGTTCATCTCGGGCGGCGGCGAGAATGAGGTCTATGTCACCATGGCCCGCACCGGCGAGGACGGCCCCAAGGGCATTTCCTGCCTGGTGATCGACAAGGACACCCCCGGCGTTTCCTTCGGCGCGAACGAGCGCAAGCTGGGCTGGCATTCGCAGCCGACGCGGCAGGTGACGTTCGACAATGTCCGCGTGCCGGTCGCCAACCGGCTGGGCGCGGAGGGCGAGGGGTTCCGCATCGCGATGATGGGGCTGGACGGAGGGCGGCTGAACATCGGTGCCTGCTCGCTGGGCGGAGCGCAGCGCTGCCTCGACGAATCCGTGGCCTATGTGAAAGATCGTCGCCAGTTCGGCAAGGCGATCGCCGAGTTCCAGAATACCCAGTTCACCCTCGCCGACATGGCGACCGAGCTGGAGGCGGCCCGCGCGCTGCTCTACCTCGCGGCCGCCAAGGTGACCGATAACGCCCCCGACAAGACCCGTTTCGCCGCCATGGCGAAACGGCTGGCGACCGACACCGGGTCGTCGGTGGTCGACCGCGCGCTACAGCTGCATGGCGGCTATGGCTATCTGATGGACTATCCGATCGAGCGCTTCTGGCGCGACCTGCGGGTGCATTCGATCCTGGAGGGCACCAACCAGGTGATGCGGATGATCATCGGGCGGGATTTGCTGAAGGACTGACGTTCCCCAAACGCAACCACCCCGGCGAAGGCCGGGGTCCAGTTGCAGACTGGCCGATGGCGCGCCACCTGATGCGCGGCATCTGGGCCTCGGCCTTCGTCGGGGAACGGGAAGGGGTTAAGGGAAAGACATGAGTGAAGACCTGATCGTCACCCGCGAAGGCCCGGTGGGCCGTCTCCGGCTCAACCGGCCCAAGGCGATCCATGCCCTGACCCCGGCGATGTGCGAGGGCGTGCTGGCCGCGCTGGAGGACTGGCGCGGCGATCTGGGCGTCGAGGCGATCATCATCGACCATGCCGAGGGGCGCGGTTTCTGCGCGGGCGGCGATATCCGCCTGCTGGCGGAAAGCGGGGCGGGTGATGGCGAGGCCGCGCGGGGTTTCTTCCACGCCGAATATCGGATGAACCACCGGCTGTTCACCTATGCCAAGCCCATCGTCGCCTTCATGGACGGCATCACGATGGGCGGCGGCGTCGGCATTTCCGCGCCCGCCCGCTTCCGCGTCGCGACCGAGAACACCCGCTTCGCCATGCCCGAGACGGGGATCGGCCTGTTCCCCGATGTCGGCGGCGGCTGGTATCTCTCGCGCCTGCCGGGGCGGATGGGCGAATTCCTCGCGCTGACCGGTCACCGGCTCGACGGGGCGGAGGCGCATGCGCTGGGCCTGGCGACGTATTACCTGCCCGCCGCCGCGCTGGAGGAGGCTAAGGCCGCGATTACGTCGGCGCCGCAGGAGATTGCCGCGACGCTCGACCGGCTGTCGGTGCCCGCGCCGCGCGCGAAGATCATGGCCCATGCCGCCGACATCGACCGTCTGTTTGCCGCCGACACGCTGGAAGAGATCATCGCCGCGCTGGAGGCGGACGACGGTGAATGGGCGGCGCAGCAACTCGCCGTGCTGCGCACCAAGTCGCCGCAAGCCTGCAAGGTCTCGCTCCGCCTGTTGCGCGAGGGCAGGCTGACCACCGACTTCACCGACGAGATGCGCCGTGAGTACGGCATCGCCTCGCGCGTGGTGCAGCGCCCCGATTTCGTCGAGGGCGTCCGCGCGCTGATCGTCGACAAGGACAATGCGCCGCGCTGGGACCCCGCCACGCCGGAGGGCGTGACCGACACGATGATCGACCATATCTTCGCAGCCATGCCCGACGGGCAGGCCTGGACTCCCGACGACCGCTGAGAAGGACGCTCGCATGACCGACTATAACACCCTGATCGTCGAGCGCCGCGAGGCGGTGACGCTGGTGACGCTGAACCGGCCGCAGGCGCTGAACGCGCTGAATGCCGAGCTGTTGGCCGAGCTGCTCGACGTGATGCGCGCCTATGACGCCGATCCCGAACAGCGTTGCGCCGTCATCACCGGCTCCGCAAAGGCATTCGCCGCGGGGGCCGACATCAAGGAAATGCAGGAGATGGACTTCGCCGCCATGTACGGGCGAAACCATTTCACCGGCTGGGACGAGTTCACCCGCACCCGCAAGCCGATCATCGCGGCGGTCGCGGGCTATGCGCTGGGCGGCGGGTGCGAACTGGCGATGATGTGCGACTTCATCCTCGCCGCCGATACCGCCAAATTCGGCCAGCCCGAGATCAAGCTGGGCGTGACGCCGGGCATGGGCGGCTCGCAGCGGCTGGCGCACGCGGTCGGTAAGGCCAAGGCGATGGAGATGTGCCTGACCGGCCGCATGATGGATGCCGAGGAAGCCGAGCGCGCGGGACTGGTGGCGCGTATCGTCCCCGCTGCCGATCTGGTCGAGGAGGCGATGAAGACCGCCGCGACCATCGCCGGCATGGCGCCGATCGCGGCGCGTGCGAACAAGGAAATGGTCAACGCCGCCTTCGACATGGGACTGGCGCAGGGCGTCCAGTTCGAGCGGCGGCTGTTCCACGGCCTGTTCGGCTCGGCCGATCAGAAGGAAGGCATGGCCGCCTTCGTGGAAAAGCGAAGCCCCAATTGGACCGGCAACTGAGTCCCACGCCCCTCCCGTAAACGGGAGGGGATGGGGGAGGGCAGGGCCGCAAGCGAGACGCTCGGTGAGACCCCATGCCCTCCCCAAACCCCTCCCGCCTGCGGGAGGGGCTTAAAAGAAAAAGAAGATTTAGGAGAGAGCATCATGGCGCGGATCGCCTTTATCGGCTTGGGCAATATGGGCGGCGGGATGGCCGCCAACCTCGCAAAGGCGGGGCATGACGTCCGCGCCTTCGACCTGTCGGCGGACGCACTGGCGGCGGCCAAGGCGGCCGGGTGCCTGCCGATCGACAGCGCCGTCGCGGCGATGGACGGGGTCGAGGCGGTCGTGACCATGCTGCCCGCCGGAACCCATGTCGAGCGCGTCTATGCCGACGCCGTCTTTGCCGCCGCACCGCCCTCCGCGATCCTGATCGACTGCTCGACCATCGACGTCGCCACCGCACGCCGCGTCGCGGAGGCCGCGCAGGCCAAGGGCATGATGGCGGTCGATGCGCCCGTTTCCGGCGGGATCGCGGCGGCCAAGGCCGGCACGCTGACCTTCATGGTCGGCGGGTCCGAACAGGCTTTCCGGCGCGCCGAGCCTTTCCTGTCCGCCATGGGTCAGGCGGTGATCCATGCGGGCGGAAACGGCGCAGGGCAGGCGGCGAAGATCTGCAACAACATGCTGCTCGGTGCGACGATGATCGCGACCTGCGAGGCGTTCGTACTGGCCGAGAAGCTGGGGCTGAAGGCGCAGACCTTCTACGACATCGCCTCGGTCTCGTCGGGGCAGAGCTGGTCGATGACCAAATATTGCCCCGTTCCCGGTGTCGGACCGGAGACGCCCGCCGATCACGATTATCAGGGCGGTTTCGCCGCGGCACTGATGCTGAAGGACCTGAAGCTGGCGATGCAGGCGGCGCAGGATGCGGGCGCCGCCACCCCGATGGGCGAACGGGCGGCCGAGCTTTACACGGCATTCGTCGGCGAGGGGCAGCCGCCGGTGGATTTCTCCGGAATCATCCGCACCTTGCGCTGAATTCGACCCCCAACTCCGTTCAGCCTGAGCGAAGGCTAGAGTCGAAAGCGATCAGCATTGCACGGTTTTAGCCCCTCCCCTTCAGGGGAGGGGTGAGCAGAGTTGATCGTTTTTGACTCTAAGGGGATCCCTTCGACAATGGCGTGCGGAGAAGGCGGAAGGTGGCCTTCGACTTCTCTCAGGCTGAACGGAGGGCGGTTTACGTCCATCGCGCCTTTTCCCCCTGACCAATGCGGCCTAAAGCCCGCAGGGTGATGGAAATACCCGCTCCCCTCCGCCTGCGTGTCGACCGCGATGCGCTTGTTTCCAACTGGCAGGCGCTGGACCGGTTGAGCGGGGCGGCGGCGTGCGGCGCGGCGGTCAAGGCGAACGGCTATGGCCTGGGCGCGAGGCTGGTCGCCGAAACGCTGGCCAAGGCCGGGTGTCGTGACTTCTTCGTCGCCAACTGGGCCGAGGCGCAAGGCTTGGCCCCGCTGGGCCTTACGCTGTCGGTCCTGCATGGCCTGCGCGCCGAGGATCTGCCCGCCGCCAGGGCCGGCTTTGCCCGCCCGGTACTCAGCACCCCCCAACAGATCGCGCGCTGGCGCGACAGCGGCGGCGGCGTGTGTGACGTGATGGTCGATACCGGCATGAACCGGCTGGGCGTGTCGGTGCAGGCGGTGCGGGATGGCCTGCTCGAGGGCCTGACGATCGAGACGCTTATCAGCCATCTCGCCTGCGCCGATGAGGATGTGCCGATGAACGGGCACCAGCGCGAGGCCTTTGCCAGCCTGAAGGGGCGCACCGGCGCGCGACGCATGAGCCTCGCCAATTCGGCCGGGATCGGGCTGGGCGCGGAGTATCATTTCGACCTGACCCGGCCGGGACTGGCGCTGTACGGTGGCCTGCCGCGCCCCGACATGGCGGGGCATCTCCGCCAGGTCGCGTGGCCCGAAGCGCAGATCCTCCAGCGCCGCCTTGTGCCTGCGGGCGAGACGGTCGGCTACAACGCCACCTGGACCGCGCCCGCCGATACCGAGGTCGCGATCCTGAACCTGGGCTATGCCGACGGCTATCGCCGCGCGCTCTCCGGGCTGGGGGCGGCGGTGGCGGATGGCGAGAGCCTGCCGGTCCTCGGCCGCGTATCGATGGACCTGCTGGCGGTCGACGTGACCACGCGGCCCGATCTGGCCGAGGGCGACTGGCTGGCCATGGATTACGACCTGGCCACCGCCTCCGCCGCATCGGGCGTATCGCAATATGAGCTGCTGACCGGCCTGGCCCCGCGTTTCGCGCGGGCATAAAAAAGGGGCCTTCCCGAAGGAAGGCCCCGATCAACTTCGATCCGCTGGGATCAGAAGTTGGCCTTGAACCCGGCATAGAAGAACCGGCCGATATTGTCGTACGGATCGCCCGACGCCGTACCGATCAGATCGTAGGGCGGCTTCACGTCGGTCAGGTTGTCCACGCCGACATAGAAGCGGAACCGATCGGTCGCGTTGAAGCCGACCTGGACCGAGTGGTAGAACGCCTCGGGATAGTAGACCATCGGGAAGGCATCCGGATTACGCGCCGGACGGCCGTCATAGCTGTTCTGCGTCTCATACTCGGCCGCGATCGTCGACTTGCCTTCGTAACGCAGGCGATATTGAAGATCGAAGGTTTCGAAGTTCAGATTGCCGACGAACTGACCACGCCATGCGGCATAGCCCAGTTCGCTCTTGTAGCGATCGCGGAAGTTCGGATCGGCCACGTCGGTATATGCGTTGTTCTGCGCCACATAGCTGGCCAGGACACGAAGACTCAGGGTGCCGGTGTCGCTGATCTTCGTACGGTATGACAGGTCGAAGTCGATGCCCGAGGTTTCCAGCTTGGCGAAATTGAAACCCTGCGAGAAGAACGACGGACCCGTCGGCGTGAGAGGGATGGTCGTACCAGCATGGATCACGCTCGACTGACCGGCAAAAGTGCCGTTCGGATTGCGAATGACCGCAGCGCAATATTGATTGTTGATGCCGCTGGGATTGTCATAGCACTGGTTGATCAGTGTCTGAGCGGCCAGCGAGACGATCGCGTCCTTGATCGTGATGTTATAGTAATCGACTGTGAACGACAGGCCACGGATCGCCTGCGGCTGGAACACCGCGCCGATGGTGAAGCTGTTGCTCTTTTCGGCGTTCAGGTTCGGGTTACCGCGATTGACGCCCGCGATGCTGGCCGCCGTGCCGTTGGTAAACGGTTCGGTCGTGCCGTTAAACGTCTGGGTCGTCGGCACACCCGCTGCCGCGCAATTACGGGCGCGATTGGGGTTGTTGTTGATGTTGTTCTGGCTGCACGGATCCGATGGCTGTGCAAAGGTCTGGTTGTTGGCGGTGAACAACTCACCCAGCGACGGCGCACGGACCGAGCGGGCATAGCCGCCACGGATCGTGATATCGCGGATCGGCGACCAGATCGCGTTCAGATTGTACGTCCAGGGCGTTCCGGCATTGCCGACATTGTAATGCGACACGCGGGCCGCGCCGGTCAGCGTCAGTTCGTGGAAGAACGGACGGTCGGCCAGCAACGGCACGCTGAGTTCGCCGAACGCTTCCTTGATGTCATAGGCGGGCGGCGCGAAGGTCGGGATGGCGTTCAGGAACGTCGCCCCGCTGGCGGTCAGATCGTCATACTTCGAATAGGCCGTCTCACGACGATATTCGCCGCCCAGCGAGAAGGTGACGTCACCGCCAGGCAGGCGGAACAGCTTGCCGTTGACGAATCCCAGCAGGTCGAACTGCTCGGCCTTCTGCTTGCGCGTCGAGGTGACCGAGAAATAGTTCAGCGCCGCCTGGCTGACCTGGCCCTGACCGAACAGGTTGACGGGCACGCAGGCCGCGTCGTCATTCGCTGTCGAGGCGTCGGCGTTGATACCGCACACGATCTGACCGGCAGCGTTGCGCACGGCGTTGATCGAGTTGTTGTACTTCTGCGTGACGTAGTTGCCCGCCGTCCGGTAGAAGGTGTCGAGGCGGCCATAGTTGGCCGACACTTCATAGTGCCAACCCTGGCCGAAATCGCCCTCGACACCGCCAACGATGCGGAAGGTCTCACGCGTGTGATCCTCGCCGCGACCACCGAAGTCGACGTTGAAACGTTGCGCGGTGAAGGTCGTGGCCCCCGGTGCCAGTGCCTGCTGCAGGGTCGAACGAGCCTGATCAGTCAGATACGGATTGTTGATGCTGAAGGTGTTGGTGGCAAAGGTCGGCTGACCTTCTTGCAGCGACTTGATACGCACATATTTGACTTCGACGAACGGCTTGAAGGCGTCGGAAATGTCGAAGTGTGCCAGCAGGTTGCCCGAAGCGCGTTCCATGCGAGGCTGCAACATGCCCAGCAGACGCAGCGTCGACCCACGGCCGCCGACGCAATTGGTCGACGCAGGACGAAGGTCCGTGATGCAATTGTTCGCCGTCAGCGTGCCGTCCGGATTGAACGCAAAATTCCGACCGTATTGCGCCAGTGCGTTGGAGCTACCCACATTGGCGATGCCGGTGCAAGTAAAGGTGCGACGGGCGGCGAAGGCTGCGGCGGACTCGCCTGTGGCGGCAACCGTCGGACAGCTCGAGGCGAACATGCCGCCTTCCGAGATCGTACCGTTGCGGATGTTGCTCAGAAGGTTGGTGTCGGGGATGCCGTCACCGGTCGACGGCTCGCCGCCGGTACGGATCACGCCGCCATTCGGGTTAAGCTGCGGGCCGGTGTTCTGCACCGCGTTGAACTGGCGACGACCAGAAAAGGCGCCGGTGATGTCGTCGCGATCGGTGAAATAGACGACGTCCGAGAAGGAATATTCAGCCGACGCGGCGATGTTGCCGCGACCCTCGGCGAAGTTCTTACCGGCGGTCAATGCGCCGAAATAGGAGCCGCGCGTCCCGTGGCTGGAAATGCCGCTCTGGCCGGTGGCGCGAAGGCCCTCGAAGTCGCGCTTCAGGACGAAATTGACGACGCCCGCCATGGCGTCCGAACCGTACACGGCCGAGCTGCCCCCGGTCACGACGTCGACGCGCTCGAGCAGGTCGGTCGGGATGGTGTTCGTGTCGATCACGAAGCTGCCCGGCTGTGCGGTCACATGGCGGCGACCGTTGACGACCACCAGGGTGCGCTGCGTGCCCAGACCACGAAGGTCGAGCAGGTTCAGGCCCGAGGTGCCGATGAAGCGGGTCGAGTTCGCCTGGCTGTAGGTCGTACGCAGCGCCGGCAGCTGGTTGAGCGAGTCACCCAGGTTCAGGTTGCCGGTCGAGGTCAGCAGTTCGGCGGTGACCGACGTGACGGGGGTCGGCGAGTCCAGGTTCGGACGGGCCAGACGCGAGCCGGTGACGATGACGTCGCCCGCGGCCTGTTCGCTACGTTCGGCGATGTTGGGATCGGTCGCGGCATCCTCTTGCGGCTGCGTCGCGGTGGTGCCCGAGGCGGCGGTCTGCGCGAACGCGGCGACCGGCATCAGGACCAGAGTGCTGGCCAGCGCAGAGGCTCCCAGCAGGGTACGCATATTCATTCTTTACCCCCATTATGACGGATCGTTCATGTCCGTTCATCGCAGGGAAAGAAATTTCCGCTCGGAAAACAAGCGCCGTTGCAACGCTTTCTAAAAATTGCGTCACCATAGTTGCAGGGATGTGACAGCTTCGACACATCCCTGCAATCTAACGTTTAAGCGCGAAATTTTCGAAAAGTGGCGTGTTTATCGCTCAACACACGTTTAGCGTTCGAGGCACATGGCGATGCCCATGCCGCCGCCGATGCACAAAGTCGCCAGACCCCTCTTCGCGTCACGCTTCTGCATTTCATAGATCAGGGTCGTCAGCACGCGCGCGCCGCTAGCGCCGATCGGGTGGCCCAGTGCGATCGCGCCGCCATTGACGTTGACCTTCTCCGGATCGAGGCCCAGTTCCTTGCCGACCGACAGGGCCTGCGCCGCGAACGCTTCGTTCGCTTCGATCAGGTCGAGGTCGCCGATGGTCCAGCCCGCCTTTTCCAGTGCGCGCTTGGTGGCGGGAACGGGGCCGATGCCCATCACCGACGGGTCGACACCGGCCGAGGCCCAGCTCTTGATCGTGGCGAGGATCGGCGTACCCCGCTTCTCGGCCTCCTCACGGCTCATCAGGACGATGGCCGCGGCGCCGTCGTTCAGGCCCGAGGCATTGGCGGCCGTGACCGTGCCGTCCTTCTTGAAGGCGGGGCGGACGCCCGACACGCTCTCGATCGTGGCACCGGCGCGGATATATTCGTCGTCGGCGACGACCGTCTCGCCCTTGCGGCCCTTGATGGTGACGGGCGCGATCTCGTCCTTGAAGCGGCCCTCGCCACGCGCCTTTTCGGCCAGGTTCTGCGAGCGGACGGCGAACCGGTCCTGCTCGTCGCGGGTCACCTGATACTGCTCGGCCAGGTTCTCGGCGGTGATGCCCATGTGATAGCCTGCAAAGGCGTCGGTCAGGCCGTCATGCACCATGGTGTCGACCATGGTCAGCGGACCCATCTTGGTGCCGCCGCGCATCGTCTGGGCATGGGGCGAGAGCGACATCGACTCCTGGCCGCCCGCCACCACGATGGTCGCATCGCCATTGGCGATCGCCTGCATCCCCAGCGCGACGGCGCGCAGGCCCGAGCCGCAGACCTGGTTGACGCCGTAAGCGGGCACTTCCTTCGGGATGCCTGCGGCCATCGACGCCTGGCGGGCCGGGTTCTGGCCCTGCGCGGCGGTCAGCACCTGGCCGAGGATCACTTCGGACACGTCCTCGCCCTTGATGCCCGCCTGTTCCAGCGCGGCGGTGATCGCCACCCGGCCGAGTTCATGCGCGGGCGTGGCGGCAAAGGCACCCAGGAAACTGCCCACGGGGGTACGCTTGGCGGCGGTAATGACGATCTCGGTCATGAAGGCTCCTCTTATGCAGGATCTATCTAGGTGTTGGGAGGGCGGTGATCCAGTCGGCGAGCGGCTGCCAGAGCTGTTGCTCCGCACGGCCGCCGACGACCATGCCAACATGGCCCGTACCCGCCGCTCGCCGGTCGGACAGGCCGATGGCGGTGGCGGCGGGAACGATCCGGTCGGCGGTGGCGATGAATTCGACGCTAGGGGCGTCGCATTGCGATGGTGTGACGGTCGCCCCGGCGACGCGCCATCGGCCCTGTCCGGGACGATCCTCGGCG
This sequence comes from Sphingomonas parapaucimobilis NBRC 15100, assembly GCF_000787715.1. Taxonomy (GTDB): domain Bacteria; phylum Pseudomonadota; class Alphaproteobacteria; order Sphingomonadales; family Sphingomonadaceae; genus Sphingomonas; species Sphingomonas parapaucimobilis. The sequence goes on from NZ_BBPI01000016.1 coordinate 33,782, forward strand.
ATCAGTTCCTCGAACAATTCGCGGCCGAAGGCGTGGGGCAGGGGCGCGCCCTGGTTGGCCCAGTCCTCCAGCCGGATGAAGCGGCGTGCGGCCGCGCTGCGTGGATCGAGTTCCGCGAAGGCCGCATATTTGGCGATGGTCCGGCCTGGATCGAGCCGCCAGAAGCCCGCCTGCAATGCCTCCATGGGGACGAGGCCCAGCGCTTCGGAGGTCGGCTTGATCGCGGCCCATTGCGCCGCCATCGCGGCGCGGGCTTCGTCGCCATAGCCGGTAAAGTGCCAGGGCGCGGCGATCGCAGCCAGCCCGGCGACCTTGCTGCGCGCCGCCGCGGCCATGGCGAGCGTGCCGCCCAGGCAATAGCCGACCAGCACCGGCGGCTGCGGGAACGTCGCGATCAGCGGCAGGAGGAAGCGTTCGACATGGCCCGCGACGTCGATGTCGCGGTCCTTCACGCCCGGCGTCCCCCAGTCGACGAGCCAGGGATGGAAACCCCGTCCGCGCAACCAGCGGATCAGCGAGCGGTCGCGCGCCATGTCGAGAATGGAGGGCGGGTTGATCAGCGAAGGGATGAACAGCACCGGCCGTCCTTCGCCTCCGGCGTCGCGCAATTTCACCCGGCCGCGCCGCCGCCGGACGGGCAGGGCGCGCATCGGTCGCTCGCGTCTGGCCTCCTGGAAACGGCGCAGTCCCGCCAGCGCGGCCTGTACCAGCTCGGGATTTTCCGCGGCCTCGCTGCGCAACATCGCCAGGAACAGCGGCAACGGGCGCGGACCATGTTGCGATGCGAAATCCATGACGTTAGGTTACACCAAAATCATAGAAGGCGGGGGTCCATGAAGAAGCAGGCGGCGGACGGCATCGTGATCGTCAAGAAATACGCGAACCGGCGGCTCTACAACACCGAAACCTCCTCCTACATCACGCTCGACCATCTGGCGGGAATGATCCGCGCGGGCCGGGATTTCAAAGTCGTCGACGCCAAGACCGACGAGGACATAACCCATAATGTCCTGACCCAGATCATCATGGAAGAGGAAAGCCGGGGCGAGACGATGCTGCCGGTGAATTTCCTGCGCCAGCTGATCTCGATGTACGGCGATTCGATGCAGGCGGTGGTGCCCGGCTATCTGGAGGCGTCGATGGACAGCTTCCGCCGCAACCAGGAGCAGTTCAAGTCGGCGGTCGAGGGCGCGTTCGCGAACACGCCGTTCGCCGACATGGCCAAGCGCAACCTGGCGATGTTCGAGGCCGCGACGCAGGGGTTCCAGGCCGCAGCACCTGCGCCCGCTCCGACGCCAGCCGCTCCAGCGGCGAGCAAGGATGCCGAGATGGCTGCGCTAAAGGCCGAACTCGCGGCGTTGAAGGACAAGATCGAGAAGCTGGGCGAGTAATTCCCGTCTTCCGTTCAGCCTGAGTCCTTCGACTGGCTGGCAAGCCAGCCGCTCGGGATAAACTTCGGCGCATCGCGCCGAAGTCGAAGGCCATGCTGAGACGGTGACCGCAGGGCGCTCAATCCTCCCCGGCACGGGGAGGTGGCAGGGCGTCAGCCCTGACGGAGGGGGGCTTCCGCACAGGACATTCCTCGCGGAACGCCCCCTCCACCACCGCTTTGCGGCGGTCCCCCTCCCCGCGAGCGGGGAGGACCGTTGCCCAGCCGCTCCGTTCGGGCGTGGCCTTCGACTTCGCTCAGGCTGAACGGAGGTTGTGGGCGGACCTTCATCCTTCCATTGAACCCGCAGCCCCCCACCTCCATATCGCCGCGCATGAGCGGGAATGAACACGCCATGCCCACCTGGCATGGCACGACGATTTGCTCGGTGCGCCGTGGCGGCCGGGTGGTGGTGGCCGGGGACGGTCAGGTTTCGATGGGCCAGACGGTCATGAAGCCCAACGCACGCAAGGTCCGGCGGCTGGGCGACGGCTCGGTCATCGGCGGCTTTGCGGGCGCGACGGCGGATGCCTTCACCCTGTTTGAGCGGCTGGAGGCCAAGCTGGAGCGGCACAACGGCCAGCTGCTGCGCGCGGCGGTCGAGCTGGCCAAGGACTGGCGGACCGACAAGTTCCTGCGCAACCTGGAGGCGATGATGATCGTCGCCGACAAGGATGTGACGCTGATCCTGACCGGCAACGGCGACGTGCTGGAGCCCGAGAACGGCATCTGCGCGATCGGGTCGGGCGGCAATTACGCGCTCGCGGCGGCGCGGGCGCTCGTCGACTATGAACAGGATGCCGAGACGATCGCGCGCAAGGCGATGGCGATCGCCGCCGATGTCTGTGTCTACACCAATGACCGCGTCACGCTCGAAGCCATCGACGGCGCGCTGTAAGTCAGGACTTCCATGAACGACCAGCTGACCCCCAAGGCGATCGTCGCCGCGCTCGACGCGCACATCATCGGCCAGGCCGACGCCAAGCGCGCCGTCGCCGTCGCGATGCGCAACCGCTGGCGTCGCCAGCGGCTGGGCGCGGACCTGCGCGACGAGGTGACGCCCAAGAACATCCTGATGATCGGCCCCACCGGCTGCGGCAAGACCGAGATCAGCCGCCGCTTGGCCAAGCTGGCCGACGCCCCCTTCGTCAAGGTCGAGGCGACGAAATTCACCGAGGTCGGCTATGTCGGCCGCGACGTCGAGCAGATCGCGCGTGATCTGGTCGAAGAGGCGATCCGGCTGGAAAAGGAACGCCGCCGCGTCGCGGTGAAGGACAAGGCGGAAGAGGCGGCGATGAACCGCCTGCTCGACGCTTTGGTCGGCAAGGATTCGAGCCAGGCGACGCGCGAGGCCTTCCGCCAGCGCTTCCGCGACGGCCATCTCGACCAGACCGAGATCGAGATCGAGCTGGAACAGGCCCAGGCCGCGCCGTTCGAGATTCCCGGTGCGGCACCGCAGATGATCAACCTGTCCGAGATGATGGGCAAGGCGTTTGGCGGCCAGCCGCTCAAGCGTCGCAAGCTGACCGTCTCGGCCGCCTGGACCAAGCTGGTCGAGGAAGAGGCCGACAAGCGGCTCGATCAGGATGAGGTCAGCCGCGCCGCGCTCGCCGATGCCGAGGCGAACGGGATCGTCTTCCTCGATGAGATCGACAAGATCGCGGTGTCGGACGTGCGTGGTGGTTCGGTCAGCCGGGAAGGCGTGCAGCGCGACCTGCTGCCGCTGATCGAGGGGACGACGGTCGCCACCAAATACGGCCCGATGAAGACGGACCATATCCTGTTCATCGCGTCCGGCGCCTTCCACGTCGCCAAGCCGTCCGACCTGCTGCCCGAGCTTCAGGGACGCCTGCCGATCCGGGTCGAGCTGAAGGCGCTGACCGAGGGGGATTTCGTCGCGATCCTCTCGGATACCAAGGCGTCGCTGCCCGCGCAGTACAAGGCGCTGATCGGCACCGAGGGGGTCGAGATTTCGTTCACCGAGGACGGCATCGCCGCGATCGCGCGGATCGCCGCGGAAGTGAACGGCCAGGTCGAGAATATCGGTGCGCGGCGGCTCCAGACGGTGATGGAGAAGCTGTTGGAGGAGATCAGCTTCGAGGCGGAGGACCGTCAGGGTTCGACGCTGACCGTCGATGCGGCTTATGTCGACAAGCAACTGTCGGCGGTGGCGCGGAATACGGATTTGAGTCGGTTCGTTCTGTGATCGGGGTGGGGGCTCGGTGAGACACCGTAGCCCTCCCCCATCCCCTCCCGCAGGCGGGAGGGGCGTGCCCGGATCGAAACGCAGGAATAGATTCACAACATTTGGTCTTGCCGCTCCCCTCCCGCAAGCGGGAGGGGATGGGGGAGGGCAGGCCCCAAACGAAAACGCCTATTTCTTTACTCGATCATACGGCATGAACCCGTCGAAGAAACACCATTGCGACGGGATCGACATCCCCTGCTGCAACACCCGGAACCGGTCGTTGCGACAGACCTGTGAGCCCCAGCGCTCGATCATCAGCGTGTTGAACGGCTGAATCCCGGCGCACTGGCCACGCACCTTGGCGCGCCAGATGCGGCGCCCCGCATTGATGACGATCACGTCCTTGTCGGCGATCACCGGCCCCGACATGGTCGTACTGGTGTCGACGCACTGCGCCGGTGGACCCGCGACGCGTCCGGCAAAGGGGTCGGACTTGGCCGCCGACAGGGTCAGGGTCAGGCCCAGCGCGGGGGCGATGGTAGCCTTGCCGCGCATCAGCCTTGCTTCCGATAGGGGATGAACTCGCCGAAGCTGCAACTGCCGGTGAAGAAGCCGGAGGTGCGGTCGACGGTCTGCGCGATGTCGCCCGAACACAGCTGGCCCGTGGTGGTGCGGGTCACGAAGATGTTGTTGCCCGAGCCGCCGACATCGCTGCACCCGCCCGCCGTCCGGCTGACATATTTCAGGCGCGGCGACACGGTATAGACCAGCGTCGGGCCATAGGAGCGGACCTGCTGGGTCCGATACTGGCTGATGCACTGGGTCGGCGCGCCGGGGGTCAGGCCGCGCAAGGCCTTGTCCAGGTCGGCGCGCTCGGTCTGGGCGCGCTGCTCGACCTGCGCCTTTTGCGCCGGGGTCAGCGTACAGCCTCCCACCGTGGCGATGGGGATCAGAACAGATAACAACGTCACGATACGCATCATTCCGTCTCCGTCAAAATGCCCCTGTAGCAATGGCTCAACCCTTGAACGCGTCCTTGGCTGCACGGCGTTCCGCCAGTTCCTCGGCATCGACCGAGCGGAGGAAGGGGTTGGTCGCCCGCTCCAGCGCGATGGTCGTCGGGATGGTCGGCTCGCCCTGTTCACGCATCGCGATGACATCGGCCAGCCGCTCGGCGATCGCTTCGTTCTCCGGCTCGGCGGCGGCGGCGAAGCGGGCGTTGGACAGGGTATATTCGTGCCCGCAATAGACGCGCGTGTCGCCGGGCAGCCCCGCGAAACGGCGCATATTGGCGTGCATCTGCGCCGCCGTCCCCTCGAACAACCGGCCGCATCCCATGGCGAACAGCGTGTCGCCGGTGAAGATCGTCGCGCGTTCCGCGAGGTGAAAGGCGATATGGCCCGCCGTATGGCCGGGCACCGACCAGATCGTCGCCACCGCATCGCCGACCGCGATCGTGTCTCCCTCGGCCAGCAGCGTGTCGAGCCCGTCGATCTTCCCCGCCTCCGCCGCCGGACCGGCGACACTGGCCCCTTGCGCCTTCAGCGCGGCGGCGCCGCCGACATGATCGGGATGCCAATGGGTCAGCCAGACCTGATCGATCGTCCAGCCGCGCGCGGCGGCGGCGGCCGCGACCGGCGCGGCCTCGCCCGGGTCGAGCGCGACGGTCCGGCCCGCATCATGGATCAGCCAGGCATAATTGTCGGAGAGGACGGGGACTCGGACGATTTCCATGGAAAGCCTCTTACCAGCTTCCGACATTGGGCATCGAGGCCCAGGGTTCGGCGGCAGGCAGCGCCCCGTCCTGCAACAGTTCGATCGAGATGCCGTCGGGCGTCTTGACGAAGGCCATATGCCCGTCGCGCGGGGGGCGGTTGATGGTGATGCCAGCGTCCATCAGCCGCTGACACGTCTCGTAGATATCATCGACGCGATAGGCGAGATGTCCGAAATTGCGCCCGCCGGTATAGATTTCAGGGTCCCAATTGTGGGTCAGTTCGACCTCGGCGCGGCCTTCATCGCCGGGGGCGGCGAGGAAGATCAGCGAGAAGCGGCCGCGTTCATTGTCCACCCGCCGGACCTCCTTGAGGCCCAGCAGTTCGAAGAAGCGGATGCTGGCGTCCAGGTCGCTGACGCGGATCATGGTGTGGAGATAACGCATCGGTTTTTCTGCCTGTTCAACGGGGCCGCTTGTACGGGACAGTCATGGTATCCCGGACCGGAAAGCAAGACCTTTACGTACGATAAGGGATTAGCGGGACGGGAATTGCGAGAGGGCCTTGGCGGTTTCGGCGCGGATCGGACTGTCCGGCGGGGAGAGGCGGGCGGCCTCGCTCCACGCCTTGCGCGCGCCCGCTTCGTCGCCCGCCACGGCCGCGATGTTGCCCGCCTCCAGCTGGACGCTGGCATCGTCGGCGGAGCGGGCCAGCGCCTGGGCGATGTCCTTTTGCGCACGCGGCAGGTCCTTCATCCGCCGCGCCAGCGTCGCCGACAGCAGCCAGGCGAGCGGATCGGCGGGCGCGTTGGTCAGCGCGGCGTCGAGGTCGACCCGCGCCGCGGCCATCTGCCCACCCGCCACCGAGGCGCGCGCCCGGTCGAGCTGCGCCTCGCCCAGCGCAAAGCCGCTCAACTCGCCCGCCGCCAGCGCGGCATCCAGCGCGGCGCGGGCATGGGTGGCGTCCCCGGCGGCCAGAAAGGCATTGCCAGCCTGTGCCCAGTAATTGGCGGCGCGCACGTCATGCGCGGTCTCGGCGGCGCGGGCGGCCTGTTCGAAGGCGCTGGCGGCGGCGCTCCAGCTCCGCTCGGTCGCAAAGGCCAGGCCCAGGCATTGCTGCGCAAAATAGTCGCCGCCCGCCAGCCGCCATTTGCCCGCCTCGACCTTGGCGGCGGCGGGATTGGTGTCGGCCAGCGATACGCAGCGCTGATAGCGCGCCTCGCGCGGGTCGGTGGGCAGGGGCGGCGTCCTGGCGGGGGCGGACTGGACGGCGGCGGCGAGCGCTAGAGGGAACAGGATCATAGGCGGTGCAACACGTCCTCGACGGCCCGGATCAGCAGCGCGATGTCGGTCTCGCGCGACAGCCGGTGGTCGCCATCCTTGATCAACACAGTCTGCACATCGGCTGAACGGAACAGCTGCGCCAGATGGGTGGTCCGGTGCCACGGCACATCCGGGTCCGCCATTCCCTGCAGAAGCCGTACCGGTCCGTCGAACGCAATCGGGCCAAAGGTCAACCGGTTGGCTTCCCCCGACGACCAGAAACGGCGGGTATAGACGGTGGGGGCGGGGCCGTACGGGTTGGGCCGCTCCAGTCGTCCTGCCTGAAGGATCGTCATCTTTTCCTCTTCGGAAAAGCCCCAGTCGGTGAAGTCGGGCGCGGGCGCGATGCCGACCAGCGCCTGCACCTGTTCGGGCCGATTTCGGGCAGCCAGGAGCATCAGCCAGCCGCCCATCGACGACCCGACCAGCACGGCGGGGCCCTTCACCACATCGTCGAGCATCGCGACCACATCGTCCCGCCAGTCGGCCAGCGCCTGATCCTCGAACGCGCCCGGCGACTCGCCGCAGCCGCCATAGTCGAAGCGCAGGAATGCCCGGCCGTTCGCCCTGGCCCATTCCTCCAGCGCAAGGGCCTTCGACCCCTGCATGTCCGAGGCATAGCCCGGCAGGAAGACGATCGCGGGGCCGCTCCCCGGCGTCCAGTGATGGGCGAGCCTGGGGCGGGGGGCGGGGGTGTCGGTCATGACCGGGATTTAGGGTGCGGGGGAGGGATTGGAAACCCGGTGGCGTAATCTCCCACCTCCGTTCAGCCTGAGCGTAGTCGAAGGCCACGCTAAGGCATCTCCAAGCAACCCCGTGGAGAGGTCATCCCTTGGCCTTCGACTTCGCTCAGGCTGAACGGAGGGTAGGGCATGATGGGCGGGGCCAAAACAGACCGGCTTCATCCCATTCCTCCCCTTGCAGGGGAGGTGGCAGGGCGCAGCCCTGACGGAGGGGTGTCCCGCTCGCGATAGGCAGCCCCCTCAGATCACATATTCCACGCTCTTCATCTGCGTCTGCGCGGCCTGCTTCTTGCGCCGCTTGGCGACCATCTCGGCATGGAGCCGCGCCACGGTGTCGCTGCCCTTCGTGGTGCATAGCCCGGGCACCACCGCATGGACGATCGCGCCCAGCCCGCCCAGGATCATGATCCCCCCGAACCGCGCCGCGACGCCGAAATGCTCGACATAGCTTTCACCAACGCTTTCGGGATGCTCGGTAAACAGGCGACGGAACATGGTCAGCGCTCTCCTATGGCCGTTCGTCGATCCTATCACGGCGATGGGAATTGACCAAATCAGGCTTTGGACGGGCTGACGAAAATGTCCTCGATCGCGCAACCGAACAGCTCGGCGATCCTGAAGGCGAGGGGGAGCGAGGGATCATAGCGTCCGGTCTCGATCGCGTTGACGCTCTGGCGGCTGACCTCCAACTGCTGGGCCAGGTCCTGCTGGCTCCAGCCGCGCTCGGCGCGCAGGGTGCGGAGGTGGTTGTTCACGCTCTCGCCCGCCAATATTCCCGTATGGCGTTGGCCATCACGCAGAACCCCAATCCACTGAACCAGAGGGTCGCGGCCCAATAGCCCTGCATATGGGCAACCAATCCAAAGCCTTCCAGAAATCCCCATGCGGTGGTGAACGACAAGGTGATGCCGGTGGCGATCAGGGAATGCCGTACGAACTGCATGCGAATATATTCGTCGCGCATCTCCACCATCAGTCGCCCGATGACGACGAACACCCCCATGATCGGCAGCGCGGGGAGGATGGCGACGAGATAGGCCAGCGCCCCGGTCGGCGGCGCATGGCGAAACCACATATTCGCGCCGATCAGCGCAACGCCGTACAGCGTCATCGTCACGAACAGGCGGCGGGTATAGCGCTTCATTTCCGGCGGCATGGGCATGGCAGACCTCCCTCAGATGTGAAGGAGGCTTTACATGGAAAGCTCGCTTTACGTCAAGCGTCCTTTACGTGGCTGCGAGCTGCGCCACCATGTCCTGCGCCAACAGGCTGAGCGTGTCGTCACGTGCGCCCATCACCACGATCCGGTCGCCCGCTCGCGCCTCGGCCACCAGCATCGCCGTCGCCTCGGCACGGTCGGCGATGTGGCGGGCGTCGACGCCGCGCGTACGCAGGTCGGCGACGATGTCGGCGCTGGTCACCTCGCGCGTGACGGTGCCGCCAAAATAGGCCGGGTCGGGCAGGACCAGCACGTCGTCCGGCTTCATCCGCGTGGCGATGCTGTCGACCAGCTCGGTCCGCATGACCTTCAGCGGGCCATAGCCGTGCGGCTGGAACAGGATCAGCAAGCGGCCGGGAAAGGCATGGAGCGTGTCGAGCGTCGCGGCGATCTTGTCGGGGTTGTGGCCGAAATCATCGATGACGGTCACGCCGTTCGCCTCGCCGACCTTTTCGAAGCGGCGCTTCAGGCCGGTGAACCGCTCGATCGCGCGGATCGCATCGATCAGGGGTACGCCCGCCGCGACGCTCGCCCCGATCGCGGCCAGCGCGTTGGAGACATTGTGGCGGCCCGGCACCGACAGCCGGACATGATAGCCCGCACCCCCGGTGATCAGGTCGAACGAAATCGCAAACGGCTCGGGCTTCAGCGCCTCGGCCACCAGATCGCCCGCGCCCTCGACCGCGAAGGTGGTAAGGTCGGGGATGTCGGCCAGCAGCGCCGCCGTCTCGGCATCGCCCGCATTGGCGACGACATGGCGCGCCCGGGCCGCGAAGCCGCCGAACAGGTCGCGCAATTCCTCCAGCGACTTGTGGTCGAGGCTGACATTGTTCAGCACCGCGATCGCCGGGTTGTAGAGCGCGATCGAGCCGTCACTTTCGTCCACCTCGCTGACGAACGCCGCGCCGTGGCCGACCAGCGCGCTGGCAAAGGGGCTGTCGGGCGAGACGAAGTCCTTCATCACCGCGCCGTTCATCGCGGTCGGGTCGCGGCCGGTTTCGTGCAGGATGAAGGCGATCATGCCGGTGACGGTCGACTTGCCGCTGGTGCCTGCGACGCCGATGGGGAGCTGGCTGTCGTTGAACAGGCTGGCGAGCATCTGGGCGCGGGTGGCACGGGCGCAGCCCCGCCGGTTGGCGGCGATAATGTCGGGCACCGTCTCCTCGACCGCCGCCGAGGCGATGACGAGTTGGTCGGCGGACACCACGCCAGACCCGTCCTGCGGATAGAGCGCGATCCCGGCGGCGCGCAGCGCGTCGAACTTGGCCGCAACGCGCCCCTGGTCTAGCCCCCGGTCGGAGCCCGCCACCGTCTGCCCGCGCGCACGCAGGATCATGGCCAGCGGCATCATCCCCGATCCGCCGATGCCCACCAGAAAACAGGAATTGCCGTTGGTCATGGGGCCACGCTATCGGCGAGTTGGCGGCACAGGGCAATGCCCGGCCGGACGGGCCGCCAAGGGGACACGCCAGAATGAAGATCGGAATCCTCGCCCCCGCCAGCATCGGCAACCCCGCCGCCGAAGCCCCGGTCAGCGCCTTCGCCGCGATCGCGTACCCGGACGTCGACCTGATCTTCCACCCGCAATGCTATGAGCAGGACGGGCATTTCGCCGGGTCCGACGAACGCCGCGCCTCGGCCTTTCTGGAATTCGCCAACGATCCCTGCATCGACGCGATCTGGTTCCTGCGCGGCGGCTATGGGTCGAACCGCATATTGTCGCGCGTCATGCCGAACCTGAACGCGGCGGCGGGGCACAAGACCTATATCGGCTATTCCGACCTCGGCTTCGTGCTGGCCGCGCTCTATGCCCGGCGGATCGGACGGCCGGTGCATGGACCGATGGCCAGCGATATCCGCCGCCAGCATGGCGACGCCACCGTGGCGCGCTCGCTCGGCTGGCTGACGAGCGGCGACCGGCAGGGGCTGGAGCCGGGCCTCGACGGCCGTCCGGCGGCGGCATTCAACCTGTCGATCCTGTCCGCGCTGATCGGCACGCCCTGGCTGCCCGACCTGACCGACCATGTCCTGATCGTCGAGGAAGTGTCCGAGCATCTCTATGCGGTCGACCGAATGCTCTTCACCATGGCCAACGCCACGCAGTTGAAGGGCGTGGCGGGCGTCCGTCTGGGCGCGGTCAGCAACATCCAGCCCAACGAGCCCGAATGGGGCGAGACGCTGGAATATATGATTCAGCGCTGGTGCGCCGAGATGGGCGTGCCCTATCTCGGGCGGGCGCGCATCGGGCATACCCAGGACAATCATCTGGTGCCGTTCGGGATCGTGTGAGGGGAGAAAGACGATGAAAACATGGACGCTTGGCCTGTGCGTCGCACTGACCGCGACGGCCGCGGCGGCGCAGACAAACCCGCCCTCGCAAATTCTCGTTTCCGCCACCGGCACCGCACAGGCGCCGCCAGATCGGGCGACCATCAGCTATGTCGTGCGCGGCGAGGGGGCAACGTCCGACGAGGCGACCGCCAAGCTGCGCGATCAGGCCAGGGCCATTCGGATCGGCGCGGAGCAGGTGGTGCGCGGTGCGATGGACCTGCAAACCTCGGATTTCAGGATCGAGCCGGTACGGTCGCGCGAGTGTAACAGCGGCTATGGACAGGTCCAGCTGTCGACGGGGGCCTGTGCCATCCAGGGCTATGTGGCGACCATGCCGGTGCGTATCGATACGTCGCGCATCGCCGATGCGGGAACGCTGGTCGGCGTGATCGGCCGCCTCGGAGGACTGCAGCCCCAGCTCCAGAATTACTGGCTGAGCAATTCGGAACCCGTGCGGCAGAAGGCGATGCGCGCCGCGCTCGCCGGTGCCAGGGCACAGGCACAGCTGATTGCCGAGGGATCGGGGCAGAAGCTGGGTCGGCTGTTGCGGGTGCAGGACAGCAATTACCGCGAGATCGCCATCGAGATGCCCGAGGGCGCATCGGTCAGGGCATCCTCCGCACCACCCGCACCGCCACCTCCACCACCGCCGCCACCACCAATTCGTATCGACCTGTCACCTCCGCCCATCGACATGAAGGTCACGTTGATGGCCGCCTATGCCATCGATCAATAAGGTTGACGCTTCGGTTCAGAACCTTGCGGCGGCGGTGGGGTCGGACCACCGCCGCCTTTTTTCGGGCAGGTGCCTTGTTTTGAAAAATTTTGGTGAAGCAAGGTGTTAACCAATTCCGCCTAGCCGGGGGGCATGGAAATGCGCAAGATCTGCACCGGATGCCGCGACGGTATCGATTTCGACATCCCGTTCACGATGGCATTCCAGCCGATCGTCGACACCATGACCGGCCGCCCCTTCGCCTATGAGGCCCTGATCCGGGGACCCGAGGGGGAGGGCGCGTATAGCGTGCTGTCGCAGGTGACCGAGGCGAACCGTTATTCCTTCGACCAGGCGTGCCGGGTGAAGGCGATCGAGACCGCGATGGCGGCCGGGATCATGGCCGGCGACGCACGCCTGTCGATCAACTTCCTGCCCAACGCCGTCTATTCGCCGATGGCCTGTATCCAGCTGACCCTGCGCACCGCCCAGGCGCAGGGACTGCCGGTCGACCGGCTGATCTTCGAGTTCACCGAGAATGAGCAGATGGGATCGCCCGAACATGTCGCGAGCATCATCGACTCCTACAAGCAGATTGGCTTTTCGGTCGCGATCGACGATTTCGGCGCGGGCCATTCGGGGCTCGGTCGCCTGGTCCGATTCCGGCCCGACGAGGTGAAGCTGGACATGGAACTGGTCCGCGACATCGACACCGATCCCCGCCGCCGCGCCATCGTGCGCGCCATGGTCGGCCTGTGCGCCGAACTCGACACGCTGGTGATCGCCGAGGGGATCGAAACGGCGGCCGAGGCGGCGGCGCTCAACGAACTGGGCGTGCGCTATCACCAGGGTTACTGGTATGCGCGACCCGAAATGGGGGTTCTGCCAGCAGTACAGGGCCACGCCTGAGCCACCCCATATACCTGACGGGGAATCTTCCCTATAGAGCCCCTCGCGCCGGATTCCGCTGGCGCATCACCAGCCCTTATCGAAGAGAGTATCCATGTCCGCGATGTTCCGTATCACGCTGCCCGACGGTTCCGTCCGTGAGGTCGCGCCCGGAACTACCCCCGCGGACATCGCCGCCGCGATCGGTCCGGGCCTGGCCAAGGCGGCGATCGCCGCGCGCGTCGATGGCGAACTGCGCGATATCATGCGCCCGTTCGAGGGTGATTCCGCGCTGGCGCTGGTGACGGCGAAGGACGAGGCCGACGCGCTCGAACTCGCCCGCCACGACTATGCGCATGTCCTGGCCGAGGCGGTGCAGGCGCTGTTCCCGGGCACGCAGATCACCTTCGGCCCCGCCACCGATGACGGCTTCTATTACGACTTCGCGCCGAAGGATCGCCCCTTCACCGAGGAAGACCTGCCCGCGATCGAAGCCGAGATGCGCAAGATCATCGCGCGAGACGAGCCGCTGATCCGCGAGGTCTGGACCCGCGAACAGCTGATCGAACGCTGGACCCATCAGGGCGAGAGCTTCAAGGCGCAGTGGGCCGCCGAACTGCCCGATGACGAGGAACTGACCGTCTATCGCGCGGGCAAGGGCGAGGATGCCTGGCTCGACATGTGCCGGGGGCCGCATCTCGCCTCGACCGGCAAGCTTGATCCCAATGCCTTCAAGCTGACCCGCGTGTCGGGTGCCTATTGGCGCGGCGACCAGAAGAACGCGATGCTCAGCCGCATCTACGGCACCGGCTGGCTGAACAAGAAGCAGCTGGCCGAGCATCTGACCCGGCTGGAGGAAGCCGCCAAGCGCGACCATCGCAAGCTGGGCAACGAGATGGACCTGTTCCACCTCCAGCAGGAAGCGCATGGCTCGGTCTTCTGGCACCCCAAGGGCTTCCGCATCTGGCGCGAGCTGGAGGCCTATATGCGCCGCGCGATCGATGCGGGCGGCTATCGCGAGGTGAAGACCCCGCAGGTGATGGACGCGCGCCAGTGGGAGCAGTCGGGCCATTGGGGCAAGTATCGCGAAAACATGTTCGTGATCCCCGACGAGGTGCCCAATGTCGAGGACGAAGGCCCGCTGGTCTCGGACGATGCGCAGTGGATGGCGCTGAAGCCGATGAACTGTCCGGCGCACGTCCTGATCTTCCGCCAGGGGATCAAGTCCTATCGCGACCTGCCGCTGCGTTTCTACGAGAATGGCTGCTGCCACCGCAACGAGCCGCATGGCGCGCTGCACGGCCTGATGCGCGTGCGCCAGTTCACCCAGGACGACGCGCATATCTTCTGCCGCGAGGACCAGATCGTCGAGGAGGTTCGCGCCTTTTGCGAACTGGCGGACCGGATCTACAAGGATTTCGGCTTCACCTATTCGATCAAGCTGGCGCTGCGCCCCGAAAAGCGCTTCGGCACCGAAGAGATGTGGGACATGGCCGAAACCGAACTGCGCGACGCGGTCGTGCGCGCCGGGTTGGCCACCGAAGCCTATGGCTGGGAAGAACTGCCGGGCGAGGGGGCTTTCTATGCGCCCAAGCTGGAATGGCATCTGACCGACGCGATCGGCCGGACCTGGCAGGTAGGCACCATCCAGTCGGACCGCGTTCTACCGGAACGACTCGACGCCTCGTACATCGGTGAGGATGGCGAGCGGCATCGCCCGATCATGCTCCACCGCGCGATCTTCGGCTCCTACGAGCGGTTCATCGGCATCCTGATCGAACATTATGCGGGCCGCTTCCCGGTCTGGCTGGCACCCGTGCAGGCGGTGGTCGCGACCATCGTGTCGGACGCGGACGGTTACGCGGAAGAGGCGGCGGCCAAGCTGGCGGCGGCGGGCATCCGGGTCGAGACCGATCTGCGCAACGAGAAGATCAACTACAAGGTGCGCGAGCACTCGGTCGCCAAGGTCCCCGTGCTGCTGGTCGTCGGCAAGCGCGAGGCCGAGGAAGGCAAGGTCGCCGTCCGTCGTCTGGGCAGCCAGGCGCAGGAGGTGATGACGCTGGACGAGGCCATCGCGATGCTGCGCGAAGAGGCGACTCCGCCCGATCTGCGTGGCGCAACCGAGAACGTACCGGAGGAGTGGTAACTGCGCGAAGAAGCGACTCCGCCCGATCTGCGCGGCTGAAATCTGCTGAATTGATCAAAAGGGCGGGGCGTTTGTCTCGCCCTTTCAAATTTGTGCCGGATCGCCTATATTGAACGGGTAATTGCCACAGGAGAAATACCCATACGTCCTCCCATGATGCGCCGTCCGATGCAGGCGCCGCCGATGAACGGTCCTCGGTTCAACGAGTGGATTCAAAGCCCCAAGGTTCGCGTGATCGACCATGAGGGCGAGAATCTTGGCGTGATGTACACGCGCGAAGCGATGGCCCAGGCCCAGGAGCTGGGTCTCGACCTGGTCGAAGTGTCGCCCAACGCCGATCCGCCCGTCGCCAAGTTCCTCGATGTCGGCAAGTATAAGTACGAGGCGCAGAAAAAGGCGAACCTCGCCCGCAAGTCGCAGAAGACGCAGGAGATCAAGGAGATCAAGATGCGTCCGAACATCGACGACCATGATTACGACACCAAGATGAAGAAGGTGGTCGAGTTCATCGGCGAGGGCGACAAGGTCAAGGTGACCATGCGCTTCCGCGGCCGCGAGCTGAGCCATGGCCAGCTGGGCATGAACGTGCTCCAGCGCGTCGCCGAGCAGGTGGCCGAGGTCGCCAAGGTCGAAGCCTATCCGCGCATGGAAGGCCGCCAGATGCTGATGGTGCTGGCCCCGAAGTGATGCGCGGCGACTCGGGGGGTTCCCGGGTCGCGCGATGCTTTGAAACCCCCGGTGGCCCGACGGGCCGCCGGGGGTTTTCGTTTTGGGAAGGCGCAAAGGCTTTCGAGCGCCGGGCGGACGGAATTTCGGGATTCAGGACGGGCAATTCCGACCCCGTTCAACTTGTGCCTAGCCGCCCGCACGGGGCGTGCGCTTCGACTTCGCTCAGCGTGAACGGGCAATGGGGTATGGGGAGCACTGCCCCTCGCATCTCCCAACCTCCATCCTCCGTTCAGCCTGAGCGCAGTCGAAGGCCAAGCGAATCCCTATCCGCGAGTGCAGGGCGCGCTGGGAGGCGTGGGGAGACTCACCCCGGAATCGGCAGCGACGTGGTCGACTTGATTTCCGACAGCGCCACCGTCGAATTGATTTCCTGAACCCCCGGCAGTTTGGACAGCTTCTCAAAGAACAGCCGCTCATAGGATTCGATATCCGCCGCCACGATGCGCAGCATGAAGTCGACCGAGCCCATCAACACATGGCACTCCATCACCTCGGGAACCTCCCGGATCGCGGCGGTGAATTCGTCGAGATTGGCGCGGCCATGCGCGTTGAGCTTCACCTGCGCGAAGATCTGCGCCTTCAGTCCGACCTTGGCACGGTCGACCAGCGCGACCCGGCGCTTGATGATCCCGTCGCGCTCCAGCCGGTCGATCCGCCGCCAGCAGGGCGAGGCCGACAGGCCAACGGCCTCGGCAATGGCGGCGGTGGAGAGACTGGCATCCTCCTGAAGCAAGGCAAGGATACGCCGTTCCCAGATATCGAGTTCGTGAGGCATTATATCCTCTAATTACTATTTATCGGGTTATATTATCCGATAAATCGTCATTTGCCTAACCAATCGGATCAGTTTCGCCTGCCGCGCCGGGCTATTCCGGTGCCAGAGAAAGTTCAGGGATATGACCGATGCTGCACCCAGCCCAAGACCGACAGAGCCTGCCGCCTGAAGAGGTGGTGACGTTTCACGACAAGGACAGCGGGGCGAGCGGCGTCATCGTGCTGCACTCGACCACGCTCGGCCCGGCGGCGGGCGGGTGCCGGTTGTGGCATTATGCCGATGACCGCAGCGCGACGGTCGATGCGCTGCGCCTGGCCGAGGGCATGGCGTTGAAGAATGCGCTGGCCGATCTGCCCTTTGGTGGCGGCAAGGCGGTCATCCGCCTGCCCCGGGGGGCGTTCGACCGCGCCGCGTTGTTCCAGGCCTTTGGGCGTCAGGTCGCCGAATTGAAGGGCCGCTATGTCACCGCCGAGGATGTCGGGACGAGCGTGGCGGATATGGCAGAGGTCGCCACGCGCACCTGCCATGTCGCGGGGCTGCCCGTCTCCGGCCAGAAGCCCGGCGGCGATCCCTCGCCCTGGACGGCGCTGGGGGTGGTTCAGGCCATGCGCGTTGCGGTGCGTCAGCGGCTTGGCGCGGAACTGTCCGATGTGACGGTCGGCGTTCAGGGGCTGGGCCATGTCGGCTATGCGCTGTGCGAACTGCTTCACGAACAAGGGGCCAGGCTGATCGTCGCGGAGCCGCGGAGCGAGGTGGCTGCGCGAGCGGCCGACCGGTTCGGCGCGATGGTCATGACCAGCCGGGCGCTGCTGTCCGCGCGCGTCGACGTGCTGGCCCCCTGCGCCCTGGGCGGGGTGCTGGACGCCGATACGGTCGCCCAGCTGCGCGCGAGCGTGGTCTGCGGGGCAGCCAACAACCAGCTGGCAAGCGAGGACATGGCCGAACGGCTGGCCGCGCGGGATATCCTCTATGCCCCGGACTTCCTGGCGAATGCGGGTGGGATCATCAATGTGGCGGGCGAATATCTGGGCTGGCGCACGGCCGAGGTGCGGCGGCGGGTCCTGGCCGTCGGGCGCAAGATGGGCGCGGTATTGGCGCTGGCCGAACAGAACGGCATCACGCCGGATGAGGCCGCGCGCGCGATGGCGCTCGAGCGGATCGCGCAGGTGCCCCGGGGGCAGGCGGTGGCGGCTTGAAGGGGCGGCGGCGGGTATAATATTCTCCGCCTTGCCGAAAAGTCTGGAATTGGCCCAGCCGCCTGTCTCTCGCGTACGCTTCGACTTCGCTCAGCGTGAACGGAGGTTGGGGATAGTGGCCGGGTGTGGGGCAGGTCTGCGCCGACCAATGTCAGCCCTGCTTCCAAACCCCCGTTCAGCCTGAGCGATGTCGAAGGCCAAGGGCTGACCCTCGCCAGGCTGCCACTACGGAGTGTGCACTTCGACAGCGCCCATTATGACGGAGGCCGCGCCTCTCAACGCGCCACCCGGGCGAAGGCCGGGATTTCGTTACAACACGCTGCCTGCGTGCGCCCGATGGAATCCTCGGCCGCGCGGACATGAGGTGGATGCCCGCCAAAGCCGATACCCGCCTATCACGGGTTGCGTGGTTCCTCATCGCGCTTGCGCTGGGCGTTGACCGCGCGGTTTTCCCGCGCGCGCTGGACGAAGCAGCCGGTCGCACCGCCCGCGCCAACCGCCGAGCAGCTGCCGATGCTGTTCACGCCCGCACCCTCGTTCAGCGTCCCCGTCGCCCGGGCCGCCCAGCTCTCATTCTCGGGCGTGACCTGCAAGTCGCGCAGTTCCTTGGGCACGCGGAACTGTTCCTCCGCGCCGCGCCGGACGCAGACCACGATCTCGTTGCCCTGATTGTCGGTCGGGCAACGTTCGTTGCCGAACAGGGTCAGCACGCCGTTGACGGGGGCGTTGCGCGACACTTCGCCCGGCACCTCGACCTTTTTGGGCGGAAGCGCGCCGGGGGCGGCGACCTGCTGCGCCAGCGTGGGGACCGCGCCGACGCCAGCGATCGTCATCATGGCCAACATCTTGGCGGTCCAGGACCGGTTCGTCATCCTCTCTCTCCCGCTCGTGCCGTTCAGAGGCGCTTGGCCGCCGCGATCGCGACCTTGCAGCCCGCCCGGATCAGTCCGTACATCACCGGATAGGCGATCGCCTCTTCCGCGCCCGCGCCGATGGCATGCTCGCGATGTTCCAGTTCCTCGGCCTGGAAATCGGCGATGGCCTCCGACAATTCGGGGTCGCTATCGCCCAGCTGGTCGCGCTGTTCCTGATAATGTTTGTCGATCTCGGTCTCGACCGCCGCGGTGCAGGCCATCGCTGCCTTCGGCCCGATCGCCGCCGTGATCGCCCCCAGCGCGAAGCCTGCCTTGTCCCAGAAAGGCTGGAACAAAGTGGGCCGCACCCGCCGCTCGACGATCATGCGGTCGAAAAAGGCGCGGTGGCGCTCCTCCTGCTCGGCCATGTGATGGATCGCGCGCGCGAAGGGGTGCCGGTCGCCCAGCACCGCCAGCTGACCCGCATAGATACGGGTCGCGCCATATTCCCCGGCCTGGTCCACCCGGACCATCGCCTTCATCGGTTCACGCCGGTCGCCCGGCATCCAGCGAAGCTGGCTCATCGCGCCTTCCTCATCAACAGCAGGATCGCCGCCGCACCGCCCAGCGAGAAGATCGCGTTGAACCCGGCGAGCGAAATCCCGCCCAGGGTCCATTGCGCCACATCGCAGCGGATGACCGGCGCCTTCAAAATCGCGTTCAGCCGGTCGGCGGCGCTCCCGCCCGTGAAATTCACCGTCGAGGTGCAGGCGGTGAAGCCCTGCCACCAGCCATATTCGACCCCGGCATGGGCGACACCGATCGCCCCCGACACTGCGATCAACAACGCGGCGAGTATGACAAGCGATCCCCGGACACTGCGCTGCGGCACGAAGAAGGCGAGGAGGGCGGGCACCAGCGCGGCATAATGCGGCCAGCGCTGCCAATGGCACATCTCGCACGGGAACAGGCCGCCGATCAGCTGGCTGCCCCAGGCCCCCGCCAGCAGGGCAGCGGGCAGCGCGAAGGCGATGATATTGGCCAGCCGCTCGCCCTGGGTGCGCGGGGTCGCCATCGTCACTTCACCGGCGGCTTGGTGGCGGCGGCAATCTGGGCCGGGCCGCCGAGACGGGCGATGGTCTTCAGCGCGTAATAGAGCTGGAAGTCCTCGATCCCCTGCTTCTTCAGCTGCTCGGGCGTCATGGCGAAGCGCGGATCGGTCTTGGTATCCTCCTCCAGGATCGCATTATCGGCCTTCACCTCGTTGATCAGGTGGCGGCGCAGATCGGCCTCGCGGAAGACGGGCCGCGTCTTGTAATCGGGATCGGAGATTTCGGGCACCTTGATGTCCGGCTCGATCCCGCCCTCCTGCACCGACCGGCCCGAGGGGGTGTAGTAGCGCGCGGTGGTCAGACGAAGGGCGGTTTCAGGGCCGAGCGGCAGCAGCGTCTGGACCGAGCCCTTGCCGAAGCTGCGCTCGCCCATGATGAGCGCACGGTGATGATCCTGAAGCGCGCCAGCGACGATCTCCGACGCGGACGCCGTACCCGAGTTGGTCAGCACTATGACCGGCAGGCCGTGCGCGTCGTCGCCGGGCTTGGCATAGTAACGCTCGATATCCGACTTCTCGCGGCCGCGCTGCGATACGATCTCGCCATGATCGAGGAAGGCGTCCGACACCGCGATCGCCTGAGTCAGCAGGCCGCCGCCATTGTCGCGCAGGTCGACGACATAGCCGAGCGGCCGGTGGCCCAGCGCCTTGTCGATCGCCATGATCGCCGCGCGCGTGTCGGCGCCGGTATTCTCGGAGAAGGTGTTGATGTTGATGTAACCGACATCGCCGCGCACCTCCCACTTGACGGGGCGCTGGACGATGACCTCGCGGGTCAGGGTCAACTCGATCGGCTTGTCGCGGCCGGGGCGGACGATGGTCAGCTTGATCTTGGTGCCGGGCTTGCCCCGCATCTGGCCGATCGCCTCGTCCAGCGACTGACCATAGATCAGCTTGCCATCGATATGAGTGATGTAATCACCCGACTTCACGCCCGCGCGGCCCGCCGGGGTATCCTCCTGCGGCGCGATGACCTTGATCGCGCCGTCCTCCATCGAGACGGTCAGGCCCAGGCCGCCATAATTGCCCTCGGTCTGGATCTTCAGATTGTCGAAGTCGAGCGCGTCGACATAGCTGCTATGCGGATCGAGCGCCGCCAGCATCCCCTGGATCGCGCCCTTGATCAGCGTGTCGTCATCGACCTTGTCGACATAATCGGCCTTGATCCGGTTATAGACGTCGAGGAACCGGTCGAACTGGCGCACGGTCGAGCTGTCCACCGCCGCCATGGCAGAGGTCGTGATCGGCACCATGGCCAGCGCGCCGACGATGGCAGTAGCAGTCAGAAGCGGACGTTTCGGCAGCGGAAGTCTGGAAAGCGGGCGGGGCATCGAGTGTCCTGGACCAGATAAGCGGACCGCCTGTGTAGCGGCAAGCCGGACGCAATCAAAGCGCAACCGTGCTGAACGGGGGGGTGAGCGCGACCGATCCTTTGCAGGAGCAGCGCGCTTGCCAACCGGGCTGCTCCTAAGCGACAAAGCCCCATGCTGATCGCCCTTCTGTTCGCCGCGGCCGCGCCCGACTGCACCTATGATCGCGCTGCCATGATGGCCTTGCCTCAGCAGACGTTCGATCAGGAACCCGGCGGTTGGCGAAGCCTGTCGATGCGCGGTTGCGAGGCGGAGGCGGCGGACCTCATTCGGAATTGGCGCGAGAAGAACAAGCCTGAACGCCTTGCGAGCATCCTTTACTGGCACGAGGGCCAGCTACGCGCCAATCTAGGCCAGCGCGACGCGGCGATCACCCTGTTCGAAAAGTCGCGCAAGACCGTTGAAGACGACCATGGCATGGGTTGGAACCTCTATGTCGACGGCAGCATCGCATTTCTTCGGCGTGATCGCCCGGCGTTTGACAAATGGCATGCTGCACTGGCGGCACTACCCAAGCCGGAAGATTTCGATCCGCGCGGCCCCGATGGAAAGCCGATTGCCATCGCCTGGCCGATGAACTTGAACGTACTCGATGGCTTTGCCCGGTGCTGGGACAAGTCCTACAAAGAGGCCTATGGTATGTGTGCGATGCCGAACCGGATCATCAAGACGGGCGCTTGATCCGTTCCCTTCGTTCGCCTCACCCCAGAAGCGCGGCAATATCCATCGGTCGCCCGTCGCGGCGCAGTTCGACCGTCACGCGCGGCTCGACGCCGCCTTGCCCCCGCCCCGCCCGGCCGAGCACTGCGCCCGCCGCGACGTGCTGGCCGGGTTTGACCGCGATGGCACCCAGCCCCGTCACCAGACTGGTCCAGCCGGTGCCGTGATTCAGGATGACGATCCCGCCATAGCCGCGAAACTTGCCTGCATAGCGGACCTCGCCGCCCGCGGGCGCGACGACGGGGGCATAGGGGACGGTCGACAGCGTAATGCCGCGCGCCCGCACGCCTGCGTCCGAAATCTCGCCGAAGCCGCTCGCGACCTTGCCCTGTACCGGCAGGCGATAGGTGCCCGGCGCGATCTCTGGTCCCATGACGCCTGCCCCGAGCGGGCGTGAGACCGGGCCGGGCAGCGCCAGCAGGTCGCCCGCTATCGCCTTTGCCTCGCCGCGTTCGGCCATGCGGTCGACGATGTCGCGAGCGGCTTCGCCCAGCGCCAGCGCACGATTGGACTCATCGATCGCGACCTGACCCAGCGCCTCGGCGCGGCCGCGATGGCTTGCCTCCAGACGGGCCAGCGCCTGGCGTTCGGATTCCAGCTTGGCGGTGGTCTCAGTCAGCGCGCGCGCCGCCACCGTCACCTGCGCGCGGATGCGGCGGGTGGCGGCCAGTTCGGCGCGAACGGTCGCGGAACGCTCCGCGATGACAGGGGCGACGGTCGCGAAGACCGCGCGGACATGCGCCAGATCGGCGACCGAGCCCGGCTGCGCCACCGCCGCCACCGGGGGCCGCGCCGCCATGCTCTGCATCGCGGCCAGCAGATGCGCGAGCGGGGCCTGCGCCTTGGCCAGCTTCGCCTGTTGCTGCTCCAGCAATCCCGTGACCAGATCGACGCGCGCCCGCGCTGCCGTCACCTCCGCTTCAGCGGCCGCGACACGCGCCGCCATGGCGCGCTCCCTGGCCTGGACGATGGCGGCGGCGTTGCGTTCGAGCCCGGCCTGCTGCTCCAGCGCCTGGGCGCGCGCCTGCGCAGCCGCCGCGCCCGCGCGGGCATCGGCCAGACGGCGCTGGTCTCCGGCGATGTCGGTCGCGCCCAGCAGCGCCAGCGCCGCCAGCGCCAGCACGCCATGCCGCGGCGCCCCATCACGCAACACCGAGGTCAGCCTTCGCGGTGATAGGGGTGGTTGGCGAGGATGCTGGTCGCGCGGAAGAGTTGCTCGGCCAGCATCGCACGCGCCATCATGTGCGGCCAGGTCGCCCGGCCATAGGAGATGAGCAGGTCCGCGCGCGCCCGATCGGCATCCTCGAACCCGTCCGCCGCGCCGATCATGAAGCGGCACTCGCGCACACCATCGTCCCGCCAGCGCTCCAGCCGACGCGCGAAATCCATCGAGGACAGATTCTCGCCCTTCTCGTCCATCAGGACCAGACGCGCCTGTCCCTCCAGCGGCGGGACCTTGCCGCCGGTGTCGGGGAGTTCGGTCACCTTGGTCGGCCAGCCGATCCGCTTGATATAGCGGTCGACCAGCTCGGCCTCGGGCGAACGGCCGATCCGCCCGCGCGCGACGATATGCAGCAGCACGGGCGGACCTCTGCGTGGATCAGGGGTTGCGGTCGGCCGGGCTGGCTGGCGGGGTCGGCGCGTCGCCGAAGGCCCACATGCGCTCCAGATTGTAGAAGCTGCGGACCTCGGGCCGGAAGAGGTGGACGATGACGTCGTTCGCGTCGATCAGCACCCAGTCGGCGGTCGGCAGACCCTCGATCCGGACCGAGCGGCCGAACTCGGCCTTGATCTTCTCGGCGAGTTTCATCGCCATCGAGGCGACCTGCCGGGTCGAGCGACCGCTGGCGATCACCATGAAATCGGCAATCGACGATTTGCCCGCGAGCGGGATCGAGATCGTCTCCACCGCCTGGTCGTCATCCAGCGACGCG
The DNA here is from genome assembly GCF_000787715.1 of Sphingomonas parapaucimobilis NBRC 15100. Taxonomy (GTDB): domain Bacteria; phylum Pseudomonadota; class Alphaproteobacteria; order Sphingomonadales; family Sphingomonadaceae; genus Sphingomonas; species Sphingomonas parapaucimobilis. The sequence continues at coordinate 57,167 of NZ_BBPI01000016.1, forward strand.
AGGATCAGGCGATGCAGCGCCTCCACCTCGGCGGGATCGGACGGACGCGGCGATTGCGGGGAAGTGGCCAAGTGAGCTCCTGTTCAGGGGACGTTCCGGCCCATATGCCGAAACCAGTCCGGATCGCGAGCCCGAAGGCTCGTGGCGGAAGTCGGGTCGGGGCGGAAGCGCAACAGCACGAAGGCCGGCAAACTCCACATCGTCCAGTTCTTCGCCTGGCCCGGACGCCTCTGGAAACGCCTGAACCAGCCCAGCGCGGGTGTCGCGTGAGCGGCGGCATTGTACCCCGGACGGCCGATAACCGCAATCGGGATCGCACGGGCAATATCACGCCACCCGCGCCAGCGGTGAAACTGCTCCAGATTATCCTCGCCCATCAACCAGATGAACGCGTGGCCGGGGTAACGGCGCCGGATTCCGCGCACCGTGTCGAGCGTGTAGCGGGTGTGCAATTCCAGCTCGATCGCGCTGGCCCGGATCGGCGCGCGACGCGCCATTTTCCGGGCCGAGGCGAAGCGCGCCGCGAAGGGGGCCATGTCGCCGGCGCCGTCCTTCAACGGATTGCCCGGCGATACCAGCCACCACACTTCGTCGAGGTCGAGCGCGCGCATCGCGTCCAGCGTGATGCGGCGATGCCCCTTGTGCGCGGGATTGAACGACCCGCCGAGCAGACCGATCTTCATCCCTGATTTTGGGCGCGGATCTGCCCGGTCCCGCGCCCGATCCATTTATAGGTGGTCAGCCCTTCCAGCGCGACCGGACCGCGTGCGTGCAGACGTCCGGTGGCGATGCCGATCTCCGCGCCCAGCCCGAACTCGCCGCCATCGGCGAACTGGGTCGAGGCGTTCCACAGCACGATCGCACTGTCGACCTGGGCCAGGAAGCGCTCGGCGACGCTCCTATCCTCGGCGACGATCGCGTCGGTGTGATGCGATCCATGCGCGGCGATGTGGGCCATCGCCCCTTCCACGCCATCGACCAGCGCGACGCTGGCGATGGCATCCAGATATTCGGTATCCCAGTCCTCGGCCGTGGCGACCTCGAGTCCGGGGACGATCTCGCGGATGTCGGCATCCCCGCGCACCGTGCAGCCTGCGTCGACCAGCGTGGCGACCAGTTCGGCGGGGTGGCAATAGGCGCGGTCGATCAGCAGCGTCTCCATCGCCCCGCAAATGCCGGTGCGCCGCATCTTGGCATCGCGGACGATCCGTATGGCCATTTCATGATCGGCCGAGCCGTCGACATAGACATGGTTGATCCCGTCGAGATGCGCGAGCACCGGCACCTTCGCCTCGGCCTGCACCCGCGCGACCAGGCTCTTGCCGCCGCGCGGGATCAGCAGGTCGATCAGTCCGTCGGCGGCCAGCATCGCACCCACCGCCGCGCGGTCGGTGGTCGGCACCAGCTGCACCGTGTCCGCCGGTCCCCCCGCCGCCGTCCAGCCCCGGACGAAGGCGGCGTGCAGCGCGCGGTTGCTGTGGACCGCCTCCGACCCGCCGCGCAGGATCGCGGCATTGCCCGCCATGGCGCAGAGCGCGGCGGCGTCGACCGTGACGTTGGGGCGGCTTTCATAGACGATGCCGATCACCCCCACCGGCACCCGGACGCGCGACAGGTTCAGGCCGTTGGGCCGGGTGCGCTCGTCGATCCGCTGACCCACGGGATCGGGCAGGGCGGCCACCGCCTCGACCCCCGCGACGATGCCCGCGATCCGCGCCTCGTCCAGCGTCAGCCGGTCGAGCATCGCCGGGGACAGACCGTTCGCCGCGCCCGCCGCCACGTCGCGCGCATTGGCCTCCAGCACCACCGGAGCCGCGTCGCGGATCGCGGCGGCGGCGGCGCGCAGGGCGTCGGCCTTCGCCTCGGTCGGCATCTGCGCCAGCGTGACGGCGGCGTTGCGGGCGCGCTGGCCCATATCGGCGATCAGGGCGGTAATGTCGTTTCGGTCGGCCATGTGGGGGGCGGTATCATGCCGGGACGACACACCCAAGCATCGGAATCTTGCGCCCCTGCAAGGCGCGGTGGTCTGTGGGTCTTTGGGATCGAGATGACGTTTCATGAAAACAACGTGAGCCCCTCCCCTTCAGGGGAGGGGTTGGGGTGGGGCCTCGCCACATACCTCACGCTT
>NZ_BBPI01000015.1 GCF_000787715.1 Sphingomonas parapaucimobilis NBRC 15100
CCCGGGGAGGATCAAGAAAAAGGGCGGCCCCGTCGGAGCCGCCCTTTCCCGTATCCGAAACGGACGTCCGCGAAATTACGCGACCGCCGCCTCGTACCGGCGACCGGCCTCGTCCCAGTTCACGACGTCCCACCAGGCATTCAGATAGCCCGGACGGTCGTTCATATAGGTCAGGTAATAGGCGTGTTCCCACACGTCGTTACCCAGGATCGGCGTGCCCTTGTCGGCGACGACGTCCATCAGGGGGTTGTCCTGGTTCGGGGTCGAGGTGACCTTCAGCTTGCCCTCGGCATCCGCGATCACCCAGGCCCAGCCCGAACCGAACTGGCCCGCACCCTTGGTGTTGAACTCGTCCTTCAGCTTGTCGAGACCGCCGAATGCCTCGATTGCTTGCGCCAGCTTGCCCGAGGGCTGGGTGGTGCCGGGCTTGGTCATGATCTTCCAGAAGAAGTCATGGTTCCAGAAGCCGCCGCCATTGTTGCGGACGGCGGCCGGGGCCGACGAGATATTGGCCAGGATGTCCTCGATCGACTTGCCCTGCAGCGACGTGTCGGCGGCAACGGCCTCGTTCAGCTTGTTGGTATAGGCGGCATGATGCTTGTCATGGTGGAAGGTCATCGTCTCCTTGGAGATGACCGGCTCCAGCGCATCATAGTCGTACGGAAGGGGCGGCAGTTCGAAAGCCATGGTGAATGCTCCTTTGGGGTTTGCCTGTGGCAACGCCGGACGCCTCAAATGGCTCCCCGAACGCGGTTACGCAACCGTTCCGATCAGATCATGACGACGAAGCGCATGGCGTAGCTGGTCATAGGACAGGCCCAGCGCCTCGGCCGTGGTCCGCTGGTTGAAGCGATTATCGGCCAGCGCCTTGGTCAGCAGCTCGCGCTCGAACCGGGCGACGCGCGACTTGAAGTCGGACGGCCCGACATCGCAGGCCGCCACTTCGTCGCCGTCGCTCACCGGCTCGGCGGAGGCGGGCGTACTCCCCTGCTCGCTGCGGGCGGCGGCGGGGGACTGGCCCTGCGGACGATAGGGTGAGCGGAACGGGTCGATCTCGATCGCGTCCACCGGCCCTTCGCGGTCCCAGCGATAGACGGCGCGTTCGACCACGTTGCGCAATTCGCGGACATTGCCCGGCCAGCGATGCTCCATCAGCGCATCGGTCGCCGCCGCCCCGAAGCCCATCCAGCTTTCCCAGCCGATCTCGGCCGCCATGCGCCGCCCGAAATGATTGGCCAGCACCATGATATCGCTTTTGCGCGCGCGTAACGGGGGCAGCGTCACCACCTCGAAGCACAACCGGTCGAGCAGGTCGGCACGAAACTGGTGCGCGGCCACCTTGTCGGGCAGATGCTCGTTGGTCGCGGCCACGATGCGAACGTCGACACGCAGGGGCCGTGACGATCCGATCCGCGTCACCTCGCCATACTCCACCGCGCGCAGCAGCCGATCCTGCGCCGCCATCGACAGCGTGCCCAATTCGTCCAGGAACAGCGTGCCGCCATTGGCCTCCTCGAACCGCCCGGCCCGCGCCTTGGTCGCGCCGGTGAAGGCGCCCGCCTCATGCCCGAACAGTTCCGCCTCGATCAGCGTTTCGGGGAGGGCCGCGCAGTTCATGATGACGAGCGGCTGGTCCCAGCGCCCGCTCAGGCGGTGGAGGCGTTCGGCGACCAGTTCCTTGCCGGTCCCGCGCTCGCCGATGACCAGCACCGGACGGTCGAGCGCGGCGGCGCGGCTGGCCCGTTCCAGCGCGTCCAGAAAGGCCCCCGACTGGCCGATGACCTGACTCGTTCGCTCCATTCCCAACAGGTGGCGGATTTTCCCAAGGCTTGGCAAGAGTGCAATCGTTGTTTTGCCGCAACTATTCTACAAGCCGTTGTATTTCCGCATTTTTTGAAACTGGCACGCCTCCTGCAAAGCTTCTGGCATCCCGCCGACGAGCGGATCGAAACAAAAGAATTCAGGGAGTTTCCACCATGTTCGCCACCGACATCACCCGCCAGATCGCCGCCATCGCCTGCACCGTCGTGATGAGCGCCACCTGCCTGATGGGCGCCCTCGCCCCCGCGCATGTCGCTCCTGCACAGACTTTGGTTGCGGCGATCGAGGCACCGACCGCATAATCCCCGAATAGCCGCCATCAAGGAGTATCCGATGGGCATTTTCTCCCGCACCCGCGACATCGTCGCCGCCAATTTCGCCGACCTGCTGGACAAGGCGGAAGACCCCGCGAAGATGATCCGCATGATCATCCTCGAAATGGAGGAAACGCTTGTCGAGGTGCGTGCCTCCGCCGCCCGCACGATCGCCGACCAGAAGGAAATCCGCCGCCACATCATGAAGCTGGACCAGCTTCAGGACAGCTGGACCGAAAAGGCCGAGCTGGCGCTGTCGAAGGACCGCGAGGACCTGGCCAAGGCCGCGCTGATCGAGCGCCAGAAGGCCGCCGACATGGCCGACCAGCTGAAGGCCGAAGTCCAGGTGCTCGACGATGCGCTGCGCGCGTCGGAAGAGGATATCGCCAAGCTGCAGAACAAGCTGCGCGAGGCGCGGACCAAGCAGAATGCGGTCCAGACCCGTCTGGAAAGCGCCAACAACCGCTATCGCCTGCGCGAGATGTGGAACGGGCCGAAGACCCACGACGCGTTCAGCCGCTTCGACATTCTGGAACGCAAGGTGGACGAGGCCGAGGGCCGCGCGGAAGCGCTGGGCCTGGGCGCCAACCCCAAGACGCTCGAGGACGAGATCGCCGAACTGCGCGCCTCCGACCGGGTCGATGCCGAACTCGCCGCGCTCAAGGCGCGCCTGAACAAGGGAGAGTGAGATGGAAGACATCGTCGTCCCCTTCATCGCCATCACGTCCATTTTCATCGGCCTGCCCTGGCTGTTCCTCCACTATATGACCAAGTGGAAGCAGGCGCCGAAGATCACGCATGAGGACGAGCAGTTGCTCGACGAGCTTCACCTGCTCGCACGCCGCCTGGAAGACCGCTTGAACACGGTCGAACGGATCGTCGCCGCCGACAATCCCGACTTCAAGCCCAGCCTGTCGCAGCCCGAATGGCGCCCCGAAGGTCGCCTCGGCCGCACCGACTACAGCCTCGATCGGAGGAACTGACATGACCGCCAGCCGCACCCAATTCTATCTCGACAAGCAGAATGCCAAGTTCAAGGGCGTGTGTTCCGGTATCGCCGACTATACCGGGGTCGACGTCCTGTGGGTCCGCATCGCCGCGGTCCTGCTGACCGTCACCGGGGTCGGCATGCCCTGGGTCCCGCTTGCCTATATGCTGGTCGCCTGGATGGCGATCGCCAAGCCGATTGGCCTCTACCAGTCGGACGACGACGCCAAGTTCTGGCAGGGCGTGCGCAGCAACCCGCGCCGCTCGACCGCCGAGGTCCGTTCGAAGTTCCGCGACATCGACCGTCGCCTCGCCGATATCGAACTGCATTACACCAGCCGCAACCGCCAGCTCGCCGACGAGATCGACAGCCTGCGCTGAGACCGCGCTGACACATCAACTATCCTATGGGAGTATGGATTATGGCATGGGGAGGACCGGGTTTCGTCCTGGCGATCATCGCAATGTCGACGATCGGTTGGGTCGTGACCACCTGGATCCGTGCGAAGCACGGCTACAGCCTGGAAAATGACTGGGGCGGGATGACGCACAAGAGCGACATCGCCGATGGCCGCAAGGTCGAATTGTTGACCGCTGAGAACCAGAAGCTGGTCGGCCAGGTCTCTCGACTGGAAGAGCGTATCGCGGTGCTGGAGCCCATCGCCACCGACCCCGCCGAGCGGACCGCGCGCGAAATCGACGCGCTGCGCGATCGCTGAGCGGTCCCGGCACCGAATATTCGAAACTTTAGAGGGGAGCTATCGCCATGTCCGGATCACAGTTCATGGTCGTCATGATCGTCGCCATCGTGATGATCGCCAACATCGTCAAGGCCAAGCACAAGCAGCGCGGCACCTTCGGCCCGGATATGGTCGAGCATCTGCGCGGCGATAGCGCCCGCGACAGCCAGGCGCTGCGTGGCGAAATCCAGCAGCTGAAGGAGCGCATCCAGGTCCTGGAGCGCGTCATCACCGACGAACGCAAGAGCATCGATCTCGACCGCGAGATCGAGCGGCTGCGCGACCGTTAAGCCACCCATTGATACGGACAGGGAGCCCGGATCATGACCGACACCAATCTCTACATCGTGATCGCGACCGCCGGCCTGGCGGGCCTGGCGATGATCGTCACCGCCGGTCTTGCGGGCTGGCGCGGCTGGCTGCAGCTTAAGAATCGCGAGTTCGAGCGCAGCCACGACATGCCCTACCCCCCCGCCGCCTCGGCCGCGTCGCGGATCGAGATGGCGGACCTGAAGGAGCGCATCCGCAAGCTCGAAGCCATCGCCGCCGGCGTCGACCTGTGAGCCGCTTCGTCACCCTTCGTCGATGGACGACCCGGATCGCCTGTGGCGGCGCGGTCGTCGTCGCCGGGGTGGTCCACGTCCCCGCCGCGCTCGCCTTTCCCTATCGCGCCGATTTCGGGCGGACGACCGTCCTGTCCGAACAGCCGATCGACCGGGCGGCGATGGGGCAGGTGCTCGCGCGTGCCGACGGATTGCTGGCGGCCAGCCCGCTCTACCGGCCGGGACTGTCGCGGCAGGTGGTGCTGACCGATGGTGGCTGGCGCTGGGACATGCTGTCGATCGGGGCGCGGGGATCGATCGCCTTTCGACGCCCCTTTGCCCAAGCGCTGATCTTCAACCGCAGCTCGGTGGCGGCGGACCGGGTGACGAACGGCGCGCCGCTGGGCGGTGTGCGCACCCTGTCGGGCACCATCGCGCATGAGATGACCCACCGGCTGGTCGCCGACCATATCGGCGAATGGGCCGCGCTGCGCCTGCCCGCGTGGAAGCGCGAAGGCTATCCCGATTATGTCGCGCAGGAAACCAGCATTCGGCCGCAGGACGAGGCGCTGATCCGCGAACGCGATCCGAATGCGCGGGTGCTGACCTATTATGAAGGGCGTCGCCGCGTGGCGGCCGAACTGGCGCGCAACGGCGGATCGGTGGACGCGCTGCTGGCGGACTGAACGGTTGTCGTGACGCATCGTTCGCGGTAGCGCGGCGCCATGTCCGATCTTGCCGAAATCCGCGACGAATATGAGTTTCTAGACGCCGACGATCGCTATCGCCTGCTGATCGACCTCGGCCGCGCGCTGGAGCCGATGCCCGAGGCGTTGAAGACCGATGCGACGCTGGTGCGGGGATGTTCGGCGTCGGTCTGGGTCTATCCGACCCAGGGCGACTCGGCGGGCCTGCATTTCCTGGCGGACTCGAACGCAGCGATCACCAAAGGCATCATCGCGCTGGTGCTGAAGACGGTGCAGGACAAGACGCCTGTCGAGATACTGGCGACCGATATCGAGGGCGAACTGGCCCCGTTCGATTTGCGGAATCAGTTGAGCTCGAACCGGACGCAGGGGATTCCCAACATGATTGCGCTGATCCGGGAGACGGCCGGGCGGTATTGATCGGGAGGGCGGTCTCGGTGAGACACCCTGCCCTCCCCCATCCCCTCCCGCCTGCGGGAGGGGAGCGGCCAGAGGCGCGAATGACGCGCTGTCTTCAACTGTGGGAAACCGGGTGAGGCCTGTCGAAATACCGTGACGCCAGCCGCTTGGCACGCCCCTCCCGCAGGCGGGAGGGGATGGGGGAGGGAAATGGATCTCATCGAGACCAGCTCCAGGACGTCACCCCCGCCCCAACCGCGCCGCGATCGCCTCGACATCCTCGTCCGGCGTCACCACCAGCCACTCGCCCGGCCGCCGCCCATCGACCAGCGTCACCGCATTTTTCGGACAGAGGCCCAGGCATTTTGTCTCGACCACGCCGATCGAGGCCTTGCGCCCCTTGCCAAAAATCCGCTTGAGTGCCTTGGCCAGCGAGGTCTTGCCCTTCGGCCCGAACCCGCCGCCGACCTTTTTCGAGCATTTGCCGCAGACCAGGACCGTCGCTTCCCAATCCGCCTTGGCGCGACGGATCATTCGGGCTTCCAGCTGCGCCGTTCCTCGGCGGCGCGAAGCACCTCGTAAGCGGCCTGCACCTGCTGGAACTTGGTCGCCGCTTCCGGATCGTTAGGGCGGATATCGGGATGGTTCGCCTTGGCCAGCCCGCGCCAAGTTGCGCGGATCAGGTCGAACTCGGCATCCGGCTCCAGACCCAGCGCGTCGAGCGCGCGCATCTCGTCGCGCGACCGGCTGCCGTCGCCCGGCCCGGCCCAGGCCTGGTGCTTGGACTGGGCATAGCCTGCGCTGGTCTGCCGCTCCGAGGCTTCGCGCGCAGCGGCTTCCTCGGCGCTAAGCCCCTGAAAATAATCCCAGCCGCGATTATACTCGGCGGCATGGGTCTCGCAGAAATACCAGCGGTCGGGGCTGTTGGGGGACTTGGGGGCCGGGCAATTGCCCGGCTCGTCGCAACCATGCCGGTCGCAGATACGCACCGGCTTGGCCTCGCGCGACGCACCATAGCTGCGCCAGCGGGGAAAGCCCCAGTCATTGGATCGAGTAGAAGAACGCGCCACGCGGGTCGATTTAAGGCACTTGCGCGCCGGTGCAAGCATCGACGCCGCGCTTTGCGGGACATAGCCCTCAAATGCCCGCTGAATCGCTTGACCGCCAATGGTTCCCTCGTTCATGAAATATACGTCATCATATAGTCATGTCCGTACCGGACATATGCGGACGCCCAGTTTTGACAGGAGCCATCGTGGCCCAAAGTCGTTCCTTCCTGGCCACCGCAAGAGCGGACATACCGGCCTCCATCGTGGTGGCGCTGGTCGCCCTGCCCCTCTGCCTCGGTGTCGCGGTCGCGTCCGGCGCACCGCCCTTTGCGGGCATGATCGCCGGGATCGCGGGCGGTCTGGTCGTCGGTTTCCTCTCCAAGTCGCCCTTGTCGGTCGCTGGCCCCGCCGCCGGTCTCACCGTCATCGTGTTCGAGGCGATCGAGCGGCTGCCCAGTTTCCAGGTCTTCCTGCTGGCGGTGATGCTGGCGGGCGTGCTCCAGCTGGCCTTTTCCTTCACCCGTGCGGGCGTGCTGGCGGAATTCGTCCCCTCCTCGGTCATTACCGGGATGCTGGCGGCGATCGGCCTGATCCTGATCCTGAAGCAGATTCCCCACGCCATCGGCTATGACGGCGATTTCGAGGGCAGCTTCGAATATGCCAGCCGCGCGGGCGGCAACACCTTTACCGACCTGTGGACGAGCGTCAGCAACGACATCGCGCCGGGCGCGGTGCTGATCGGCGCGGTGTCCCTCGCCTTCCTGTTCTGGTGGGATCACGCCAAGCCCAAGCAAGGCCCGCTGCGACTGCTGCCCGGACCGCTGGTGGTCGTCGTCATCGGCGTGGTCGGCAACATGATCCTGGGCGCGCTGCGTCCCGACTGGCAGCTGGCGGGCGCGCATCTTGTGCGGGTGCCCGTCGCTGGCAGCGCGTCGCAGTTCCTCGGCCAGTTCCAGCTTCCCGACTTCTCGGCGATCGGCATGGGCGCGGTGTGGACCACCGCGATCACGCTCGCCATCGTCGCCAGCCTGGAATCGCTGCTGAGCGTCAAGGCGGTGGACGAACTCGACCCGCGCCGTCGCACCACCGACAAGAATTGGGAGCTGATGGCGCAGGGCGGCGGCAATATCGTCTCCGGTCTGCTCGGCGGCCTGCCCGTCACCTCGGTCATCGTCCGCTCCTCGGCCAATGTCGATGCCGGGGCGGAGAGCAAGCTGTCGACCATGCTGCACGCCACCTGGCTGCTGATCTCGGTCGCGTTGATCCCGGTCGTGCTGAACCAGATTCCGCTGGCCGCGCTCGCCGCCGTGCTGATCGCCACCGGCTACAAGCTGTGCAAACCCAAGCTGTTCACCGAACGCTACAAACAGGGGTGGAGCCAGTTCATCCCGTTCATCGTCACCATCCTGGCGATCCTGCGCACCGACCTGCTGATCGGTATCCTGGTCGGCTTGGTCGTCGGCTTCGTCTTCGTGGTGGCGCGTAATTTCCGCCCGGCGCTGACCTATGCCTATGACGATGGCGACTGCCTGATCCGGGCACGACGCAACCTGTACTTCATCCACAAATACGAGCTGCAAAAGGCGCTGGCCAAGGTGCCGGACGGTGCGAACCTGCTGATCGACCTGTCCTCGACCTCCTATGTCGACCTGGACAATATCGACATCATCAACGCCTTCATCAAGGGCGCCGCCTTCCGTGGGATCAGCGTGATCGTGCGCGGCGACATCGCCGAGCGGACCGCCCCGCTCATCAATGCCCCATCGACGGGAGTGCGCTACGCATGAGGGAATATAAGCAGCTCCTGCTCGCCAATAAGGCCTGGGCGACCGAACTGCTGGAGGAAAAGACCGACTTCTTCCAGCGGCAGACGGTGGGGCAGAAGCCCGACTTTCTGTGGATCGGCTGTTCCGACAGCCGGGTGACGCCCGAGCAGATGACCATGACTCCGCCGGGCGGCATGTTCCTGCACCGCAACATCGCCAATCTGGTCCATGACGACGACCTCAACCTGCTGTCGGTCGTGCAGTACGCGGTCGATGTGCTGAAGGTCCGTCATGTCATCCTGTGCGGCCATCATGGCTGTGGCGGCGTGCTGGCGACGCTGGAGGGCGGGACGCAGGGGCCGGTCGACCAGTGGCTGGGCAATGCCCGCGACGTGCTGCACCGCCACCGGGACGAGATCGACGCGCAGCCGGATCAGGCGGCACGCGTCAACCGGCTGGTCGAGGTGAACGTGATGGAACAGCTGCGCCACTTGGCCCGGCTCGACACGATCCAGAAGGCGTTCGCCGAGAAGCGCGAGCTATGGCTGCACGGCTGGGTCTATGACATTCGCGACGGGCATATCAAAACCCTGCTCGAGGTCGACGCGAACACCGATCTCGACAGCCTCGCCCGGCCCGACAAGGTTTTGATGTAGGGGTGAGTGGAACTTTTTTACCCCCTCCCCTTCGGGGGAGGGGCCGGGGTGGGGCGCTTCGGCAAGCATAAAGCCTGTGGGGAGGCCCCACCCCAACCCCTCCCCTGAAGGGGAGGGGCTCTATTGGGATTGTGTCTACGCCATCCCGCTGTTTTCGAGAGGATTGGGGGAGGAACACCGGTTCCGATCCCCCTTAACAAGTCGATCACTTCGGCAGCTGGAACCGGATTCCGTTCACGCTGGCGCCGCATCCGACGCCGCCATCGGGGCGGTAGGTCTTTTCGTAGCGCATGGACGTGAAGGCCTTTTCCGCCGCCTGCGAAAAGATGAAGGGCGGATAGCTGACCAGCGTGCGGGCGTTGGCGACCCGGCCATCGGCGCTGATATCGAACTGGTTGCGCACCCAGCCCTCAAAGCCCCAGCGCTGCGCCTCCTGCGGGAAGGCGCTGCTGCCGGGATAGGTCACGACCTTGGGCGTGGCATCCAGTGTCGCGCATTGCGAGGCCGCCAGCCCGCTCTTCTCGAAGGTCTGGCGCGCCAGGGCCAGATCGCCCTGCCGCTTGGCCGCCGAGGCCAGCCGGATCAGCGCCCCGACGCGCAACGGATCGCGCGGCTCCAGTCCCTTGTCGTCGGCGACCTGCTGCAGATAGGGGCCGGCATATTTCTCGCCGGTTCGATCCGCGATCCACAGGCGCAGTGCGGCGCGCGCCTGTGGATCGTCGGCAAAGGGCTTTTGCGCCAGCATCGGACTCATGACGGCGGCATAGCGCCCCGCCCCGCGCCAGTCGCGGTTGCGCCCTTCCTGGGCCGGAATCGCAAAGACCAGTTGCGCCATGGCGGGCATGTCCGATGCCGCCGCCAGCGGCTGGGCCTTCGCGATCAGGGCGGCGCGATCGTCACTGCCCAGCGTCGGATTTTCGAGCATCTGCGCGGCGGCGGCGAGGATCGCAGGCGTCTGCCCCTTGGCCTCGGCCGCGGCGAGCGCGGCGCGCTGGCGGGTCAGCGCATCGGCACCGGCCGAACCCGTCCTGGCGGATGCCGCCACCCCCTTCTTCTCCAGCCATTCGGCAAAGCTGGCATTGATCGCCTCACCGATCGAGGGACGGCTATAGGCGGTCGAACAGCGCATCTCCAACCGGACATTGTACCGGAAGAAGGGCGGCAATTCCTTGAGTTCCTCGGGCGACCAGACCCATTCCCGGACCGCGCGGCCAAAGGCCAGTCCCTTCGCCCCGCCGCCGGAGGAATAAATAGGTTCGACGCCGAAGACCGTCCCGTCGTCGCCGACGCTGAACTGAATCACGGCGACGTCTTCCGGCTTCAGATCGGCCTCGCCGCCGCATTCGGGCGGGGCCATCATGCTGGCGGCGCTGAAGCTGCCCTTGGTCGAACGGCCCGCGCCCGTATAGGCCATATATTCGCGTGCGCTGTCCTCGTGATGGGTCAGCAGCGCGGCGATGGCCGCATCCGAGCGGGCGGCGACGTCGCGAAGATCGACCTTGTTCAGCGTCATTCCGCCGAGCAGCGTCACCACCTTGGGCGCCATCCGGTTGGCGTCGTCCAGCCGCCCGGTATTCAACGCCAGACGCATGCGCGCCTGCTCCAGCGCCGCCTGGTCCCCCTTGCTCAGCGTCAGCTTCTGCGCCAGCGCGTCCGCCTGGGCCAGTGAGGCCTGGGCCTCGCCCGGATCGGTGAAGGTCTGGGTCCGCACGGTCGCCAGCAGCGCGGCCATCCGCCCGATATCGTCGGGGGACTCCGCCGCCGCCTTGCGATATTCTGCGGTGGCATCGGCATAGTCGAGCGACGCCGTCGCAATGCCGCCCAGCTTCATATGCGCGGCAAACCGGTCCTCGGCCAGCGACGGGTCTTGGGCGGGCAGCACGGCCAGGCCTGCGCGAATCGCCGCCGCGGCATCGTCGATCTGACCCAGACGAAACTGCGCGCCGCCCTTGCGGACCATCGCGATCGCCCAGGTCCGGCTGCCCGGCTTTACCTGTGCGATGATGCGGTTCCACGCGGCCAGCGCCGCCGCCGGGTCCTGGCCCGCGTCCAGCGCGGTCGCGGCGTCATATTTCTGCTGCATGGTCTGGGCCGGAGCCGCCTGCTGCGCCATCGCCGCCGCACCTGTCGCGACGATCAGTCCCGCCAACGTCACGCGTACGAAATTTCTATTGGTTTTCACGTCCCCGCACCCTCCCAAGCCGAGTTTGGCGGAACGCTGCCCGAATTTGCGCAGGAAAGCCAGAGGGCCTGTAAGCCGGGTTCTGTCCACCGGCCAAAGCCGGATGGGCGACCATTCTTCTAGGACGATGCTTGCACATCGCCTCAAGCAACCAACCCGGATAGCGGGCGGGAACGCGCCCCGACGCTTGCGCGCCATGCCATCCCTATTCGGTCTTGCTCCCGGTGGGGTTTGCCATGCCGTTTCCGTTACCGGACCCGCGGTGCGCTTTTACCGCACCCTTTCACCCTGACCTGGCCGAAGCCGTGGCCGTCTGCTCTCTGTGGCACTGTCCCTGGGGTCGCCCCCGCCGGGCGTTACCCGGCACCGTTATTCCGTGGAGCCCGGACTTTCCTCGCCCCCGGTTACCCGAGGCCGCGGCCGCCCGGCCCTCTGACTGCTTGCGGCTGTAGCGGGAATGGGGCGGAGGGCAAGGGGTTTGTGGTTGGGGTATCGCGTGGCCTTCGACTTCGCTCAGGCGGAGCGGAAGTTCGTATCAAGCCCTAGCAGCCGTTCAGGCTGAGCGAAGTCGAAGCCCACGCCCCTCCCCCCTCAGTCATCCCCCTGCGGACGCGGCAGCAGCAACGCCAGCAGGATCATCCGGCACTCCGCATCGATCTCGCCATCGATCAGCTCGGGGCGGAAGCGCCGCTGGAACGCCATGATCGCCGCCATCCGGTCGGTCACGTCATAGCCGAACCGCTCCAGCGCCAGGCAGAAGCCCGCCTCGGTCCACATCGGGTCCATCAGGTTCCTGGTCGGGCGCGGCAGGGCGAGGCGCCGCCGGGCCAGCGCGCCCCAGGGGAACAGCTCGCCCGGATCGCGCTTGCGGGCGGGCGCGATGTCGGAATGGCCGACGATGTTGCCTCGCGTGATGCCGTGGCGTTTCTGGATATCGGCGACCAGCTCCATCACCGCCGCGATCTGTTCGTCGGGGAACGGGCGATAACCCCAGTCATGACCGGGATTGACGATCTCGATCCCGATGCTCGCCGAGTTCACATCCTCGATCGAGCGCCAGTGCGATCGTCCCGCATGCCACGCCCGCTCCGCCTCGTCGACCATGCGCAGCACGGTGCCGTCCTCGGCGACGAGATAATGGCATGACACCTTGGCCTCCGGATCGCGCAGTCGGGCAATGGCCGACTCCGCGTCCTGCATCCCCGTATAGTGCAATACGATCATCGTGATGGGCAGGCTACGCGCGTCGAAATTGGGTGACGGCGTGTCGACGATCGTCATGCAACCTCCTGAACGACCCCGGTTCGTCCGCCCCTGTTAGCGGGAAGCCTGGCGCAAGGATATGGCTTCATGCACCGATCGGCGGATCGGCCACGTCGCTTTTCTCGTAAACGCCGCGCCCGACCGAGGCGAGCTGGAACAGGTCCGTCTGCCCGATCACCGTCTCGCCCGCGCCCAGGACCAGCAGGCCGGTCGGCCGCATCGCCGACGCGATGGTGCGAAAGGCGCGCTTCTTCGGCTCGGCCGCGAAATACAGCATGACGTTGCGGCACAGCACCAGGTCGAACGATCCGCCGGGCGCCGGATCGACGGTCAGGTTCATATGGCGGAAGGAAATGTGGCGCAGCAGTTCGGGCCGGGCCACCCATTCACTGTTGGGCCGCCCGTCGAACCAGCGAACCATCTGGCGGATGGGCAGGCCGCGCTGTACCTCGAACTGGGTGTAGCAGCCGCTTCGGGCGCGGGCGATGGCGGCTTCGGACACGTCGGACGCGATGATCTCGGGCATCGGCGTGCCATGTACCTGTTGCCGCTCGGCGAACATCATCGCCAGCGACAGGGGTTCCTGGCCGGTCGAGCAGCCCGCGCTCCAGATGCGGGCGCGGCGCCCTTCGCGTTCCACCTCGGCAACCGTTTCGACGATATGGTCGAACACATGCGGGTCACGGAAGAACGAGGTTTCGCCATTGACCAGCGCGTCGATGACGCGGCCCGCCAGCTGCGGATCGCGCCCGTCGAGAAGGGCATAGACCAGCTGGTCCAGAGTCTCCATCCGACGCTCGCGCATCAGCGGCAACAGCACCGTGTCGACACGGGTCGAACGATGGCTGGCGATCTGCTGGCCGGTCCGCGCCTCCAACAGCGCGCTGAGGACGGCGAGCGACTGACCCGACAAGGGGGACTGCGCCGGCGCCATGCTCCCGGGGCGGACGCGGGGCGCGGGCGTCCAGCTAGAGGCCAGGACCATCAGCAGGCCCCTCCCGCCGCGATCCCACCCGCCATCATCGCGCCGATCGCGTCGGGGGTCATCACCAGGTCGGCCAGACCGTCGGTGACGACCGCGCCCGGCATGCCCCAGACGACGGCGCTCTCCCGATCCTGCGCAATGATAGTCCCCCCTGCGGCCTTCAACATCCTGGCTCCCTCCAGTCCGTCACGCCCCATGCCCGTCAACACGATACCCCAGGCCCGCTCGCCCCATAGCTCGGCCATCGAGGCGAACATCGGATCGACCGAAGGCAGGCAGCCGCTGCGCGCGCGCTCATGCTTCAGCCGGATCGCCGCGCTGCCATCGGTCAGCCGGACGAAGGTGACATGGGCATCGCCGGGGGCGACGACGATCTCGCCGGGCCGGACGCGCATCCGGTCGTGCGCCATGACGCATGGGCGGCGCACGACGGCAGCCAGCTGGGTTGCGAAAAAGGGTATGAAGGTCGCGGGCAGATGCTGCGTCACCACGATCGGGACCGTCATCGTCGCCGGAATGGGCGCCAGCAGCTTGGCCAGTGCGTGGATGCCACCGGTCGAGGCCCCGATGCCGATGATATCCGGCAGCGCCCGTTGGACAGCGGCGGCTCGCATCCTGTTCACCGGCGCAGGGGCGGCCTGGGCGGGGCGGTCCGTCGAGTGGGCCAGCCCGTCGAGCTTCTGCAACAGGATGTCGCCGAACTCGGCCAGTCCCTGCGGCCGGGGCTTGTCGAGCGTGTCCGCCGCGCCGTGCGCCAGCGCCTGCACCGCCGCCGCGCCCCCCGCCGGGGTGGAAGCCGAGACGATGATGATACGGGCGCCCCGCCCCGCCGCGATCAGCCGGGGAAGCGCGGTGATACCGTCGACCCCGGGCATCTCGACGTCGAGCAGGATGATATCGGCCGCCTGGTCATTCAGGAAGGCAAGTGCCGCCTCGACATGGGTGACGGCGCCGACCACGCGGAACCGCTCATGCGGTTCGATCTGGCGTGCGATCAGCGCCCGCGCGACCGCCGAATCGTCGACGATCAAGACCCGCGTGGCCTCGAACTGCCCATGGACGGACAATGCGGCCTGAAGGGCGGTCGAGGGGCTCGGGCTCATGGCGCGGCGGTCCGGGTGGCAGGTCCCGCCGGATCAGATCATGCCGACGAGCTGGAGCTTGCTTTCCAGCGTGTCGCGGTCGAACGGCTTCATGATATATTCGTCGGCCCCGGCGTCGATCGCCGCGCGGATATGGGCCATGCCGTTTTCAGTGGTGCAGAAGACGATCCGCGGCCGCCGCGCCAGATTGGCGTCGCGCAGCGCGCGCAGGAAATCCATGCCGCTCATCACCGGCATGTTCCAGTCGAGCAGGATGACGTCGGGGATCTCTTCCAGACACGCTTCCAGCGCCTCGCGACCGTCCCCCGCCTCCCGGACCTGCAGGTCGAGCGTTTCCAATATGTGGCGCGCGACCTTGCGGATCACCTTGGAGTCATCAACGACGAGACAGGTTTTCATGCGGCATGCCCTATTCCCGCCGGAGGTCCCGGCAGGATCTGACGTCCGAAATAGCTGCGATAGGTAACGGCCGGGTTAATTGGTCAGGCAACCAGCGCCGCCGGCTGCGGCACGAGCTTGGCCAGATCGAGCACCAGCAGGGGCTCGCCATCGCGGAAGACCATGCCGTTGGCGGCGCGCGACCAGCGGCCGTCCTTCGGTGCAACGTGCGGCATCGGGCGCATGTCGAACGTCTCGATATCCTCCAGCGCGTCGACCAGCATGGCGTAGTAATGCCCGTCCTGCCGGGTGATGACGGCGCGGCGGACATGCGAGGCGGTCGGCTCCAGCCCCAGCGCACGGCGGGTGTCGACGACGGTGATGACCCGGCTGCGCAGTGCGGTCAGCCCGCGCACCGATGGCTCGGCGCGCGGCACCGCCACCACCTCGCCGATATCGACGACCGAATCGACCTGGTCGGCGTCGAAGACCACGCCCTGCCCGGCGATACAGGCGATCAGGAACAACGCCATCAGCGCCCTCCCCGGCGTGCATGGCCCGCCAGCGCCGCGATCAGGGCGGAGCGGTCGTAACGATAGATGCTGTCGGGATCCGCCACCCCCTCCCGGTCGCGGCGCAGGCGCACCACGGGGGCGTCCGACGGCGCGGCGGCGACGGCATCCTCCTCCATCATCAGGCGGACGGACGGCGCCTCCCCGCCATCGGCGCTGAGCGTGCAGCGATAGCCATGCGCCTCCAGCACGGGCCGCAGGAACCGGTCCATCCACGCCGCACCCGCGCCGTCGAGCAGACAGAGCGGTGCGACCGGACCGGTATCCACGACGCCGGAGTCGAGGAAGAAGGCCAGCGGATCGAGAATTTCCAGCGCCCGGCCTTCCCATACGGCAATGCCCAGCACCGGGCCGCCGGTGGCGGGCGCGATCTCGGCGGGCAGGTGGATGATCTCCAGCGCGCCGCCGATCGCATAGGCGCATTCGGTCTCGCCATCGGTCAGGCGCAGCAGCTCGACCTCGCCATGCGCCAGCGCTTCGTCGAGTGCGGCCGGATCGACATGATGAAGCGGCATGGTCGCCCCATCGACGATCAGGCGCGTTCGGCCGCCGGAGCGGTGGACGGCCTCGGCGGTCGCCTTCTCGACGCGGTCGATCGCGCCCAGCGGGATGGCGCGGCGCGCGCCGTCCAGATCGTCGAACAACAGCGCGGGGTTGGCGGTTTCCTGCGCGGCGGTTTCGTCGGCGGCGATGATATTCCGTTGGAAACGAAGCCCCGCCGCCTGTGCCAGCCCCCCGCTGTCGAGCAGCAGCATCGGCAGGCCGCTGTCCGGCAGGGTCTGCCCGGCATAGAGGCCGGAGCCCATCACCGCCGGTGCGGCGGGCTTGACCACCACTTCCTCTGTATCAAGCACGTCGTCGACGCCCAAGGCATAATCCCCGTCGCGCGTGGACACGATCACCAGTGTCGACGGATCGCCCTGCCCGATCCCCAGGAAGGACCCAAGCGACAGCATCGGCAGGCGGCGGCCCCGCACCGTCGCGACCCGGATGTCGCCGACCGGGTCGACGCGCACCTGTTCGCCGCGCACCTTGACGATCTCCTCGATCGCCTGGCGGGCGATGGCGAAACGCTGGTCGGCGACCGCGACGATCAGGGTCGACATGATCGACAGGGTCAGCGGAATGCGGATGGTGATGGTCAGGCCCCGGCCAGGCCGGTTGTCCAGCGCGATGCGGCCGCCGACATGCTCGATATTGGCGCGCACCACGTCCATGCCGACGCCGCGCCCCGACACCGCCGATACCGTGTCGCGGCTCGACAAGCCCGGCTCGAACACCAGCTTCAGCTTTTCGGCGGGGCTCATGCCCGCGACCTCGGCGGCGGAGCGGACGTCGTTCTCGATCGCCTTGGCCGCGATGCGCGCGACATCGATGCCCGCGCCGTCATCCTCGATCTCGATCAGGATCTGGTTGCCCGACTGACGCGCGGTGACGCCGATCTGGCCGGTCGGCGGCTTGCCCAGGCTGCGCCGCCGGGCGGGTGGTTCGATGCCGTGGTCGATCGCGTTGCGGATGATATGGACCAGCGGGTCGCGCATCATCTCGATCATCTCGCGGTCGAGGTCCACGTCCGATCCCTCGATACGCAGGGTGACCGCCTTGCCCAGTTCGGCCGCCGTGTCGCGAACCATCCGGGGCAGCGCGGAGAACAGCCCGTCGATCTTCTGCATCCGCGTCCGCGTCACGGTATCGCGCATATCGGCAACCGTCAGCGACAGCTGGTCCAGCGCGGCTTCGACACGCGGGTCCAGCACGTCGTCGCGCAGCCGCCGGGCCAGTTCGTTGCGGGCCAGCACCATGTCGGACATGCCGCTCATCATCCGGTCGAGCAGATCGACGTTCAGCCGGATGCTCCGCGGCGCGGCACGCGGGGCGACGGCGACGCGGGCCGCCGGGGCGGGCACGACCACCTCTTCCACCCGGGTCAGCGCGGCGATCAGCGCGTCGTCATCCGAGTCATCGAGCGCGATGTCCGCGGCAATCCCCTCGACCACCGCGCCGATCCGGTCGACGATGGCCAGCACCGCATCGACGAGCGCCGTGTCGGGCATCCGCTTGCCGTCGCGTGCATCGGCCAGCACATCCTCGGCGGCATGGCTCAGCCTGGCGAGGCGCGGCAGGTCCAGAAAGCCGCAGCTTCCCTTGACGGTGTGGACGAAGCGGAAAATCGCATCCAGCCGCGCACGGTCGCCGGGCGCGGCCTCCCACGCGACGATCTCGCTAGACAAAGCCTCCAGCGTTTCGCGTGTCTCGGCAATGAATTCCTGCAGCAGGTCGTCCATAAGTCCCCGAGGGCGCGTCCTTTCGCCACCCTCTTGCCGCCACAAGATTAAAAGGGTGTTTACCCCGCCCGGATCGCCGCGCCCAGGATCATGGTGTTGGGCATGGGCTCCGTCACCAGCGTCATGCCGCCCAGTTCGGTGGTCAGGGTATGGATCAGGAAGGCGGGCGCGGTGCGCGACGCCAGCGGCTCGGTGCCCTGCCCCTCCATCAGGGTGCGGCGGATTTCGGGATCGAGCAGGATGCGCGGCCCCTCGATCCGGATCGCGATCTCGATCGCCTCCCGGCCTGCCTCGGCGCCGATGTCGATCGTGCCGCCGCGCGCCAGCGCCTCGGTCGCGATCAGCGCCAGGTTCATCAGGATGCGCACCGCGGGCTTGGGCAGCGCTGGCGATTCGACCAGCCAGCCCAGCGTGGTCCGGCGATTGTCGACCAGCAGCCCCTCGATCGCGGCTTTCGCCTCGCCCATGTCGACCCGGTCGGCAAAGCCGCCGCCCGCGCCGAACGCCAGGCGAAAGAATTTCAGTTTGTTGGCCGAGGCGCGCGCGCTGTCCGCCAGCAATTCCATGCACCGCTCACGCATCGCCGGATCGGTTTCATCGGCCAGCAGCTCCAGCCCGTTATTGAGCGCCCCCACCGGCGACAGGAGATCGTGGCACAATCGCGAACACAACAGGCTCGCGAAATCCACCGGGCTGATGGTCATGAAAAATCCCTCGACAAACTAGCCCTTTCTGACGCGGGCGTGCGTTCTGTGCAAGCAAGGGCAAGCGGATCGAAGCGCCCATGGCGCTCACCCGCCGCCACCGCGCGCCAGGCGGTGACCGCTCCGCCCCCGGCGATCAGCCAGATGCTGCCGTCCGGGGCGGCGTCGGCGGCGTCGCGGGGGGAGGGCTCGGCCAGCCCCGTAGGATGCGAATGATAATGGCCGATCACCGCCGGGCCACCGCCCCGCGCGGCCCGGTGCGCGGCGATCAGCGCGGCGGGATCGATCTCGAAACGACGGCCCGGTTCGGGTGACACATTGTCGCAGGGGACCGCTCGTGCCACGTGATCGCCCTCCCCCAGCAACAACCCGCACACCTCATAATCGGGTGAAGCGGCCGCGCTTTTGCAAATCAGGTCCAGCGCATCGCTTGAAATCGTTACGGTCATGCCCAATTTATTAGGCTATGGACCGGGGGGTTTCCATCATCGATGCGCGGATCGCGCCCACAGCGGACGGCTGGCGGTTGGACCGCGCGCTGGCCGATGCGGTGCCGACTCTGTCGCGCGAACGGCTGAAGGTCCTCATCAACAGCGGCGCGGTGACACGCGACGGTGTGATGGCCCGCGACCCCGCCAAGCGGGCGGCGGGCGGCGACCTGTTCCAGGTTGCGGTGCCCGCGCCCCTGCCCGCGCATAACGAGCCGCAGGATATCCCGCTCGTCATCGCCTATGAGGACGAACATCTGATCGTCCTCGACAAGCCCGCCGGGCTGGTCGTGCATCCGGCGGCGGGCAATTTCGACGGCACTTTGGTCAACGCCCTGCTCCATCATTGCGGCGGGTCTCTATCGGGCATCGGCGGCGTCGCGCGGCCGGGCATCGTCCACCGGATCGACAAGGACACGTCGGGCCTGATGGTCGCGGCCAAGACCGACCGCACGCATGAGGGGCTGGCCAAGCAATTCGCCGCGCACTCGATCGACCGCCGCTACCGCGCGATCACCGGCGGCATTCCCCGTCCCGCCGACGGCACGGTCGACGCGCCGCTCGCGCGCAGTCCGCAGAACCGCAAGAAGGTGGCGATCGTCCAGGGCGGCAAGCGCGCCGTCACCCATTACCGCACCATCGAAAAGCTGAACAACGCCGCTTTGGTCGAATGCCGCCTGGAAACGGGCCGAACGCACCAAGTGCGGGTCCATATGCAATCGCTGGGTCACGCCTTGCTGGGCGATCCCGTCTATGGTAGAACAAAGGGTGCTCAAAAAGCCCTGCTCGATGAACTCGAATTCCGGCGCCAAGCCCTGCACGCGGCGCATCTGGGCTTTATTCATCCCATAAGCGGCCACGCTTTGGCGTTTGAGAGCCCGATGCCGCCCGACATGCAGGAACTGTTCAGTCGGCTTCACGTATAGCAGAAGACCGCCTCGCGCCGACGACGGGGCGAAACGGAATGACGCTCCAGAAAGGGAGATAAGGATCATGGCAAAAGGCAGCAACGTCCCGGCGACGATTCCTGCACTGGGCGGGGAGCAGTCGCTCAACCGCTATCTGGCCGAGATCAAGAAATTCCCGATCCTTGCCCCGGAGCAGGAATATATGCTCGCCAAGCGCTTTCAGGAGCATGGCGACCCGGAGGCGGCGGCGCAGCTCGTCACCTCGCACCTGCGTCTCGTGGCGAAGATCGCGATGGGTTATCGCGGCTATGGCCTGCCCACCTCCGAGCTGATCTCGGAGGGCAATATCGGCCTGATGCAGGGCGTGAAGAAGTTCGAGCCCGATCGCGGCTTCCGCCTGGCGACCTATGCGATGTGGTGGATCCGCGCCTCGATCCAGGAATATATCCTGCGCTCGTGGAGCCTCGTTAAGATGGGCACCACCGCCGCGCAGAAGAAGCTGTTCTTCAACCTGCGCCGGATGAAGTCGAAGCTCGACGCGTTCGAGGACGGCGACCTGCGGCCCGAGGACGTGACCAAGATCGCCACCGATCTGGGCGTCAACGAGGACGAGGTCATCAGCATGAACCGCCGCATGGCGATGGGGGGCGACACCTCGCTCAACGTCTCGATGCGCGAGGATGGCGAGGGGCAGTGGCAGGACTGGCTGGCCGATGACGCGCCGCTGCAGGACTCGGTCGTCGCCGAGCAGCAGGAGGCGGATGTCCGCCACGACATGCTGGTCAGCGCGATGGACGACCTGAACGACCGCGAAAAGCACATCCTGACCGAGCGTCGCCTGACCGACGATCCCAAGACGCTGGAGGAACTGAGCCAGGTCTATGGCGTCAGCCGCGAGCGCGTCCGCCAGATCGAGGTGCGCGCGTTCGAAAAGCTGCAAAAGGCGATGATGCGCATCGCCGGTGAAAAGCGGCTGCTGGCGGCGGCCTGAGCATGACCGGCCGCACCGTCGTCATCGGCGGCGGCGCGGCCGGGATCGCGGCGGCGCGGACGCTGCACGATGCAGGGCGCGAAGTCCTGCTGATAGAGGCGGCGGATCGACTGGGTGGACGCGCACGGAGCGTCCGTCTGCCGACCGGCCATGTCGTCGACCATGGCTGTGGCTGGCTCCATTCCGCCAAGCGCAACCCCTGGACCCGCATTGCCGAGCAAGCGGGCTTCACCGTCGATCGCCGCCGTCCCAATTGGGACGGCCAATGGCGCGATCTCGGCTCTCCACCGAAGGAGCAACAAGCCGCCGACGCCGCCTTCGCCGTGTTCGAAACGGCGGCACTGGCCGCGGTTGACGGCCCCGACCGGCCGCTCTCCGATTTCGTGGAAGCAAACAATCGCTGGCGACCGATGATCGAGGCGGTTTCCGGCTATGTAAACGGTGCAGCGCTCGACCAGGTGTCGCTGCATGACTGGGCCGCTTACGAACAGGCCGCGACCGACGACAATTGGGCCGTGGTCGAGGGTTATGGCACGGTGATCATGAGCCATGCCGCCGGACTGGTCGTGCGCACCGGCATAACGGCGAACCGGATCGATCATCGCGGGGGCGCCCTTCGCATCGACACCTCGGACGGCACGATCGAGTGCGACCATGTTGTCATCGCCGTGCCTACGAGTGTGTTGGCGGCGGGCAAGCTGGTCTTCGATCCCCCGCTCGCCGCCAAAACGGATGCTGCCGCCGCACTACCGCTCGGCATCGCCGACAAGGTCTTCCTTTCGGTCGAAGGCCCCCTGCCCTGGCCCGCCCATCAGCATCTGACCGGTAACCCGCACGACAGCTGCACCGCCAGCCACCGCCTCTCCCCCTTTGGCTGGCCCATCGTCGAGAGCTTCTTCGGCGGCCCCTGCGCGGGGGCGCTCGAGGAAGACGGCGCGGCGGCAGCCTTCGCAATCGAAGAACTGGTGGCGTTGCTGGGCAGCGACTGGCGACGACGCTTCACGCCGCTCGACGCGACGCGCTGGCGGCATGTGCCGCTGATCGGCGGCAGCTACAGCCACGCCAGGGTCGGCCATGCCGGGGCACGCCGGATATTGGCCGAGCCGGTCGACGGCCGTATCTTCTTCGCGGGCGAGGCCTGCTCGCGTGAGGATTTCTCGACCGCGCATGGAGCTTATGCAACAGGTGTGGCGGCAGCCATAAGTTCGCAGCACACCGACGTATAATTTATCACCAAAACACTTCAAATTATTGAATTGACTTTGAACTTGCCAGTTCGACCGGGAGGCAAATGGCGAAATACTACGAAAAATTGAGTAGCATAACCGATTTAAGTACTAAATCCGGCTCAAATATAGAAATTGAAGGAAAATTCTTTGAGCTATCGGCAAAAATAATAAATAAGTGCTCTTATTTCCAAAAAATAATGCAAGATATACTGTATGATACTCATGGAGAAGAAGTTTATCGTGCAGCACAGAAATTAAAAGACCTGTCCTCCCCTAACAAAAAGTTTGAATTTTTGAATTCTGACAATAACATCGTGAAAGACCAAGAAATATCGGTTATATTTCGATATACTAAAGCTCAGTTTATAGAATTATACGATCTTCGCAATTGCCTTGCCCATGAAATATGGCATTCAAGCCAGCAGCTTCCGAATCAACTCCTACTGTCAAGGCTAGACGAAGAGGCAAAAATCATATTTGCACGCCGGAAATTAGAATATGTAGAGAGCAATAAAACAATCGACACTTACCATTCGATTATAAGATACATTGAAAATTTCAAGGTTGTATCTATTTCCAACCTTCATCAGGCACATCATGACATAGAGCTATGCAACTGGTGCTTACTACAGATATCATTCTTCTTGCGAGAAACGGATCCTCAAAAAGCGCTAAGCCTAAAAGAAGGGTTTTTCATATTTGGCGGCGTTTCCCATCTCTTCCCAGGCAGAGCCAGACCCAAAGAAACAATGTCATGGGAATCGAAGACGAAAAAGTCGAGAGAAGGATAAGGCAAACAAAATTCAAACAAAGATAGCCATATAGTCGAAGTGCGAAACCCTGACATTGGCCAGGGTTCCCCCACAACCTCTCTCCTATCTCACCGGATCGGCGAATTCGGGTCCAGCCGCATGTCCAGATAGCGGTCCACCGATCCCATCAGCTCGGGCATTTCATGCTCGAAGAAGTGGTTGGCCTTGGGGATTGTGTCGTGATGGATGGTGATGTGCTTCTGGGTGCGCAGCTTGTCGACCAGCTTCTGGGTCGCCGCCGGGGTGGCGACCTCGTCGGCCTCGCCCTGGATGATGATGCCCGAGGAGGGGCACGGCGCCAGGAAGGTGAAGTCGTACATATTGGCGGGCGGCGCGACCGAGATGAAGCCGCGGATTTCCGGGCGGCGCATCAGCAGCTGCATCCCGATCCACGCGCCGAAGCTGACACCCGCGATCCAGGTGGTCGAGGCTTCGGGGTGGAAGCTCTGCACCCAGTCAAGCGCCGAGGCCGCGTCGGACAGTTCGCCGATGCCGTTGTCGAACACGCCCTGGCTCTTGCCCACGCCGCGGAAGTTAAAGCGCAGCGTGGCGAAACCGCGCCGCTGGAAGGTCTTGTAGAGTTCCTGCACGATGCGGTTGTTCATCGTGCCGCCCGCATTCGGATGCGGGTGCAGGATCATGGCGACGGGCGCGCGCGGACGCGGAGCGGGAGCGAAACGGCCTTCGAGGCGGCCTTCGGGGCCGGGAAAAATGACTTCGGGCATCAAAACTCGCCGATCTGGATCGCGCTGGTGGAGCGCCGGGAACCTTGCGCTATATAGGCGGCAAGCCCCTTTTCGCAATTGTTCGATCATTCCAGCGAGGGAACGAATCCTGTCCCGTCTTTACCTCGATCATGCCGCCACCACCCCGATGACCGATGCGGCGCGTGCCGCACTGGCGCAGGGTTGCGCGATATGGGCCAACCCCTCCTCCCCCCATGCCGAAGGGCGCGCCGCCCGGCGCGCGCTGGAGGATGCGCGTGCCGCCATCGCCCGGTCGCTGGGCTGGAGACACGAGATATTGTTCACCAGCGGGGCGAGCGAATCCCTGTCCATCGCGCTCGGCCGGTCGATGGCCGGGCGGCACTTCGTCGGGGCCATCGACCATGACGCGGTGCTGCGCGCCGCCCCCGATGCGATCGTCATGCCGGTCGGGCCGGACGGCGTGCTGCGCCTGCCCGACCTAGACGGCCCGCGCGCGGTGGTCACCGTGCAATGGGCGAACAGCGAAACCGGCGTGCGCCAGCCCATTGGCGAACTGGCGGAGGCAATCCACGCGGCCGGACATATCCTGCTGGTCGATGCCGCGCAGATGCCCGCCGGAGCCGACCCGGAGGTGATCGCCCATGCCGACCTGGTCGCATTGTCGGCACACAAGCGCGGTGGTCCGCCGGGGATCGGCGCGCTGCTGGTCCGTGACCTCGCACTGCTGGCACCGACCGGCGGGCAGGAGCGCGGCTATCGCCCCGGCACCGAGAATATGCCGGGCGCGCTGGCTTATGCCGCCGCGCTGGCCGAACCGGAACCCGACCATGCCGAGCTTCGCGCCCATCTGGACGATGCGATCCGCCGCTCGGGCGGAATCGTCGTCGCCGATGACAGCCGCCGCCATCCGGCCATCGCCAGCTATCACATGCCCGGCAAGCCATCGGCGGCGCAGCTGATCCAGTTCGACCTCGCACGGATTTCGGTCTCGGCGGGCAGCGCCTGCGCCAGCGGCAGCCTGAAGCCCAGCCATGTGCTGGCCGCGCTTGGCTGGTCGGTTGAGGCGGGGCGCGAGGTGGTTCGGGTCAGCTTCGGCCGCCGCACGACGCGTGAGGATGTCGACCGCTTCGTCACCGCCTGGCGCGCCATCGCGCGGGGGAAGCGGGTGGAAGCGGCATGATCTATCTCGACTATCAGGCGACGACCCCGCTCGCACCCGAGGCGCTGAAGGCGATGCTCCCCTGGCTGGAGCAGGGCCATGCCAACCCCCATTCCCCTCACCGCGCCGGGCGACAGGCGCGTGCCGCCGTCGAGGTCGCGCGCGATCAGGTGGCGGCGCTCCTCCCCTCCGGCGGACGAGTGGTCTTCACCAGCGGCGCCACCGAGGCACTGAACTGGGCGATCAAGGGCGCGGGCGGCGGGATCGTCACCACCGCGATCGAACATGCCGCCGTGCTCGACACCGCTGCCGCGACGGGGCGGCCGCTGACCGTGATGCCGGTCGATGGCGGAGGCCTGGTGTCCGTGGGCGGCGATCGCGTTGACGGAAATCAGGGCGAGCCCCTCCCCTTCAGGGGAGGGGTTGGGGTGGGGCCTCACCACAGACCGCACGTCGGTGGAAACGCCCCACCCCCTGCCCAGTGGCAGGTGAACGATGCCCCGCATCGTTTAGGTCATGCCGGGGGCATGACCGACCTGCCACTCCTGAAGGGGAGGGGTGACCATGTCGAAGCAGCGGGGCTGATCGCCGCGATGCTGGTCAACAACGAGATCGGCACCGTGCAGCCGGTCGCCGCGCTGGCCGAACAGGCCCATGGCGCGGGTGCCCTGATGCTATGCGACGCCGTACAGGGCTATGGCCGGATCGCCATTCCCGATACGGTCGATCTGGTCGCCATTTCGGCCCACAAGATCCACGGACCCAAGGGCGTGGGTGCGCTGTGGATTCGTGACGGCATCACCCTGCCCCCGCTGCTCCATGGCGGCGATCAGGAAGGCGGGCGTTCGGGCACGCTCAGTCCCGCCCTGTGCGCGGGGTTCGGCGCGGCGGCGCGGTTGATGGCTTTGCGGGCCGAAGAGGACAGCGCGCATGTCGAGCGGCTCTGGTCGCTCGCGGTGGAACAGCTGGGCGGCGCCTGGACGATCAACGGCTCGACCGAACATCGCTATCACGGCAATCTCAACGTCCGTCGCGACGGGCTGGACGTCGCGCGGCTGATGTCCGACTGTCGCGACATCGCCTTCTCGGCCGGGAGCGCCTGCGCCAGCGGATCGGGGCGGCCCAGCCATGTCCTGACCGCGCTCGGACTGAGCGACCGCGAGGCGAAAGCCTCGATCCGCATCGGCTTCGGCCGCTACACCACCGAGGCCGAGCTGATCCAGGCGATCGACCGGATCAACAGCGCAGCCAGGGCACAGGGCCGATGATCGCGCTGACCTTCCAGGCGCGCGACGGCAAGACGACCGATGCCGAGGCCCAGCCGGGCGAAACCCTGCTCCGCGTCGGGCAACGCGCCGGCCAACCCATGGAGGGGACATGCGGCGGGCAGATGGCGTGCGCGACTTGTCATGTCCTGATCGACCCGCAATATCTCGACTATCTTCCCGCCCCGTCGGCGGAGGAAGAAGACATGCTCGATCTCGTTCCCGACGCGACCCGTTCCAGCCGCCTCGCCTGCCAGATCATCATGACCGAGCACCTGCGCGACATGCTCGTCCGTCTTCCCTGAACCGTTGATAACAAAGGGGTTCAGGGATCGATCATCGGCGATTCGCCATTCTTCTCCCATGCTCGCCGACAGGCGGGATTACCGGGAGTAAAGCGTTATGAAACTTCTTGCTGTCTTGGGTGCCGGTCTGATCGCCGTATCGGGTGTCGCTGCGGCCGCCCCTGCCGAAGCCGCTCCGCATGATCGCTGGGGCCGGGGTCCGGGCTGGGATCGCGGGCCGGGCTGGCACCACCGTGGCCCGGGCTGGGATCGTGGTCCCGGCTGGCATCGCGGCGGCCCCCGTTGGGATCGCGGCCCCGGCTGGCGCGGTCCACGCGGCCCACGTTACGCCTATGGCTATGGCCGACCGCGCGTGACCTGCCGCTGGGTGCGCACCTGGAACGGACCGCAGCGTCAGTGCTTCAACACCTATCGTTGAGCTAGGCCGGATCGACATTCAGTCTCCCCTAAATTCCTCCCCTGCAAGGGGAGGGGGACCATGCGCAGCATGGTGGAGGGGTATCACCGCTTGCGATA
>NZ_BBPI01000014.1 GCF_000787715.1 Sphingomonas parapaucimobilis NBRC 15100
CCATGCTACGCATGGTCCCCCTCCCCGTGCCGGGGAGGATCAATCCGCGATGGGGGTAGCCGTATTGATCCGGAACGGCGCGCTGCGCACCGGGACGCCCGTGTCCGGCTGGCCCGAGCCGACCGAAGCGTGATAATCGCCCTTCATCACCAGCCGCTGGCCATTGGCGTCCACCGCGCTCAAGTCACGCGGGCTGAGCGTGAAGGTCAGGCTCCGGCGTTCGCCGGGGGCCAGATGCACCCGCTGAAACCCGCGCAGGGCGACACGCGGTGCGCCCTCGACCCTGGGGAAGTTGAGATAGAGCTGTGCCACCTCGTCCCCTTCGCGGCGGCCGGTGTTGCGCACCTCGGTCGTGACGGTCATGCTGCCGTCCGCACCGGGCTTCACCGACAGCGGCGCATAGGCGAAGCTGGTGTAGCTCAGGCCATAGCCGAACGGGTAAACCGGAGTGCCCGTGAAGTAGCGATAGGTCCTCCCCTTCATCGCATAGTCGCCGAACGGCGGCAGATCCTCGACCGAGCGGTAGAAGGTCAGCGGCAGGCGACCGGCCGGGTTGGTCTTGCCCGACAGGACATGGCCGACCGCCAGCCCGCCCGCCTGCCCCGGATACCAGGCCTCGATAATGGCATCGGCATTCGCCTTGGCCCAGGCGAGGTTCACCGGGCTGCCGTTCATCAGCACGACGATCAGCGGGCGGCCGGTCGCCTTGGCCTGTTCGAGCAGCGCCTGCTGGTCGGCGGGCAGGTCGAGCGTCGTCTTGTCGCCGCCCTTGAAGCCGGGGACCGCAATCGGTGCCTCCTCCGCCTCCAGATCGGAGGTCAGGCCGACGACAGCGACCAGCGCGTCGCTCGCCTTGGCCGCTGCACGCAGTTCGGCCACGGGATCGTCGGAAACCCGCTTCCACACCAGATTGATGCCGGTCAGGATGCGCGCCTCGGTCGTGACGGTGATCGGGTAGCGCCGCCCCTTTTCCAGCGTGACGGTCTTCATCGTCGGCAGGCTGTTCCACGACGCCTTGGTCAGATCGACGAAGGGCTGCCCGTCAAAACTCATCGCGCCGTTGAAGCCCGCGATGCCCAGCCGGTAGCGCCCCGTCTCCGGTGGCACGAGATAGCCGGTCCACACCGCGCGGTGCACGTCGCGGACCGAGGACAGGTCCAGGCTACGCGAGGCGGCATTGGCCTCGACGCGGGTGACGACGGGACGATCCTCGAATTTGGCGGTCTTCAGCCAGTCGTTCAGCGCGCCGGGGGCGAAGCGGTCGGGAATGCGACCGACGACGTTGTAATAGCGCGCCGTCAGGCCCGGCTCGCCGCTTTCGGTCTGGAGCGCGGTCGTCGGGATCGGATCGCCGTCCGTATAGGTTTCGCCAAAGGGCACATAGCGCACCTGCGCGCCCGGCATGGCCTGACGAAGCCCCTCGACCACCGAAATCCGCGGCCCCGACAGCGAGGACGAATAGTTTCCGCGCAACACCCGCGTCGCATCGCCCAGCGGGCCGATCACCGCGATCCTCGCATGGGCCTTGAGCGGCAGGATGCCCTTGTTCTTGAGGAGGACGAGGCTCTTCTCCGCGACCTCCAACGCCAGCGCGCGGTGGGCCGGCGTGTCGATGTCGCGGGGCGAACTAGTCTGGGTCGAAAGCGGGCGCAGCCCCGGCAGGTCGCCAGTGCGATAGCGTGCGGCGAACAACCGGGTCAGCGAGCGGTCGATGTCGGCGACCGAGATCAGCCCGCGCGACAGCGCCTCGCGATACGGATTGGTCAGCCCGTCCGTGTCGGTCAGCGTCGCATTGTTGCACTCATTGTCGACGCCCGCCCGCATCGCCGCCGCCACCGCGCTCGCCGCATCGGGGGCGTAGTGATGGTTGGCGGCGATGTCCTTCACCGCGTCGCAGTCGGACACGACATAGCCGCGAAAGCCCCAGCGCCCGCGCAGAGTATCCTTCAGCAACAGGTCGCTGGCGCAGGCGGGCTGGCCGTCGATCCGGTTATAGGCGCACATGATCGAACCCGCCCCGCCCTCGACGATCGCGGCACGAAAGGCAGGCAGATAGGTATCGACCAGATCATGCTGCGAAACATAGACATTGGCCTCATGCCGGGTCGATTCCGGGCCGCTATGCACCGCATAATGTTTGGGCGTGGCGACGACGTCGATCCGTGCCGGATCGTCGCCCTGCATCCCGCGCACGAAGGCGACGCCCATCCTCGCGGTCAGATACGGGTCTTCGCCGTACGTCTCCTGCCCCCGCCCCCAGCGGGGATCACGAAAAATGTTGATGTTGGGCGACCAGGTGTCCAGTCCGGTGCCGATCCGCCCCATCCGCCCCGTCGTTCGTGCCAGCGCGTGAAGGCCGCGCACTTCCGCGCTGATCGCCTGCGCCGTGCGGCCGACCAGTGCATCGTCGAAGGTTGCCGCCAACCCGACCGGCTCGGGGAAATTGGTCGTCGGCACCGGACCTAGCGCACCGTGCAGCGACTCCGTCCACCAGTTATAGGCAGGCACCTCCAGCCGGGGAATGGCGGGTGCGGTGTTGAGCAACTGGCCGAGCTTTTCGTCGGTCGTCATCCGGCCGACCAGCCGCGCCGCCAGCGCCTGGGCCTGTCCGGGGCCAGCCGCCGCCTGCCGCTGCGCCAGCACCATGCCGGAGGTCGGTAGCGCCAGAGCCGACAGGAACGCCGCAGGCCATGCCTTCATGCCAAATCACTCCCCTGAAACCCTATTTTTGATAACGGTATCACGAAAGCCGTCATCGTCCAGCATTCGATTTTCATACGGCTTTTCCATCCTCGGGCGGTGGACAGTCCCCTTTTAGTCCGACAAGATCACTCAAAGACCATTACGGGGAGGATCATCATGCGGCCCATCATCGCAAGGGCTTTCGCGAGCGCTATCACCATCGCCTGGATGGCTTGCGGACCAGCCTTGGCGGCGGACAAGATCGATCCGCTGGCCCCGACCGGCCGGTGGAGCGCCAATCAGGGCGGACAGGCCGCGCTGCCGCCGATGGGCTGGAACAGCTGGAACGCGTTCAACAGCGATGTCGACGAGGAAAAGGTCATGGCCTCGGCCAAGCTGATCGTAGACAAGGGCCTTCGCGAGGCGGGCTATCGCTACATCAACATCGATGACGGCTGGTGGCTACGCCGCCGCCAGCCCGATGGCCGCATGGTCATCCGCGCGGACAAATTTCCCTCCGCCGCCGCCGGGCCGAACCAGCAGACCAGCTTTCGCCCGCTAACCGACCGGCTTCACGCCATGGGGTTCAAGGCGGGGATCTATTCGGACATCGGGCGTAACAGTTGCGGCCAGGTCTATACCCCGAACTTCGCCAACCAGCCCGAGGGCACCATCGCCGAGC
The DNA here is from genome assembly GCF_000787715.1 of Sphingomonas parapaucimobilis NBRC 15100. Classification (GTDB taxonomy): domain Bacteria; phylum Pseudomonadota; class Alphaproteobacteria; order Sphingomonadales; family Sphingomonadaceae; genus Sphingomonas; species Sphingomonas parapaucimobilis. The sequence continues at coordinate 3,365 of NZ_BBPI01000014.1, forward strand.
GCGAGGTCGGGCTGTACGGCCATATCGATCAGGATATCGCGCTCTATTTCCGCGAATGGGGCTTCGACTATATCAAGGTCGACGGCTGCGGCATTCGCGGGCTGGGCAAGGATAGCGAGCATGTCCGCAAGGGCGATTATCGCGAGTTGACGCCGCTGATCGACATGAACTCCCTCGCGCGCACCAACATCCCCGCGGTGCGCGCGCTCTACGATCATGTCGCCAGCGCCTTGAAGCGGGAGAACCCGGACGGCGACTATCTCTTCTCGCTCTGCCTGTGGGGATCGGCGGACGTGCGCAGCTGGGGCAAGCAGATCGGCAATGTCTCACGGACCAGCGACGACATCACCGCCCATTGGTCGCGGATGCTGACCAACCTCGATACCAGTGCCAGCCGTGCGCTCTATGCTCATCCGCACACCTGGAACGACCCGGACATGTTGTTCGTCGGCTCGGGCGAGTTCGACGCCAGCCACATGACCGAGGCGCGGTCGCATTTCGCGATGTGGGCGATGATGAATGCGCCGCTGCTGATCGGCTTCGACTTGCGCAAGGCCAATGCGGAGCAATTGGCGCTGCTGGGCAACCGGGCGATCATCGCGCTCAATCAGGATGCGGGTGCGAACCAGGCCGTGCCCGCCTATCTGTCCGACGACGTTCAGATCTTCGTGAAGAGCCTCGCCAATGGCGACAAGGCGGTGGCGATCCTCAACCGCACCGCCGCCCCGGTGCAGCCGGTCCTCACCGCCGATCACCTGAAGCTGCGCGGCGATGTCGCCATGACCGACCTGTGGACCGGCACGAAGAGCCGGTTTTCGGGCGAAACCAAGCTGACCCTCGCCCCGCATCAGACCCTGATCTACCGTGTGACCGGCACGCACCGTCTGGCGGACGGCCATTATCTGTCCGAGGCCCCCAGCGACGTGAACCCGGCCGAGGACGGCATCGCCACGCCGGAGGGCGATCCGACCATCCATCACGAACTCAGCCCCTGGGGCGGCAGCAAGGGGCCGGGCGACTTTCCGCAATATGCCGGATGGGGTGGCGCGCAGGCCGATCGTACGCCGTTCGGCCGTCCCCTACGGCTGGGCGGCAAGGTCTATGACACCGGGATCGGCGTGCTCGCCAATTCGCGGCTGGAGGTGCGCAATCGCGGCCAGGCGCGCTTCGACGCGATGGTCGGCATCGACGACTCCGCCACCGCGCGCGGACGGCGGGTGGTGTTCGAGGTTTATGGCGACGGCAAACTCCTCACCCGCTCGCGCCCGGTCGCGCTCAACGAAGCGCCGGTGGCCGTCGAGGCGGACGTGCGCGGCCGCAAGCTGATCGAGCTGGTCACGCGCGCCGATAGCGCTCCCGACGCAGCGCTGCCCGTCATATGGGCCGATGCGCGCCTGACCGGCTGACCAACATTCGCCCCAACTTACATGGCCTTGCCGTTTGACGCAGGCCATGCAAAAGTTCCGGCAAAGGATAAGGGAGAGGGTGATGAAACCCAATTGGCAGGGGCCATCGCTGACGCGTCGTCAGCAACTGGCCGGGATCGCAGGCGGCCTAGCGATGGGAGCGCTACCCAGCTCGCTATGGGCGCAAGGTGCGCCGTCACTGCGCGATCTGGCGGCGCAGAAGGGCATCCTGTTCGGCACGGCGATCAATGCGGGCCGAGGGTCGCCGATCAACGATCCGGGCTACGGCGCGATCGTCGCGCGCGAATGCGGGGTGTTGGTCCCCGAAAACGAGATGAAGGTCTATGTGCTGGGCAATGACCCGGAACGGCTGAACTTCGGCCCCGCCGACCGCATCGCCGGGTTCGCCCGTGACAACCGCATGAAGCTGCGCGGTCACACGCTCCTCTGGAATTACGAGAAATATATCTCGCCCGCGCTGGCCGAGACGGTGACGAAGACCGGCGCGGAAAAATGGCTGCGCCGCTATATCGCCGCCGTAGCGGGGCATTTCGGCGACCAGATCTATAGCTGGGACGTGGTCAACGAGACGATCGATCCCAAGACCGGCGAGGTTCGGGGCACTGTGTTCGACAAGGCGCTGGGCTTCGACGTGTTCAAGATCGCCTATGAAGCCGCGCGCGAACATGCGCCTCGTGCCCAGCGCGTCTATAATGATTACATGTCGTGGGAGGTCGGCAACGAGACGCACCGCGCGGGCGTGCTCCGCCTGCTGGAGCGGTTCCGCAAGGAAAACGTCCCCGTCGATGCGCTCGGCATCCAGAGCCATCTCGGCAATGACGGCAGCCACTCGAAAGTCCAGCGTGCCGAGTGGAAGCGTTTCCTCGATAGCGTCACGGCGATGGGCTATCGCCTGCTCATCACCGAATTCGACATCAACGACCGCGAGATGGCGAAGGACATCGCCCAGCGCGACGCGCAGGTCGCCTCGGTCGCCAAAAGCTATCTCGACATGATGCTGGCCTATCCGCAGCTCGACCAACTGCTGTGCTGGGGTCTGTGGGACAAGCATAGCTGGCTGAACGGCTTCGCCCCGCGCGCCGATGGCCTGCCGCAGCGCCCCCTGCCCTATGACGATGCGCTGAAACCCAAGCCGATGCGCGCCGCCATCGCCGACGCGCTGCGTGCCGCCCCCGTCCGAAAGTCCGTCGCATGATCCGCCTGCCCCTCGCCGCCCTGGCCCTTTCGCTCGCCGTGGCGGGCACGGCGTCCGCCCAGACCGCGACCTTCGACCGCTTCACCTATCAGGGCCGCTCGATCGAGCAGGCGAAGCCGAAAGCGGGCGAGTATCTGAACCCGATCATTTCGGGCTATTATCCCGATCCGTCGGTGACGCGGGTGGGCAAGGACTATTATCTCGTCAATTCGTCCTTCGCGCATTTCCCCGGCCTGCCGATCTTCCATTCGACCGACCTCGTCCACTGGACCCAGATCGGCAATGCGATCGACCGGCCGGGGCAGCTGGATTTTGCCGGGCGCTCGGTATCGGAAGCGGTGTTCGCGCCCGACATCAGCCATCACGACGGCACCTTCTACATCGTCAACACCTGCGTACAGTGCCGGGGCAATTTCGTCATCACCGCCAAGAATCCCGCCGGTCCCTGGTCCGACCCGATCTGGCTGCCCTTCGAGGGGATCGACCCGTCCATTTATTGGGAGGGCGACCACGCCTATATCGTCAACAACCGCGCGCCCGACGAGACGCCGCGCTATGACGGCCACCGCGCCATCTGGATCCAAGAATATGACTGGCGGGCGGGCAAGATGGTCGGCGAGAGCACGCAGCTGGTCAATGGCGGCGTCGACCTTTCCAAAAAGCCCGTCTGGATCGAGGGGCCGCATATCTTTAAGAAGGACGGCTGGTATTATCTGACCGCCGCCGAAGGGGGCACCAGCGTCAATCACTCGCAGGTCGTGCTGCGCTCGAAGGAGCTTCGCGGCCCCTATGTGCCCTTTGCGAACAACCCGATCCTGACCCAGCGCGATCTCGATCCCAAGCGCCCGCATCCGATCAGCGCGGCGGGCCATGCCGAGCTGGTCCAGACGCAGAATGGCGACTGGTGGGCGACCTTCCTGGCGACGCGGCCCTATGCCGACGACTATTATAATATCGGGCGCGAGACCTTCCTGCTGCCCGTGACCTGGAAGGACGGCTGGCCGATCATTCTCGAGCATGGCAAGACGGTGCCCTGGACCCACAAGGTCCCGAACCTGCCCTCATCGCCCGCGCCCAAGCTGCCGACCAGCGGCGATTTCGGCTATACCGACGAGTTCGACGGCAACCGGCTGGCGATGCAATGGATCGGTGTGCGGACGCCCAAGGCGCCCTTCTATTCGGTCGCGAACGGCGCGCTGACGATGAAGGGCGGCGATGCGCTGGGCGACCGGCAGGGCGTGCCGGGCTTTGTCGGGCGGCGACAGCAACATGCCATCGCCGATGTCTCGACCACTCTGCGCTTCATGCCCAGCATGGACGGCGCCCGCGCCGGGCTGGTCGCGATGCAGAACGACTATGCCTATCTGTTCTTCGGCCTGACCCGCATCGACGGCCAGCCCCGCATCGCGCTCTACAAGCGGGAGGGGAAGAACACGCGCGACGAGACGGCGCCGGAGACGCTCATCGCCTCCGCCCCCTTTGCGCCCAAGGGGCCGGTGACGCTGACCCTCCACGCCAAGGGCGGGACGATGGCTTTCGACTATGAGAGCGGCGGCCAGCGCGCGACGCTGAAAAACGATCTCGACACCCGCTTCCTCAGCACCGCGCGCGCGGGCGGGTTCGTCGGGACCGTGATCGGCCCCTATATGTACACGCCGCGATGAGGGGGTTTCCCCTCGCGTTGCTGGCCGCCCTGCCCGCTTTGGCCGGAGCGCAGGTCTGGCAGTCGGATCGCGGCAACGGCACCTATGCCAATCCGCCGCTCTATGCCGATTATCCCGATCCCGACATCATCCGGGTCGGTAGCGATTTCTACTTCATCACCACGACCTTCGCGAACGTGCCCGGCCTGACCATCATGACCTCGCGCGATCTGGTGAACTGGCGCTTCGTCGGCCATGTCATCGACCGGCTGGAGGGCCTGCCGCAATATGATCTGAAGGACGGCGGCGCATATCGGAAGGGCATTTTCGCGCCCAGTCTGCGCTACCGAAACGGCGTCTTCTACATCGCGGTGACGCCGGTGGGCGAGAAGACGCGTATCTATCGCTCGAAGGATATTCGCGGTCCCTGGGAAATGAACCGGATCGGCGAAGCCGCCTTCGATCCGGGCCTGTTCTTCGACACCGATGGCAGCGCCTATATCATGACTTCGGTCGGCTCGGACGGCACCAACACACTTCTTAGCCTGGACCATGACCTGCGCACCGTGACCGACAAGCGCGTCGTCTATTACAACAAGGGCGCGGAGGGTTCGAAGCTCGTCAAGCGCGGCGATTATTACTACATGTTCAACGCCATTCCCCGGCGGCTGGGCATGACCGTGTCGCGCGCAAAAAGCCTGTTCGGGCCATGGGAGACGCGTGACCAGATCGACGACAAGACCGGCGGCCATCAGGGCGCGATCGTCGACCTGCCCGACGGCACCGATTATGGCTTCGTCATGGTCGATGCGGGCGCGGTCGGCCGGATGACCAATATCAGCCCCATGTTCTGGAAAGACGGCTGGCCGGTCTGGGGCACGCCGGACGCGCCGGGCCGCGTCCCTGCCACCGCGACCAAGCCGATCCAGGGCCAGAAGGTCAGCACCCTGCCCGCCTCGGACGACTTCTCCGCGCGGACGCTGGGCCTGCAATGGCAGTGGAACCACAATCCCGTCGCCAGCGACTGGTCGCTGACCGAGCGGCCGGGCTGGATGCGGCTGCGTGCGGGGCAGGCCCCCGCCTTGTGGAGCGCGCGCAACACCTTGCTGCAAAAGGGGCAAGGGCCGTTCAGCCGGGGGGCGGTGGCGATCGACACGACGCATATCCGTAGCGGAGACCAGTGCGGCTTCGGCACCTTCGGCAAATATAGCGGCCATATCGTTATCGGGCGGGGTGGCGACGGGCGACTGACCCTGACCATGCGGGTGATCGAGGACGTCGCCGCCGAAAAGGGCACGACGCAGAAGACCGATCTTCGCGTTGATGCCCGGCCCGTGACGGCAAGCCAGCTGTTCCTGCGCACGGACATGGACTTCAAGACCGACCGCGCGAGTGTCGCCTATAGCGTCGACGGGCGGGACTGGCAGGCTCTGGGCGGGGACTTCCCACTCGCCTTCGACTGGCGGACGGGGACGTTCCAGGGGCAGCAATATGCGCTGTTCTGCTACAATCCGGGACCGAAGGGCGGGTGGATGGATGTGGACAGCTTTACGCTGTCGGGGCGGTAATGCCTTGGCCTTCGACTTTGCTCAGGCTGAACGGAGCGAGGGGAAGGCCATACATCCCACCAT
>NZ_BBPI01000013.1 GCF_000787715.1 Sphingomonas parapaucimobilis NBRC 15100
TCGCCCCACGGGACGCCCTTCGTGGAAGCCCCCCTCCGTCAGGCCTTTGGCCTGCCACCTCCCCTTACAGGGGAGGATTTAGGCGCCCTCCCCCCCATCGGCGATCAACGCGTTCAGATCACGCAGCGCCTTCACCAGCCCCAGCCCGCGCGGCCCCGCGATATAGCGCGGCGCCCATTCCGGCTGGAACTTCTCCTTATACGCCCGCAGCCCCCGGAAGCCGTAGAAACGCTCGCCATGCCGGAAGACCAAGGCCGCGACCTTCGCCCAGGTCGGCCCCAGCCGCCGCCCGTCCACACCCGATAGCGGGGCGAGGCCCAGCGCGAAGCGGCCATAACCCTCGGCCTGCCCCCACAGCATCAGCTCGACGAACAGATAGTCCATGACCCCGCCGGGAGCGTCCTCGACATGGCGCATCAGGTCGACCGACAGCTCGCGCCGATCCCCGGACTTCCAGATATTGGCAAAGGCGACGATCCGTCCCTCGACCCGCACCACCGCGCAGTCGGTCAGCACCAGATAGGCCGGGTCGAACCGCCCCAGGCTGAACCCCTTTTCGCCATGCCCCTTGGCGAGCAGCCAGTCGTCGGACACGGCCCTCAGTTCGGGCAGGATGGCGGGCACCTCGGCGGCGGGAAGGATGGCGAAGTTCGCATTCTCACGCGTGCGGAAGCGGTTGAGCGTCTGACGCAGCCCGCGCATCCGCCCGCCCTCCAGCGCGAAGGTGGAGAGGTCGATCAGCGCCTCCTCGCCATATTTGATGATCTGAAGTCCCATCTCGATCGCGATTTCGAGACCTTCGGGGGTGATCTGATAGAGCATCAGGCGGCCTTGCGCGGCGTCCGCCATCGTCCGCAGCTGCCACAACAGGTCGGCCCAGGCGGCGCGCGGGCCGACGGGATCGCCCATCGCGATCCAGCTGGTGCCGCGCACCTGATACATGACGAAGGCATCACCTTCCGGCGAAAACAGGAACCGCTTGTCGCCCAGCAGCGCCAGCGCGGCGTCGGTCCGCTCGGCCTGTTCGACGATGGCGAGGACACGCTCCATCGCCGGATGATCCGCTTCCCCCGGCGGTGCGGCCAGGAACAGCCGCCACAGCCCCGCCCCCGCCAGCATCACCGCCACGCCCAGCCCCGCGCGCAGGAAACGCGAGGCGTCGTCGGACAGCGCGAACCGCCACCACAGCGATTCCTGATAATCGACATGTTTATAGGCGAAAAAGCCGATCCAGCCCGTCCCGACGATCACCACCGCGACGCTCAACAGCCAGGCGGGCGACAGCGGCCGCGCGACCAGCGAGGTGCGCCGGTAAAAGGCCTTGCGACTCATCTGAAGGAGCAGTGCGATGCTCAGGCAGACCGCCGCTTCCTCATAATCGATGCCCTTGGCGAGCGAGAACACCGCCCCTGCGACCAGCAGCGCCCGCGCCGCCAGGCTCGCCCCGTCGAGCCGCCGGTAAAGCCCCGGCGCCAGCAGCAACAGGCCGGTGCCGACCAGGCTGGCCGCGAAGTGCGACGCCTCGATAAAGGGCAGCGGCAGGATATGGACCAGATGATGCACGCGCTGCGGAATGGCGGGCAGCGACCCCGACAGCAGCAGGATCGCCCCGCCACCGAAACAGGCCGCGCTGAGCAAAGTCGGCGCGATGCCCAGCAATACCCGGCGCAGATCGCGCAGCGCCCGGATCGGCCGCCGCCGCACTTCGTCCCAGGCCAGTAGCGCGATACCCAGCGCCAGCGGGGCGAGATAATAGAGGACACGATAGGCGATCAGTGCGGCGAACAGCTCGGTCCGGTCGACCGGGACGGTCGCCAGCACCACCGCCTCGAACACGCCGATGCCGCCCGGCACATGGCTGACAAGCGCGACGATGATCGCCAGCGCATAGGCCAGCAGGAAGGCGGGCAGCAGGTCGATCGATGCACCCTGCAGCAGGACGAACAGCGCCGAACTGGCACAGGCGAGATCCAGCGAGGCGATCCCGATCTGCGCCACGGCTTGCGCGGGTGTGGGCAGCGGCACGCTCCATGCGCGCCAGCCGATCCGCTGTCCGGGCCGCAACGCACACAGCACGATCAGGCCCAGTGCCCCCGCCACCACCGCTCCGCCCAGCCAGCGGACGATCCCCTGCCCCAGCACGAAGGTCTCGACGGTGATCGGCCCTTCATGGAACAACAGCCCCAGTCCGGTGACGGTGAACACGCCGAACCAGAAGGTCGCGCTGGCGATGGCGATGACCCGCGCAATGTCCGGTCCGTCCAGCCCGGCGGCGGCATAGACGCGGTAGCGTGCCGATCCCCCGGTCAGCAGCCCCAGCCCCAGATTGTGGCTGAGCGTATAGCTGGTGAAGGACGCCGTCGCCGCCGTTCGCCAGCGCAAGCGCCGCCCGATGACACGCAGCGCGATCACGTCGTAGAAGGTCAGCGCGACATAGCTGGCGATGGTGAAACCGACCGAGAGCATGATCTGGCGCGGGTCGATCGCGTAGAAAGCCGCGCGAACATCGCTCAGCCGGACGGTCCGGGTCAGGTGATGCAACGCCGACAGGCCCAGCGCGACAAGCAACAGGACCGCGCCCGCCGCCAGATAACCGCGTCGCGCCTTGGCATAGGCGACGACCCGGTCGGCGATCGACGCCGGCTTGGCGTGCGTTGTCACCGAACCGTCCATTTCGCGATCGTCATGATCCGACCGCCTGTCATATCCGCCCCCACTCGCGTTCGTCTCACTTGCTTTCCGGCCCTTATCGACGGGGCTGGCTGCGGCATAGGAGTGTTGCCGCCCCCGCCGCCTTACGGGACCATGACAAGTTCGTCATCACCGCCTCCACACGCTCATGACAGAACCGTCATGGTTCGCCCACCCTTTCCTCAGGTCGCCGGCGTTAGCATGGGGGCGTGAAAGGATCGTTCCTCCCCGTTGCGCAACGCAGGTCGGCCATCGCCGTGCCCGGACGGTCCGCGCGCGACCGGCGGCCGCGATGAAAAGCCTGCGGATCGTCGGCTGGAGCGCGGGCATGGCGGCGCTGATCGGCGGAGCGGCCTTTGCGCTGCTGGTCGGGCATATGCCGCTTCGTGCCGGGCCGCATCGCCCCTCGACGCTGTACGGCGCGACCTTCGCACCGGTGGCGGAGGGCCATCCCGGCCTGGTCGTCACCAGCCTGCGCAGCGATGTCGACGACGATGCCGCCGCTTTGGTCAAGCCGCCGCTGCATGTCGGCGACATGGTCCTGTCGGTCGATGGCCACCCGGCCACGTCCTTTGCGATGTTGCGCGACGAAGCGGCGCTCTCAACCGACACGCCCATGCGTCTTCAGGTCGCGCGCGACCATGGCCTCCTCACGATCACGCTGCTAAGGAGCGGCTCGGGAGGACAGCGTGGCCAACAGGATTTTGCTGATCGAAGATGACCGCTCGACGGCGGATTACATCGCCAACGGATTGCGGGAAGAGGGTTTTCTGATCGACCATGCGGCCAATGGCCGCGACGGCCTGTTCCATGCGACCGACGGCACCTATGACTGCATCATCCTCGACCGGATGCTGCCCGGCATGGACGGCATGTCGGTGCTGGCCGCGATCCGCGCGGCGGGGATCGAATCGCCGGTGCTGATCCTGTCCGCCCTGTCCTCGCCCGAGGACCGGGTGGCGGGGCTGACCTCCGGCTCGGACGATTACCTGACCAAGCCCTTCGTCTTCGCCGAACTGCTGGCGCGGGTCCGCCTGCTGATCCGACGCGGCGGCACCACCGGCAGCGCGCCCCAGACCAAGCTGGTATGCGACGATCTGGAGATGGACCTGCTCGCCCACCGCGTCCGGCGCGCGGGCAAGCCGATCGACCTGCAACCGCGCGAATACCGGCTGCTCGAATATCTGCTCCAGCATGTCGACCAAGTCGTGACCCGAACGATGCTGTTGGAGGGGGTATGGGATTTCCATTTCGACCCCAACACCAACGTCACCGACGTGCATATCAGCCGGTTGCGCAAAAAGATCGACGAAGGCTTTGCCCGCCCGCTGCTGCATACGGTGCGCGGTTCGGGTTATAAGCTGGGGGTCGAGAAATAGCCCCGGCGGTCCTCCGCTCGACCACGCTGCGGTTCGCGCTGCTGGTCTTCGCGCTGCAGCTGATCGGCGCGGGCGCGATGGTGGTCATGGTCCGCCATCTGACCCGCAGCGAGATCGCCGCACAGGCGGAGGATGCCGCCAGCGACCTGCGCGACGAACTGGCGGGCGTATGGCTGGCGGGCGGGCAGAAGGCCGTTCGCGCGGCGGTCGACCGGCGACTGACCACGGACCGGCTGCCCCTTTCAGTCATCCTGCTGACCGATGCGCAGGGGCGCTTCGTGGCGGGCAATATCGCCGATTGGCCACCCAACGTCCCCGCCCCCGGCGCCGCAACGATCGAAATCTTCCGCATCGGCCATTCGCAACCCGAACGGATGCGGGTGATGGCGACCCGCCTGCCCGATGGCTCGCGGATGCTGGCGGGCCATGTCGTCGAGAGTGAACTCCGCGTCGCACTGGCGATGGAAGAAGCGATGGCGGTCGGCATGGCGGCGGCGATCGTGCTGGCCGCGCTGGCCGCCTGGATCGCCGCGCGGATGATCGAGCGGCGGCTGGAGGATACGGTCGCCACCGCCCATGCGGTCGCCGCCGGGGACCTGTCGCGCCGCGTCGCGCCCAATGGCGGCGACGATGCCTTCGATGCGCTGGCGCTGGCGGTCAATGCGATGCTCGACCGGATCGCGCTGCTGATGACCGAGCTGAAGGTCGCGACCGACGGTCTGGCGCACGACCTGCGCTCGCCGTTGACCCGGTTGCGCGCGACGCTGGACCGCGCATTGGCCGAAAGCCGGGACGAGAATGCGCGGGTCGCGGTCGGGCGCGCGCTGGAGGAAGGCGACCGGCTGCTCGCCATGCTCGACACCGCGCTGCGCATCAGCCGGGCCGAGGCGGGGCTGGGCCGCGACGCCTTTGTCGAAGCCGATCTGGGCGCGATGATCCGCGACGTGGCCGACATGTTCGAGCCGCTGGCCGAGGATCGCGGCATGACCATCCGCGCCGAGGGGCCGGAGACCTTGGTGGCGCGGGTCCACCGCGAATTGCTGGGTCAGGCGATCGCCAATCTGATCGACAACGCTCTGAAATATGGCGCGGGCGAAGTCGTCGTCCGGGTCGAGCCGGGGCCGGTGCTGGTCGTCGCCGATGACGGGCCGGGTATTCCCGAGGAGCGCCGGGACGAGGCGTTGAAGCGTTTCGGGCGACTGGACGCGGCGCGGACGGAAAGCGGCGCGGGCCTGGGCCTGTCGCTGGCCAGCGCGGTGGCGCATCTGCATGGCGGCACGGTGGCGCTGGAGGACAATGCGCCGGGGTTGATCGTCAGGATGACGCTGACCCCCGACATACGTTCCGCCTGAACTCGCTATCTTCGCTTAGCCTAAACTCCCCACCCCCGTTCGTGCTGAGCGAAGTCGAAGCACACGCCCCGTCTATAGCGACAAGCGTGGCCTTCGACTTCGCTCAGGCTGAACGGAGGTTGGGGTAAAAGTCCTGCCCGCCGTTGAGGACGGGCCGGAGGGACCAGCCCCTACGCCCCCACATTCCCCGTCCGCTCCAGCTTGCCCCAGCCGACGATCCATCCGCCGATCGCCGAGCTGATCGCGCGCAGCACGACCCAGTACATGATCTGGCGATAGACCAGCCGCTGCGCGACCAGCAGATGCGCGGGGTAGCGCACCCGGTTGCCGTCCAGACGATAGGCGAGCCAGCCGCACAGCACGTCGATCGCGGTGAAGGCCGTCCAATAGGCCGCCATCTGGAACACGTCGGTCTGCGTCTGTGCCCAGCCATGCTGGCCGACGCGCACCGCCGTGCCGATGATCGACAGGACCAGCGCCAGGTCGATCAGCGGCGAGATGGCGGCGAACAGGATCTGGAACAGCCACGCCTGCGGCAGTCCGACCCGTGCCAGACCGGCGGGCTTGCCGGTGCGCAACACGGCGCGATGCTTCCACAGGCATTGCAGCGTGCCGAAGGCCCAGCGATAGCGCTGCTTGGCCAGCGCGCGGAAGCTCTCGGGTGCTTCGGTCCAGGCGACGGCACGCGGATCATAGGTCACGCGCCACCCGGCCCGCTGGATCGCGATGGTCAGGTCCTGATCCTCGGCCAGCGTATCCTCGGGATAGCCGCCCACCGCGTCGAGCGCGGCGCGACGCCAGGCCCCGACGGCGCCCGGCACCACCGTCATCGCATCGAACCCGGCAAGCGCCCGGCGCTCCAGATTCTGCGCGGTGATATATTCGACCGCCTGCCAGCGGGTGACCAGGTTGACCCGGTTGCCCACCCGCGCATCGCCCGCCACCGCACCCAGCTTCGGGTCGGCGAACCAGCGCGCGAGCTTGGCGATCGTCTCCGGCTCGAACTGGGTATCGGCATCGAGCGCGATCAGCACCTCGCCGGTCGCGTCCTGAAGCGCGCGGTTCAGCGCCGCCGCCTTGCCGCCATTGACGAGCGTCAGCAGGCGGACGCGCGGCTCATCGGCGAACGCCTCGCGCACCACGGCGCTGGTCCCGTCCTTCGACCCGTCATCGGCGACGATGACCTGAAGGCCCGGATAGTCGCTGGCCAGCACCCGCTCGACCGAGCGGACGATCACCCGCTCCTCGTTATAGGCCGGAATGATGACCGAGACGCTGGGCGTGAAGGCGGGCGGCACCGGCTTGGACTTGCGCCCCTGGAACCAGGCCAGCCCCGCCATCACCACCGCGCGCGCAATGCCCAGCGCAATCGCGAGATAGAACAGCCAGGCGAGCGAGGCCGACAGAAAGGCCAACGCCACGAAGATCGCCACGTCGGTGCGCACCGCCAGCAGGTCATGCCCCTCAACCAGCGGCATCGCCTGATCGCGGCTGACCCCGACCAGCTGCGAGGCGGGAACGAACTTATACCCTTCCGCGCGCAGCGTATCGATGATGCGGGGCAGCGCCTCGACCGTCTGTTCACGGTCGCCGCCGCCATCGTGGAGCAGGACGACATTGGCCGAGTTGTCGGGCGTCGCGCCGTGGACCTGATCGATCGTCTGCTGGACGATCGCGTCGGTGCCGGGCCGCTGCCAGTCGTTCGGATCGACGTGCAGGCCGACGACCGTATAGCCCAGATTCTGCGCGATCAGGGCGGGGTCGATCTCGTCCGCCGTCGTCGGCTCGGCGTCGCCGAAATAGGGCGCGCGGAACAGCGTGGTCGAACGCCCGGTATAGGCCTGGATCAGCCGCTTGGTAGCGTTCAGCTCCAGCTTGTTCGTGCGCGCGCCCGTCGTCGCCATATTGGGATGGGTATAGCTGTGATTGCCCAGCTCGCTGCCGTCCGCGACGATCCGGCGGAGCAGCTGGGGGTGTTGCAGCGCGTTCTCGCCGATCACGAAGAAGGTGGCGGGCACATGCTCGCGCTCCAGCACGTCCAGGATCCTGGGCGTCCATTCCGGATCGGGACCGTCGTCGAAGGTCAGCGCGATCGTCTTCGGGACCGCGCCTGCGCGCTGTACGACATAGGGGGTCGGATAAGTGCGATAGACCTCGTTCCGAATGATCCCGTCCTTGTCGTACTTCAAGCCCCGCTCGCCCTGGGTCGGCTGGGCGGTGATGCGCAGGATCTCGCCCGCCCCCTCGACATCGACGTTCAGCGGAGAGGCGATGGCGCCCAACCGGGGAATGACTCCGCGCGCATTGCTGCGGAACGCGGCGAAGTCGGCCCAGAGACCGGGGTCTTCCGATCCCAGCTGCCAGAAGGCGACATCGTCGATACCGAGGCGCTTCAACGCCTGGAGCTGGTTCCAGCTGGTCGCGGCATCGAGCATCCAGACGGTGTGATGCTCGCCATTCTCGTCATAGGCGAAACCGGCATTGCCGCTGGCCTGGTCGAACGTCACCTTCGCCTGGCTGTCATGCGCGATCAGCCATGCCTCTTCGATCGACCGCGCCTCGGCCGGCCCCTTGGCGGGCCAGTCATAGCCATAGCTGCCCAGCGCGACGATCAACTTGTCGCGACCGACCTCGCGCAGCGCCTTTTCCGACGCCTGGAGGAACCAGGGCTGCGCCGCGATCGGGCCAGGGGTGCCGGTTTGCCAATGCTGGTCATAGGCCATCAGGATGATGCGATCGACGACCCTGGCCAGCCGCTGTAGCTGCCACGCCTCGTCCTCGGCGGGAACGGTGACGGCCAGCACGGTGCCCTTGGGCAGATGCGCCTTGATCCGCTGGAGCAGCCGGGGATAGCCCGCCATCGCACTGGCGGGCAGGTTCTCGAAGTCGATGACCAGACCCGACTGGCGGTTGACCGTCACCGACTGGCCGAGCTGGGTCGCCAGTTTTTCGGACGCCGCCGGGCTGGCGATGATCCGCGCGATCGTCTGGCCGTCCCACTCGTCGTCGGACAGGTTCTGCACCATCGGCAGCAGGCGCGGCGGCCTGGCGGCGCGTGACAACAGGGTGGCGAGCTTGGGGTCGTTGCCGATGGTCAGCTGGCCCTTGGGGCCAGCCACGTTCATCAGGCTGGGCACCAGCCAGTCGATCTGCCCCATATGCGCGTGGAGCGAGGCCAGGGCGGAGTCGTTGCCCGGCGTGTAGAAGGCGATGGTCAGCGGCGTATGGTCCTGCGCCACCGACTTGCGGGGCAGCCATTCGCCGCGCCGCCCCTTCAGCTGCGCGGTCGGCTCCAGCGTCATTGCCTGCCGCCGCGCGAAGGGCAGCGGCAGCACGCCCGAATTGGGCACCGCCACCAAGGTCGTGGCAAAGGCGATGGCGGCGACCACCACCGCCAGGATCGTCACCGCGACGGCGCGCCGTGCCCAGGTGCCCCGACGGCCCGTCGGGTCAAAGAAGATCGGGTTGCTCAACGGTGTCGATCCTTGGTCCAATACGTGTATGCTGGCGGCGGCCCCAGTATCCCCCGACCGCTTAAGCCCACGTTTCCATCGCAAAGCCGATGACAGATCACGGGCATAGAGCGCGTGATCGCAACATTACAGATATTTCATGATGCCCCCCGCCTCTCCTTCATGTGGAACGTGACAATGATCGCTGGCCGGCATTAGGACATGTCATGGCCGATCTTCTCGCCCGCCTGCGATCGCGGTGGCTCCATATTCTTGGCACATTGCTGGTGCTGCTTGCCGTGGCTGCCGCCATCCTTCTCTATTCGGGCAGTTATTTCGACAAGGACCCGTTCACCCGCTTCCCCGCCAAGGGCAAGGTCCGACCGACCCTGGTCCTGTCGCTGTCGGGCGACATGGGCCTGCGCTACGGCATGGGCGGGGTGATCGCGCGGGCGCTGAGCGAAGACGGGATCGAGGTGCTCGGCGTCAATTCGCCGGTGCTGTTCCGCAAGCGACGCACCGCCGCGCAGGTGGATGCGGTGATCGCCGACCTCATCCGCCGGGCCGAGGCCGAAAGGGGCGAACGGAAGCTGGTGCTGCTCGGCCAGTCCTATGGCTCGGACATGCTCCAGACGGGGCTGGCGCATCTGCCCGCCGATCTGCGCGCGCCCATTTCGGCGGTCGTCCTGGTGGTGCCGGGCGAGACGGCCTTTTTCCGCTCCGATCCCTCGGGACTGGCCTATATGGGCAAACCCGACAACCTGGGCGTCACGACCGCGCGACAGATCGACTGGGTGCCGATGACCTGCATCTACGGCGTGCGCGAACCCGACAGCCTGTGCCCGCTGCTGAAACCGCAGGCCAATGTCCGCGTCGTCGCCCTGCCCGGCGGCCATTATCTGGACCATGACGATGCCGCGCTGGTCGCGCATGTCGAGACGGCGGTGCGCCACGCCCCCTCCCCCTCCCCCGCCGACTAAAGCCAATCGACAGTCAGATATGCTCTTCTTCCCCTCTCCCCTCTTGGAGGGGAGGGGGTTGCGCAGACTTGGTATTTGCGTAGCAAAGGCTTAGCCGGAACTGGGTGAGGGGTGAAGCGCTCGCCATGCGAGCGCGCGAGCCGGAGGCTCGCTCAACCCCTCACCCAAGCTTCGCTAGCCAGCAGAGCTGGCAAGCTCCGCTAACCCTCTCCCCTTTCCAGGGAAGAGGGAAGCATGAATGTCGATTGGCCATAACCGAAGAGGGGTGGACAGGGGTCAGGCGGTGATCGCTTCGATCGGCGTGTCGGCCCCCTTGCGCGTCCGCCACACGGCGGCACAGCCCAGCGCATAGGGCTTGGCCAGCACCGTCGATACCGTCATGTAGCGCGCGGTGGCGGTATCGCGGGTCAGCGTCAGGTACAGATAGCCCTTGTCGTCCTGGTCGCAGAAACGGACGACCTTCGGATTGGCCGCCGCGATCTCGCGTCCGATGCCGGGCATCAGGTCGCCCCAGGACGGGCTGGTGACGGACGTACCCGCAAACTCCGCCGCGACCAGCTTGCCGTTCGTATCGTACAGGTCGTTGGCCCAGGCGGCATGGCTGTCGCCCGAGACGACGACCGGACGCGAACCCGCCCGCTGGAACGCCGCATAAAGCCGTTCGCGCGCCGCGGGATACCCGTCCCAGCTGTCGAAATTGAGCGGCAGGCCCGCGCGATACGACGCCTGCGCCTCGCCCAGCTGACGTCGCTCGCCCTCCGACAGCCGCTCGGTCAGCTTCGCATAGCCCTGCGGCCCCATCTGCTTTTCCAGATCGGGACCGTCGATCCGCGCCATCACCACCTGATTGCCGATGACCTGCCACGGCGTCCCCGCCTTGACCGAGGCGCGCAGCGTCCGCTCGATCCAGTCGAGCTGGCCCGCGCCCAGCAATTCGCGATCGGGCCGCGCGCGCTCGGCCAGCATCGCGGCATATTCGTCGGGCTGGGGCGCTTCGCCCTTGGCCGCCGCCACCTGCTTCGAGCGGGCGAGCAGCCGCGTTTCCAGCATCACCAGCGTCGCGAGATCGCCGAAATCGAAGCTGCGGTTGATCGCCTCCCACGGCTGGCCGGGCCGGGGGTCGCGGATCGGCATCCATTCGAAATAGGCCTGCATCGCCGCCGCCTTGCGCTTGCCCCAATCGCCTTCGGTCGCGGGCTGGTGGTTTTCCGCGCCGCCGATCCAGTCGTCATTGGCGACCTCGTGATCGTCCCAGACGCAGATGAAGGCGGCGCGGGCGTGCGCGGCCTGCATGTCGGGATCGCGCTTCACCTGGGCATGGCGCTGGCGATAATCGGCCAGCGTCACGATCTCGTGCGCGGGCTCGGGAAGTCGGTTCAGCTGATGCCCGATCTTCGTGCCATAGCCGTCCGCGCCATATTCATAGATATAGTCGCCCAGATGGACCACCGCGTCGAGCCGCTCGGTCCGGGCGATCGCGTCATAGGCGTTGAACAGGCCGCCGGGATAGAGCTGGCACGACACCACCGCCAGCGCCAGTTCCTCGACCCGCCCGCGCGGCAGGGTGCGGAAGCGCCCCTCGGGCGAACGCTGGCCGCCCGCCGTCTCGAACCAGTAACGATAGTCGCGCCCCGGTTGCAGCCCCGCCACCTCGACCTTGGCGGTGAAGTCGCGTGCCGCGCGCGCCGCGACCCGGCCGGTGTGGAGGCCCACCGCATCCGCGCCGCCGATCGGTGCGACATGCCAGGTCAGGGCAATGTCGCCCCCCTGCCCTTGCGTCGGCGTCGCGCGGGTCCACAGAATCGCGCCGACGGGCGAGGGATCGCCGCTGGCCACGCCATGATCGAACCGTACCGCCGGAGCCGCCGCCTCGACCAGCGTCGTCGGCAGGGCCAGGCCGGCCCCGCTTCCCATCAGCGCCATCGCCCGGCGTCGGTTCATCATCGTCATCATGTCGGTCCTTTCAGGCCGCACGGCTAGGCGCGGCGCGCGACAGTCCGATGGCGGAGCCGTGACGGTTCGACGACAACATCGCTTGTCATCGAAATGACATGCCGTGGACACCGGCTGGTAATCCCTTGCCCTTAAGCGCGCCGAAACGGGGTATATCCGGGGGGCAAACATGAATTCGACGATCGGCCGCATCAGCGCGGCTGTGCTGCTGGCAGGCCTGTCTCAGGCCGCCTTCATCCAGGCGGCGACGGCACAGGCGATGGTCCAGCCGCAGCAGGACGCACGCGATGCGGATGACAATCCCGATGTGATCGTCACCGCGCAGAAGCGCGAGCAGCGGATCGAGGACGTGCCCGTCACCGTCACCGCCGTCACCGGCGCCCGCATGGCCGATCTGGGCGTCAACTCGCTCTCCGAGGTCGCGCAATATATTCCCGGCCTCCAGATCCAGGAGCAGAGCGCGAACAATCCCGGCTTCGTGATCCGGGGCATCACCTCGGACTCCGGCTCGGCGCAGCAGGGTGCGCGCGTCACGCTCTATTATAATGGCGTGGACATCAGCCGGACGCGCGGCGCCTATCAGGACCTGTACGATATCGAGCGGATCGAGGTGGTGAAGGGGCCGCAGGCGACGCTGTTCGGCACCGCCGCCGCCGTCGGCGCGATCAGCATCATCTCGGCCAAACCGCGCGCCGGGACCGAGGGCGGCATCCTGGCCTCCTATGGCAATTTCAACCGCACCCAGGTGTCGGGCTATCTGAACGCGGGCAACGACACGCTCGCCGGACGGATCGCCTTCGCGTATAAATATCGCGACGGCTATGTCCGCAACATCGCGGGCGATCCCAAGGTCGCGAACCAGAACCAGGGCCGTATCGACCAGGACGACCTGAACGGTCAGGACCAGCGGGGCGTTCGCGGGTCGCTGCGCTGGACGCCCAACTCGTCGCTCACCGCCGATCTGGTGCTGACCTATGACGGACAGCGCAATCCCGGCACCGCCTTCAAGAGCCGCGTCTTCGCCCCCACCGGCGGCCAGACCGGCGATTACGGCTATGCCGAACTGTCGGGCTCGCCCCTCTCGGCCGAGGTGCTGGGCAAGCGCAAGCTGGGGCTGACGCGCAACGTCTATGACGCGAACCTGACGGTCGCGGTCGATGTCGCGCCGGGCATCACCTTCACCACGGTCAACGGCTATCGCCGGTTCGACGCGCTCGAGATCTTCGACGCGGACGGCGGCCCCGCCTGGTATCTGGAGTTCGCCGAAGACGCGCGTGGCGACCAGTGGAGCCATGAAAGCCGCTTCGCCTTCGACGGCACGCATTACCGCGCCGCGTTCGGCTGGAACGCCTTTTTCGAGAACGGCCAGCAGCGCGTGCCCTTCTCGACGGAGGAAGGCACCTATCTCGCCTGTTCCGTCACCCCGCTCTTCGCTCCCGTCCGCCAGCTTCTGAACGGCGCGGGGCTGCCGACCGGCACCGCCTGTGTCGCCGCCAACGGCAGCATCCCGGCGACCCGCGCCACCGCGCTCCTGTCGCGCGGCGCGGCGATGGTGCTGCCCTACAGCGCCAGCTTCGCCAATTACGGGCGCAACAATACCTATTCGGTGTTCGCCGACGCGACCTGGCTGCCGACCCCCGCGCTGGAGCTGACCGCCGGTGCCCGCGTCCTGATCGAGGATCGCAAGTCGGGCTATAGCAACGTCATGCCCGACAGCCGCCTGCTCGCGGGTGCGGGCGTTTTCACCAGCCTGCTCGGCGCAGCCAATACCAAGGGCCAGTTGTTCGAGGCGCAGCGCAGCTATGCCGCCATCCTGCCGCGTTTCAACGCGCTCTATCGGCTGAGCGACGACGTGAACCTCTATGCGACGGTCAGCAAGGGTCGCCGCTCGCCGGTGGTGCAGCTCGACGCCCAGCGTATCGTGCCGCTGAGCGTCGCCAATTCGGGCGCGATCCCCCGGCTTCAGATCATTCCGGCGGAAAATGTCTGGAATTACGAGGGCGGTATCAAGGGGCGGGTCGGCCCCTTCTCGGGCGCGGCCTCCGTCTTCTACCAGCGGTACAAGGGTTTCCAGGTCTCGGTGTACGAGAACGGCCTGGCCGTGACGCGCAGCGCCGGATCGGCCAACAATCTGGGTGTCGAGCTGGAGGCCAATGTCGCGGTGCATCGCTGGCTCAGCCTGTTCGGCACCTTCGCCTATATCGATGGCGGCATCGGCGATGATCCGTCGAACGGCGTCTTTGCGGGCAACCGCTTCCGCCTCCAGCCCGACACCACTGCGTCGGGCGGCGCGAACGTGCGCATCCCGCTGGGCACCTCGGCGACCTTCTATGCGACGCCCAGCGCCACCTATCGCTCGAAAGTGTATTTCGAGCTGCCGAACAGCGAGGCGATCTCGCAGGGCGGCTATACGCTGGTCAATCTGCGCGCAGGCGTGGAGTTCGGCGACCAGGGTCGTTTCCATGTCGGCGGTTTCGCACGCAACCTGACCAACAAGCGCTATCTGATCGATGCGGGCAATACCGGCGGCACCTTCGGCACCCCGACTTATATCGCAGGCGAACCGCGCTTCTACGGCGTGGAGCTGGGTGCGCGTTTTTGATGAATATCCTCACCGTGCAGGGGAGGATGACGTACACTTAACTGCTTCCTAACCCCTGACCGCTACAGCGGCGCATGGGGCCATGGGTTGGGAAGCGGATATCGTGCTGCGCTGGTTGATGTTGGTGGCGAGCCTTGGGGTTGCCACCTCCTGCACCCCCGTCCGCGAACGTTCGGCGCATCTGACGCTGGACGTGCCGCCGCCGACCGCGCGGACCCTGCTCCGCCAGCTTGCCCTCGATGTGCCCGACACCGACCTGCCCGAGGCGATCAGCGGCAATACCCCCATCGAAATGGCCGCCGCTCCTGCCTTCAGCGGCATCGCCCGGACCGCGACCGACGCGGCCCGCGCCGCCGAGTGCCTGACCGCCGCCATCTATTACGAGGCCCGCTCCGAGCCGGTCGAGGGACAGCGCGCGGTGGCGCAGGTCGTGCTGAACCGCGTCCGCGACCGGGCCTTCCCCAAGAGCATTTGCGGCGTCGTCTATCAGGGGTCGGAACGGTCGACCGGCTGCCAGTTCAGCTTCACTTGCGACGGATCGATGCTGCTGCCCCGCGACCCCGCCGCCTGGACCCGCGCCGCCGCCGTGGCGCAGGCCGCGCTGGCCGGGCTGGTCTATGCACCGGTGGGGGCGGCAACCTTCTACCATGCGAATTACGTGCTGCCCTGGTGGGCCTCCAGCCTCAGCCGGATCGGCTCGGTCGGCACGCATATCTTCTATCGCTGGCGCGGGGCACTGGAGCGCGACCTGTCCTTCCGCCAGGATTATGCGGGGGTCGAGCCGAACATCCCCGTCCCCGCCGCTGTCCCGAACCCCGCCGCCGCGCCGATGGCCGAGGCGATGTACGGCGTGACCATCCATCGCGGCGAGAAGCGGGCCGAGGCGACGATCGGAGCCGGGGCCGGAACTCCCGATGCGAAACCAACGCCGGTATCGACGGCGGGCGTGCGCATCCACCGCAACGGCTTTGCCCATGGCGGCGGGGAAACGGTGTCCGGCGTAGTGGTGGGCGAGGAAAGCGATCCGGGCTGATCGCGCGCCGCGCCGTACCCCCGCGCAGGCGGGGGTACGCATCTGTGCGGGATTTTACTGGTCGATCATATCGATCCACTCGGGCAGGTCGCCCAGTCGCTCCAACTGGCGGAAGCGGGGATGGTCGACCGGCGTTTCGCCCGCCTCATGGCTCCACGCCAGCGGTTGCGGGATATAGGCGGCCCAGGCCCCTGCCTTGAGTGCGGGCAGCACGTCGGAGCGCATCGAGTCCCCCGCCATCACCCCCTGCTCCGGCGCGACGCCGTGGCGGGCGAAGATGCCCCGGAAAGTATCGGGCGTCTTGTCGCTGACGATCGCCACGTCATCGAAATGCGAACCCAGCCCGGATGCCGCCAGCTTCGCCTCCTGATGCAGCAGGTCGCCCTTCGTCACCAGCACCAGCTTTCCCCGCTCGCGCAACGCCTCGATCGTGTCGGCAATGCCGTCGAGCAGTTCGACCGGATGCGCCAGCAATTGCCGCCCCGCCTCCAGCACCCGTGCGATCAGGTCGGTGGGCAGGGCCGGCCCCGCCAGTTCCACCGCCGTCTCGATCATCGACAGGGTGAAGCCCTTGGCCCCATAGCCATAGAGCCGCAGGTTGCGCGCCTCGCACGCCTCCAGCGTGGCGCGGGCCACCCGTGCCTCGGCAAAGGGGGCGAGCAGGCCGACCAGCGCTTCCTCGGTTGCCGCGAAGTGCCGCATATTGTGCCAGAGCGTATCGTCCGCATCGAGGCAGATCAGCGCGATCGTCATCGAGTGTCTCCCATATGGCCCGACGTCCTTGGTCGCGTTTCCATCACAGCTCGCGGATCAGGCGCAAGCCCAAACGCGGCCGGAACCGCTCCCCGCGTGCCTTTTCCGCGCCGACGCCGCCCTGCACCCCCAGCTTGCCGATCGCGCGGTGGACCTGCGGCATCAGCAGCCAATAGGCACCCTGCCCATTTTGCCGGTTCAGTTCCAGGCCCAGCACCGTATCCGGATTCACGTCGTAGAAGGTCGAATGGTTGATGATCGTCCCGGTCTCGTTGCCCTCGCGCAGGGTGACGTCGCCGACGCCAAGCATCGTCATGGTGCTCCACCGCTCGCCGAAACGATTGCCGAGCAGCCATAACAGGGTCGAGGTCCAGCCACCTTCCTCGCGGTCGTGCAGCCCCAGATACTGGACGCCGTGAACGCTGCGCCCGCCCCGAAAGGTGCCCAGCCGCTTCTGAAGCCCCATCTTGTACTGGACGACGCGCGAATTGATGAGCGGCAATTCCAGCTCGACCGCGAAGCCGTCCGCCACCGCCAGTTCGACCTCCGGCGCCCATTCCAGTTCACGGCGCGGGCCGGTCAGGTCGCGCTGGGCCAGCGTGTTGACCTCGATCTCGCCCGCCCTCGCGGTCAGCGGACGGATCATGTCGAACACCATCGGCTCCGGGATCTCGGGGCCGGTCTGGGCGGCGGCCGGAACGCCGAAGAGCATAAGGGCCATTGTCGAGAAAGCCAGGCGGCCGGTCATGAACATCGTGAAACTCCCAAGCATTACGCAGAACCGCGGTGCCGGGGGCCATCGCCGCCGAACGGATCAGGACGCGTGGGGTTCGTACCGCCGCGCCCCCGCGCCCATTGCCGCCTGAATCCCCATGACCAGCGCATCCACCGTGAAGGGCTTGGTCAGCAATTGCATACCCGGCGACAGATGCCCGCTGTTCAGCACCGCATTCTCGGCATAGCCCGTGACGAACATGACATTCAATTCATGTCGCAATTCCCGTGCCGCCTCGGCCAGTTGTCGCCCGTTCATGCCGCCGGGCAGGCCGACATCGGTCACGAGCAGGTTGATACGCTCGGGCGATCGCAGCACGGCCATCCCTTCGACGCTGTCCGCCGCCTCGATCACCCGATACCCCATGTCGCGCAGCACATCGGCGACCATCATCCGCACGGTCGCCTCGTCATCGACGACCAGCACGGTTTCGCCCGCCCCCGATGCGTTGGCCGGGGCACCGACGGCATTGTCACCTTCCAACTCGGCGGGGCCGTGATGACGGGGCAGATACAGGAATACCGTCGTTCCCTCGCCGGGTGCCGAACGGATGCGCACCTGCCCGCCGGACTGCTGCGCAAAGCCATAGATCATGCTCAGCCCCAGCCCGGTCCCCTGCCCCAGCGGCTTGGTGGTGAAGAAGGGGTCGAACGCCTTTTCGATCACCTCCGGCGTCATGCCCGTGCCGGTATCGGTGACGCACAGCGCCAGATATTCGCCGTCCGGTATGTCGGCGAAGCGGGCATTGTCGCGGTCCAGGCGGCGATTGACCATCTCGATCGCGATCCGCCCGCCGTCCGGCATCGCGTCGCGGGCGTTGATGCACAGGTTCAGCAGCGCATTCTCCAGCTGCGGCGCGTCGACCAGCACGGTCCACAGGTCGTCCGCGCCTTGCGTCTCCACCGTGATACCCGGCCCGACGGTACGGCGGATCAGGTCGGTCATCCCGGCGACCAGCGCGGCGATATCGGTCGGCTTGGGGGCCAGCGTCTGCCGCCGGGAAAAGGCGAGCAGCCGGTGGGTCAGCGCCGCCGCACGCCGCGTCGCACCCTGCGCCGCATCCATATAGCGGTCGACGTCGCTCACCCGCCCCTGCGCCAGCCGCAACGCCATCAGTTCCAGCGACCCCGAAATCCCGGCGAGCAGATTGTTGAAGTCATGCGCCAGGCCGCCGGTCAGCTGGCCTACCGCCTCCATCTTCTGGCTCTGGCGCAGCGCCTCCTCGGCGCGCATCAGTTCCGCGGTGCGGTCGGCGACACGCTGTTCCAGCTGGTCGGTCAGCGCGCGGAGTTCGGCGATGGCGGTGTCGCGCTCGACCTCCAGCGCGCGGCGCACGCCGACATCGATCAGGACGCCGGGAAACTGGATCGGCGTACCGTCGGCGGAGTGATCGACCCGACCAATGGCTTCCAGCCAATGGTAATGGCCGTCATGGCGCCGAACGCGATATTGGTGCGCATAGGGACCGCCCCGCGCAATCGCCTCCTGCACTGCCTCCGACAGACCGGCACGGTCGTCGGGATGGACCAGATCGGCCACCTGCTCCAGCTCCACCCCCTCATGCCCCCGTGCGGGGTCCAGTCCGAAATGGCGCGCGAACGGCTCGTCGCAGGTGAAGCGATTGGTCACCAGATCCCAGAACCAGGTGCCGATGATCGCCCCGGCCTCCTGGGCCAGCTGCACCCGCTCGGCATTCAGCCGGGCTCGCGCCTCGCTCTCGCGCAATTGCTGTTCGGCGCGGACGCGGTCGGTGATGTCGAAGCTGACGCCCGGAAAACGCACGCAACGCCCATGCTCGTCGGCGATGCAGCGGCCCCGCGCCGACACCCAGTGAATGGTGCCATCGGCCTGGACCAATCGATATTCGGAGGCGAAGCGGCCTGCGGCATCGCCTGTGCCCTCCCCCAGTCCGGTCATCGCCTCCGCCACTTCGCGTTTCACGCGCTCTCGGTCATCGGGGTGGATGCCCCGGAAGAACTCGGCGATCGGCAAGCCCTTCTCGGCCGCCGCGGGATCGACCCCGTATATGGTCGCAAAGCGCGGGTCCGAACGGATCGAATCGTTCGTCACGTCCCAGTCCCACATGCCGACATGCGCGCCCGAGCCGAGGGCCAGTTCCAGCCGCTCGTCCGCTTCCCGCTGGTGCCGCTCGGCCAATACCCGCGCGGTCGTCTCGCCGGTGACGCAGATCATACCGGCGATCTGCCCCCGATCGTCAAAGACCGGCGAATAGGAAAAGGACCAATAGGCCTCTTCGGGCTTGCCCTGGCGCGCCAGGTCGAGCCGCATGTCGGTGACCTGCGCGACCTTGCCCGACAGCGCGACCTCGACAAGGGGCGCGATATCGTCCCAGATGCTGCCCCACAGGATACGAAAGGGCATCCCCATCGCGGTCGCCGCGCGATAGCCCAGCATCGGGCGATAGGCATCGTTATAGAAGGACACGAGCTCCGGCCCCCAGACCAGATACATGGGCACCGGGCACGCGATCATCGTCGCGATCTGCGCCTTCAACGCGGCGGGCCATGTGTCGGGCGCCCCGAGGCTGGTCGTCGTCCAGTCGAAGGCGATCATCTCATCGACGATACGGCCCGATACGCCGTTGAGAAAAGCAAAGGCGGGAGAGTGTACCATCGTGCAACCCTGCAACAGAGTGCGGTCCAGCGCCAGCGTTGAGAATGGACGGGGCAAGACGTCATGGCGGATCGACATTCGCCTTGTTCCTCCCTCGCAAGGGACGGAAAGAGGGGCGAGCCGACCTGCATGTTTGCCCCCTGAGTTCCGGCTTCAAGGTCGCCCGGGGCGCCGGGCCGGCCATTTTGCCCCTGGGTTGATCTGTCCGAGTGACATGGGCGGTCCGCTCGATTACCCCATTCCCGTGACGGCGATCCGCAGCCTGTTCGCGCAACGCCACCTGGCCGTGCTGATCTGCGCGGCCGCGCTGTTGCTCAAGCTGATGATCCCGGCGGGCTATATGATCGGGCAGGTCGATGGTCGGGCGACGATCATCCTGTGCCCGGGCAGCGCGCCAGCCCCCGACCCGGTCCCGGTGGCGCATGGCGGGGCCATGGCGATGGACCATGCCACCATGAGCCATGACCGGAGCGGCCACGGTTCCGGGCATTCGGACCCGGATCATGGCCGCGACATACCCTGCGGCTTTGCCGGGCTGTCGGCCCCCGGTCTGGCGGCGACCGATCCGATCCAGCTCGCCCTGCTCGTCGCCTTCGTCATGGCGATCGGGTCGGCCATGCCGGTCCTGCCCCGCTCCGTCGCCGCGCCCTATCTGCGGCCGCCCTTGCGGGGACCTCCCGCGCTTTCCTGACCCGTCTCATCCGACGTCCTGCCCTTGGCTGGCGACGTTTCCATGATGCTGCCCCCGTCCCGGCGGGGGTTGGTCGAAAGCATTTTCATGCCGCTTTATCCTTTCGGTGCCGGACGAGTCCCTGTCCGGCCAAACGCCTCCGCCGCCTTTCACCGAACCATCTGGCGCTGGCATTTCTGGGCCGGGCTGCTCGTCGCGCCGATCCTGCTGATGCTGAGCCTGACCGGCGCGCTCTACCTGTTCAACGACGAGTTGAACGATGCCATCTATCCAGAGCTTCGCTTCGTCGCACCGCACGACACGAACGTGCCGATGTCGCGGATGATCGAGGCCGCACTCACCGCCTATCCAGGGAGCGCGTCACGGGTCGACATGCCCGACACCGCCAACCGCCCGGCGGTGGTCTTCGTCCAGCCGACCGGGGGGCCGCCGCGCCGCGTCGCGGTCGATCCCGGCACGGGCCGGGTTCTGGGCAGCGTCGTCTATGACCGCACGCTGGTCGGCTGGGCGGATGCCATGCACCGTTCGATACTGATGGGCGTGTTCGGCGAACGGCTGGTCGAGCTGGCCGTCAGCTGGGCGCTGGTCCTGCTCGTCACCGGCGTCATCCTGTGGTGGCCACGCGGCCGGTTCACGGCGGCGGGGACGCTCTGGCCGCGAAGGAGCGGGCGGGGACGGCGCTTCTGGAGAGACCTGCATGGCCCGGTCGGAGTGTGGACCGTGGCGCTGATCGGTTTCCTGATCGTCACCGGCCTGCCCTGGGCGGGGGTCAGCGGGCCGTTGATCCACCGGGTCGGAGCAACCCTGGGCGTTGGCTATCCCCCTTCCTTCCGCCAGTACAACATACCCCATAGCGTGCCGATGAAGGCCGCGCTGGGCGATGCGCCCTGGACGCTGGAGGATGCGCCCCTTCCCCAATCCAGAAGGCCGCACGCCGCCATGCCCGCCATGGACGGCGAGCATGCCGATCACGGCCCCGAGACGCCCGGCATGACCCGCGACCCGGCGGTCATTCGCGGCACCGACCGGGTGACCGCCATTCTGCGCGCGCATGGCTGGTCGGGCAGCTACCGCCTGTTCCTGCCCAAGGGCGCGAACGGGGTCTATACCGTCTTCACCTATCCCGAACGACCGGCGGGGCAGAAGACGCTGTATATCGACCGCTACAGCTTCCGGCCGATCGGACCGGAGGTGCGTTATGCCGAATATGGCATTATCGGTCGCGCGGTGGAGTCGGGCGTCCAGCTTCACATGGGCAATTATTTCGGCCGTGCGAACCAGTTGCTGATGCTGATCCCCTGCATCGCCATCTGGGTCCTGACGTTCAGTGGCGTCGCCATGTGGTGGAAGCGCCGCCCCGCCGGACGGATCGGCGCACCGCCTGCGCTGTCCGGGGCACGGGTCGGCGGGCTGCTTCTGTCGCTGGTGGCGGCGGCGATCGCATTGCCGCTGTTCGGTCTGTCGCTGATCGTCATCGGCCTGCTGGACCGAGCCCTGCTGTGGGGCCGCCATCGCATCGCGATTGAACAGGGTTGAGCGAAGGCCGTTATCCCCCCGACATTCGGAAAGGATGACGGCCATGAAGAACAAGGGATTATCGCCGCTGGCGGCGGGTGGCATCGCGGCGGGCGTGCTGGGGCTGAGCGCGCTGATCGGGCGGCGCAACGCCCCCGATCCGTCGCACCCGCGCATCCGCCGCTGGTATCGCCACCTCGACAAGCCCGGTTTCACCCCGCCCGACCAGGTCTTCGGCGCGGTCTGGCCCGTGCTGGAGACGCTGGCGGCGGTCGGCGGCTATCGCCTGTTGCGCCAGCCCGCCTCCCCCGCGCGCAATGCCTCGGTGGCGCTGTGGCTGGGCAACAGCGCGATGATCGGCGGCTGGACCGAGCTGTTCTTCCGCGAACGCCGCACCGGGGCCAGCACCGCCGCCGCCGGAGCCATGGCGGCCGGCACCGCCGCGCTGGCCGCCACCGCCTGGAAAGTCGACCGCCCGGCCTCGGTCAGCGTCATGCCGCTGGCGGCATGGCTGGGCTTTGCGACCCTGCTGGCGGGGGAAGTGTGGCGCCGTAACGCCGACTGACACCTCCCAACATGAACTCCAGATGAAATTAACATGAACTAATTCGCCATCGAAACGTTTGGGGGCGATGCGGGGGAAGATCAGCGCCATTTCGATCGTGACGGCCGGTTTGCTGGCGGGATGCAACACGCATCAATCCACGCTGGCGCCGTTCGGCGCGGATGCGGCCGATATTCGGCATCTTTTCATCATCATGCTGGTCGGCGCGGTGGTGATCGCAGGCGGCGTCGCGCTGCTGATGCGCCATGCCGTCCGCGCGCCCGAAGGATCGATCGACCATCGCAAGGGGATGCGGATCGTCCTGTGGCTGGGCGGAATCATCCCGACCGTCGTCCTGCTCGGGCTGCTCGCCTATTCGCTGCCCTATATGCGCCCTCGCCCGGCCTCGCCCGCCGACCTGACCATCGCGGTGGATGGCGAGCAATTCTGGTGGCGCGTCGCCTATGCGCCGCCGGGCCGTCCGCCGGTGCTGAGCGCCAATGAGATCCGCATCCCGACCGGCCGCACCGTCGCCTTTCGCCTGAGCGGCGGCGATGTGGTCCACAGCTTCTGGATACCGGGGCTGGCGGGCAAGATGGACATGATCCCCGGCCGCATCAACAGCCTGGTCGTGCGCGCCGACAAGCCCGGCCGCTATCGCGGGCAGTGCGCCGAGTTTTGCGGACTGTCCCATGCGCTGATGGCGTTCGACGTCATCGCCATGCCGCCCGCCGCCTTCGACGCGTGGCTGGCCGAACAGGCCCGCCCCGCCCGGCCGGGCGACGCGGCCGGGGCGCGCCTGTTCGCCGAAAACGGATGCGGCGGCTGCCACGGCATTGCGGGCGTCAACGCGCCCAGCAGGATCGGTCCCGACCTGACCCATTTCGGATCGCGCCGGACGCTGGCGGCGGGCATCCTGCCAATGACGGAAGCGAACGTCGCCGCCTTCATCCGCCACCCCGAAAAGACCAAGCCCGGCGTGCGGATGCCGTCCTTCCCCCAATTGTCGGATGACGAGGGCGTAGCCCTCGCCCGCTATCTTCAGGGCCTGAAATGAGCCTCCACGCGCAGGACGATCCCCAGCTTCGCGCCGCCCAGGAAGACCGGCTGCGCGCGGTGTGGAAACCACCCAGCGGCCTGTTCCTGCGCTGGACCGACACCAATAACAACCGGGTCGGCGTCTGGTACACGCTGACCGCGTTCGGCTTCATGCTGTTCGCGGGCGTGCTGGCGCTCATCATGCGCACCCAGCTGGCGGTGCCGGACAACGACCTCGTCTCGGCGAACACCTTCAACCAGCTGTTCACGCTGCACGGCTCGATGATGATGTTCCTGTTCGCCGTGCCGATGTTCGAGGCGGTATCGATCATCCTGCTGCCCCAGCTGCTCGGCGCGCGTGACCTGCCCTTTCCGCGGCTATCGGCATTCGGTTACTGGAGTTTCCTGATCGGCGGCGTGTTCGTCGGCGGCTCGATCTTCTTCAACGCCGCGCCCGATGGCGGCTGGTTCATGTACCCGCCGCTCACCACCCGCACCGACCTGTCGGGCCTTGGCGCCGATATCTGGATGCTGGGCCTGTCCTTCATCGAGGTATCGTCGGTGGCCGCCGCCGTCGAGCTGATCGTCGGCGTGCTGAAATGCCGTCCGCCGGGGATGCGGCTGAACCTGATGCCGCTCTATGCCTGGTATATCCTGGTCGTAGCGGTGATGATCCTGTTCGCCTTCCCGCCGCTGATCGCGGGCGACCTGTTGTTCGAGATGGAGCGGCTGCTTAACTGGCCGTTCTTCGATGCCGCGCGCGGGGGCGATCCGCTGCTGTGGCAGCACCTGTTCTGGATCTTCGGCCACCCGGAAGTCTATATCGTCTTCCTGCCCTCCATCGCGCTGTTCGCGATGATGATCCCGACCTTCGCGCAAAGGCATCTGCTCGGCTATCCGTGGATCGTGCTGGCCGCTGTCGGCACCGCCTTCCTGTCGTTCGGGCTGTGGGTCCACCACATGTTCGCGACCGGCCTGCCCAAGATCAGCCTGGCCTTCTTCTCCGCCGCCTCGGAGGCCGTCGCGATCCCGACGGGCGTGCAGATCTTCGCCTTCATCGCCACGCTCTGGGCGGGCAAGGTGAAATGGTCGACGCCTTTGCTCTACGCGTCGGGAAGCCTTGCGGTGTTCGTCATCGGCGGGCTGACCGGGGTAATGGTCGCGGTCGCGCCCTTCGACTGGCAGGCGCACGACACCTATTTCATCGTCGCGCACCTGCATTATGTGCTGATCGGCGGCACGCTGCTGCCGCTGTTCGGCGGGCTTTATTATTACTGGCCGCTGATCACCGGCAAGAAGCTATCCGACCGGTTGGGGCGCATCGCCTTCTGGATCATGTTCGTCGGCATCAACCTGACCTTCTTCCCGATGCATCTGTCGGGGCTGGAGGGGATGCCGCGCCGCGTCTTCACCTACCCGGAAGAACTCGGCATCGGCTGGTTGAACCTGGCCTCCACCGCCGGGTCGTACATGTTCGCGGCGGGTGTATTGGTACTGGTCGTCGATCTGGCGCTGTCGCCGACGCGCGCCAAGTCGCCGCGCAACCCGTGGAATGCAGGCACGCTGGAATGGCTGGCGCACCCGGATGACGAGGATTGGGGCATCCGATCGGTGCCGCTGGTCGAGAGCCGCTATCCGATCTGGGACCAGAAGAATTTCGTCGCCAAGGTCGATGAAGGCCGCTTCTTCCTGCCCGATGCCGAGGAAGGCCGCCGCGAGACGATCATCACCTCCGTTCTCGACGCAAAACCCGTCTCAGTGATCCGGCTGGGCACCCCCAGCGTCAAGCCGATGCTGACCGCCGTGGCGCTGGGCAGCGTGTTCATCCTGACCACCTATCACCTCTACCTGATCGCGGCGCTGGGCGGTGTGGTGACGCTCGGCTGCATCCTGTGGTGGCTGTGGGACACCGCCGAGATTCCGGAAAAACCCGAAAAGCCGATCGGGCACGGCATGCGCCTGCCGCTCTATATCTCCGGCCCGGCCGCGCCCGGCTGGTGGGCGATGTTCATCACGATGATGGCCGATGCCACCGCCTTTTCGGGGCTAGTCTTCGGCTATTATTTCTACTGGACCATCCATCCCGATTTCGGCGCAGGCTTTGACGGGTCGGGCAGCGGGGGACCGCTGGTCGCGCTGGGCCTTTCACTGGCCAGTTGGGCCGCCACGCTGATCGCGCGCGAGGTGCATCACTGGGGTTCGGTCAATGCCGCGCGCGGGCTGCTCGTCGCGGGTGCCGCCACCGCCATCGCCAGCCTGTTCGCCGGGATCGGGTGCCTGGACGGGCTAGACCCGGAGGCCAATGTCTATCCGGCGATCGTCTGGGTGCTGGTCGTCTGGACCGTCGTCCATGCCGCCATCGCGACGATCATGCAGCTTTATACGCTGGCGCGCAGCATCGCAGGCAAGATGACGCCATCCCATGACGCGGATATCCGCAACATCACCGTCTATATGCATTTCTTCGCTTTGACCGCGATCGTCACCTATCTGACCATCGGCCTGTTTCCGGAGACGGGGCTGTGAAGCGCTGGCTGAAACGCGCGCACAGCTTGCGCGTCACGCTGTGGACGCTGATCGTGCCGCCCACGACCTGGGCGGTGCATTTCCTCTTCTCCTATCTCTGGGTCGCGATCTCTTGCGAGCGGATCGGGAAATGGGCGCTGTTCCCCACCGCCTTCGCGATCGGAACGGTCGTCGCGCTGGTCGTCATCGTCGCCTCGGGCGTCATCGCGTGGCAGCAGTCCCGCACGCCGGGCGATCCACCGCCGCATAACGAGGGCACCGATATCGATCGGCTGCGCTTCCTGGCCTATTCGACGATGCTGCTGGCGGGCTTGAGCTTCGTCGCGGTCATCTTCACCGCCATGCCCGTCCTGATGCTGGGCGATTGCCGATGAAGCGCAGCTGGTTGATGCTGGGGGTGGCCCTGTTGTCGGTCGGCTGGGCCTTCAGCACATGGGGCATGACCGGGCATATGGTCGCGCACATGATCGCCGTGGCGGTCGCCGCGCCGCCGATCGCGCTGGGACTTCAGGGTACACGTTTCGATCCGGCGCTTCGTCTACCCCGGCTCGCCACCCCGCTGGCCGCCGCCATGGTTGAGGCGGTCGTGGTCTGGGGCTGCCATGTCCCGGCGCTGCGGCGGCTGGCGGACCATGGGCTGGTCTGGCTGGTCGCCGAACAGATGAGTTTCCTGGCGGTCGGCCTGCTGCTCTGGGCCGCCGTGCTCGCGCCACGCCACCGAGCCGCCGGGGTCGCGGCCCTGCTCGTCACCTCGATGCATATGACCCTGCTGGGCGCGCTGATCGGCCTCGCCCCGCGGCCGCTCTACAGCCATCATGACATGGGGGCGCTCGCGGATCAGCAGATGGCGGGCGTCGTGATGCTGCTGGTCGGCGGCGTCGCCTATCTGTGCGGCGGGCTGGCGATGCTCGCGCGCCTGCTCCAGACCAAAGAGGAAGCGCACGCATGACGATCCGCATCACCTGGAAGCGGGCGCTGGCGGCTCTGCTCGGCCTGGCGCTGCTGGGCATGGGCCTGGCCTGGTCGGGCATGATCAACCTTGCCGCCTCCAGCGGGCATTGGGCGATCACCGACTGGTTCCTCCACTGGGCGATGCGCAATTCGGTGCGCACCCATGCCGCCTTCACCGCCCCCAAGGACCCCGCCGACGCCAGCGGGCTGGTGAGCGCGGCCGGGCATTTCGCCAATAGCTGCGCCGTCTGTCACGGCGCGCCCGGGCAGAAGCCTGCGCCGGTCATGCAGGCCGCCACCCCGCCCGCGCCCGACCTGTCGGTCAATGCGCGCGAATGGACCGACAAGCAGCTGTTCTGGATCCTCCAGCACGGCGTCAAATATACCGGCATGCCCGCCTGGGCCGTGCAAGACCGCCAGGACGAGGTGCGGCGCATGGTCGCGTTCGTCCGCCGCCTGCCAGGCATGACGCCCGCCCAATATCGCGCGCTGGTCGCCGAAGCCTCACCCGCCGTCGATCCCGACAATTGTACCGGGTGCCATGGCAAGGACGGCCGGGGTCGCGGCGCGCCCGACATTCCGATCCTGGGCGGCCAAAGTCCCGAATATCTGCTCGCCGCGCTGAAGGGCTATGCCAACGGCACCCGGTCGAGTGCGGTGATGCAGCAGGTCGCGATGCGGATGGAGCCCGCCGACATGGAGGCCGCCGCGCGTCGCTTCGCCGCGATGCCGGGGCTGGGTGCGCAACCTGCGGGCGATGCGGCAGCGGCGCAGATCGTCGAGCGCGGACTACCCGACAAGCAGCTGCCCGCCTGTGTCAGCTGTCACACACCCGGCAAACCCTATCCGGTCCTCGCCGGACAACGGGCAAGCTATATCGCCGCGCGCCTGCGCCATTGGCAGGGCGACAAGAATATCGTCGACGCGCGCAAGAGCCACGCGACGATGCCCGTCATTGCACGGCGCATCCCGAAGGACATGATCGACCCCATCGCCCGCTATCTGGCGGGGAATGGGGGACGCTGAGCCTCGCTCCAGCGGAGAGATTTCAGGCGGGTGTTTGTCCGGAGTGGCCGGGCAGCACCGATGTTGCGCCACGTCGGCGTGCGAGGGCCGACCGAGTGAATATTGACAGGAATCCCCGAACGACGCCGTACAGTCGCGCCGAGGTGATGCAGCGCGCGCCCGGCGGATATCGGACGTCACATCCGCCGAGGTCGTCGAGCGGGTCACCGCCTCGCGTCGGCAGCGGTTCGAGAGCGCAGCTGAAGACGCTGTCCACCGGAATGACGCCGGATGCGACGCCCAACGCACAGCCGCGGGCCATGCTGGAGCAATCGACGTCGCTGAAAGGGTATGCGTCGATCGGTGACGCCCCGGCGCTCAAGAACTTCGCAAGCGATTTGATCCCGACCGTGACGGCGCATCTGAACATGGCGAAGGGTCTGAAGGCGTAACGCGATCGGCCTCTGGCATTATCGAGTCATGGATCGCCCCGAGGGATGAACATAGTAATCGCCATGTCCATCCCGTTGCTTCTGGGGTGCGAGGATTGCATTTGAACAACCAGGGCGGGGAAGGCTTGGTAAAACAGGGTGACGAGTAGCGCTGCCAGAAACCGCCGTTCGGCCTGAACGCAGTCGAAGGTCCAGGGAGGGCGTATGGCTGTTCCCCCGCTTTCAGATGCGCCGCTTGCGGCACGCTCAGCGTAAGCGCGTCGTGGAGACCGCAGATTATGCGGCTTGCGCGGTTGGCTGATCTGCCGGCGACATCCAGTTCCAGAGCATGATGTCGTCCCAGCGGCCGGCAGGCCAGTCGCCTGCGACTTTGGCGATAACGTCGGCGATATAGGCCTTCGGGTCGACGCCGTTCGCCTTGCAGAGCCTGCCCCGGCGAAGGCCGGGGTCTGGATGACGGTATAGATGGCCGCGGCGCGCTCGCCGCCTGCGCGAGAACCGGCGAACAACCAGTTGCGGCGTCCGACGGCCACACCGCGCAACGCACGCTCCGCGATGTTGTTGTCGATCTCGAGACGCCCGTCCTCCAGGAAGCGCGACAGCGCCGGCCAGCGCTTCGTGCCATAGGCGATGGCCTTCGCCATGTCGGACCCAGGCGACAGACGACGCAGGGCGGCGTTGAGCACCTCGCGCAAGGCATCGAGCAGCGGCCGGCTTTTCTCCTGCCGGCTCCGGCATCGCACGTCGGGCGGTTGGCCGCGCACCTCGGCCTCGACGGCATAGAGCGCGCCGATCCGCCCAAGGATGTCGGTGGTCAGCGGCGTGGACGACCGCTCGTGCAGATCGAAGACCTTGCGCCGGAAATGCGCCCAGCACGCGACCTCGGTGGCGCCACCACGATACAGTCCGTCATAACCGGCATAGGCATCGGCCTGGAGAAAACCGCGGAAGCCGGTGAGATGCGCCAGCAGGTGCGCGGCGGTTCGGTCGGGCGTGAAGCGATACCAGGTCGAACGCGGTGCCGGGCTGCCGGACGCCTGGTCTCCGGCCGCGTACACACATAACCGCCCGGTCGCCGTCTTGCCCCGACCGGGGTCGAGCACCGGCACGGGCGTGTCCCCGGCCTTCGCCGGGGCAGGCTCGGCATGGATCTTGTGGGCCTTGAGCACCTCGTCGCGGATGCGGCTGACGATGGGGTCGAGGAGCACCGCGGCCTGTCCGGTCCAGCCCGCCAGCGTCGAGCGGTCGATGTCGAGCCCTTGCGCCGCCATCATCTCGGCCTGGCGGTAGAGCGGCGGATGGTGGTTGAACTTGGAGACGACGACGTGCGCCAGCGTCGCGAAGGTCGCCTTGCCCCGCGCGATGGCGCTCACCGGCACGGGCGCCTAAACAATCTTTTCACGGGACCGGCAGCTGTATTTGGGGCGGACGTTGCGCACGGCCCGCCAGCGCACCGGCACGATGTCGAGCATCTCGTGCGCATCGGACCCAAGCGGGCGCAACGCACCGCCGCAGTCCGGGCAGGTGCAGGTACCTGAAGCTGGTTCGTGGAGGACCTCCTCGCGCGGCAGATGTTCCGGCAGACTGCGGACAGGCACCGGCCGCGCCGCTGTCGGCCACCTCGAGCGCAGGCGCATCGTGCTCCGTTTCCGGTTTCTCCAGCGCCAGTTCGAGCTGCTCGATCTCGCGGCCGAGCTTCTCGGACGAGGCACCGAACTGCATCCGCCGCAGCCGGGCGATCTATCCGCGCAGGGTATCGATGAGCTGGTCGCGGGCAGCGAGTGCGGCATTGGCCCGGGCGAGCGAGGCCTCCAGCGCGGCGATCCGCGCAGTGACATCAGCAGGGGAAGCGAGCGCTTCCGACACCCGGTTTCCATAGCAGATTGCAGGAAGTGTCAGGAATTTCGTGTGTGGGCGGGCGGCTGAACATTACGCCGCCATGGCTCGGATAAAGCGTTCGCCGAAGATGACGGCGAACTGGGCCTTTGCCATGGTCCACTCACGGGGCGGCATCTTCCACTCTTTCTCCGAGCGGTTCAAGATGAGGTAGAGCAGCTTGGCGGCGGCCTCGTCGCTGGGGAAATGCCCGCGGGCGCGCACGGCCCGGCGCAGCTTCGAGTTCAGGGCCTCGATGGAATTCGTGGTGTAGATGATCCGCCGGACCTCGTCAGGAAAGGCGAAGAAC